>CAJKRG010000013.1 GCA_905202215.1 uncultured Porphyromonadaceae bacterium
AACCGGATATTGATACGCGGGCGCGCCGAACGCGCGCCCCTACCGAGGGCAATGAAATTAATTACGACACGCCCTCGTGTTTTATTTCTCTTTATCTTTCTTTTTGTCCTCTTTTTCGTCCTCTTTTTCGTCGTCCGACACTTTCACGTCGGGCCGGTCATCTATCGGATCGTGGGTCTTGAGATATTCCTCGTATAGTATGAGGATGGTCGACGGGTTGTCTTTAAGTTCGTTGATGTGAGCCTTCGCGTCGGGGCTATCGCCGTAGTATTCTTTCAGTATTTTGTGGAATTCGGGTGCCGCGTCCTTCATGTAGTGGTAGAGCAGGGCAAGGCTTACGGAACCGTTGGAGAATAGCATAAATGCGCCTTTGGCGCCTTCGAAATATACACTTACCACAGGGACAAGGCGGCTTACGGGGTTTCTGCCTCCGCTGGTCTCCCATGCTTCCCATTTGACAATATTGCCTCCGGGACGCCGGTCCCACAGCCATGTGAAGCCGCGGGTATAGTTCTTGGCTTTGAACATGCGCGGGGCGTTCATTGACATCGAGACCCTCGTATTCGGCGCGATGTTGTTGTCGAACCATTGTATCTCGCTGACGTCATCGGCAGAGTAGCGGGTTCCTTTGCTGTCTGGCTCCTCGCTGATGTTGATATATTGTTGCAGCGAACCCGATTTGGAGAAGAGATTTTTGGCTATTGTCTTGGCGTCGTTGTGGAGATAGCCGAAGATTGTGTCGCCGTCCATCTTCACTACACGTACGTAATTGTCGGGATGTTCGCGCCCCAGAAGGTATTTCAGGCGAGCTTCCAGAGCGGTGTCGGCGCCCGATATTCCGGCTATTTCCCGGGCGAATTTATCGGGCTTCATATCGAAGAAATTCTTCAGATCGGCGGTCTTGCCGTCGCGGTCTACAATCAGTTTCTGTGTGTCGTAGAACCACAGACCGCCGTCGGGGCGGATGCGGAAGCCCCCGTCGGAATAGACGTAGGCGGTGGATTGCGGCGTTTTGTCGATGACGGTGCTCCAGCCGTATTTGGGCAGATAGACAAAAGTATAGCGTTTGTCGGGGTGTGTCGGCAGCCACGCCACCACCGAGTCTACCGTGGCCGGGGCTATCTCGTCGGCTTTTTTCTGTCCTTTGGTATATGCCTTTTCCACAGGCTGAAGGGCATCTTTCTTGCGCGGCATCGACAGCATTGAGTCGCCGCCGTATTCGCTCACGGCGCCGTCCTTATGGTAGACGCGCGCATTGGTTAACTGATAGATTTTGGCTCCCTCCGCGGTGGGGGTGCACAGGGCCGAGACAATCAGTAGCCCTAAAGTCGCTAATTTCCTGAACATATACGGGGTTTTAAATTTCCCAAAAATACGGTATATGTTTCATCTGTCGTGGGACAAATGTCCCGTCTGCTTGCGGATGCGCTGAAATTGTCGGCGCGAAACCGAGAGATAAGATGCCAGTTCCTTCAGCGGCACGAGAGTCAGGAGACCCGGTATACGCTCTACGAGTTTTGTGTATCGTTCTACCGGTGAAAACCTGTACATGTCGATATAGCGTCGATAGGCCTCGTTGAGCAGGAGAGAAGATGTTACGGCGAGATAGTCCGAATCTGTGTTTTCGAGATATGCCCGCATTTCAGCTATCGGTACTCTCAGAACTTCCGAGTCGGCGCCTGCGACTATCGATGTGAGAGAAGGCTGAGAGTAAATGAATGACCGTACATAATCTGTCACGATGTCGCCTTCGAAAGAGAAGCCGGTAGTACATTCATCGCCATGTTCGTCAAAAACTATGTATTTGAAATATCCCGACAGAACTATGGCGATGTAACGGCATATCGATCCTTCGTTGACAAAAGACTGCCCTTTGTCGTATTTCACTGCTTCGCCTTCTTTCAGGCAAAATCGGCAGATCGTCACCAGTTCCGGATGCTCCATGAAGTCGTTTAGTCGGGCCATGTCTTTTTTTGTGGTAAATATACTAAAAAATCGGACTGAGAATCGCATTTTTGACCGGGGGCAGGGCGGGAGATTCTGAAAAATCGATTCTCAAAGAGTCTTGTGTTGACTTAAATACCTGTTGTTCAGTATTGTGCCTTTGAATTTTATATTCTTTATTTTTGAACAATCTGTGAGCGCTGTTTTTCCTTTTTTTTCTTTATCTTTGCATGTAATTAAATGATATGACGCCCGCTTTTCAATGGATTGCCTCGGGTGTTGACACCCCGAAGCTTGATTATCAGCGACTTGAACAATGGATTGTCCAAGTTGCGGCTTCTTATAACCGGATTGTCCGTTCCCTGAATTATATTTTTTGCTCCGACGATGAGATAATCGATGTGAACCGTCGTTTTCTCGACCATGATTATTATACCGATATAATCACGTTCGACGATTGTACGGCGGCTATGCTTCGCGGCGACATGTATATCTCGCTCGATACCGTGAGGTCGAATGCGGAGATGCTCGGAGTAGACTATGACCGTGAGTTGCTGCGCGTGATCATCCACGGCGTTCTTCATCTCTGCGGCATCAACGACAAGGGGCCGGGTGAACGCGAGATTATGGAGGCGGCAGAAGAGAAAGCTCTCGCCTTACTCCCTTGATTTCACTTTTACATTTTATTTCGTTTTGCGATTCGATTTCGATATTATTGTAGTAGGCGCCGGCCATGCCGGCTGCGAGGCCGCTCACGCCGCGGCCCGACTCGGCGCACGCACCCTTCTGGTGACGATGGATATGAACAAGATCGCCCAGATGAGCTGCAATCCCGCCGTCGGCGGTATAGCCAAGGGTCAGATCGTGCGGGAGATCGATGCTCTCGGCGGCATGATGGGAATCGTGGCCGACCGCACCAGCATACAGTTCCGCATGCTTAACCGCAGCAAGGGCCCCGCGATGTGGAGTCCGCGCATTCAGGCCGACCGCAACAAATTTTCGGCGCTTTGGCGCGAGATTCTCGAAAATACACCAAATCTCTCGATGTGGCAGGGCAACGTCGATTCGCTCGTATTCGACGAAGGTCAGCTTGCCGGAGTCCATACTTCGGAAGGCACGACTTTCCGTGCGGGTAGGGTAGTGCTCACCAACGGAACATTCCTCGGAGGCCTCATGCATATAGGTCGTGTGTCGTTCGAAGGTGGCCGGATTTCCGAGCCTGCATCACACGGTCTCACCGAGCAGCTGAAAGATCTCGGCTTTATAGCCGCCCGTATGAAGACCGGCACGCCCATGCGTCTTGACGGGCGTACGATCGATTTCTCGAAGACTACGCCGCAGCCCGGCGACACCGATTTTCACCATTTCTCCTATCTTCCCGAGGTGAAGAGCGAATTGCGCCAGCGCGAATGCTATACCGTCTATACAAACGAGGAGACATGCGACATTCTGCGTCGCGGTCTTCCCGATTCGCCTCTCTACAACGGACAGATCAGGAGCATCGGGCCGCGCTACTGTCCTTCGATCGAAACCAAGATTGTCACATTCGCCGACAAGACCGAGCATCAGCTTTTCCTCGAGCCGGAAGGCGAGACAACGCAGGAATTTTATGTCAACGGCTTTTCTTCGTCCATGCCTATGGATATTCAGATAGCCGCCATTTCCACTATACCGGCCCTCAGAGACGCCCAGCTCTACCGCGCGGGTTATGCCATCGAATACGACTTTTTCGATCCCACTCAATTGCGCCATACGCTCGAGACGCGCCTTGTGCCGGGCCTTTTCTTTGCCGGACAGATCAACGGCACCACGGGCTATGAGGAAGCCGCAGGACAGGGTCTGATCGCAGGTGCGAATGCCGCCCTGCAGTTCCTCGGCCGCGAACCCCTCGTCCTTGGCCGCGACCAGGCTTATATCGGCGTGCTTATCGATGATCTTGTGACAAAAGGAGTCGACGAGCCTTACCGCATGTTTACGAGCCGCGCCGAATACCGTATCCTTCTGCGGCAGGACGACGCCGACATGCGCCTCACTCCTATAGCCTATCAGATCGGTCTGGCTGATGAACACCGCTTTGCCCTTCTCGAAGAAAAACGGCGCTTGCGCGACTCGATCATCGAACTGGCGGATACTCTTACCGTTCGGCCGTCGGATGTCGACGCCCTCATGGAAGAGGCCGGAACATCGCCCCTTAAGCAGGGCGTGAAGCTCCGTTCTCTTATCGAGCGGCCACAGCTTACGATTCTCTCGATTGCCCCATTCGTCGAGCCTTTGGCGGTTTTGGTCGATTCTTTGCCCGAAGATCGCCGTCTTGAGATTGTGGAGGCCGCAGAGATTCTTATAAAATACGAGGGCTATATCGCCCGCGAGCGCCTTGTCGCCGAGAAGCTGCGCCGCCTCGAAGACGTGAAGCTGTCTGCCGATACCGACTATTCTCAGATAAGATCGCTCTCTACAGAGGCGCGTCAGAAACTCGACCGCCATAAGCCGTCAAGCGTCGGAGAGGCTTCGCGCATTCCCGGCGTTTCCCCCAGCGATGTGAGCATCCTCCTGCTTCTTATGAACCGCTGAAAATGTTCCACGTGAAACAATTCTGATTCAATCATTCGAAAATCAAATAATTATAAACCTATATTTAATGGAATACATCAAGTCCAAAATCCGCGATGTCCAGGATTTCCCCACCAAGGGCATCCTTTTCAAGGATCTTACCACTGCCTTCAAAGATCCGCGTGCTCTCCACATCATCGGCTGGGATCTTTCGCAGCTCTATCGCGACAAGGGTGTCACCAAAGTGGTAGGCATCGAATCGCGCGGTTTCATCGGCGGCTCCATTCTCGCTTTCGAACTGGGCGCCGGATTTGTTCCCTGCCGCAAGCCCGGCAAGTTGCCTGCCGATACGATCCGTCAGGAATATGCGAAGGAATACGGCACCGACGTTATCGAGATTCATCGCGATGCAATCGGTCCCGATGATATCGTCGTGCTTCACGACGACGTGCTCGCTACCGGCGGTACCATGGCGGCTGCATACAAGCTTGTGAAAAGTCTTAATCCGAAGAAAATCTATATAAACTTCATCATTGAGCTGACAGCGCTCAATGGCCGTGCGGCTCTTCCTGCCGACGCCGAAGTGAGCTCACTCATCAAATACTGATCAGTCCGAAACAAGTATAATATATAATAAAGGAGCCTGGAATTCCCCGGCTCCTTTATTATTTCCACTCCGCCAGTTATTCAACAGCTGCCCGCGGTTGGGTTTGTGTGGGCGATTTGACCTATGGTATGGTCGTTCTGCCGAATGCCCATACCATAGGCTGTGTGAATGTTTAACCGGCCTTTGGCGATTTCAACGCGGAATGAACCGGCGATGGGTGTGCCGTAGGCCCGGGGTTATCCACGACTGTTGTGCCTCCGGCACAACTTTCATACACGAAAAAACGCCCGACGATGCGCGCGCGAGCGGGACACGACGTGCCGGAGGCACGGCTATCGTGGATAGCCCCGGGCAACGCCCGGGGGCGGGAGGCCCACCATCACACAGTCCCGGAGGGACGGTTTGTGGGGCCTCTCTACGACGCCACAAGACGTTCCTCCGGGACTGTGTGTCTTTTTATGACAGATAACCCCGGGCGCTGCCCGGGGTTATCCACTATGACCGTGCCTCCGGCACGTATTTTCTAACTTGTTATTTTACGAGAACCTTGGTGGCTTTGTTGCCCTGACGGCGGATATAGAGGCCGTTTTCGGGGTTTTCTACGCGTACGCCCTGAAGATTGTAGTATTCAACGGGAGCGTTTTCGTCAACGGTGATGTCTTCGATGCCGGTAGTGCTCGGATCGTATTCCTCAATGCTGTGGATATACGGGTATGCACCGAAGTTGGTTCTAAGGTTGAATTTCTCGCCTTTGATTTCTTTGCCGAAATTGAATTGATTATTCCAGAATGTCCAGGGAACACGTTTCAGTTTCATGTCGCCTGCATTTCCCCAGTGCTGGATGTCGTTGTCGATTGTCATTTCGATACGATAGTCGGTCGGATTGAATTGTATGTTTTCATCGGGAGCAATATCTATAGCTCCGAGCCATTCGCCTTTGCCCATGTAGTGGAGTGCGTCGCCTGCCGCACCGAATTTACCGAGGGGATAGAACTTGACGGAGTTTACTTCCTTTACAGATGCTGCGCCAGAGGCAAAGTTTACGTTGATACAGTATACACCGTCTTTGGCAATATTTACGGCACCGGCTTTAGCGGCGATTTTGCCGTTTTCGATAGTGTAGTTCGTGTTGCCGGAGGTGAGATTGAGCTCGCCGGCTTTCAGGCGGGTGAAGAGTTCGTAGGTGTAATCGTCAACCTTGTTGAGTTCGAAAGAAGAACCTTCTGCAAGAGCCGAGCCGGTAACGGTAAGAGATGCCGGTATCGTGCCGATTTCAGTGATGGAGTGAGTGTATGTGCCGCGCATTGTCACGACAATGAGGTGGCTCTGGCCGTCTTTGTACTTGTCGTCGATTTTCCATTTCGGATCCCACTGGCTTGCGTTGGGAGCTTCTTTCATATAGAAGTATTCTGCGGTACCGTTGGGTTTGGCGTCGTTTCCTGTATTTACGGGACCCCATTTGTGGTCCTTGTCATCGTCGCGGGGATAGCGCATGGCTATCTGATAACGGTCGTCCTGATTGCCGAGGGTCGACCAGTTGAAAGCACCCGCCCACGTTCCGTCGCCTGCATAGTCGAGGATGAAATTAGTGCCCGTCCAGCAGTGTTTCATCATAAGATGTTTAATCTGCTTGAGGTTGAGGGTCGGGTTGTCGCCGGTGAAGTTGAGATCGATTTTGTAGACACCGTTCAGATTCGACTGAGCGTTGTTGAAAGTGTAGACAGTTCCGTCGCCGCCTTTGACGGTGAGGGGCTGGCCTGCTTTGAGCTCGACGAAAGCCTGAAAGTTGCCGTCGGAGATTTTGGTGCATTCAACAGGACCCGACTCGCTGTCGGCGAGAGCGTCGCCGCTGAGGATTACGCTGGTCGGCGCAGCCGCCCAGGCCGAAGATGCCGCTAAAATTGCGGCGCTGAAAAGTAAAGAATGCTTCATGATATATGAATTGGTTAAAACTCTGACGCAAAGATAAGTGAGTTTCTTTTTCAGTTCTGTGCGCTATTGTGACAAATGTGTATTCTCTGCGACTCGGCGATAAAAATCGCCACTATTGCGTTAAAAAATTGTGTGGAAAGAAAAAAATGCCTATCTTTGCAGCGCAAAACCAATGTCACCATGGAGAGATGGCAGAGTGGTCGATTGCGGCGGTCTTGAAAACCGTTGAGGGTCACACCTCCGGGGGTTCGAATCCCTCTCTCTCCGCAAAAGCAGCCTCTTCCGGCTGCTTTTTTGCTATATGCGCGTGTTGTCGGCGGCCTCCGGTTGATTTTCCGAAATAATTTACATATATGAGAAAACTGATTGTTACAGGCGCATGCGTGGCGCTGTCGATGTTTGCCGCAGTGCAGGCGCAGCATCGTGCCGACCGGCAGGCGCTGGAGAACGGCGATTCGTTCTCGATGATTCTTCTTGGCGATCCGCAGGGATATGTGAAATATGACATAAACCAGCCCCTTTTTGAGCTTCAGACGGCCTGGATCGCCGACAATGTGGATAATCTGAAGATAAAGGCGGTTCTTTGCACGGGCGATCTCGTCGAGCAGAACGACAATCTGGTGCCTGACCGCAGCATGCTCAACCAGACCTCACGACAGATGTGGGAATCGGTGAGCCGCTCCTTTACACGCCTCGACAATGTGGTGCCCTACATCATTTCCTGCGGCAACCACGACTACGGCTACCGCCATGCCGAAAACGGTATGACCCGTTTTCCCGAGTATTTCCCCATCGAGCGCAACCGCACGTGGTTCGATTGTGCGGTTGCTGTGTTCCCGAACCGCAACGGCGTGGAGTCGCTCGAAAATGCCGCTTTTGAGTTTGACGACGAACATTGGGGCAAGCTTCTTGTGGTCTGCAACGAGTTCGCTCCGCGCGACGAGGTGCTCGACTGGACGCGCGATCTCATTTCCGGCGATCGTTTCCGCAATCATCGTGTCATATATATCACACATTCGCTTATCGGTGAAGGCAAGGCCGAGCGTACCGACAACGAGCCTTATGGAATCACCCCGCGCAACTGGGGAGGCCAGGTTTGGGAAAAACTTATCGAACCGTCCGAAAATATCGTGCTCGCGCTCTGCGGCCATATGGGCGAACTGGGCGGTTTTGAAAATTCAGTCGGCTACCGCGTAGACCCCAATGCAGCCGGAAAGCCGGTGCCGCAGATGATGTTTAACGTGCAGACCCTCGGCGGCGGCTGGGAAGGCAACGGCGGCGACGGATGGCTCCGGATTCTTGAATTCATGCCCGACGGCGTCACCGTGAAAGTACGCACATATTCTCCCCTCTTCGGCATATCGCCCTCTACCCGTCATCTTGCCCACCGCCGCGGCGACATCGATGAGTTCGAGATGAAGCTTGCCCGCTGACCACTCGCTGACAATATCTTGCCTGTTTCAGGAATTTATTTGTAATTTTGCAAATGCTGGATATTTTCGGCGATCTCTGCCGTTTTTTCAGGTGTTGTTTTGGTAATATACAGATATTCAATACATTAATATGACAACAATTCTCTATGCCCATCCCTACGAGAAGAGCTTCAACCATGCCATTCTCGAGACTGTGAAAGCAAAACTCGAGGCCGACGGACGCGAATACAAGGTGCTCGATCTGTATGCCGACCATTTCAATCCTGCTCTCGAAGCCGACAGCCTGCGTCTGTACAGCAACAGCGAAAGCGCCGACCCGCTGGTGAACCGCTATCTCGACACCCTTATAGCCTCCGACGAATTTATCATGATCTTCCCCATATGGTGGTCTACGATGCCCGCTATCGTCGACGGTTTCTTCGACAAGGTGATGCTCGGCGGAGGCAAGGCTTTCGGATATGACGAAAACGGCCGTCTGGTGCCCGCTCAGATCCTCATGAAGCGTACGGTAATGATTTCTACTTCCGAGGCCCCTACCGACGTTTTCAAGCCCTTTTTCATGGGTTATTTCGCCGATAATGTTCTTGCCACTGTCGGCATGACAAATGTCGAGTGGTATAACTGCCCGCAGACCTCGCACGGCCCCGCCGAAAACCGCGAGAATTTCCTCGCCATGCTCCGCGACCAAATATGATAATCAGAAATTAGGAGTTAGAAATTAGGAGTTGCGCCGGCGTGTTTATTCAACCGCTCCGGCGTTTTTTTCGCGCCGTTACCGCTCCATGGCGGTGCTTTTGTGGCGGGCGGTATCGTCATTGATTTTTTTGCGATGGGAACCGCCTATGGCGGTTTTAGATAGATATAGCCTATGGTTTAGACGCCGTCAGACGGCTATACCATAGGTTTTTGTGTGTTTTTTTGAGGGGCCAACCGCGGCCAGCGGTTGAAGAGTTGGTGTCAATCATCGAATAGATAGCGGTCGTCGTATTCGATTTCGTATCGATCTAGAAACAGACGTATCTCATCGTTGAGGCTTCTTCCTTTATGGTGTTCGTATTGATTGCTGATGTAATCAATAAGGTCGGGAATGGCGGATTTTGAATATGAAAGGGCGGCATAACCGCGTTGCCACTGAAATCGTCCTCTTACCAGACGTTTTTCGTTTATATAATGGCTTACGGCTATCTTTAGGTCGTGCACCAGATCGGGGATAAGCTTGTTGATATTGTATTCAATCAATAAATGCACGTGATTTTCGGTACCTCCTATACGTATGCACTTGTGCCCCAGGTTTAGCACAACCGATGCCATATATGCGTGTATGTCGGGTAGCAAATGTATCGGCAGAAAACCGTATCTGCCTTTTACGGCAAATATAATATGGACGTATAGTTTTGATAATGTGTTAGCCATATGGCAAATATATGCAATATCACCGGCGCGTGCAAATTTATTTTCAATGTATTGATAAGAAGAACCGCCAACGGCGGTTCAAAGATAGATATAGCCTATGGTTTAGACGCCGAATGGCGGCTATACCATAGGTTTCCATGGCCGCGGGGCAAACAACCGCGTAGCGGTTGAATACGGGGGTGTATGCGTGATTATTCAACCGCTATGCGGTTGTGTGTTGTTGGTGGTGACATTTTCCTATGGTATGGGCTGGCGCCCAAACCATAGGCTGTGTTTATATTCAACCGCCGCTGGCGGTTGCTGCGCCATTGCGGCTGTGGTGTTACGGAAGAACCGCCTGTGGCAGTTGGTGGAGGCGGACAAAAAGAACCGCCTATGGCGGTTTTAGATAGATATAGCCTATGGTTTAGACGCCGAATGGCGGCTATACCATAGGTTTCCATGGCCGCGGGGCAAACAACCGCATAGCGGTTGAATACGGGGGTGTATGCGCGATTATTCAACCGCTATGCGGTTGTGTGTTATTTGTGATTACGATTCCTATGGTTTGGGCGATAGCCCATACCATAGGCTGTGTTTATATTCAACCGCCGGTGGCGGTTGTTGGGGAGGAAAAAGCGAAACCCTCCGGGGCGCGGGGCCGCGGAGGGTTTCTAATAATTCAGACAATGCGATGACTAAATTACCTTTTTGAGGTTAGGGGTTAAGGGTTAGTGTTTTTTTACACTATTCACCCTTCTCCTTTCACTTTTATTTGCCAAGGCTGTTGTAGAGACGTGCGCGAGCTTCCATGCAGGAGGCGCCGGTAACGTTGGGGTTGAGATAACCAGTTTCGCCTAATGCCACGCCTTTGGTCATGTTCGAGTTATATAGTATATACTTATATTCGCTCTTGCTGATGATACCGGTGCGCCATGTGAGGTCGGCAGTGGCGTTAAGGGCTGCGAAGAACTTGGTGCGCCATTCCTCTGAAATCTCGGGAGCCTCGATGATGTCGGCGAGATAGGGGAAAAGCACTGCGCGGAAGAGTGTGGTGTCGCCGCTCGAGTCGTCCCAGCGCCATGTCTTGTTCTCGAAGAAGAGAGCGCCGGTAGATTTATCGGCACAAGCTACACCGGTTACATACTGAGCGATACGACGTGCGTCTTTGAGGTATAGCTCGTTTCCAGTGAATTTGTATGCCTCATAGGCGGCGCGCATCACTGTGCCATGAGTGTAGGAGTACTCGCGCGAATCTTCGCCTTCGGATTGGAGGGTTTTGCGGTTGATACCGTTGAGCACGCGGCCTGTGGCGGGATCGATTACGTATTCGCGCATGAACTGGTAGATTTTCAGACCGTTTTCGGCGTATTTCTCTTCGCCTGTAGCCTCGTAGAGCATGAAAGCGAGGACCGCAGCGGGGCCATTGGTACATATAGCGCGGCTGTCGCCGTAGTAGGAAGTACCGGGAGCGCCCCACGAGAGACCGCCGATGTTTTCGTTGTCCCAGCCGTTTGCCATCATATCCTCATGCAGATATCTGGCTACCTCGAGATACTTGGAATCTTTGGTAATGTTGTAGAGCTTCATCATTGTGATGGAGATCCATGCATTATCATCGTAGAGAGGCACCCAGTACTGGTCCTTGCGGCCGCTCCAGCACTGCTGTTTCACGCCTACGAACCATTTGTCGAACATGGCGCTGTACTTGGAGTCGCCGGTACGCTGATAGGCGGCTATCACTACGTCCATGGCATGTGCCTGAGGCCAGTAGTTGTTGCCCGATCCTTCATCTCCGTTACTGTTGATGTTGAAGAATCCTTTTTCGTCATTCCAGAAGTTCTGGATAAATGCGGTTGTGGAGCTATCGGCAGCGGCATTCCAGTCGATGGTGTAGCCGGTAGGGGCTACATACTCGTCGACATTGTCGCACGATGACACCGCTATCGATGCCATGGCGGCTGCCAGCGCTGTTATTCCTATTATTTTTTTCATTTGATGATCGGTTTAAGAGTGATTACTTAACCTTGGCGAAGTGCTTGAATGCGCCGTTGTCGTTGTTGAAGTACAGGGTGTAGACAAGAGGTTTGTTGTACCATACATCGGGCAGCTTCCACTTGTTGTTCACTGTGCCGGCATATTCTACCATGGTGAAGTCGCCGCTTGTGATGTCTACGTTGCCGGGTTTGCCGTCGTTGCCTGCATTGAGCGGGCCCCAGGTGCACTTGCTGCCGTCGGCATATTCCATCACGAAGTTGTGGCGCGATTCGAAGGGATCCCAGCTCCAGCCGGTGTCTTTGGTCACGATAGTGCCTTCCCACTCGAAGAGACCATTGTTTTTGTAGTTGAATTTGGCTGCGTAGTTGCCGTTAGGCATTCCGGGGATATTGAAGCTGAAATCGGTAAAGCGCATGTACACACCGTCGATCTTGCGGAATGAGACGCTTGCGGTCGAGAAGTCGATGTTGATGCGGTAAGTGCCATTTTCTTCAACAGTGTATTCAGAAGCGTTGTCATCTACAAACGAGGTAGCGGTCTTGGGGCTGTAGAGTTTGAGACCTTCCTTGTCAGCGCTGAAGATGATCTTCTGGCCGGCCTTAAGTTCTGAGAACATTTCGAAGAGTTCGCCGTCTTTGCTGAATGCGCGGGCTTTGCTGTAGTCGTCGCCGGTTTCGGAAGCTGCGCCTGCGAGGTAGAGTTCATCGGGTACTTCGTCGAAGCCGATGAAACGTGTCACAGTCAGGTTATACAGCTTGGTAGAGTTGGTGCCATTTACACCGGCATAGGAGATTACACCCCATTTGATGTCGTCGGTATCGCCCATACCTACACCTGCGAGGGCCATAACCTTGGCAAGAGTCTTGTGCGATACAGATGCCATGGGCTTTGCGCCGTTAGCGTCGGAAGTAACGGTATAGATAGGAGTAGTGGTGTTGTCCTTAGCGTAGAAGGCAAGTTCGTACTGTGGCATAGCACCGTCACCTGCGTGAGCGGCTTCCCACTCGAAGAAGAGACTTGCAGTAGCGGAAGGAATGAGTTTTACTACTTTTCCGTCTGCGGGCTCATAGAAAGACTGCACCGGAGTAGCGGTGGTGTCGGTATATTCCATGTCGTTGGTGCAGGCAGCAGCCGAAGCCAGGACAGTTGCGAGCGCGAGGCTCTTGAATACTATAGATTTCATTTGTTGAATTCTTGTTTTGATTGGTTTTGGTCTTTTGTTTTCGGCTGACAGCCGTATGGGTCTTATTAGACTAATAGGTCTTTTGAGACCGATAGGCTGTCGGCCTGATGGCTCGTTCGCTTATCAGCTGCTGTAGCCGGGGTTTTGGGGTTTGAGGTTGGGGTTGAAGTCGATTTCGCTCAAAGGAACTGCCCAGAGGTAGTCGCGGTTTTCGTCGAATTTGTATTCATCGAGCACGGCGGGGCCACCTACGAAGGTACAGCCTTTCACGGGACCGTTGAGGTATTCGCTACCGGCTTTCCAGCGCTTGATGTCCCACCAGCGGAGGCCTTCGAGAGCGAGCTCTACGCGGCGCTCGTTGCGGATGATCTGGCGGAGGTCGCCTGCGGGCATCTTAAGGGCCTTGTCGGCGGTGAAGCCGGCACGCTTGCGGATAGCGCCAATTGTCTGATCCCATACGCTCGCGTTCATCTGGCCGAGTTCGTTCATGGCTTCGGCGTACATGAGGAGTACATCGGCATAGCGCATCATGATGAGGTTGAGTCCCGAGCTATAGCTGGTATCGTCCTTGATGGGCGAGAACCATTTGCGGGTGTAGTAGCCTGTGTATGTCTTGTACTGGCCGGGAGTAGCACTGGTGGCTACGTTGTCGCTCGATTTGCCAGAAAGGGAGTTGATATAGATGGTGTGGGTCTTGCCGGTAGAGGGATCGAAGAGTTCAGACTTGTCGTAAACGACTGTAGCGGCGAGACGCGGGTCGCGATTGTCGTAGGGATGGTCCTTGTCGTAGTCGGTGCCGTTTTCGTCGATGGTGTATCCACTGAGGGTAAGGTAGCTGTCGACGAGGCTCTGGGTAGGACACCAGGTTACGTAGTCTTCGCGGAGCGACGGTGGTTTCATGTGGGCGTATTCACCCCAGGTGCGGCCGGGGTTGCCGGCAACGAAGCCCATGTCGAGGATTACTTCGCTGTTATATTCGTTTTCTTCCTTGAAGAGGCCTTCGTAGCTGGGGAAGAGTTCGTAGTGGCCAAATTCGCCGTCTATGATACGCTTGGTCCAGCTTGCTACAGTGGCCCAGTCGCTTTCCATAAGAGCGATACGTGCACGGAACATGGCTGCGGCGCCCTGTGTCCAGCGTCCGCGATCTTCGATAGCCAGGGTTTCGACTGTGGGAAGAGCCGGTATGCACTCTTCTAGGTCGGTTGTGATAGCTTTGATTACTTCTGCATGGGGTGTACGCTTGAGAGTGCTTGCATACTCAAGTGTGGGATTTTCCATGAAGAAAGGTATGTCGCCGTAGAGATTGGTGAGGCGGAAGTAGATGAAGTCGCGGATAATGCGGGCTTCGGCCTTGAGCCGGGCTATTTTCTCGGGCGATGAGTCCTGAATTTCATCAGCATGTTCGAGGAATGTGTGGCTCGAGCGTATGCCGCCCCACCAGCCGTTCCAGCCGAATCGGCCGTTGCCGGGAGTGGCGATACCGCGGCGGATAAGGTGGGTGTCGGTGACGCCGTAACCGTTATAGAGGTTATCGGTGATTTCCTCGTCGCTCCAGAAGCAACCGGCGTTGTACATCTGGGTGTAGCCGGTGTTCACCATCAGCTCGGCATTCTTGTCTTTCCAGAAGTTGGAGTCGTTATATTGGTTTGTTGGCGGCTGTTCGAGGTCGTTGCAGGCCGAGAAGGCTATGCCCGAAGCGAGGAAAGCGCCTGCCGCCATTATTTTGATAAGTTTCATTGCTTTGTTCTGATATTAGAAAGTTACGTCAATACCAAGACCGTAGTAGCGGAGCGAAGGATATGAGCGGTAGTATGTACCGTTGCTGCTATAGCCCATGCTGGTGCCGGCGTTGGTGACTTCGGGGTCGATCCACGACTTGGAGCAGATGGTCCAGAGGTTTTCGCCTGTCACATAGAAGCGGCATTTGCTCATGCCCAGAGTGCGGATAACCTTTGCGGGGAGGCTGTAGCCGAGAGTAAGGTTTTTCAGACGTGCGTAGGCGCCGTTGTGTACCATGTTGGAGTTACCCTTGTAGTCGTTCTGGTTGGAGTCGGAACCGCTTACAGCCAGACGCGGATATTCGGCGTCGGTGTTGGTGGGACTCCAGAAGTCGAGCTGATGCTTGTAGATAAGCTGAGAGTAGCCTGCGTGGAAAGGTTCGAGCATTTCGCCGCGTACATACTGCGAGCGCTTGCCTACGCCCTGCCAGAACATCGAGAAGTCGAAGCCGCGCCAGCTGAGGCCGTAGGTGAAGCCGAAGGTGTAGCGGGGGAAGGGGTTACCGAGAACAACACGGTCTTTTTCGGTGATGACACCGTCGCCGTTGACGTCTTTGTAGCGGAAGTTACCGGGCTGGAGTGTGAGGCCGGGGATCTGGGCCGAGCTTTCGATTTCTTCGTAGCTCTGGTAGATACCTTCGATCTGGTAGCCGTAGTAGCTCATCAGAGGAAGACCTTCGCGGTTCACGTACCATGCGCCGTCCATGCCGTTGATTACTTCGTGGCCGGGGTACTTGAGAAGTTTGTTCTTGGTGTCGCCGAGGTTGAGGTTGAAGTTATGGTTGAATTCACCTGTGCGCAGATAATACTGAATGCTGAATTCCCAACCCTGATTGCTCATTTCGCCGATGTTGGCGCGGGGTACTGCAGTACCGAAGATACCGGGATATTTGGGAGTCTGAAGAATGTCGGTGGTGCGCTTGTAGAAGTAGTCGAACGAGAACTGGAGTGCGTTCTTGAGGAAGGTGGCGTCGACGCCGACGTTGAACGTCTTGGTCTTTTCCCAGGTCAGGTCGTCCTTACCGGTGTTGAAGCCTGCCCACTGCTGAGCGGTGTTGTTGAACACGAGGCCGCCCGAGTAGAGCTGATAAGTGGTGAAGCGGTCGTAGTTGCCTACAGACTGGTTACCGAGCACACCGTAGGAGAGACGGAGTTTAAGATCGCCTACGTTCTGGCGGTAGCGTTCGAGGAACTGTTCTTCGGTGGCGCGCCAGCCTGCGGATACCGAGGGGAAGAAGCCCCAGCGGTGGTCTTTGTGGAACTTGCTCGAACCGTCGTAGCGGAATGTGAATTCTACCATATAGCGGTCGGCGTAGTTGTAGCCGGCACGGCCGATAAGCGAGTTGATAGAGGTGCGGCCGCGGCTTTCGAGGAATGTGCTGCCGCCGAAAGCGCCGTTCTCAGTAGTGGTTTCATCGGTGCCTATACCGAGATCGGGGTCTACATATCCTTTCGATACCTCGTTGTAGAAATCAGTGTATGATTCGTTGGTGAAGCCGAACATCGCGTTGACGGTGTGTACGTCCTTGAATGTGCGGTTGAAATCGAGAAGGATCTGCGAGTTCAGGCGATAGCTGTCTGCGTTCCAGTTGCTTGCGCCGTAGTTTTTGGCCGAAGCTTTCTGGAGCTCACCGGTGCTGCTGTAGAACTCGTAGGGAATGTTTCGGGTCGAACGTGTCTGGTTGTTGATGTTTGCGCCGAAGACACCGCGGATTTTAAGACCTTCGATGATCTTGAAGTCGGCATTGATAGTACCGCTCCAGTCGTTGTTGCGGTATTTGTTGTAGCCTTCGGAGTTGAGTTCGGCCAGAGCGTGCTGGTCGGCTACGGTACCGTTGGCTTTGTAGCGTCCTTCCTCATCGATGAGGTTGTTATAGTAGTACTTCGGGGTACGCTTGGAGTTGGCATAGACGTTGAAGAGATTGGCAGTCGACATCATGGAGTTGTTACGGGTGAACTGCATGATTGCTCCGATATGGAAGCGGCCTATGTCGGTGCCGATGTTCATACGCATGTTATAGCGCTGTATACCCTGGTTGTTCTTACCCACAAGGTTGCTCTCCTGGTTGTAGTAGCCGAGCGAGAACATATATGTAGTGTTCTTGCTGCCGCCCTGAACCATCACATTATATTTCTGCTGGAGCGCGGTCTTGGAAATCTGGTCAAGTGCCCATATTTCGTCATTGCGGTGATCATAGAGATCTTTGATTTCCGCAGGCGAGAATTTGGGGTTCTGACCCGAGTTTTCGAGTGCCTGATTGTAGAGGATAGCATTTTGATAGCCATCTACTGTGTCAAAGGGGTAGTAGGGGTCTTCCCAACCGACATTGGCGCTGAATGTAACGGTAGCGGGGGTATCTTTCTTACCGGCCTTGGTGGTCACAAGAACGACACCGGCAGCCGAACGCGAACCGTAGATGGCGGCGGCGCCGGCGTCCTTAAGGATAGAGATGTTTTCGACATCGTTGGGGTTGAGTCGGTTGAATGCACCGTCATCGGCTACAACACCGTCGATGACGAAGAGAGGGCTCGAGCTGGTGGTCGAAGTCACACCGCGGATATTGAAGCGTGTCTCCTGATTGTTGGGGTCATAAGAGCTCGACTGGATAATTACGTTAGGCGCGGCACCCTGCATGGCCTGGGTCATGCTCAGTACCGGACGCTCTGCAATTTTCTCGCCTTTCACTTTGTCGACAGCGCCTACAGCGGCGCGGCGTGTGGTCGTACCGTAACCGATGACCACAACATCGTCGAGAAGTTCAGACTTGGCATTAAGTTTGATGTCGCTGAGGTTGGCTGAAGCCGAAACCTCGATGGGATCGTATCCGACGTACGATATGACGATCTTGTCGGATTTCTTACATCTGATAGAGAAATTGCCGTCGATGTCGGTAACGGCCGATACTTTTGTACCTTTTACCACGACGCTGGCACCTATGACGGGTTCGTCGTTTTCATCGAAGACAGTACCTTTTACCGTCACGGTCGCCTCTTGATTGACGCCCGTTGATTGTGGTTCGGCGAATGCTTGCTGGGGTGAGCCTGCGATGGCTGCCACTGCAAGAAATCCTCCTAAAGCGAACCATAACCTTTTAGGTCTCGATTTCTTCATTCGAATTAGATTTTAGTGATAATTATTGGATAGATTTGTTTCGGTCGGTGTGTTTTTGCAACTTATATGCACGGCAAAATTCCGATATATTCTGTGAAAAAGTGTGTCGGATTATGACAAATATGTCTTTTCTCATGTCTGACAGTGCGGAAAATCCAATATTGGCAGAATTTCGATACAGATTTCAGTTCAAAGTTACACAAATTAGTGTTAATAATGGTTATAAACATATGTTAATGGCCTGCCATAAGGATAAAATGTGTAAAAATCACACTTATTCGTCGTCCTTGTCGCTGCCATGTCGCAATCGGACACACCGCCGGGCGCGCCAGAGGCCCGCGGCAAAAAAGGATACAATCGCGCCGAAGACTATGTTAGTTGATTGTCAGTGTGTTGCGCTCAATGTATTCAAGACTGCCATAGCCTGTATATTGTCTAATCTGATTACTTTTTTCTCTTCTTCCGGCGTATGTATATGCCGGGGCGCATTTTATTCAACCGCCATGCGGTTGCTGCGTGTGATTGTTGCGTTTTACCTATGGTATGTTCGCCAGTCGGCGCCCAAACCATAGGCTATGTGAATATAAAACCGCCGTTCGGCGGTTTCCGCAAGTTTCGCACGGCGACAAGGGGCTTCGCGCCAATAACCGCCGAACGGCGGTTTGACAATCATACAGCCTATGGTTTAGACGCCGGAACGGCGGCTATACCATAGGACAGCAATCAAAACGGGGCGTACAACCGCATGGCGGTTGAATATGCCGTGGCGCTTCTTGCTGACATCATCAAATCGAAAAAAATCCCGGGGAGCGGTGTGGCCGCCCTCCGGGATTCGGGATATGGATTGAGGATTGTTTTATTCGGTGACGATAGTCATGGTTTTGCCGGCGGCGAGATCGGCGTGGTCAACGAAATAGCCGTCGAGAGTCTTGTCGCCGACTTTGATTTCCTTGATCTTTTTGCCGTTGCCTGTCTTGGTGATTGTGCAGGGCTGTTCGCCGATAGCGAATGTCACCTTGTCGAAGAGAGGAACAGACACGATATACTCTGGGTCGGCGGGAGAGTAGGTATAGAGGCCGAGGGCGTTGAGGGCATACCATGCCGACATTTCGCCAGCGTCGTCCATGCCTGCGTATGCGAGGCCGTAGTCGCCCATGTCGTAGAAGCGGTCGAGGATTCTGTTGATGAGATCCTGCGATTTTTCCTGCTTGCCTATGAAGTAGTAGGTGTAGGGAATGTTGTGGCCGGGCTGGTTGCCGTGGCAGTAGTTTCCGATGAAACCGGTGAGGTTGGCAACCTCGAGGCCGCAGTAGGGACGCACGAGCATGGTATCGAGCAGAGCCTCGACCTTGTCGGGCGAAGAGTAGAGGCCGATCATGCCTTCAGGATCGTGGGGAGCGTAGAAGAGCGAGTTCCAGCCGTTGGCCTCGCGATACATGTGCTGGTAGTAGGGCAGGTCGGGGTTGTAGGGTTCGAGCCATGCGCCGCCTTCGATACGGCCCTGGAAGAATCCGTTTTCAGGATTGAATACGTTCTTGTAGTTCTTGCTGTGCTCCATGAGCATGTTGTAGTTGGTGGAGTCGCCGAGTTCCTTTGCGATCTGGGCTACGGCATAGTCGTCGTAAGCATATTCGAGGGTCTTGGTGACGCCGCCTTTCTTTTCGTTCCAGAAGGGGCATTCGGGATCGTTTTCGTCGGCCACGTAGCCGTTGGCGAGATATTCTTCCATCCATGCGCGTCCGCCGGGACCGGGCACAGTTGCGCTCTTGAGAGCGAGTGCATAGGCACGGGCGAGGTCAAAATCCTTTATGCCGCGCTTCCAGCTGCCGATGACGAATGTCGGGGCATGGTCGCCGTGGAAGTAAGAAGGAATGTAGCCGGAGCCTTTCTCGCCGCGGTCTATGGTAGATTTGATGACATCGTTGGCCACATCGGGCTGGAGCATGCCGAGGAGTATGAGCTGGTTGCGGCTCACGTCCCAGAAGGCGGGATTGGAGTAGTAGCGGAAATCGGCATCCTTCACCACTTCGCGGCGGTTGTCGCGGTATTCGCCGTTGACGTCGCTTTCGAGGCGCGGCATGAGCGAGGCGCGGTAGAGGGTGGTGTAGAGCAGACCCTTTTCACGCTCTGTGCCTCCCTCGACCTGAACCTTGCCCAGAAGGGCTGTCCATGTGTCATCGGCTTCCTGACGTACCTGGTCGAAGTTTTTGGCGAGCATTTCTTTTTCGAGGTTCATCTTGGCGTTGTCGGTGCTTACATACGACAGGCCGACCTTGACTTCGAGGGGTTCTTTGCCTTTGTTATCCTTGAAATCGACGATGGCTACAGGCGCGCCTCTCTCGGCTTTGCTCTGTACGATGCCGATGGAGTCGATGGGAAGGTTGGTCACGGCATAGTAATACAGACCGCCCTGATGTCCGGCGAAAGCGTTGTCGGCTACCTGGTCTACGTCCCAGTTGCGTACATTGTTCTGGTTGTGGGCCACGTTTACGAGCAGGCGCTTGGCGTCGTCGTCCTTGAAGGTATATTTATGATAGCCGGCGTGCAGTGTGCTGGTAAGTTCGGCGTTGACGCCGTATTTGTCGAGATATACCTGATAGTAGCCGGGATGTGCCGACTCGTTCTTGTGGGAATAGCCCGAAGCGTAGTTGTCGGCGTTGACATTGCCGGTGACAGGTATGATGGGCAGGTCGATGAGGTTCCAGTGTCCCATTGCGGTGTGGGCGAAACCGAGGATGGTGGTGTCCTCATGCTGGTAACCGGCACCTGCGTGCCACATCGTGACAGGGGTGAGCTGTACCATTGCGTTGGGAAGGGCGGCGCCGGGGAATGCCTCGGCACCCCATGTGCGTTTCTGCTGATGGCGTTCGTAGCCGAGATCCTCGGTTTTCCAGAGTGTGGCGGTACCGAGCAGGGGGTTCACGTAGTCCGTGAGCGTCTTTTCTTTTTTCTCTCCGGCGCATCCGCAAAGCAGGGCTGCCGCAGAGATTATGGCAATTACTTTCTTCATATAGTGATTTATTGGGTTTGTTGCTTTAGATATGGCGTTTTCAACTTATCTTACAGAGGGTACGAAGCGGAGGGTATAGCCAAGTTCGTCGGCGCCCTGCCAGTTGCCCGGATAAGGTGTCTCGTAGTGGGGCAGACAGCAGTCGGAGCCGCAGCTGTTGTTGCCGATGCCGCGCTGCCAGTAGTCGAAGTGAGCGAATGTCTCGGGATATTCCTTAAGGTCGGACCAGTGCAGACGTGTATATTGTGTCACCTTGTTCCATTCCAGTTCGTCGTAGTGGGAGAGAGAGAATGCCACGTCGCCTTCGGTGAGTACGGCGAGATCCACTTTGCCGTTCTTGTCCTTGAGCAGGAGACGGCGCAGTTCCTGATGGTCGCCATAGGTCTGCGGATGTGTGTTCTCGTCGACCATATCGCGGATAGTGGTTGTATAGTTGCGCACATAAGAACCTGTCTGGCGGTCTTTGTAGTTACTCCAGGGGCCTTTGGCGAAGTATTCGATTTCCTCGAAACCGGGAGCGAATGCCATGCCCATGCCGAGACGGCGCAGGCCGCGGCGCTGCGGGTCGAAAGTCACTTTCATGTCGAGCGAGCCGTCGGGATATACGGTATAGGCCACGTTGTAGGCGGTCTTGGAGCCTGTGGCGCCCATGGCGAGGGTGGCTTTACCGTCGCGGAGTGCCAGCGGCGAGTGAACGGTGTGTTTCTCAATGCCTGTGGCGCCGTAATCGTAGCGCATGTCGCCGCCGTGGTTCACGTTTTCTATGCACTGTTTGCCCTCGGAGTCGTTGTCGATGCGGCGGAAGTCGTTGTATTCAGGTGCTTTGGCTATGAGCTGCCGACCGGCGTAGACATAGCTGCACAAAGCGCCGTTGCTGTCGAATTCTATTTCGAAGTTTTCGCCCTTTACCTTGCGGCCTTCCACAGCGAGCGTGCCCGCGGCCTTGACTTCGGGCAGACCCTGGCGCGGAGTGAGCATGAACTGCTCGTCGGCCATCATATAGTCTTTTTCGGCCCAGGGGGTCGCTTCCTTGAGGCAGAGGCCCACGATGAGCGAATATTCGGCATCGGGCTTAACGACGGTCTTGATCGGGAGCGCCACGCATGCTGTGTCGAGGGCGGCCACGAAGACAGGCATAGTGAATTCCTCGACTGGCTTGCCGTCGCGCAGCACGGTGCCGCGCAGATAGAACTTGTCGTTGAGGTTGTTGAAGGGATATTTGTTGACGATGGTAAGACGTCCGTCGGCATAGTCGCGGAAGTCGGCGTGCTGGTATACCTTCTTGACTTCGGTAAGTTTCGATGTCCAGCGGCGGTCGGGGGTTATGATACCGTTGTTGAGGAAGTTGCCCTGGAATGCCTTGTCGTTGTTGGCATGGGTGTCGAACCACGGGTCGTAGTCGTATCCGCCCGTCCATGCATGGTAGCCGTTTGCGTCGACTGTAGTGCCTGCATTTATGGCTTCGGGATTATATATGGCCTGGTCTACCCAGTCCCAGATACATGCGCCGACGATACCGGTGCTGCTCTCGATGAGCTGCCAGTAATCGGTGAGGTTACCGACAGCCTGACCCATGGCGTGGGCATATTCGCAGATGAAGAAGGGGCGTCCGTCGGCCGCGCCTTTCATATGACGCTGCACTCCTTCGATCATGGTGTACATTTCGGAATACATGTCGGATGCCTTGTCGCCGTGGCAGTGCACGAAACGCTTGTCGAGTTTCTTGACCGCATTGTAGCATGCGCTCATGTTGGGGCCCGAGTCGTTTTCGTTGCCGAGCGACCAGAATATCACACAGGGATGGTTGCGGTCGCGGAGCACCATGCGTACGTTGCGGTCCACGAAAGCGTTCTCCCAGTCGGGATTGCGTGTCAGGGTCTGGTTGCCGTGGCATTCGAGATCGGCCTCGTCCATCACATAGAGACCGTAGAAATCCATCATGGCGTTCATCTTGGAATGGCGCGGGTAGTGGCTGGTGCGGACCGTGTTGAGGTTGGCCTGTTTCATGAGCCGTATGTCGGCGAGCATGGTCTCGTTGTCGACGTGGCGGCCGTAGAAGGGGTGGGTGTCGTGTATGTCGGCGCCCTTGAAGAATATGCGCTTGCCGTTGATCGTATAGTAATGGTGATCGGCTGAATCTACTACGGCGATATTGCGGAAGCCGTATTTTGTGGCGAATGCCATCTCTTCCTTGTCGCCGTCGAACTGGCGCACGACTACGCTGTAGAGGTAAGGATTCTCGGCGTTCCATGGAGTGAGACCGCTCAGTCGGCCGGTGGTGAGATGGACAGTCTTTTTCTTATCGCGGAAACTTACGCGCTCCGATGTTTCGGCTACAAGTCGGCGGTCGGCATCATACAGCTCTACTTTTACCGATTTGTCGGCGGCTTTGCCGTCGCGGTTATCGAGTTCCACGGCTACATCGAGCTTGCCGGCGGTGCCGTCGGCGCTCTGGTCGGCCACGGTGATATAGTGGTCGCGGACGAAGGTGCGGGGTGTGGCGTAGAGATATACGTCGCGGTGTATGCCGCTGAGGCGCCACATATCCTGAGCCTCGAGGTAGGAGCCGTCGCACCAGCGGTATACTTTCACGGACAGCTGGTTTTTGCCGGGACGGGCGAGGGCGCTGATATCGAATTCGGCCACGTTGTTGGCTCCCTGCGAGTAGCCCGCGAAGTTCCCGTTGACCCATACGGCGCAGCAGCTGTATACGCCGTCGAAGTGTATGAACACGCGTTTGTCGCGCCAGTTCTCGGGCATGTTGAAGTCGCGGCGGTAGAATCCGATGGCGTTATGCTCGGTGATGCCGTGCTCCACCCAGCCTTTGACGGCGGCCGGAGGAGTATTTTCGAAGGGATAGAAAGTGTTGTTGTAGGTAGGCTTGTTGTATTTTCCGGTCATTTCCCAGCTCATGGGCACGCGAATGTCGTCCCAGTCGGAGTCGTCGAGAGAAGCGGCCTGGAAATCGGCCTTCCCGGGCCCTTCCGGGGTACCTGGTACAAACCGGAATTTCCATGTTCCGTTCAGGTCGAGGAATTCGGTCGAACGCGGATTCTCCCAGGGGGTGTCGAAGCGGGTGTCGGACATGAGGGCGGTCTTGCCCGTATACGGCATGAAGGTCGCGTGGCCGTCTTCCTTGTTTACACCGGTCACATTCTGGTCAGCTGTCCAGCGTTCGTCGAAGCGTGTGGCACCGGCGGCCGATATAGCCGTGATGGCTATTATGGCTGGAAAGATACGTTTCATTTGCAGATTTGGTCTATCATGGTGAGTTCTTCAGTGGTAAATGAGGGTGTGTCGAGAGCCTTGAGACTGTCGGCGAGCTGTGCCGCCGAACTTGCTCCGACTATTACGCTGGTGACGTCGCTGTCGGCAAGCACCCAGGAGAGCGCCATCTGGGCCAGGCTCTGACCGCGGACGGCGGCCATGTCGTTGAGTGCACGTATACGTCCGACGGTTTCGGGTGTGAGGGCGTCTTTCTTTAGATGTCCTCCGTGGGCTATGCGCGAGTCGGCCGGTATGCCTTTGAGGTATCGGTCCGTAAGGAGTCCCTGAGCCAAGGGAGAGAAGCAGATGTAGCCTGTGCCGTTGGCCGCGGCCTGTGCGAGAGTGCCGTCGGTCACGGGACCGCGGTCGAAGATGTTGTAGCGGCCCTGATAGAGCAGGCACGGTACGTCGCGGGAGGCGAGATAGTCGTAGGCGAAGGCGGCCGCCTCTTTGGGCCAGCGCGATATTCCGGCATAGAGGGCTTTGCCGCGGCGCACGATGTCGACGAGCGCCTGAAGAGTTTCCTCAAGTGGTGTCTCCGGGTCGTAGCGATGGCTGTAGAATACGTCGACGTAGTCGAGCTTCATGCGCTGCAGGCTCTGGTCGAGGCTGGCCATTAGATATTTGCGCGAGCCCCAGTTGCCGTAGGGGCCGGGCCACATGTCGTAGCCGGCTTTGGTGGATATGAAAAGCTCGTCGCGGTAGGGTGCGAACGACTTTCGCATTATCTCGCCGAAAGTCTCCTCGGCCGAGCCGTACGAAGGGCCGTAGTTGTTGGCCAGGTCGAAATGGGTTATGCCCTTGTCGAAGGCGAAGTGGGCCATCTCCTGCGAGTTTGCGAAGGGATTCACATCGCCGAAGTTGTGCCAGAGACCGAGCGATATTTCGGGCAGAAGCACGCCGCTGCGGCCGCAGCGGCGGTACTTCATCGTACCGTCGTAGCGGTCTGCGGCCGGGCTGTATATAGGTTTGATCATTCTGCGGGTTCTATGACGAGTGCGAGTCCGCCGTTGCGGGCTATTTTTGCTTTGAAGGTCTCGCCGGCGCCTACGGTGCCGTTCTTTATCCGGTAGTCCATGGCCTGACGGGGAGCGTTGATGCCGTCTTCGACCCATGTGGCCTTATATTTGCGGCCTTTCTCGAGGAAATCGAGAGGCAGGTCGAGGGTGCGCCACTTGCTGCCGTCTCCGGCGATGGCTCCGACATACCATTTGTCGCCCTTGCGCTTGGCCACGGCCATATAATCGCCTATTTTAGCGTCTATCAGTCGTGTCTCGTCCCAGGTCTGCGGAATTGCCGCCAGGAACTCTGTGCAGTCGTTGTTGCGCATGTAGAGTGTGGGATTGTCAGCGAGCATCTGTATGCCGCTCTCGAAAATCACGAAGAGCGCCGTCTGGTAGGCTCGTGTGCCGATAGAGGCCGAGTTGGGGCGTTCGGAGGCGTAGCATTCGGGCTGTGTTGAAATCATGGCGCCGGGGGTGTAGTCCATCGGACCTACGGCGTTGCGCATGAAAGGCAGATAGAGAGTGTTGTCGGGTCGGCAGCCGCCCATCTGCTCCATGCCGCGCACGCCCTCGTACGAGAGCAGGTTGGGGTATTTATGCTCCAGGCCTGCGGGCTTGAACGAGCCGTGCATGTCGACCATGAGGCCGTTTTTGGCCGCTTCGCGGCATACTCGCTCGTAGAAATCCACCATCCACTGGTCGCTGCGGTCCATGAAGTCGATTTTCACGCCGGCCACGCCCCAGTCCTTGAACTGCTTGAAGAGGTCGAAGTTGTTTTCGGTTACGAGCCATGTGAGCCACAGGAACACGCCGACGCCCTTTTCCTTGCCGTAGCGGATAATCTCCATGAGGTCTACATCGGGGTTGGGGGTATAGGGGTCGAGAGTGCTCTTGGCCCAGCCTTCGTCCATGAGTATGTATTCGAGGCCGTATTTTGCGGCGAAGTCGATGAAGTATTTGTATGTCTCGAGGTTGCAGCCTGCTTCGAAGTCAACGTCGGGGCCGTAGGGTGTGGCGCCGTTCCACCATTCCCAGCTTACGAAGCCCGGTTTGATCCACGATGTGTCGTCGAAAGCGCGGGGCTGTGCCAGCTGTGTGGTGAATGTCTGCTCGATTATGGTTGCGGGCGTGCCTATGGCCATGAATCGCCAGGGATAGGTGCGTTTGCCGACAGTGTGGGCAGTATAGGGCGATTCTTCCAGAATCTTGACACTGCGGTCGCCGTCGGGGCCGAAGCGCAGAGGCACCTTGGGATAGGTGGCCGAGAAACCGCCTTTGCCGTCGCCTTTCAGGAACATGTGGGGATAGTCTTCGACATCGCATTCCGACACGAGCACGTCGGTGCCGTCGGAAAGTTCGAAGAGTGCGGGCAACGTGGCCATGCGGTCGGTCACGGCCCATTCGCCAAGTTTTTTATGTGTGTAGGGCTCTTCGTATGAAGTCTTGAAGCCGCCAGGCATTTGCAGGTGGGCCTTTGCGTCGGGTGCGAGAGAAACATTGAATTTCTCGTGGGCTACCTTCACGGAGTCAGCTCCGAGCGATGTGACAAGGCGGTGTGCCACGCCGTTGTCGTAGGCACGGATTTCAAGACCGTAGCCGCCCTTGAAGTCGAGAGTGAGCTGATTGTATTTGTCGGCTATTTCAGAGTGCTTGAAAGGTACTGTCGGCTTTATAATGCGGTCGGCGCTGTTGCGGCGGACTTTTTTTACCGATGGTTTCACGCCGAGTGTCTTGTCGGCGGTCTGAAGGCCGACGCCGACACTTTGTACGGCTGTGCGGCCGTCGCGTGTCACGGCATAGTGTATCGAATCATCGACGGATACTGTCACGCCGATATTGCCCGAAGGCGATTTGAGGGTGTAGTCTTTGGCGGAGGCCACAAAAGCCAGGTTGGCTATAATGGCTAATGCTGTTAGTTTATTCATAGTTAGTTTAGTCGTTTGATGTCGGGAATGCTGAAATGCGTAGTCGGGCCGCGCCCATAGGTACGAGGGTGATGTCATCGGTCTGTCCGGAACGGACGGCCGCGGGCGAGGGCAGCACGCCTGTCAGACCTGTCGAATCAATGCCCCATGAGGGTATGAGACGCCCTTTTGCCTTCACTTCGAGAGGTACGCCGGCGAGGGTGAATGGCTGATCGTCGGCCGGCCATGGACGGCGCACCACCTCGAAGCCGGCCGTGGAATTGTCCTCGGGCAGAACGAGGGCATAATTCCATGGCGAGTCGGCATATATTTCGTAGGTGGGCCATTTGGCCGGATCGGCACCCTCGATCCAGTGTGAGTCGCCGATGGCGCTTGCTCTGGAGTCGACTTTCTCATATCGTTCGGCTATCTTGAGCGACATCGTGAGTGGGCCGTAGTCTATCGAGGCGCTGTTCTGGTTCACGGCCCAGCGGCGTACCGACAGTTCCATCGGGAAAATCAGCTCCACGCGGTCGCCGTCGGTCCATTCGCGTTCGAGTCGCAGATATTTCCCGGGTTCGGGTGTGTACGACAGCGTTTTGCCGTCGACGGCCACTTTCGCGCCGTGTGTCCATGAGGGTATGCGGAAGTAGATGGGGAATTTCGCCTTCTCGGGTGTTGCGATTTCGAAGCGGAGAGTGTCGGAGAATGGATAGCGGGTATCTTCGCTGATCGTCACGCTATGACCTCCCGCAACTTCGACAGTAGCTTTGCTCGGGGCGTAGACGGCATAGGCCACGCCGCCGTCGGGGGTGCTGTATGCAAGCGACTGAGTGAAGGCTGGCCACCCCAGACCGTGGTTGTGCTGGCAGCATCGGCTGCTGAAGGGGTTCATGTTGAGGAACGGCCCCCGGTTGTCGATGCCCGGATGATGGTTTTCCGAGTCGCTTACCACGTGGTTGGGCGCTGTGATATAGCGCAGAGCCTTGAGATCGGCGGTCATGGATGCGGGGAAGGAGTTGAACGCCACATCTTCCATATTTTCGGCCCACAGCGGATCGGCATTTATTGAGAGCATTATGCCGTCGGACGCGAGTTGTTCGGCAAAGCCGCAGGTTTCGGTACCCTGGCGCGGGTCGATATAGCCTATGCGGGCGTTCTCGTCGGCACCGAACATACCGCCCGGGACCTGACCGAATGTGCGCCGCACGAGGTTGTGTATATTATATGTGGCCGCCATGAGCGTGGAGTCGCCGGTGAGCAGGCTCGCTTCGGCAGGCTCGCGGAAGTACTGGGCAATGTTTACGTTGTGCCAGTTGGGCAGCGCGGCCGGATTGGTGCAGTCGGCGTTGTTGCGGTGTATCTTTTCGATAAGGGGAAGTACCGAGGCATCGCCGGTCTGGCCGTAGTACCATATCACCGACCACATATTGTCGCCGCCGCGGCAGTTCTCCCAGTAATCCTCGAGGAAATCCTCGTCGGGGAGCGACATTTCCCAGTCGAAATAGCGGCGCATGAATGGAAGCACGCGTTTGTCGCCCGTATATTCGTAGTAGCCCTGAAGGCAGTCGAGCACTATCATCTGCGACCATACCTCGGGGTGTCCGTTCTTGATGTTTTCGGCACCGAAATAGCCGTCGGGGCGCTGTGAGGCCAGAATCGGCTCTATCCATGCCTGAGTCTCGGCCGCCATGGCGCTGTCGCCGAGGATATAGCCCAGACGGCTGTAGCCGCGTAGCCAGTAAGGCGATTCCTCCCAGCCGTTGTGGGCGCCTGGCACGAGCCACGCGTTGTTGCTCTTGTCGAGCCACGCCGAAATTTCGGCGAGATGGCCGTTGAGGCCGCCGCGCTGCAGTTCGAGCTGTTTTCTGAGCCAACCTTCGGGCTGTATTGCGCCAAGAGGCAGTTTCTCGAGTGCGAGAGGACGGAGTGCGCCGGTGTCGGCGGCTGCCGCGGGGCGGTCGACGGTCGATACGGATACATCGGGAGCTGTGCCGCAGGCTGCCATGAGGGCCACGCCGGTCGTCATGGCTGATTTCAATATATACTTTTTCATTTTACCGTGAGTTTGCCTGTGGCCTTTATGTCGCGCGACGAGAAGCCGAGCATTACATTGTAGAGACCGGGATCTTTGGTGAAATCGTGGCGGTCGGTGTCGTAATATTCAAAAGAAGATGCGGGAAGAGTCATTGTCACCTCGGCACTTTTGCCCGGTTCGAGATATATCTTCTTGTAGCCGCGAAGTTCTTTGAGGGGACGCTCGGCACGCGTCTGGTCGGCGGCATCTTTGCCGACATATGCCTGTACTACCTGTGCGCCCGCACGTTTGCCGGTGTTGGTAAGGCGGCAGCTTACTTCGACGCAGCCTTTGGCGTCGGGTGCCGATACCTTGAGGTCGGAGAGACGGAATGTCGTGTACGACAGACCGTGGCCGAAAGGATACTGTACCTCACGGCCGAGCTTGTCGTAGCCGCGGTAACCGGTGAAGATACCCTCGGTATATTCGACATGCTTGTCTCCGTCGGGATCGTGATAGCTGTTGTAAGCGGGGTTGTCTTCCCAGCGTTTTTCAAATGTCATGGGCAGTTTGCCCGAGGGGTTGACATCGCCGAAAAGCACATCGGCGAGTGCCCGGCCGCTTTCCTGACCGGCATACCAGTTCCACAGCAGGGCGTTGACGGTCGGTTCCCAGTCCTGCATTTCGACAGCGCCGCCAGCGTTCACCACAGCTACGACGGGTTTGCGGCAGGCGGCAAGGCGCGCCATCAGAGAGGCATCGGAAGCGGGAAGTTCGAAAGAGCGGTCGCTGTCCTCGGCCTCGGAGTCGGAGTTATGGCCAATGCATGCAACCACGAGATCGGCGCCAGCGATTTTCTGCTCGAGACGGCAGTCTTTGTTGCCTATGCGGTCCCAGGTGAGCTGGACGGCTGCAGAACCGCCGTCCTGATAGTACTCCAGGCAGATATCATATTTTTTACCTGCTTCGAGATATTTGCGGAATGTCTTGCTGCGGAAAGATCCGTTGTGCCAGTCGTCGACGAGTGTCTGGCCGTCGAAGATAAAGCGATAGCCGTCGTCGCCCCCGACAGTGAATTCATATTCGCCTGTGACGTCGGGAACTACCGTGCCGCTCCAGCGCACGGAGTACTGCTGGGCCGGCATTCCTGCGATGTCGGGACCGTTGCCCCAGGAATAAAGGATCTTGTTTTCGGTCGCGGTGCCTGCGGGTTTGCCTTCGAGCTTCATATTGCTGAAGTATTCGGCTTTGAGGCCTTTGTCGGCAAGGTTTTTGCCCGAGCGCATGATGTCGGGCCGGTAATCGAGTTCGTCGATAAGTTCTACCTCGATTCCGCGGGCCTCGCAGGCAGCCTTGATACCGTCGAAGGCACTTACATAGTGTATGGGGTTGACGTTGCCGCTGCCGCCCCCGCGCACATATCCGGTCGCATTTTTGCCTGCGACCATTATTTTCTTGTATTTTTTGGCGTTGAGCGGCAGAATGTTCCTGTCGTTTTTGAGAAGTACCATGCCTTCCTGAGCCACTTTGAGTGCTGTGGCCACTGATTCGGGATCGTCGAGAGGAATGTTTTTGTCGGCACCGCGGTTTTCGAGCGCTCCGAAAGCGATGGCCGGACGCAGGATATTGAGCACTTTCTCGTCGATCTGTTTCATCGAGATATGCCCTGTCTTGATGTGATAGGCGAGGTCGGCGGGATTCATGTATTTGGCATCGGGCATTTCGAGATCGAGGCCTCCGTCGACGGCGGGCAGGCAGTGGTGTGTAGCGCCCCAGTCGGACATCACGACGCCTTTGAATCCCCATTTGCCTCGCAGCAGATCCTTGAGAAGCCATGGTGACTCGGTGGTATATATGCCGTCCACAAGGTTATAGCTTGTCATGAGCGCTCCCGATTCGGCTTCCTGCACGGCGGCCTTGAATGCCGGCAGGTAGATTTCGTGCATTGTGCGTTCGTCGATGTCGTTGCTTATTTTGTGGCGGTCATAGTCGGAGTTATTGGCGAAGAAGTGTTTTATTGTAGCCATTACTTCCTGCGACTGCACTCCCTCGATATAGTTTACAGCCGTGCGGGAGGCAAGGTAGGGGTCTTCGCCCATGTATTCGAAGTTTCGGCCGCACATCGGGGCGCGGTATATGTTGACGGCCGGTCCGAGGAGGATGTCGATGCCGCGGGCACGGGCGTCGCGGCCGAGCGAGCGGCCATAGTCGCGTGCCAGATCCTCGTTCCATGTCGCCGTAAGCATTATTGTTGCCGGATAGGCTGTCGAAAGACTGTGGGTGCCAAGACCCTGCGGGCCGTCCGACATCTTCATGCGGCGCAGCCCCAGCCGAGGAATATTGCGGATATACATGGCGTCTATGCCGCCTACGAATTCCAGTTTTTCGCGGTCGGTCATTTTCGACAGTATCTCTTTTGCCTGTCTGTCTACTTCCGGGCTGAGCCACGACTGCGCATCGGCGCTCATGGCGAGCAATGCGGTTGTGGCTGCTGTGATCAGGATTGATTTTTTCATGGAATGATGATTGGTCTTGGTTTCTGTCGCGAAGTTACTTCTTCTTTTTTTTAATATATGTGCGGTCAGTTGCCAAAAGTGTGAAAATCCACTCCCTGCGGCAAAATATCCACCCTGGCCTCCTGTGCGCAATCGTGCCAGTATTGTATGTTCCGGTTTATTTCAGCACTGGGAACTCCGATATGCGCAGTGTCGTGCAGCCATATGGAATGAGAGTGATTTCTTCTTCTTCGGCCTGGCTCCGGGTGTTGCTGTTGGGCATCGGACCGGCCATGCCGTTGTAGAGTGACCATTCCTTTACCTCTTTGGCTTTTACTTTGATTTCGATCGGCGCGCTTTCGGGGTTCCAGAAGAAGGATTTGTTGAGTTTCGAATGATTTATATGCACTTTGAAGAATTCTTCAGGTGTCGCCAGGGCTTTTTCGGGAATGCCGTAGTTCCATTTCGATGGTGAAGTCACTTCGTAGAAATATGGGCCGAACTGGCGTGCGTCATCTCCTTCGAGATTTATTTTTTTCCAGTTTTCGTCCATGCGGAGAGCATAGACCAGCGGCCCGCGTTCTATTGCGGCCGAATTTTCATGCCACCGGCTTACGCGTATCTCCATCGGGAGCGAGAGGGTGGCGCTGTCCCCGTCTTTCCAGGTTCTGTCGAGAATTATAATGCCGTCGCTGACGGTTGCCTCGGCAGGTGTGCCGTTGATGCTTACTTCAGGACTGGCGCACCACCCCGGCACACGCAGATGCAAGGGGAAGGAGACAGGTTCTTTTTTGTCTTTGAGGCTTATGGAGAATGTTATTTTGCCGTCCATGGGATAGGAGGTTTCTTCGTCGATGGTCACGGTGCGTCCGTCGGCTACGGTGGCTGTCACAGTCGAGGGCGAATAGACGAGAGCCGCCAGTCCGTTGTCGTGAGTGGCGAACCAGAGATTTGCCGTGAATTTAGGCCAGCCCTGATGCATGTTCGAGAAACAGCACGGATATCCCGACAGTGTGCCGAATACGATATCGGTGTGACTGTGGTTGTGGTCTTCGTAAAAATTGTGTGGCTGACGCGTAACCATCACCTGATTGGCCTGCTGGAAGTATTGTTTGGCCATGAAGTCGTCGGTGATCTGGGTGGGAAGAGCGTTGAACGCCACCCGTTCGAGGCGGTCGGCGAAATCCGTGTCGCCGGTGATCTCCATCATCTTTTCCAGAGAATACATCAGCTCCACGGCCGAGCACAGTTCCGAACCCTGTGTCGGAACATTCCCGTGAAGCCCTTCATCACCTCCGTACATGCCTTGTGGCTGCCCGTTGTAGGTTGTGATGTCGCACAGCCCTTTCTTCACGGCTTCTACATGTTTCCGGTCGTGGCTCTGTTGGTAATATATCACGGGCTCCTTGAGTCCCTGTGCAAGATTGACGCAGTGTATGGTGTTGAAATGCGTCATTTTGTCGGAGTCAGTGAACATACCGGTGAAATCGACGCTCTGCTTATGAATGGTCTCGGCAAGATCGAGGAGAGTGCGGTCGCCTGTGATATTATATAGCCAGTAGACTGCCTGAAGATTGTCGCCCGAACGGTATTCGGCCCAGAAAGTCCAGTGTCCCAGAGGCCGGGAGGGTAGGGTGGCGTGCTGGTAATGGAAATAGCGGGTCATGAAATCGATGACACGGATGTCGCCGGTGGCTGAATAATATTGCTGTAGGATTTTGAGAAGAACCATTCTCGGCCACCAGTCGGCCGAATTGTCGCGCTGCAGTCCGTCTTCGGGCTGATAGTCCTTGTCGGGTCCGAAATAACCGTCGGGGCGCTGGCTTGCGAGCACCCATTCGATCCAGGGCTGCACTTTCTTTTTCAGTCCCTTGTCGTCGAGGATATAGGCGAGCGGCAGAAGACCGTCGATCCAGTAGGGTCCGCGTTCCCATTGGTCGCCGTCGCCGCCGAGCCACCCGTTGCGCGGTCCCATTACTTCGGGGTACAGTTCGTCCATTCTGCCCGAAGCTCCGTTTTTCTGTCGCACGAGCATTTCTTTCAGCCAGCCTTTCGGACGGATGGTGCCGAGAGGCAGCTCCATATAGGGCTTTGTGAGCAGTGGATAGCGGTTGTTGGTGTATGTCGGAGTGTCGCCCGTGGCTTTCACGGAGAGACCTGTCATGGCGATTGCGCAGACGGTGCATGCAATTAAACGATTCAAGGTGGTCATGAGCTGATTGAATTTGAAACAAAGGTAGCGGGATTGTCGCGGATGTTGTGTCGCGGATGCTGCCAAATGATTTTTCAGACGATAATTCGTCTGCTCTTTCTCAGCTGTTTGTGTTGGTATGCGGCAGCTGTGTCGTCGGCCGCATTGTATGCAATCGTGCCAGTGTTGTATGTTTTAGGGTCTGACGTCGCGATTGTCTGTCATGTATCGCTATTGTGCGCGGATATATACTTTATCCGATTGATTTTATAGGTAAATTTGTGACAGAAAAACTAACCTTAAAAACCAATCCGCACCACAGATATGCAATTCGACAAAATTTTTCTGGCTGTTGCCCTTTCGGGTGCTGTCGGTATGTCTGCCGCAAATGTACCGGTGGCATCGACCGCGCTGGTAGGCGACGGAATAGCTCTTTTCGTGCCGCAGGGCTACGATCCATCGAAAACTCCATCGCTCATGCTTGAGAAGGAGCCGGTCTATACCGGTGCTCTTCCGTCGTCGTGGAATCTCGTGCCCGAGTTCACCCTCACCGACGGCAAGGCCGGAGCCGTGCTCCGCGTGCCAGTCGGCACAAGCCTCTACGGTGGCGGCGAGGTCACAGGCCCGCTGCTGCGCAACGGCATGGAAATACAGTTGTGGAATGTCGACAACGGCGCCTATCGTGCCGTCGACAATGGCACTCATCTTTATCAGACTCACCCCTGGGTGATGGGCGTGCGCCCCGACGGCACCGCTTTCGGCATTCTCTTCGACAGTTCGTGGAAGTCCAGACTTCTTACAGCCGACAATGAGATACGCTTCGATACCGAGGGCGCTCCGTTCCGTGCCTTCGTCATCGACCGCGCCACACCGCAGGACGTTGTAAAAGGTCTCGCCGAACTTACCGGCAAGATGGAAATGCCTCCGCTGTGGTCGCTGGGCTATCACCAGTGCCGCTTCTCATACGACACCGAGGCAAAGGTGCGCGACATAGCCGATAATTTCCGCAGGCGCAATATTCCCTGCGACGTCATATGGATGGATATCGACTATATGGACGGTTTCCGTATCTTTACCTTCGATCCCGTCAAATTTCCCGATCCGAAGAAACTCAACGACGACCTTCACAAAGCCAATTTCAAGGCCGTATATATGATCGACCCCGCACCGAAGGCCGATCCCGATTACTTTGTATATAAGTCGGGTACCGAGAACGACGTATGGGTGAAGCGTGCCGACGGCACTGAATACCAGGGCAACGTATGGCCCGGTATGGCGGCCTTCCCCGACTTCACTTCGCCCGATGTGCGCCGCTGGTGGGCCGGCCTGTATAAGGATTTCCTCGCCACCGGTATCGACGGCGTGTGGAACGACGTGAACGAGCCCGCCGTGTTCGACAACAATCTTCCCGAAGCAGAGCGCACCGGCACAATGCCTGTGACCAATCTACACCGCGGCGGAGGCGGCCTTCCCGCAGGATCCCATCTGCTCTATCACAACGCCTATGGACGATTCATGGTCGAAGGTACGCGCGACGGTTTCCTGAACGTATACCCCGACAAGCGTCCCTTCGTGCTTACCCGCTCCAATATACTCGGCGGTCAGCGCTATGCCGCCACATGGACCGGCGACAACTACGCCGAGCCTCTCCATATGAAATGGGCCGTGCCCATGTCCATCACCCTCGGTCTCTCCGGCCAGCCCTACAGCGGCCCTGATATCGGCGGCTTCCTCGGCAACACCGATCCCGAGCTTTTCGCAGACTGGATAGGCTTCGGCGTCTTCCTGCCTTTTGCCCGCGGACATGCCTGTGCCGGCACCAACGACAAGGAACCCTGGGCCTTCGGCCCCGAGGTGGAGAAAGCCTCGCGTATGGCTCTCGAACGCCGCTACCGTCTCCTCCCATATCTTTACACATGCTTCTATGACGCCCATAATACAGGTTTGCCCGTGATGCAGCCCCTCTTCTTCGCCGACAACAAGGACGCCGCCCTTCGCGCCGAAGACCAGGCCTTCCTTATGGGCGAGAATCTGCTGGTAGTGCCCACTTTTGCTGAGAATCCCGCCCTTCCCAAGGGTATATGGGAGAAAATCAGCGTCGTGCCCGGCGATCTCAAGGAGAAGCATCAGGCATCACTGCTCCTCAAGGGTGGCAGCATTATCCCTGCCGGAAAGGTGATTCAGCACACCGAAGAGGCCACTCTCGAGCCCCTTACCCTTTATGTATGTCTCGACGAAGACGGACAGGCCGAAGGACGTCTCTATTGGGATGCCGGCAACGGCTGGGAATTCCGCGACGGCGACTACAGCCTGATGACTTTCAAGGCCACGCGCGACGGCCGAAATGTGAACGTCACCCTCGCCGGCACCGAAGGCAAACGCGACGTGGCCGCTGAAATAAAGAATGTTGACGTTGTGCTCATGCACAAAGGCAAAGCCTACAAGGCCAAAGGCAATCTTGCCGACGGTGTTACTGTGAAAGTTCCTGTAAAATAAAAACAATGAAAAAGACCATTATATCATCTGTACTGGCGGCCGCCTCGATGGCTGCTGCCGCCGCCGTGACGCCGGTTGACTATGTCAATCCGCTCATAGGCACCATTTCCGACTTCGAGGTGTCGAACGGCAACACCTATCCGGCAATCGCAATGCCCTGGGGCATGAACTTCTGGACACCCCAGACAGGCAAGATGGGCGACGGCTGGACTTACGTCTACACCCAGTCGCGTATCAAGGGCTTCAAGCAGACACACCAGCCGAGTCCGTGGATGAACGACTACGGTCAGTTTGCCATCATGCCCGGCACCGACCATCCTGTTTTCGACCAGGACAAGCGGTCCAGCTTTTTCAGCCATAAGGCCGAAGTGGCAAAACCCTACTATTACAGCGTGTTCCTCGCCGATCACCGCGTCACAACCGAGATCACGCCGACTGAGCGGGCCGCCATGTTCCGTTTCACCTTCCCTGCCAATGACAGCTCCTTTGTCGTTGTCGACGCATACGACAAAGGTTCATATATAAAGGTTCTCCCCGAAGAGAAGAAAATCGTAGGCTATACCACGCGCAACAGCGGCGGTGTACCCGAGAATTTCAAAAACTATTTCGTCGTAGAATTCGACAAGCCCTTTACCTATACGGCTGCTGTGACCGACGGTAATATCAGCACAGCCTCGACCGAATCCAAGGCCGACCATGCCGGCGCCATAATCGGTTTCTCCACCCGCAAGGGTGAGAAAGTGCATGCCCGTGTGGCTTCGTCCTTCATCAGTCCCGAACAGGCCGAAATCAATCTACGCGAGCTGGACGGCAAGGACTTCGACACCCTTGTGAAGCAGGGTAAAGACCGCTGGAACGAAGTGCTTGGCCGTATTGAGGTCGAATCGGACGACGTCGACCGTCTGCGCACATTCTATTCGTGCCTATACCGTAGCACCCTCTTTCCCCGCATGTTCCACGAAATCGACGCCAATGGCAACATCGTGCACTACAGCCCTCATACCGGCGACGTGCGCCCGGGTCGTCTCTTCACCGATACCGGTCTCTGGGATTCCTTCCGTGGCGAACTCCCCATGCTCAATCTCATATATCCCGACATCAGCGCCCAGATGCAGGAAGGATTCTATAACCACTACAAAGAGAGCGGTTTCTATCCCGAATGGTCCAGTCCGGGACACCGCGACTGCATGATCGGCAACAACTCGGCTTCCATCGTTGCCGACGCTTTCGTAAAAGGTGTAACTCCGGCCGATGCCGAGGCTATGTACGAGGGTCTGCTGCACGGAGCCAATGCCCTGCACCCGACGGTGCCCGCTTCGGGCCGTGTGGCTTTCGAGGAATACAACACCATGGGATATGTGCCCTCCGATGTGGTCGGACAGAGTGCCGCCCGCACCCTCGAGTATGCCTACGACGACTGGTGCATCTACCAGATGGGCCGCAAGCTCGGCCGCCCCAAAGCCGAGACCGATGTCTACAAGAAACGCTCGCAGAACTACCGCAACCTCTACTATGCTCCCTTCAAACTCATGAGCGGACGCGACAGCAAGGGCAATTTCCCCGAAGACTTCGACCCCGTAGTGTGGTGGGGCCCCTTCACCGAGGGCAACAGCTGGCACTATACATGGTCGGTATTCCACGACGTTCAGGGTCTCATAGACCTCATGGGCGGCCGGAAGGCGTTTACGGCCATGCTCGACTCCGTATTCACAACCGACCCGACATTCGGCAAGGACGTCGATACGCGCAAACAGCTGATCCACGAAATGCGCGAAATGCAGATCGTCGATATGGGCCAGTATGCACACGGAAATCAGCCTATCCAGCACATGATCTATCTCTATAACTACGGCGGAGAGCCATGGAAGGCCCAGTATCACCTCCGCGAGGTCATGAACCGCCTTTATCGTCCGACACCCGACGGCTATTGCGGCGACGAAGACAACGGCCAGACCTCCGCATGGTATATCATGTCGGCGCTCGGATTCTACACTGTCTGCCCCGGTACCGACCAGTATGTGCTTGGTGCCCCGCTCTTCACCAAAGCAACCGTCAATCTTCCCAACGGCAACAAAATAGAGCTGTCGGCACCCGCCAACAGCGACGAAAACCGCTACGTCGACACCTTCCGTCTCAACGGCAAGGTGTATGGCAAGAACTATCTCAGCCACGCCGACCTTGTGAAGGGTGCACGCCTTGACTTTGACATGAGCGACAGACCCAACTACAGGCGTGGCACAAAAGAATCCGATGCGCCTTATTCACTTTCAAACGAAAAATAACATGAAAACTCTCCGCAATATACTGTCGCTCGCCGTTCTGTTCGTTACAATGGCCGTGTCGGCCCAGAACTACAAGACGGAGCGTGGCATCAGCTACCGCCCCGATGCCACCGACGAGTATCAGAAAGAAAGATGCAAACTCGATTTCTACTATCCCACCGACAAGAAGGATTTTCCGACAGTGATATGGTATCACGGTGGCGGTCTCACCGGCGGCCAGGCTGAAATTCCGGCAGAACTCAAGGAAAAGGGACTCGCTGTAGTTGGCGTCAACTACCGCCTGTGCGGCAACAAGATCGACCCCACCGTAACTACTGCCGACTGTGTCGATGACGCGGCCGCATCGGCGGCCTGGGTGGTGAAAAACATAGAGAAGTATGGTGGCGACCCGTCGAAAATATATCTTGCAGGCCACTCGGCCGGCGGATATCTGGTGATGATGATAGGTCTGGACAAGTCGCGTCTCGCAAAATACGGCGTAGACCCCGACAAGTCGTTCGACGCCCTCATTCCTTTCAGCGGACAGGCCATCACCCACTTCCAGAACCGCCGCGACCGCGGCATGGGCGATCTCAATCCTCTTATCGACGAGAACGCGCCCCTTTTCTATGTACGAGGCGACTGCCGCCCGATTCTCCTCATATGCGGTCAGCGCGAGCGCGAGCTTTTCGGACGCTACGAAGAGAACGCCTATCTCTGGCGCATGTTCCAGCTCCACGGCCATCCCGACGCTCAGCTTCTCGAAGTCGATGGCTTCGACCACGGCTCAATGGCCCGTCCGGCCCATCTTATCCTGCTTGAATACATAAGAAACCGCAATCGCTAAAATCTGCATAAACCCAAATCACCAATCATGAAAATAGCTCCGAAGACATGCCTCGCGGCACTTTCGCTGCTCGCCGGTGCGACAGGCGCTTTTGCCGCCGATACGCCCGATGCGAAACAGCCTACCGCCTATCTGGTGTCAGACGCCCATCTTGACACCCAATGGAACTGGGATATACAGACTACCATAAAAGAGTATGTCTGGAATACCATCGACATGAACCTGAAACTCCTCGACAAGTATCCCAACTATGTGTTCAACTTCGAGGGAGGCGTCAAATACGCCTGGATGAAGGAATATTTCCCCCGCGAATACGAACTGATGAAAAAGCACATCGCCGACGGCCGCTGGCATATCTGCGGCGCAAGCTGGGATGCCACCGACGCCATAGTGCCCTCTATCGAGTCGGCTATCCGCAACGTGCTTCTCGGCCAGGAATACTACCGCAGCGAGTTCGGTGTGGAGAGTACCGATATTTTCCTTCCCGACTGCTTCGGCTTCGGCTGGACTCTTCCTACCGTGGCCTCGCACTGCGGCCTTATCGGCTTCTCCTCGCAGAAACTCGGATGGCGTCAGAATCCCTTCCACGGCGACATGAAATATCCCTTCAATGTGGGTGTATGGAAAGGTGTCGACGGATCGGAGATAATGATGACGCACGGATACAGCTACGGTCACCGCTGGAAAAACGAGGATCTCACTGAAAACGAGATGCTCAAGGAGCGCACGGGCGAAAACGGACTCGGCGTTCTCTTCCATTACTATGGCACCGGCGACATAGGCGGTTCGCCTACGATCACCTCGGTCGACGCCGTGAACCGCGCTGTCGGCAAAAACGGCACAGTGAAGATCATCAGCGCTACTTCCGACCAGATTTTCAAGGACTACATGCCCTATTCGTCGCACCCCGAGCTGCCCCGCTACGACGGCGAGTTGCTGATGGACGTGCACGGCACAGGCTGCTATACCTCGCAGGCCGCCATGAAGCTCTATAACCGCCAGAACGAGCTTCTCGGCGATGCCGCCGAGCGTGCCTCCGTGGCTGCTGAAATGCTTGGTGTTGCCGAATATCCCGGCAAGGCTCTCACCGAGTCGTGGCGCCGCTTTATCTTCCACCAGTTCCACGATGACCTCACCGGTACCTCAATTCCCCGGGCATACGAGTTCTCATGGAACGACGAGCTCCTTTCGCTCAAACAGTTCTCCGATATTCTTGCCTACAGCACCGGTGCCGTCGCCTCGCAGCTCGACACCCGTGTTAAAGGTACTCCTGTAGTGCTTTATAACGCCCTCGGCCATGAGGCTACCGATGTCGTGGAGCTTTCTGTGCCGGTCAAGGGTAATCCCGGCAAGGTTGCCGCTTTCGACCAGAACGGCAAGCCTGTGGCCGCACAGCTTCTCGGCTGCTCCGACGGCAAGGCTACCGTGCTTGTAGAGGCTACCGTGCCTGCAAACGGTTATGCCGTATACGACGTGCGACTCTCCGGCTCGGCTAAATCCGCTGCTCCCGTAGCCGCTAACACTCTTGAGAATTCCGTGTATAAACTCACCCTCGACGCCAAGGGCGACATCACATCGCTCTACGACAAAAAAGCCGGCAAAGAACTCGTCAAGCCCGGCAAGGCTGTCCGTCTGGCTATATTCACCGAAAACGAATCGTTCGAATGGCCCGCATGGGAAATTCTCAAGGAAACCGTAGACCGCGAACCCGTCTCGATTGCCGGAAATGTGAAGACGTCCATCGTCGAGAACGGCCCTCTCCGCACCACACTCTGCGTAGAGAAAGGACACGGCGATTCGAAATTCCGCCAGTATATCCGTCTTTATGAAGGCGCTCTCGCCGACCGTATCGACTTCTATAACGAAGTAGACTGGGCTACCACAAACGCTCTTGTCAAGGCCGAATTCCCCCTCACCGTCTCCAGCTCCACAGCATGCTACGACCTCGGTGTGGGTACGGTAGAACGCGGCAATAACAAAATTAATGCCTACGAGGTATATGCACAGCGCTGGGCCGATCTCACCGACCGCAACGGCGACTACGGCGTGACCGTGATGAACGACTGTAAGTACGGATGGGACAAGCCCGATAACAATACTCTCCGCCTCACCCTGTTGCATACCCCCAAGACCAAGCGCGGATATGCCTATCAGGATCATCAGGACTGGGGTCGCCACACTTTCACATATAGCCTCAACGGGCACAGCGGCAAGCTCGACAAGGCCGACGCAAGCCGCCGCGCCGATGGCCTGAACCAGCGGATCAAGGCCTTCTCGGCCTCTAAGCATGCCGGTGTTCTCGGCAAATCGTTCTCCGCAGCCTCCATCGACAACAGCGATCTCGCTCTCAAGGCCATCAAGAAGGCCGAAAGCTCCGATGAATATGTCGTACGTGTCTACGATGCCTCCGGAAAGGGTGGCAACGGTGTCATCACATTCGCCCGTCCTGTCGTGTCGGCAGCCAAGGCCGACGGTACAGAGAAGGCCATCGGCGAGGCTTCGTTCAGCGGCAATAAACTTAATGTCGCTGTCGGCGCCAACGGTATCGGTACCTACAAGGTAAAATTCGCACCGGCCGAGGCTGCTTCCAAGACCGTCTACGCCTCTCTCCCGCTCGCTTACGACAAGAAATGCTTCAGCTGGAACCGTTTCGCCGGCGACGCCGACTTCCACGGCGGCTATGCATATGCGGCAGAGCTTGTACCGGCATCGCTCACCGCATCGGGCGTACCCTTCGAGCTTGAAAATACCGCTCTGCTCAACGGCAAGGTCTGCAAGGGCGATACCATCGCTCTTCCCGCAGGCGCATATAACCGTCTCTATGTGCTCGCTGCCGCCGCTACCGACGACGCCCGTGCCGAAGGCACATTCCGCGCCGGAAAATCTGCGACAACTCTCAGCGTGCCCTCTTATACGGGCTTTATTGGCCAGTGGGGACACACCAATCATACCGAGGGCTATGTAGAACCTGATGAAGTGGCCTATACAGGCACACACCGTCATTCTGCCGCAGGCGATCATCCCTACGAGTTCACCTACATGTTCAAATATGGTATCGACATTCCCGCCGGTGCCAAAGAAATCATTCTTCCCGACAATCCTGATCTTGTGCTTTTCTCGGCCACACTCGCCAATGAAGGCCATAAGACCCCCGAGGCGCTCTCGACTCTCTACCGCACCTCGTTCGACGGCAAGGGCAAGCGTGGCGGCGCCGCTTCGGCCGAAGCCCGCGAAAGTATTCTCAAGCCCGAGCATATCGTAGCCTGGTCGGGCAATGTGAACGACCGCGAGCATCCCCGCTTCCTTCACGACGGCGATCCCTCCACCAAATGGTGCGATATCTCGGGCATTCCCAGCTATGTGGAGTATGACCTCGGCGAGGCCAGGACAGTAAGCGAATGGGCTCTTACCAATGCCGGTTCTGAAAATCCGTCGTATGTCACGGTGTCGTGTCTCCTTCAGGCCCGCAATGATAAGTCGGAAGACTGGAAGACCATCGACGCTCTCGTTGGCAACAAGCGCAATACCGTAAGCAAAAAGCTCACTGCACCTGTCGATGCCCGCTATCTGCGTCTCATGGTCGTACAGCCCGAGCAGTCGGGTGGCGGCAAGGATACCCGCATTTACGAATTCGCAGTATATTGATTTTTGAGGTTAAGGGTTATGGGTTAGAGGTTAGAGGTTAAAGGTTAAAGGTTAGGGGTTTCTCCCTTCCCTCCATAACCCCTCCCGCCCTAAGCTATAACTATAATCACTAATCACCAACCTCTAACCTTTAACCCATAACCCATAACCTATAACCCCAAACCCCTAACAATGAAAACTGACTTTTTCAAAATAGCTGTTGTGGCTGCCGTGCTGTTCTCAGCCGCGCACGTATGTGCACAGAACCGCGACTGGGCGCAGCATGGCCGCTATGCACAGGCCAACAAAGAACTGCCCGCACCTGCCAAAGGCGAGCACCGTGTGGTGTTCATGGGTAATTCCATCACCGACCACTGGGCCGATATGCGACCCGATTTCTTCAAGGCCAACAACTATGTCGGCCGCGGCATCAGCGGACAGACTTCCTATCAGTTCCTGCTCCGTTTCCGCGAGGACGTAATCAATCTCAAGCCCGAGGTGGTGGTGATAAACGTAGGAACCAACGATTGTGCCGAAAATTCACATCCGTTCAATCCCGAGCTCACACTGGGCAATCTCAAGTCTATGGTAGAACTTGCCAAGGCAAACGGCATCAAAGTGATAGTTGCTTCGGCGCTTCCTGCGACAACGTTCAGCTGGAATCCGGCCATCAAGGACGCCCCCGAGCGTATCAAGACCATCAACAAGCTTATAAAGCAGTATGTAGACGAAAACAAATTACCTTACGTTGACTACTATTCGGCTATGGTCGCCGGTCCCGACGGCACTATGAACCCCGCCTACAGCAACGACGGCGTGCACCCTACCAAAGCGGGCTATGCCGTGATGGAGCCGATAGTAAAGGCCGTGATCGACAAAACCATCAAACGCAAGAAATAACTCCCGAATTTCCCCATAACAAACAGGCGCGCCGGTTCTCCGACGCGCCTTAATTATACCATTGCTATGGCTTTCATCCGATTTTCGAGTAGATCTTTATATGCTTTTTTCATTTCTTGCGGCAGGAAGGAAATATCGATCATATCTATCCATTCGGACATTTTTTTTTCAAAATTCCTGAATAGATTGACTATTACTTTGTCGCTTACCCTATTGGCGAGCATGGCGGTTCTGAAATCCTGAAATGTTATTTTACGCTTTTTGCCATTCAGGGTGAGGGCAAGTTCCTCGGTGTCTGTGGGAAGTACAAGGGCTGTGGATAGGAGATCGTAAGCGGGAGTCAGCGAATAGGCATCATTCGGCTTGTAGAGAGAGAAATTTTTCAAGTGCATGTCTGCATTACCTGTGAGCCATGAGAAAATTACGACTTGCCAGAAATTTACAGTGTCAAGCACTGGGACAGAGGAATATTTCAATATCAGTTTTGCTATTCGTTCGTAAGAACCCTTATATTTGTCCTCGGTAAGTCGCTCTGAAAGCTGACACATATCTTCCATCGCGATTTTATCTTTATTGTCGGTGCGGTCGATACGACGTGTTATATAACATAGTTCACCGTCGGCAAAGCGTATCAGAGAGTGCGGCACCGTTTTTATCCCTGCTATGTCTGCCATATGCATGGTAAGATCTTCGAGTTCGGGAAGATGTGGGTATATGTCGGTCTGAGGCTTGAGGATGAATCGACCCCACAGGCCGACTATGGTGAAGCGCGGGGGATTATTATGCCCGCTTCGGGCAAAGTCAAGCGAAAGTTTTGCCTGTACTCCCGTTACTGTCGTACTCGAGCTTATGATTTCCCGGGCGAGTTCTTTGATATTATCCCGCGTATATGGTATTTCCGGTGCCTTTGAGGTGCCGAATATTTTTTTTGCACATGTCCGGTGATAGTCTGTTTCGTCAGGACCGAGTTGCTTATAACAGTAAAGACATCTACACATGGCTCTTCTCTATCGGTTGGTCAGGTATTATACTTATATTGCCAATACAATCTTTGCAACAGGCAAGGAGGAGGGAAAAACGATCCCGGGCAGATATTTTCCAGTTATCTTCGGCAATGTCCAGAAGCCATCCTTCGGGAATGAGACCATCGAAGAATGGGAATAATACCTTGTCGCGATAGGTCTTGTCGGTCAGTGGAAGTGTGATGCTTACTGGTGTGGAATTTTTGTCCGCAAGATAGCCCGGAAAGTAATGAAATTCATAGCCGGAATCATTCTCGGCAATTGTGCCGGCTGGAATATTGCCGACATATACAGTGGCTGTCTTCATGACCGCGAAATTTTTACAGGACCCATTTCAGTACCGAATAGTGCGAGAATCTGATTTACTTTGTCAAGCCGTAGAGTGGTTTTTCCCTGTTCGAGATCGCGTACGAAGCGCAGCCCGACACCGGATTTCATAGAAAGATCCATCTGTGTCAGGCCATTGCGTCTGCGCATCTCTTTTACATATTTGGCAAGATCAGTCATATTATACCCTTTCGGGTGCAAATATAGCATATTTCCCCGATATTATATCATATCGGGTATAAAAATGATGTGAAATGGCTGCCTTATACCCGAGCGGGTATGATTCAGCGGGCGAGGGCCTTGCTGACGGCGGTTTTTATGGCTTCACCGCGTATTTCGCGTTCGATTATTGTGCCGTCGGGGCCGAAGAGCATTATCATCGGTATGCCGTCGAAGCCGTATTTTTCCATCGGAGTCATGCCTGCGCCGATGATCTGCGGCCAAAGATAGCCCTCGTCTTTGACGGCCTTGAGTGTGTTTTCGTCATTATCCCATGTGGCTACACCGAGGATGGTGAAGCGCTCGTCGTCCTTGTAGCGGTCGTAGAGAGGTTTCAGAGTCTCGCGGCCTTCCTGGCGGCAGGGGCCGCACCAGCTTGCCCAGAAATCGACAAGCACATACCTTCCTTTGCCCACATAATCGGACAGCTTTGCCGGACTTCCGTCGGGATTGCGAGCCTCGATGTCGACAAATTTATAGCCGGGCGATGTGGTGAGGGCTGTCATTTTCTGCCTGTTGAATTTCTGCGCCACAGGCAGCTCTGCAAGAGAGGAGGGGAGCGAGGCATAGAATGCAGGCCATTCTTCGGGCGTGATATACCATCTGTAACTCAGAAGGAGGGCTTCGCCCATGCCGTTGCTGGCGTTTTCTTTGATCATGGCTATGGCCCGGGCTTTTTCATCGCCGAACCGGCTGTCGTAGATTTTCTTGTACTCCGGCAGAAATTGCTCGGGGTCGGGGTATTTCTCTTTTAATGCTTTCTGACAGCTGTCGAGATAGCGGTACTGGGCATCGCGGGCAGCTTCCTCCTCTTTGAGCCTCATGTTTAAGTCGCCGCCCGACACGGGGTAATGTGTGTCGAAATCGAGCACCACGGGTGTGTCGTCGAGTATGCAGTTGGAGAATGCCCTGCCGCACTCCACACGCACAAATGCACCGCGTCCGTAGCTGCCTTTGAAGAGGACGCGTCCGTCGGCTACCGTGGCCGAATCTATCACGGCATTATCGCGGAAATAATCGGTCATGTAGAATGTCTGGCCGTCCATGTCGCTGACGCGGCCGCTCACCTCGTAGTCTGTGGCATGGGCCGACAGCGCTATCGAAAGCAGGATTAAAGGTACAGTTATTTTCATAAGATAAGATTGGATTGATCAGCGGCAAATTTAGCAAAAAGAGAAAAATCAGCAAAAAAACCGGCACCCTTTTCGAGAAGGATGCCGGCCGTATTTTTTGCTGTGCTGCGGTACTATATCCTGAACTTGAATGTGTGGGTGCCTTCGCCCACTTCTACGGGTTCGGGAGCGTAGACGGTGGCGGTGCTGGCGCCGGGAACGGTGACGGTGAGGCGGATGTTGTCGCCGTCGCGTTTCCACGACGAACTGATGTTGCCGCGCACCGATTTATAGGATGCCTCGGCCGATTCGAGTCCGGCGGGGTAGTGGGGACGCACTATCACATTCTCGAAGCCGGGTTTTGCGGGGTCGTGGTTTATGCCGGCGATGTCGCGGCGCATCCACGAGCAGATGTCGCCCATGAAGACATGGTTGAGCGAGGCGTCGTGGAATTCGGGGCTGAGGGTCCATGTCTCCGGCAGGGTGGTGTAGCCCATTTTCTCGAGCCAGTAGCCCCACGAGGGTGCATCGGTCTTGGTGGCCATGCGGTAGGCGTCGTCGACATATCCGTAGCGGGTGAGCATGGCGGGTACGGTTTTGCTGCCGAGAAGGCCATAGTCGAGGAAGTAATCGTTGGCTTCGACGGCCTTGTGGAGCGATTCGGCCACGGCTTCTTCCTTGCCTTCGGGTACTATTCCCGAGTAAAGAGCGACGCCGAGGGCCGCCTGAGTGCCGTTGGCGTAGGTGGCTTCGGCTTCGTTGAACCAGTGGGCGTTGATGGTGTCTCGAAGCGCCTCGGCCTTGGCGCGGTAGGGAGCGGCGTCCTTGCCGATAATGTCGGCGAAACGGGCCATTTTCACGTTGTCGAGATAGTAATATACGCTCGATGTGTAGTCGGTCGGGGTCTGGGCCGACGAGCTGAGCCAGTCGCCGATACCGTCGGTGAAGAGTCCGTCGGGTTTCTCGTTTGCCTTTGCCCATTCGAAATATTTCTCCATCACGGGATACATGCGCTCGATGGCGCGGCTGTCTCCGTAGTAGTCGTAGAGGGCCTCGGGGATTATGAACAGAGCCGCATCCCATACCGGACCGGGCCAGTTGCCGTAGCCCCAGCCGCAGGAGGGAATGATGCCGGCTATGTTGCCGTTGTCGCGCTGATTGTCGGCGAAGTCGTTCATCCATTTCTCATAGAGGGTTATGCCGTCGTAGTTCTGCAGGGCGAGGTCGATTGCCACATGCGCGTCGGCTGTCCAGCCGTTTTTCTCGCGCTGGGGGCAGTCGGTCGGAATGCTGTGGAGATTACCGAGATAGCTGAGCATGGTCGCGTCGTAGATTTTGCCGAGAAGAGGTTCGGAACTTGCGAAAGTGCCGACAGGCTGCACGTCGGTATGCATGAAGTAGCCTTTAACATTGTCGGCGGTGAGCTTCACGGGACGGTCGGCGGTCACCTCGACATAGCGGAAGCCGTGGTAGGTGAAGCCGGGGCGGAAGCTCTCGGGCTCGCCTGTGCCGGCAAGGATAAATTCGTCGGTCTGGAACTTTTCGCCGAGCTTCTGCGGGCGGTAGTAGACATCGATGTTGCCCTGCTGGAGGCGTCCGTCGTCCTTGAGCATTTCGCCGTGCGACATCTTGAAGTGTGTGCCGCTTTCGCCGGTCGCTTCGAGCGACGATACTCCGGCAATGTTTTTGCCCATGTCGAATACATATGCCGTATCACCGAAATTCGCTATCAGTTCGGGAGTTATGATTTCGACGGGGCGTATGGAGGGCATTGCCTGGGCTTTGAGTAGAGGGGAGGGCGCTTCGACAACGCTTGCGGCAGCCCATTGCGAGTCGTCGAAACCGGCCTTGCGCCAGCCCTGCGGTTCGAGACGCGCGTCGTAGCGGTCGCCGCTATATATATTATTATAGGTATAAGGGCCGGTAGCTGTACGCCATGTGCTGTCGGATACCACGATAGCCTCTTCGGCATCGGGTTCGCGGAGTTCGAATATCATTGCGGGACGGCGGCGCCAGCGTGCGCGCTCGAAGTCCCACACGGCCTTGCTCTGGCAGTTGGCGAAGCCGTTACCGAGCACCGCTGCCACGGTATTGTCGCCCTCGGAGAGAAGATCGGTCACATCATAGGTGGCATAGAGATTGCGCCTGTCGTAGTGGGTGTATCCGGGATCCATGTGGCTGTCGCCTACACGTTTGCCGTTTATCCACAGCTCATAGTAGCCGTTGGTCGATACATACGCGCGGGCTTCGTCGGGTACCGAAGCAAGTGTGAAGTCCTTGCGGAACATCGGAGCCGGTTCGGTCTCCATGTCGAGGGTGTCGCTGATCCATGCGCCGTCCCAGTCGGCGGTGTTCATCTTGGCGGTCTCGAATGTTGCCATGGGCGAGTTCGTGCTGCCGCTCACAACACGCCATGCGTAGCGGTGATGACTCCGGAGCGCGGGGCCGTCGTAGACCGCCGAGAGTGTTGTCGCAGGAATCTCGGCCGACTGCCACACCAGACGGTTCGCAGCCAGATCTTCGGGCGTTTCAGCCACTTCTACGAAGTAAGGATTGTTCTGGCGGTCCACTGTCCATGTGAACCGGGGTGATTGCTCGTCGATACCAGTAGGGTCGACGAGATATTCGCATCGTAGGTTTCCGGCACCGTCTTTCGTGCACGCCGTGAGAGCGAGAACTGCGGCCATTGCCGAACTCAGATAGATTTTTTTCATAGCGGGAAGATTGGTTTATGCAAAGATACTCAAAAGCGTGTCGTCCGGATGTCGTTTGTCATGCCAAAAGACTATTATATTGCCGTTTGGAGCATTGATGGCTGTTTTCCCAATCTCCGAACGACTGCGAACCTTGTTATCGTTCCTGCCAAAAGAGTACATAAATATGTATATACACGTGCAATCACCGATTTGACAACATCGGAAACATATAAATCCGTGACATGCCGATATATTTGCAAACGGAAACCGGGACGCCCCCTTCCCCCGGTCCGTGCCAGACCATGAAAATTATCAAATCTTCTGCAATGAGAAAAGTATATTTATCTATCCTGGCGATGGCAGCCGCACTGGTTCCCTCCGCCGCAGCCGCGTGGACTCCCGCCGGCGATCACATCTCCACCCCCTGGGCGGCAGATGTCAATCCTGAAAAACCATGGGATGTATATCCCCGTCCTATCATGGAACGCAACGCATGGGAAAACCTCAACGGTCTCTGGCAGTATGCCATCGTGTCGCAGAACGATGCCGAGCCCGCACAGTGGCAGGGCGAGATTCTGGTGCCTTTTGCTGTCGAGTCGAGCCTTTCGGGCGTGGGAAAGAACGTGAAAAACGACCAAGCTCTATGGTATAACCGCACATTCACGGTGCCCGCCGCATGGAAGGGCAAGGACGTGATGCTCAATTTCGACGCCGTCGACTGGGCATGCGACGTATGGGTGAATGATGTCAAGGTCGGTTCGCACAAGGGCGGCTACACTCCCTTCAGCCTCAATGTCACTCCCGCCCTCAAGGCAAAAGGTGAAAATAAACTCACCGTGCGCGTCACCGACCCCACCGATGCAGGCTATCAGCCCCGCGGCAAGCAGGTGAATCGTCCCGAAGGCATATGGTATACTCCCGTCACAGGTATCTGGCAGACCGTATGGCTCGAACCCGTATCGCCCGCCAATCATATAGCGTCTCTCAAGACCGTACCCGATATCGACAAGCATAAACTTACCGTCGACGTGGCTCCCGCTACTGCCGACGCCCAGCTCGTGGCCGAGGTAAAGGTGACCGAGAACGGCAAGACCGTCGCAACAGGCAAGAGCCTCGGCGGACAACCTGTGGAGATCGCCATGCCTGCCGACGCCAAGCTCTGGTCGCCCGAAACCCCCAATCTCTATGACCTCGAGGTGACTCTCTACTCCGCCGGCAAGCCTGTCGACAAGGTGAAGAGCTATGCCGCCATGCGCAAAGTATCTACCGCCCGCGATAAGAACGGCATCGTCCGTCTGCAGCTCAACAACAAGGACGTGTTCCACTTCGGTCCTCTCGATCAGGGCTGGTGGCCCGATGGTCTCTACACCGCTCCCACCTATGAGGCTATGATCTACGACGTCGACAAGACCAAGGACTGGGGCTTTAACATGATCCGCAAGCATGTGAAGGTAGAACCCGCCACATGGTATACCTACTGTGACAAGAAAGGTATCCTCGTATGGCAGGACATGCCCAGCGGCGACCGCGGTCCCGAATGGCAGATGCACAACTACTTCAATGGCACCGAGCGCAAGCGTTCAGCCGAAAGCGAAGCCAACTTCCGCCGAGAGTGGAAAGAAATAATGGATGCGCTCTACAATTACCCATGTGTTGCCGTATGGGTGCCCTTCAACGAGGCGTGGGGACACTTCAAAGGCCCTGAAATCGCCGAATGGACAAAGGCATACGATCCCAGCCGTCTCGTAAATCCCGCCAGCGGAGGCAACCACTACCACGTGGGCGACATGCTCGACATACACAAATATCCCGGCCCCGAAATGATGCTCTTTGACGGCGAACGCGCCAACGTGCTCGGCGAATACGGCGGCATAGGTCTCGTAATCCCCGGACACATCTGGGCCAATACCGACCGCAACTGGGGCTATACACGCTACAACAGCCCGAAGGAAGTGACCGACCAGTATGTGGAGTATATCGACACCCTTCTCAAACTTGTGCCCGCAGGCTACACCGGTGCTGTATACACCCAGACAACCGACGTCGAGAACGAGGTCAACGGTCTGATGACCTACGACCGCAAGGTCATCAAGGTCGACGAAGACCGTCTCCGCAAGGCCAACCAGGCTCTCTGCAACAGCCTTAACAAATAAAATAGCTTTTACGAACCCATTATGGCAGTTTCTGCTGCCATAATGGTAAATCTATAAATCTAATTTCTAATTAATGAAAGGACTCTCTATATTGATTTCGGCTGGAATGCTGATGTGCTGTACATCGCTCCATGCCGCCGGAACCAACGTATGCGCCAGCGACAATACCGCCGTCAGCACGGCCGCCGCAAAGCGCTACGCCGTGACGAACCGACCTGCGGAATCCGCCCGCCTGTTCAAATCGAAGGCCGTGGAAAAGGAGATCAAGCGTGTCAAGAAGATGCTCAAGAACCCCAAGCTCGCCTGGATGTTCGAGAACTGCTTCCCCAACACGCTCGACACTACCGTTCACTATCGTATTGCCGATGACGGCTCTCACGACACATTCGTGTACACAGGCGATATACACGCCATGTGGCTTCGCGACTCAGGCGCCCAGGTATGGCCCTACGTTCAGCTTGCCAATAAGGACAAAGAGCTGAAAAATATGCTTGCAGGCGTTATCAACCGCCAGTTCAAGTGCATTATCATCGATCCCTATGCAAATGCCTTCAACGACGGCCCCACAGGTGGCGAATGGATGAGCGACTTCACCGACATGAAGCCCGAGCTCCATGAACGCAAATATGAAATCGACTCGCTCTGCTATCCTATCCGTCTCGCTTACGAATACTGGAAGGTGACTGGCGACGACAGCGTCTTCGGAGCCAACTGGCTCAAGGCCATCAACGCCGTGCTCGCCACATTCGTCGACCAGCAGCGCAAGGATTCGCTCGGTTCATACCGCTTCCAGCGCAATACGCCCAAGGCTTCCGATACTCTTATCAACGACGGCTATGGCTCGCCCGTGAGCGGCTGCGGCCTCATCGTGTCGGCCTTCCGCCCCTCCGACGATGCCACTACATTCCAGTATCTCGTGCCGTCCAACTTCATGGCCGTGTCGAGCCTCCGCAAGGCCGCCGAAATCCTTGGCGCTGTCAATAAGGAGACCGCTCTTGCCGGACGCTGCACCGCTCTCGCCGACGAGGTTGAGGCTGCCCTTAAGAAGCATGCCGTATACAATCATCCTGATTTCGGCCCGATCTATGCCTTCGAGGTAGACGGCTTCGGCAACTCGCACCTCATGGACGACGCCAACGTGCCCAGCCTTCTTGCAATGGCATATCTCGGCGATGTAGACGTGAACGACCCCATATATCAGAACACACGCCGCTTCGTGTGGAGCGAACGCAATCCTTACTTCTTCCGCGGCCCTGCCGGAGAAGGTATCGGAGGCCCGCATATCGGCTACGACATGGCATGGCCCATGAGTATCATGATGAAGGCCTTTACATCGCAGGACGACAATGAAATCCGCGATTGTATCGCCATGCTGCTGGCTACCGATGCCGAGACCGGTTTCATACACGAATCGTTCAACGTCAACGACGCTAACAAGTTTACCCGCGAGTGGTTTGCCTGGCAGAATACCCTCTTCGGCGAGCTTATCCTCAAGCTCGTCAACGAAGGCAAGGTAGACCTTCTCAACAGTATAAGCTGATTTTAGGCTAACTTTTTAGGCTGATAGGCTGACAGGCTGACAAGTGAATCGGCTATAAAGGCCTCGGAGAGGCCATTCTGTATACAACCCCGGGCGCTCGCGCCCGGGGTTTGTCGTATATAAGGGGAATCGCGCCTCGGAGAGGTGCTACTGTGTCCC
>CAJKRG010000014.1 GCA_905202215.1 uncultured Porphyromonadaceae bacterium
ACCGGGGACACAAGGATTTTCAGTCCTTTGCTCTACCAACTGAGCTATGGCACCTCTTTTGCCTTTTTGCGCTGCAAAGTTAGGGACTTTTTTGCGACTGTGCAAATTTTTGAAGAAGTTTTTTTGCACTTTTTTTGATGTTTTTGCGCAAATGGCTAATGGATAGGAATATATGGATTAAATTATTTTACCGGGCCTTTCGATGATTGCAGAGGCGAGAGTGTCGGCTACATGGATAATGGCAGGGAGGGGAGTGTTGCGGTGTGACTGGCGGTAGAATTTTTCGTCATCTCGCGAGAGATTCCAGGGGCCCATATGCCAGCGGATGGCACACATTTCATCTTCGGTCAGATCAAGGCCGGAGCGAAGCAACATTATCACGGATTTTTCGCCATGACCGATTGGGAAGTTTTCATCGTGGATTTCGTACATCTCCACTTCTTCGAAAATACCGATTTCATTGCGTTTCTTGCGTTTTATGCGTTTATAGAAGTCGGTCTTGCATACGTCGTGCAGGAGCGCTGCTATAGCTATGGAATCGGGTGAGAGCTGCTCTTCGATATCAGGACGTATTTTCAGCATTGATTCGCGTGTAACCATGGCGGCGTCATATACATTGAGCGAATGTTCGAGAAGACCACCGGGGTATGCACCGTGGCCCTGCGCCGAAGCCGGGGATTCGAAGAAGCCGTCTTCTTCGAGGTCCTGGATTACATAATCAATATTTTCACGTTCTGTATCCATCAGGATTTTGCAGAAACGTTCTTTGTTTTTTATAGTTTTGTTTTCCATATTTTTTATTGTCATAGTACCGGACTCAGAAGCCGCAGTATAGATTCTGCTATTTTGTCGACGAGGGAACGGCGGCGCCAACGTGCCGGTTGTATTCTTGTACTGTCGGCAAGATCAGTCTTGAATATTGTCAGCATTCGTGCTGTCATTTCTTTGCTGAAGAAGAACAGATTTGATTCGAAATTATAGTCAAAGCTTCGGAAGTCAAAATTCGTAGAGCCGATAGTAACGATCTCATCGTCGACTATCATCATCTTTGAATGCAGCATTCCTTTGTCATATAAATATATCTTGATGCCGGCCCTCAGGCATTCGGCTATGTACGAGGCTGAGGCATGTGTGAGCATCCAGGAGTCGCCTCGTCTTGGAATTATTATACGCACGTCTACATGGGCAAGAGCGGCTGTCTGGAGTGCTTTCAGAAGAGCCTCATCGGGCAGAAAGTAGGGTGTCTGTATGAACACACGTCTGCGGGCATTGGCTATGGCTTTCAGAAATGCGAGCGCTATGTTTGACCATTGTGACATTGGCCCGGATGAGAGCAGTTGCATTCCTACGCCGTGTATCATGCCATGAGCTTCTTTTTGTATATGGGGCATGTCGCGTGGTTCGTCAAGATCAATGAGGCCACGTCCCATGAAATTCCAGTCGACAGCGAATGAATACTGAAGAGCTTTGACGATGGGGCCTGTCACGCGTACATGCGTGTCGCGCCAGTGGTGGAATTTTCCGCCATCTATATATCTGTCGGCAATATTCATGCCGCCGATATATCCTATGGCTCCGTCGATCACACATATTTTCCGGTGATTGCGCCAGTTGACACGAGTGCCGAGCCAGGGAACAGATACCTTGAAGAACGGATATGCCTCCACGCCGTTACGCGTCAGTTCTTTGAAGAAGCCTGAGCGGGCGCTGAAAGATCCGACATGGTCATAGATCACCCTTACCGCAACGCCCTGACGTGCTTTACCGATAAGGGCCGTTGCTATCTTACGCCCGGTCTCATCGTCGCTGAATATGTAATATTCGAGGTTTATGGAGTGTCGGGCCGAGCTTATGTCGGCAAGCAGTGAGTCGAATTTGCTTTTTCCGTCGGTAAATATCTCGACGTTATTTCCGGCATACAGCTGGGCGCCGGAAAGTGTACGGCCAAGATTTATCTGAGTTGTAGCCTCGGGCGATAGGCCGATGTCACGCGGATCTACATGCGTGTTTTTTTCACCCCTTCTGAGTTTGCGCCTGTTGCGGCGCGAAATCATGCGTTTGTTCTTTATGTTTCGTCCGAAAAATATATAGAGTATAAGTCCTACAACGGGCAAAAGCAATAAAACCGTAACCCAGGCGAGCGATTTCACCGGGTTGCGGTTTTCGGAAAGTATTACAGCTATTATGATAAGAGTAGAGCCCAAGGCAATCGCAGCAAAGCTTTTGGCAAGCCAGCCGGAATCGAGGAATGCCTGTAGGACCTCTCCCATCAAATATATCGTTTATCAGTTGTCGAAGGTCATTTCGTCGAAGCCTTCGGTATCGAATTCGTCCGCGTTGTAATCCTGATCGCCGTAGAAGTCTTCGTCAAGATCGGCTGTTACAGCGGCTTGCTTTGCGTCGACTTTTGCATCGAATTCATCAAGATCGACGATTTCCTGCGGTGCTTGACCCAGCGACAGTGAGCATACAGGATCCTTGAGAGAGCGTCCGGTCACAATTTCGGTCATTTCTATAAAGAAGGCACGGTCGGTCATATAGTCGAATACATATAGAAGCTTCTGGCCTTCATCGTCGATGAAGTCGCTGAGCACACTTTCATCCATGAGCCATACATCCTGATCGGCATCGCTGCCCATATCTTCGAAAGTTATTTCTTTCTCTTTCTCCCAATTCCGGTCGCAGAGGAAGAAGGAACTCATCTGATTCTTGTCATAGCCCACACAGTCACAGATCGCATTCTTGAGATCGAGAAATGTTGCTGTGCCGTCGATTTTTATCTCACGTTTGAAGTTATCGACTTCGTCAGATACAATACGGAATGTAAATATCATATATGTAGTGTTTTCTTAGTTTGATTTATTATTAGGGTATGATAGATTTTATATCGCGAAGTTAGTAACAAAGGACTGAATAATGCAAGAAAAAAAGCGCTTTTTTTAAGCGCTTTTTTATGGCAACGGTTAATGTCGCCTAATTCACATATTTTTCACACGGTTTCAGTCCGCGGATCGTTATCCGTATTTAACCGAGGTTCGGTCGATATGCTGTCATTCGGCGCATATCGAGGCTTCGATAGCATCGAGATCGGCCGCGAGTTTTTTTTCAGTGGCCAGACGGTCTTCTATGCTTTTACATGCATATATCACTGTGGCATGTGTGCGGTCGATCTTATGACCGATGGTGGTCAGAGGCATTTTCCCGACTTTCTTGGCAAGGTACATCACAATCTGACGTGCGTCAGATACCTCGCGTTTACGACTTTTCGTAAATAGAAGATCGGGGCATATGTTATAGTGCGCCGCAACGGCCTCGGTAATCATCTCGAAATTGACCTGACGACGTTTGATCTTGACTGCATTTGCCATCACACGGCGGGCCAGATCAAGAGATATGTCGCGGTTGAGCACGGTAGCGTGAGCCATTAGTGATACGACTACACCTTCAAGCTCGCGCACACTCTGTGTGACATTAGATGCTATATAATCGGCTACGTCGGAGGGTAGTGCGAGTCCGTCCTGCTCGGCTTTGAGTTTGAGTACATCTCTGCGCAGGGATATATCTGGACGCTCAAGTTCAACCTGCATACCCCACTTGAATCGACTCAGCAGACGCGCTTCGAAGCCCTCCATCTCCGAGGGTGCGCAGTCGCTCGACATTATAATCTGTCGGTCGTGCTGGTGAAGGTGGTTGAATATATGGAAGAAAGTGTTCTGCGTACCTGGCAGATTCTGTAGATCCTGTATATCATCGATTATAAGACAATCGATGCTCTGATAGAAGTGGAAGAAGCTGTTGATATTCTTTGCCGCGGCTGCTGTATACTGGCTCTGGAAGAGTCGGGCTGTTACATACAGGACACGGGCATGAGGATTATGTTCCTTGATTCTAATGCCGATGGCCTGGATAAGATGAGTCTTTCCAACGCCGGAAGGCCCGAATACAAACAAAGGGTTAAATGTCTTAAGCGAGGGATTGTCGCCTATAGACATGCCTATGGTACGTGCTATTTTGTTGCTGTCGCTGGCGCAATAGTTCTCAAATGTATAGCGCGGGTTGAGCTGCGGATCGAAGTCGTTGTTGTCCGGCTGTTTGAAAGGGTTGGCCGGCTGCGCATTTCGCTGGGCCAGGATTGTTGGCGACGAACCGGCGCTTTTCTGGTCGATGGTAGTGCTCGGATCGTTCTGTATTGTCCTGAAACGGTAATATAGCTGTACATTCTCGCCGTATACTTTGCGTATACCTGCGCGTAGTACGCCGCGATACCGTTCCTCAAGCTGGTCGACAAAAAATGAAGACTGCACCGTGAGCACAAGACGACCGTCGGCATAACTTTCGGATGTTATGTCGCGGAACCAGTTCTTGTATTGTTCAGCCGAGATGTTGTCCTGTATGAAGCGACAGCATTTGGCCCAAAGTTCTTGGTGCGTCAGTTCCATTTAAAATAGGCGATTTTGCGAGTACAAAATTCCGACAAAAAAAAAGAAAAAACAAGAGCAAAATTATTTGCATAAATCGATTGTTGTGTAATATCTGAAAACTCAGCTATTTAACCTTTCGGGCAGAAATTCGATGCAGACCGGCGCACTTTGCTCTGATATTCGTTTGGATATTACACCTTTAGTTTTCTGACAGCAGCGGGATGCCTTGTCTTACAGGCACCCCGCTGCTGTATGTGGGAATAATGTCTTATGAAAAAAATCTTCTCTTATTTAGAATTATTCCAAATAAAGGTTAGAATATTTTTATGTTGATATACCGTTTGGGATTCTTTTTTATGTCTATGAATAGAGAGTCGAGAGATGTGATGGTCGCATTGATATTGTCGTAAAGAGCCGGATCGTTTGTAAGTTTTCCTATCGATGAATTCGGATTGTTCAGGCTCTCGGAGAGTTGCCGCAGATTCGCCATGGTCATCTGGATTTCCAACGCGATACTGTCGACAGGTACTTCGCGAAGACGTCCGCTCACCTGTGCGAGGTCTCCGGTAATTGTGTCGACATTATGCGTAATGCTCTGTATATTTCCTGCTATGGGTTTGAGGCTTGCTGTAACGGCATTGAGCGAATGCATTGTTGCCTGAAGATCGGTGGTAATATCGTCAAGACGCGTCACACTCTGATGTAGAGCCGGATTGGCTGTCAGCGCGTTAAGATTTGTAAGGAGTGAGTCTATCTTGGGCATGATGGAGTTCATGGCGGGCATCAGGTTTTCGGATATTCCGGCCATCATACCTGCTTTGACTTTGCCTGGAATAGTATCTCCCACAGCATAAAGGTATGTCGGGTCATTTCCGAGCGTAAGTGTGATAGAGGCGGTACCCAGCAGGTCAGAACCGAGTACAGCTTCTGTGCCTTTGGGTAGTTTGAGCGATTTGTCAAGACTCATTTCAACAATTACGTTTCCGGGTCGTGAGAAATCGTAGTTTATGCTGCGGACTATGCCGACTTTGTAGCCGTTCAGTGTTACGGGTGCGGACTGCGCGAGGCCTTCTACATTGTTATATACCGAGTAATAATAGTTGGCGGCTTTGAAGAGATTTACCCCTTTGAGGAAATTGATTCCGAAAAACAGAATGAGCATGGCTACTATCACGAGTAACCCGATAATCACTTCTTTGCGTAATATTGATTTCATTTCCGATGGAATTATTTGTTGCTGAATTTAGTACGGTAGGCCGTTATGGCGTCATATATTGCTTTGGCACATTTTTTGCGGCCGTCTTCAGAAGCGAGAAAACGTTCAGCCGCCGGATTGCATATAAAATCAAGTTCAACGAGCACCGACGGCATCTTTGTGGCCCACAATACGAGGAAGCCTGCCTGGAGCACTCCTTTGTCGGCCCGGCCGGCATCATCTACAAGACGTGCCTGTATCATCGAGGCTGCCTCTATGCTCTGGGCCATATGACGGTTTTGGTCCAGTTCGAATATTATGTATGATTCACTTGAGGAAGGGTCGAATCCCTGATAGGTCTGGGTGAAATCTTCTTCCAGTTCGATAACACCGTTTTCGCGCATGGCGACAGCCAGATTGGCGTCGCTTTTATGCAGTCCCACCGTATATACCGAAGCTCCGTGAACTTTTTCGCGTCCGCGACTTTTGGCGGCCACCGAGTTCACATGAATACTCACAAAAAGATCGGCATCTGCATCGTTTGCTATCGAGGCCCGTTCATCGAGAGGAATGAAAGTATCGTCTTTTCGTGTGAGAATCGATTTTACTGAATCTGATTTATTTTTTCGAATGAGAGCATCCACTTTTTTTGCTACATCCAGTACTATCGTTTTCTCATTGCTTATTTTTCCTCGGCAACCATAATCTTTGCCTCCGTGGCCTGCATCGAGAACTACTGTAAACGGTTTGACGGACATGGATTCAGCGGCCGGTATCTGGAATGGCAGAACCGACATCAGCAGTAAAATCGCTGCTACTGAAAGCTTGTATGGTTGCAAAATGGTCATTTGAGTGCAAAAGTACTACTTTTTTTCGCCACTTCGTTTGCCGAAAGGTCGAAAAAACATGTTTTTTCTTCATTTTTGAGCTATCTTTGCCGCGATTTAAGTGTTCTTGGTGTATGAGAATGAATCTATCTGTTTTGTGCGGCACCGCCCTGATATGCGCTTCGTGCGGAGAGAGAGCGGTGGAGCCGGTCGATGTGGCTGTTGTGCCGCTGTATAAAGAGATCTACAACTACCCCGGACTTGATTCGTTGCATCAGGCGTCCTTTCTGCATAGGGATTCTGTAGTGCTGAGGTCTTTTATGGCTGTTGTGAGTGGCGAACCTTTTGATGCCGGGGTGGTTGAGTCATGGGCATCGTCAAGAGCGGTGGAAGTCTTTACTCCTCTGGTCGACTCTGTATACAAAGATGAATCGCCATTACAGAAAGCACTGGGCAATATATTGGCCCGTGCCGAAGCCGAACATATTGGATTGCCGTCGCGTCAGTATGCAGAAGTAGTCTATGGACGCCCCGAATCGGTTTTGTTCGTGGATTCTGTGATGTTTGTGGCTTTAAATCATTATCTTGGTGCGGATTTCGAAGGGTATTCTCATTTGCCTTCATATATGCGTCTCGTCAAGACTCCCGATATGCTGCCTTTCGATGTTGCCGAGGCGATTGTGGCTACGTCTTATCCATATCAATATTCGGAAAGATCAACTGTGCTCGGGCGTTTGCTCTATGAAGGCGCACTGACATATGCCAAACGTAAACTTGTCGGTTCGTCTGATGTTCCAATGGCTCTTGGTTATACTGCAGAGCAATATGAATGGCTGGAGAGTAATGAAAAGGGCCTTTGGGAGGCTCTGGTTTCGAAGGGCCTTCTGTTTGATACGGCCGAACGCACGGCTTCGCGTCTTGTAGAGCCCGCTCCGTCAACACTGGAGCTTCTGCCGGGTTCGCCGGGGAGAGTCGGTCGCTATATCGGATATAAATTGGTCGAATCCTATCTTCGGCGCCATGGAAGGGTTGCATTGTCCGATCTTCTGTCGCCGGAATTTTACTCTGATCCCGCCGTATTGTCGAAAATTTCATACAACCCCTGATGTCTGCCGGTTGTTATATCTTCAAGAAAGGAAGATATAGATTATGAAACAGACTCTTCTCCTCGTTGGCATCTGTATTGGGCTCGTGCTCTGTGCAGTAGGATACAGCGATTCAAAATATCATACTGCACTCGGACGTAATGTGCCTGACTTCTATGCTGAAAACGCATGTGGAAACGTGTCGGCGGCTTCTTTGAAAGGAGGTTATTCACTTCTGAATTTCTGGGCATCTACAGACGCGCCTTCGCGGGAAGCCGCTAATATATATACTGCGTGGCAGCGGCGGAATCCCGACCGGAATCTACGTCTTGTATCTGTTAATTTCGACAAGAATGAAGCATTATTCCGCGAGATAGTGCGTCTCGACAGCCTGATTCCGTCAGAACAATATCATGTCTCCGGTGATACCGCCAGGGCTATCATTGATAATTACGGACTCAGGGATGGATTCGGTTCGCTTCTGATCGATGCAGGAGGAAAAATTGTAGCACATAATCCTGATTCCGAAACTCTCTCGGAGTTAGTGAAATAATCAGGAAATACCCAGAGCCTTTCTGAATATACGACGTATCTGTTCTCCTTCAGGTCGGGTGCCTGACAGAATGGAAATTACTCCATCTATATATCTGTCTTTGTTGGAATATCCGCAGAGCGCTGCTACATTGCAGTTGCTCAGGGTTGATTTCTGATTATATACTTTAAGTATTCCCGCATAATCGCCGCTATCGGCGTAGTTATGAAATTCGCGGCAGCGGTCTTCGTAGATTCCGCGCGGATTTAGCTCGTCGAGCAGGCCTCCTATATGTTTTTCGAGTGTGGCTATATCGGGGAAGCGACCGTCAACGCGGCGTTCGACCATCTTTTTCATATAGTGGCGAGTGTGCTGGAGAGCTTGTTGATGTAACTCTGCCTTGAAAAGGGCTGTCACGGCATGCTTCACTTTCTGTACGGCGCGTTCGGCATCTGTCCCGTTTACATTTGCCATAATGCGGATTACATCCTCGATCAGAAACATATTTTCGATTTCGGCTACCTCCGGCACGAGAATATTCTTGCCTCTGAGATATCCGACTTCCTGATCGTCGCGCCTGTCCCGGTCTACTATTCCCATAGAGTCAAGACGATGGAAAGATGCGAGGCCGTTGAAAGTGCGCGTTGCCTCGATCACCTTGTTGCAGCTTCCGAGAGATCGGACTGTGAAATCTGGAAATATGAGAGGATAAAGCTTGGCGTCTATTGAGCGGTGACTGTCGCCTTCTATGAAGAGCACCGGTTTGCGCGCTCCGACCAGACTGATATACAACTCTGACGCAATACCGTCCTGTGATGGCATGATATCATAGTCCCAGGCATGCTGCTCGATGTCGCAGTCGCGTACCCATATCACAGGAGCACCATTGCGCGATGACGCGAAATCCGGATCATGGGTTGTATAGCAGAAAGAGCAGTCTCGACGCAGAGTCTCGAGTCTGTTCCATAGCGACGAAGTCAGGGTAGGGTGGAGGAACATCTCCGGAGAATCCACGAATATCACCGAGTTATGTGGAGCATAAAGTACTGCTCCCGCATAGTAAAGCACGGCTCTTTCGCCGTCCGACAGCTTTATGGCGGAATAGTTTTCAGGGTCAAGACCTCGGGAAAACAGAATTTTTCCGCTGTCTATCAAAACCTTGTTGTCGGGAAATACGTCTTGCCATATTTCAATCACCCGATCGAGTTTGGTTCGCCTGAGCTTTGCCTGGGAACCATTTGCGACGGCGAGCTTATACCCTATCAGATTGAGCATCTCCTCATGCATTAATTGCGAAAGTAGAAGCTCAAGGCCGGTAGGAAAAGCTCCATTCTTTTCCAGCCCCGCCACAACTGTGGCGTCACAACGTCCTCGCAGACTCTGTGGTGAAGTCGATGTCTTCCGGCGTTCGTAAAGACCGTCAAGAGCCGATATGCGGAATGCCTTGTCGCCTATCTGCTCAACCATGTTTGCGGTAAAACGTGTCTTGCCGGCACCGTTTGCACCGATGATCACGAGGCTTGAGCCGGGTGCAACCTGAAGTACACCAGGTTTGTCGGAGTCTTTTCTGCGAGGGAGATTGATATTCATTGCCTATTGTTTGTTTCGAGGGCCGTACCAGCGGCGTTTCTTGCGTTTGGGTTTTGTCTCGGCGTCTGTTGATTCTGTCGCTTTTGGCTGTTTGTTTTCGCTTCCGGCTTTTTTTCGCGGGTTTTCTGATTTGTGATGCTTTCTCTTGAAGTTACGCTCTTTGTTTTCAGGACGATAGGTCGGCCCTTGCCCGATCTCGGCAGGCATTTCGGCTTTGCGTACTTCTTTACCGAGGAAACGTTCGATGAAGCCGAAACGGCTCTGATCGCGCTCGCTCACGAATGTCACTGCAATGCCGTCGGTATTGGCACGGGCCGTTCGTCCTACGCGATGTACATAGTCTTCGGCCTCGCGGGGTACGTCGTAGTTCACGACCATGGCGATATCATCGATGTCGATTCCGCGGGCTATAATGTCGGTTGCTATGACAATATCGATGCGCCCCGCACGGAATCCGAGCATTACTTCTTCGCGCGCTTTCTGGTCAAGATCGGAATGCATTTCGGCCGCTTTCCAATGAGCTTTGCGCATGGCCTGTGTCAGTTCCTTGACTTTCTGTTTGGACGATGAGAAGACGATTACGCGCTTGTTGTGCCCTTGACTAAAAAGATATTTGAGCAAGGCTTCCTTTTGACCTTCATGGCAGATGAAAGCCGACTGATCGATTCTTTCTGCCGGTTTCGATACCGCGATCTTGACTTCGGCCGGATCCGTCAGGATTGTGGCGGCGAGCTGCTGTATCTTTTTGGGCATGGTTGCCGAGAACATCAGTGTCTGGCGATCTTTGGGCAATTCGGCGACAATGCGCATTATATCTTCCGAAAAGCCCATGTCGAGCATTCGGTCTGCTTCGTCGAGGATAAAATATCTGACCTCCGAAAGATCCACATAGCCCATCTTCATATGGGCAAGCAGACGTCCGGGAGTCGCTATGACCATGTCGGCGCCCTGACGCAGCGCGTGTTGCTGTCGTGCGAATTCCTTGCCGTCGTTTCCGCCGTGGATTGCAAGACTGCTCACCGGTATATAGTAGGCGAAACCTTCCATCTGGCGGTCGATCTGCTGTGCCAGTTCGTGTGTGGGAACCATGATGACGCATTTCACCTTTGGAGTGGCTTCCGTGTCGGCGAGAAGGTCGATCACAGGCAGGAGATATGCGGCTGTCTTGCCAGTTCCGGTCTGAGCGCAGGCAATCAGATCGCGTCCTTCAAGAATCAGGTCTATGCTCTGTTCCTGAATCGGGGTACATTCCTCGAAATGCATTGCATCGAGGGCGTCAAGTATGTCGTCGCTGAGTGAAAGTTCGTCGAATCTCATAGTTTCAGTCTATTCGTCATCGTCATCATCGAAGTCAAAGTCGAAATCCCAGCCATCGCTTTCGCTTGCGTCAGTAAATTTGGCCAGTTCGCGTCCTTCACGTTTGGTCGGGCGTCCGAGACCTTTGCGACGGTCGATAAACCCCGATATTTTAACTACTTCAAGAAGATCGTATTGTTCTTTTGGAGTTAGATTCTCAAGATAGTCGGGCACGAATTTGGCGCCGAGGCGGTTCTGGGTCAGGGCTCTGACCTTGAATGTGTACGTTACCGGAGGTTTGCGGACTTTTACGATGTCGCCGACCTCAAGCATTCTCGAAGGTTTGACCGGGCTGTCCGAGTCGCCGACAGTCACACGTCCTTTCTTACACGCCTCCGTTGCGATGGTGCGCGTTTTGAAAACACGCACAGCCCAAAGCCATTTATCTACTCTGATAGCCATTTACTTGTTGTTGAAGTTGCACATGGCATGTCCGAGACCTGCCAGTATCACATCTTTTGCTGCCTCTACAGCCACAGGTATGCGCTCTTCGAGAATTTTGCGTTCTTCGGGCGAGAATGTGCCGAGCACATAGTCTATCTGGCAACCGCGCGGGAACTCGTTGCCTATGCCAAAGCGTAGTCGCGGATAAGCCTGTGTGCCGAGCATTTGGGCAATGTGCTTGAGGCCGTTGTGACCCGCGTCGCTGCCGTTGCCTTTTATCCGTATTGCGCCGAGAGGCAATGCGATATCGTCAACGAGAATCAGGATATTTTCGATATCGATACCTTCCTGTTCCTTCCAGTAGCGCACGGCGCTGCCGCTGAGGTTCATATAGGTCGACGGTTTGAGAAGAACCACTTGCTGGTTCTTGACGCGGCCATGACCCACATCGCCGTAGCGTCCGGTAGTAAAAGAAATATTGGACGCCTCGGCGAAGGCGTCCAATATCATAAATCCTATGTTGTGGCGGGTATTGCGATATTCGTCGCCTATATTGCCCAAACCCACAATGAGGTGTTTCATCTATGCACGCTTTGGGTTACTTACCGGCGGCGGCAGCAGCGGCAGCACCGCGGGCAGCACGTGTGAGCTGAACTGCGCAGACAACGGCATTCTTGGCGTTGACGAGTTCGAGGCCTTCGAAGTGGATGTCGCCTACCTGAAGCGATTTGCCGAGGCCGAGGTTGTCTACATTGATGACGAGGCGTTCGGGAATAGCGGTGTAGGGAGCGCGTACTTTCATCTTCTTCATCGAGAGGGTGAGCTTACCGCCGGCCTTTACACCTTCGGCGTGGCCTTCGAGCTTAACGGGAACCTCGATTACGACGGGCTTGTCTTCTTTCACTTCGAGAAGGTCGATGTGAAGGATGGTGTCTTTTACAGGGTGGAACTGGATGTCCTTGAGCACTGCGGTACGCTTTTCGCCGTCAATGTCGAGCTCTATAGCGAAGATGTCGGGAGTGTAGACCAGTTTGCGGACTGCATCGTTGGCTACTACGAGGTCAGTGGTGATCAGACCTTTGCCGCGGGCTTCGTCGATAGTAATGATTTTTTCACCTTCACGGAGAGTGCCGGTGTAGGGGAGATCGATGACTGCGCCACCATTGAGGACTACGGGGATAAGGCCTTCGTTGCGGAGAGCCTGGGTGGCTTTTTTGCCGAGAGCGGTGCGGGGTTTAGCCGACAGTTGGAATGTTTTCATTGCAATTAATTGTGTTTGTGTTACTCAAAATTAAGTTTTGCTCCTTAATTTCCCATCACACGGGATGCTAAAAAGCTCCGCAAAGTTACGCATTTTTTCTCCCATCTCCAAATATTTTTTACTATCTCCAAAAACGCAGATTAAACAGGCACGTGCAAAATCTTAGAAAATGGTAAAGGCGAAGGATCGGAAATCGGGAGTATGATGCATAAATGAGGGTATTGTCAGATGATGCCGAAGTGGGTCAGTGCTCTGGCGACACCGTCGTTATCGACGGTGTCGGTAACGTAGTCGGCTGCCATCTTTAACTCGTCGCCGGCGTTGCCCATTGCTACCCCGATGCCGGCTCGCCGGATTATCGACATATCATTACCGCCGTCGCCAAATGCCATCGTTTCGTCGATTCGGTATCCTTTAAAAGTAGCTATCTCTTCCAGTCCTTTGGCTTTGTTCACATTTTTTGCTGTAAAATCTGCGAATGCCGGATGCCATCGACTTGAATCAACGCTCTTAAGGCGGCTTATTATTGATTGTTCCTCTTCTTCTGTTATTACCGGAGTCATCTGGAGAATCGGCTGTTTTAATACGCTTTTGATAGGAGTATTAGTTTTATAATCCTCTATGTTCAGGATTCCCGCAAAGATTTGCCGGGCAGTCTTGTTGGGGTTGAACATGGCGATGTCCTTTTCTCCGACTACCATGGTTGCAAAGTTCAGCTCTTCGGCCTGATGGAGTACTTCCGCTACATCTGCCGGCGCGATGGGAGAGCATGAGATCACATGTCCGCCAATGAAACTGTATGCTCCGTTGGTGCATATATAGCCGTCGATGAGGTGTCTGATTTTATCGATATTGTTTATGAGCGAATACGGGCGGCCGGTGGATATGTAGATGTCTATACCTTTGGCCTTGGCTGCCGTGAGGGCCTCTACAGCCGACGGTATGATCGCATGTGTGGCAAAACTGACCAATGTGCCGTCGATGTCAAAAAACAATGCTTTTACCATATCGTGGAAAAACAAGAGACAGACTTGCCGCCTGTCTCTTGTCTGTGTTATAAATTATGCTAAACAAAGTATCAGTGCCTGGGCTGCAACTACTCGCAGGAACATCGTCAGAGGGTATACGGTTGAGTATGCTACTGCAGGAGCGTCGTTGCCGGTCGAATTGTTGGCGTAGGCGAGTGCCGGAGGATCGGTACAGCCGCCCGACATCAGACCCATTATTGTGAGGAAATTGATCTTGTCGTGGCCACGGGCAATGCAGCCTACTATGATCAGAGGAACTACCGTTATAACAAAGCCCCAGATTACCCACCACATACCGGTGGTGTTGAATACGGAAGCTGCGAAGTCTTTGCCGGCGGCAATTCCGACTGAGGCGAGGAAAAGGCAGATACCGAGTTCGCGCAATAGTAATGAGGCCGAGCTTGAGGTATAGGTGACCAGTTTGGCTTTGTAGCCGAAGCGGCTGATGAGGATAGCCACAACAAGAGGGCCGCCTGCGAGGCCGAGTTTCATGCCGAAGCCGATATCGATGGAGCCGAGAATGATACCGAGAATGATACCTACGAAGATTGTGATGAGGTTCGGCTGGTTGAGGCGTTTCATCGAGTTGCCGAGACGGTCAGCGAGTCGTTCGATGTCATCAAGATTGCCGACAACGGTAATGCGGTCGCCCATCTGGAGGCGGAGATTCGGCGATGCGAGAAGATCGACACCGGCACGGTTGACACGTGTGCAGTTGAGCTGATATCCGTTGTGGAGGCGAAGTGAACCGAGCGAGACACCGTTGTACTGGCTTTTTGTAACCACTATTCGACGCGAGAACACCGGTGTCGGTGTAGACTCCCAGTCCATCTCTACTTCGGAACCGATTACGGCTTTGAAGCGGTCGGCATCCTGTGCTGAACATACAATCAGAAGCAGGTCGCCGATATGTATTTCTGTTGTCGATTTGGGGATTGTCACGATACCGTCAGAACCCATTATGCGGGAAATCACGAAGTTGGTCTGAACTACATCGTGAAGCTTGACCAGCGTCATGCCGTCTACAAGCTGATTGGATACCTTGATTGTGAGCAGAAATGGCTTGAGGCGTGAGTCTTCCTGCTCTTCCTCGACTTTTCTGATTTCGTCTTCGGTCTTAATGCGGAAGATGCCTTTTATGACGAACATGGACAGGATAATGCCGACAACGCCGAGAGGATACGCTGCAGCGTAGCCGCTTGCCATAAGGTTGGCTTCTTCGGCCGATTGTGTCATCTGCGAGATCGTCTGCTGCGCTGCTGCAAGACCCGGGGTGTTGGTTACAGCGCCGCTCATCACGCCGACAAGGGCGGAGATGTCGTTGACGTTGCCGAAATAATAGATGCACAGAACGATTGCGACATTAAGTGCAATGCCTGTCACGGCAAGAGCATTCAGGCGCATGCCGCCTTTCTTGAACGAAGAGAAGAATCCCGGGCCTACCTGAAGACCGATAGAGAAAATGAAGAGAATCAGACCGAATTCTCTTACGAACTTCAGAATGGCGTCATCGACGACATAGCCGAAATGACCCATCAGGATTCCTACGAAAAGCACGAAAGTGACACCGAGCGAAACACCGAAAATTTTCATTTTCCCGATGTATATTCCCGCCGCTATCACAAAAGAGTAGAGCACCAGCGTCGCCGCTATCGAGGTGTTGCCGGGCATTAGCAAATTGGTGAAAATATCCATAAAAACCTAAAAACTACCGCATTAAAAACCGGGAGCAGACTCACTCCTTAAATTTTCTGCAAAGGTAGCGTTTTTTTTCGAATTAACAATTAACCATAGAGACAAAAGAGAGAAAGCACGCTGAAAAGAGTTTGAAAAACGCGTGCTTTCTCCTTGCTGAAGTCATATGGCTTCGCCGAATGATTTCAGCTTGCGCCATTGATCCTCGTAAACGAGGCCTTTGGCAATATAATTTGTCATCTTGAAACCGCTCGAGGGGCAGATCGACAGATCTTCGGGTTTTACGTAGATTTGAGCGGCGGCTACCGCTTCCATAATGGTTGTCGGGTTTTCTTCCTGCGGATTGTGGGCGGAAATCAACCCTAAAGCAACTTTCCGGCCTTTAGGTATTGCTTCGAGGATACGGATGGTATCGGTATTTTCGGCATGGAAGGGCAGGAAAAATTTGTCGGCATTTAAATTTCGGAGGATGGTGGCGAGCGGCTCGGCATTGTCGGCCGTTACCGGCCAGTCGGGCACGACCTGCTCTCCGGCCGACATATATATTGATATTTCCATATCGTCGGGAAGATCGTCCGACGAACTGTTGATTGTTTCGATTATGTCGCGGGCAAGAGTTTCGGGGTCGTAGCCGCCCATCATTATCTTCTTGATGAAGAAAGAATCGGCAAATGAGCCACAGGCTGTATCGTCGAACTGGATATGTCGGCATCCCAGGGCGTAGAAGTGTTTTACGGTCTGCCGGTATGCTGTTGAAATATCGGAAATCAGCATATGCCGGTCTGTATATATGCCTTTCGACAGGCCGTCGGACAGCGAGAGCACTTCGAGATACAGATCGGCTGGCGAAGGGATGGTCTGACGGCACTCGGCTCTGTTGCCTACGATATCGCGGAGGAATATGAAATCCTCGAAAAAAGGATGCTCCGGATTATACGATATCCTGCCAGTTATACGCGGTATGTCGGTGAATGCCTCGAGGTTCTGATAGAGATGGCCCCGGTCGACACGTTCTATGCCGATACCGTTGAGTCCGAAATAAAAATCCTTGTCCCATACCTTGCGGCGGATTTCGCCCGATGTGACTTCGTTCATTCCGGCTGCGAGCTGTCGTTCTACAATGTCGCGTATGGCAGTATTCTCAAGAGAGCGAAAATCCTCGTCGCTGATCTTGCCCGCGGTGTGTTTCTCTTTTGCCGCCATAAATTCCGCGGTCGGCAGAAAACTTCCTACAGTCTCGAATTTGTACTTTGGATAAGTCATAAATTCTTTTCGATGTGATTGTGCGGAAAAGAATTCGAGACAGAGAAACGACATCCGGTCTCCGTGTTCATGTAAACCGGTGTTGCAGTTTCTTTCCCTTCAAAATCCAATCCGCGAGATTATTGAAAGTTACTTCGGAATGAGGCAGGTCTCCTGGCTTGTTCCCGTTTTGGCGTGCCTTCCCGGCTTGCACCAGTGGCATCGCATGACAGCGAGGTCGCCAAAACGTTTGGCATATGGAACTTACAGTAGCGGGTCTGCTCCGGATTCTCACCGGATTCCCTTTTGATCGGTCGCGCCGCAGGGCGTTTCCGAACCTTATTCCGCTGCAAAAGTATATAGAATTTATGAACGGTCAAAGAGATTACAGAAAAATTTCCTTATTTATTTCGTGTAACAAATGGAATGCTTGTGTGTCTAATAGGCAGAACGGAATCAAAATGAACGCAAGAGACTTCGAAATCTTAGCCCGTAGCCTTCGTCCCGGTCTTGTCAGGACAGCACGCCGCATCGTGGATAACCCCGATGAGGCCGAAGATGTGGTGCAGGATGTGATGCTTAAACTTTGGAGTATGCACGATAGTCTCGACCGTTATGATTCAGTCGAATCTCTCGGAATGGTGATGGCTCGTCGTATGGCCCTGAATGTGCTCCGTGCCCGTCATCCGTCTGTTCCGGTAGAAGACTTCGGAGAATCGCCCGACGATCTTACACCTGAGGAGGTAATGGTGCGTCGCGAGACTTCAACGCACATAGATGCTGTGCTTGCCTCTTTGCCGGAAAGTCAGCAGACTCTTATCCGGCTCAGACATGTCGATGGCTTCGATAATGCGGCGATAGCCTCGATTCTCGGCAGTTCCGAAGGAGCTGTCCGAACGGCCCTCAGCCGTGCCCGGCGTCGTGTGGCCGAAATTTTTGCTTCCTCACCACAATAAAAACGATCTCTTCACTATAATTATTTAAGGAATATGAAACATCAAAAGCCTCTCACCGAAGAAAGCGCGGCCCGACTTGTCTCCGCTTTTCTCGACGGCATCACTACGCCGGCCGAGGAGGAGAGCCTTTATGCTTTCTTCAAAGCTTCTGCAACAGGTTCTCTCCCGCCTGATCTCGAAGCTTACCGATCCATGTTCTCATGGTACTCCGCTCTGAAAGTTGAGGAGAAAAAGCCTGCGGTATCATTCTGGAACCGCTTCAGATACATAGGCGTCGCGTGCGCTACTGCTGCGGTTGTGGCCGGCGCATCGTTTATCGCTAAAGACGCTCTCGCTTATGAGAATCCTCTCTATGCGCAGTACGACGGAAGTTATATAATCCGCGATGGTCAGCGTATTAGCGATATGGATGTTATTCTCGGCACGGTTCTTAGGGCAGAGCGTCTTGCCGACAGTCTTGAGACTGTGGCCGCCCGTGAGGAAGAGATGCTTGACTGCGAGTACGACCGCCTGCTTGTCGAGACGGCGTTGTCTAATGTCGCTGACCCGACCCTTGCTTCAGAACTGAAAAATGAACTTCTTGACGAATCTTTCGAAAATCAATAATATATGAAAAAATATATCGTATTTATACTTTGCTTCCTGATTTGCTGTGGTCAGCTGTCGGCCCAGGGACGCATAGACAAGGTTATCGATTCGATGGAAGGCAAGCCCGATGTGGAGACCACCTATACGGAACGTCGTTCGCCTAAAAAGAAAAAATTGATGATGACCTCGCGTATCTTCAATTTTGAAAATACATTTTATTTTGAAAAACTTCGGAAAGCTTTTGAGGAAGAACGATCCAATTCCATCAGTGCCGTCAAAACAAACAAACAGATGACTTATCGTTTCGATGACGACAAAGGGGTGAGTACCTATACTCTCAGCTGGAACAGTGATCGCGGGCCTTTCACAATGGTAATGACATGGCGCAGCAGCGATTCCAAGGACAGTTCATACCTTATGGGCGATGATATGCTTGATTTCGGCAACGGTGAATTTCCCATGGATGTCGAAGAGCTTCGCAAAAGGCTGGAAGGCAATTATAAGGATTGCAGTGATATCGGCGATATCGTTGTCCGGACTGTAGACAGTTTCGGTTGTCCCATAAGCATGACTTATAGCTCTTCCGACGGCAATTTCATTCTTGTTAAAAGTGATAAGAAACTGTCTGGAGACTGCTCAAAGGCGCAGCAGAATGCAGCTAAAGCCCGCAAACAGGCACAGATCGCCCGGCAGGAAGCCGCCAAGGCGCGTGCTGAAGCTCAGAAGCAGGCTGCAAAAGCCCGTCAGGAGGCCGCTAAGGCGCGTATTGAAGCTCAGAAACAGGCTGCGAAGGCTCGTCAGGAGGCGACTCAAGCTCGTGCCGAGGCACGACGTCAGGCTGCGGTGGCTCGGCAGAATGCGGCCAAGGCCCGTCAGCAGGCTGCGCAGGCTCAGGCCGAGATGCGGCGTCAGACGGCCAAGGCTCGCGCCGAGGCCCGTAGATCCGCTGCCAAGGCCCGTCGTGATGCGGCCCACGCCCGCAGAGTTGCCGGAGATGCTTGTTCCGGCCGTTCGGAAAAAATATATGATCTGGCATCTCGTTCCCGTTGTCGCATTGTTTCGTCGGCCGGTGTAGTCACCGAAATGAGCGCTCTCGATGCCCTTGATAATGATATCGTCTGGGCTGCTCTGGAAGATGCCGTAGACAGTGGGAATAATAAAATAACAACGACAACAATTTCGGGCTCGACCACCACAGTGATAATCGAACCCGAACCTGAAAAAATATGATATTTTTTACCAGTCGAACGAGAATCCGACTCTCGTCAGTTCGGCGCTGATCGGCGGCTGGAGTTTATATAGGCTTATCGAGCCGTGTATTACGGCCGGATAGTTGTCCGCGATGGATCTGCCGATACGGTAAGCCGCGTTTTCGAGCAGCAAAGATGGCTCGTTCATGCATTTTTTTACCAAATCTACAATTTCAGCATAATTCACGGTGTCGCCGAGGCTGTCGTTTTTCATCGCAGCTTCGGCGTCTATTTTTAAGGCTATGTTGACTTCGAACATATTGCCTGTGACGCGTTCCTGCGGATTCACGCCGTGTCGGGCGTGAATCCGCAGACCGTCGATGTGGATTGTTCCTTCGATTGCCATTATCTGCGGCCTTTACGGCGTTTTTTACCGACACTTTCCTGTTGGCGTCCTTTATTTTTAGCTTTGGCGGTGAGTTCGTTTACGCCTCGGGGAGGGTTCTTTTCGTCTACGATCACGAAATCGAGCTGTTTTTTCTGAAGGTCGGCGCGGGCAACCTGAACTTCAATCTGGTCGCCCAGACGGTAACGGTTGCCGTGCTTGCGCCCTATCAGACAATAGTTCTTCGGGTCAAAGTCATAGAAATCGTCGGCAAGATCGCGCATTGGTACCAGGCCTTCGCATTTGTTGTCATCGAGTTCCACGTACAGGCCCCATTCCGTCACTCCCGAAATCATGCCTTTGAATACTTCGCCGAGGTGGTCGCCCATGTATTCTACGGCCTTGTATTTTATGGAGGCTCGTTCGGCATTGGCAGCCAGCTGCTCCATATCCGAGGAATGTTTGCATTGTTCCTCGAGTTTCTCGAGGTTTACACTACGTCCGCCGGCGAGATAGCGTTCAAGCAGACGGTGTACCATCATGTCGGGGTAGCGGCGGATCGGCGATGTGAAGTGAGTGTAGTATTCGAAGCCAAGACCATAGTGGCCGATGTTGGTTGTCGTGTAGATGGCCTTGGCCATGGAGCGTATAGCAAGCGTGGACAGGAAATTTTCCTCACCTTTGCCTTTTATGTCCTTGAGCATCTTGTTGATCGAGCGGTTGATTTCGCGCGGAGTGCCGCTGGTCTTCAGCTTATAACCGAATGTGCGGCTCAGTTCGGCGAGATTGGCGAGGCGCTCGGGGTCGGGCTGGTCGTGTACCCGGTATACGAATGCCTTTGCTTTCTTCCGTTTCGGAACCAGTCCTATTGTCGTGGCTACAGTCTTGTTTGCGAGAAGCATGAATTCCTCGATGAGCTTGTTGGCATCTTTGGATTCTTTGAAGAATACCGATATCGGATGCCCGTGCTCATCTATGTCGAAGCGGACTTCCGCACGGTCGAAATCAACAGATCCGTTATCGTAGCGGTTCGCACGTAGTATTTTGGCGAGATGGTCAAGAAGCAGGATTTCTTCGGCGTAGTCGCCATTGCCGGTTTCGATGACGTCCTGTGCTTCCTCATATGTGAACCGACGGTTACTTCGTGTGACAGTACGGCATATGCGTGAATTGAGCACTTTGGCGTTTTTGTCCATTTCGAAAACGCATGAGAACGTGAGTTTGTCTTCGTCCGGACGCAGCGAGCATATGCCGTTGCTCAGATGCTCGGGAAGCATCGGCACTACGCGGTCGACGAGATATACGCTTGTTGCCCGGTCGCGCGCCTCTCGGTCGAGTGCCGTATCGGGTTTGACATAGTGAGTCACATCGGCTATGTGCACGCCGATCTCATAATTGCCGTTGGGAAGTACTCGCACGGAAAGAGCGTCGTCGAAGTCTTTAGCGTCGCGCGGGTCGATTGTGAATGTCGTCACGTCGCGCATATCCTCGCGGGCTGCCACTACCTCCGGCGTAATTCCGGCATCTATCTTTTCGGCGGCTTTTTCGACAGATTCGGGATAACGGTAGGGTAGCCCGAATTCTGCAAGAATCGCGTGCATTTCCGTGTCGTTCTTTCCGGTTTCGCCGAGAATGTCCACAACTTCGCCCTGCGGATTCTTGGCGTCATCGGGCCAGTGTGTGATACGGACTATGGCTTTGTCGCCGTTTTTGCCTCCTTTGAGTTTTGTGCGTGGAAGATAGATATCTGTCGCGAGATATTTCGAGTCTGTCAGCAGATATGCCAGCCGCTTGTCGACCTTTAGGGTTCCTATGAATACCTGGTCTTTTTTCTCTATTATTTCGGTTACTTCGGCTTCCGGTTCCTTGCCTTTCACGCGGGCCGCAATGGCGATCGCCACCCGGTCGCCGTTGAGCGCGTGCATCGAATTGCGCTCGGCGACGAATATCTCTTCACCGTCGGTATCGGTGATCACGCTGTTTTTGCCGTTCGACCGTCTGACGAATATGCCTTCGGCGCTTACAGTGCGCTGTGGCGACTTATATTTGCCTGGTGCTGTCTCGATAAGGTCGCCGTCGAAAGCAAGTTCGGCAAGATAAAGCGCCACCGTACGATAGGCCGCCGTGCTGTCGGCTCCTATCGCATGGCTGAGCTGCCTGTAGTTGAAAAGCTCGTTAGGATGTGCGGCTATGTAATTGTCTACGTCGGTCTTAAGCTGACGTCCTTTCTGTTTGGTGTTGTTCTTTTTTGCCATGTGTGATGAAGTATACAATGCCCGCGGGCGTTTCTTATATTAGAACACGTCCGCGGGTATTATCGTTCAATAGGAGAGTTTAAGATTAGGCATCAACATTCGCGTAGGTGGCGTTGGCTTCGATGAAGTCGCGGCGCGGGCCTACATCCTCGCCCATAAGCATAGAGAAGATTCTGTCGGCTTCTGCCGCATCGCTTATCTGTACCTGTTTGAGAATTCGGCCTTCAGGACTCATTGTGGTAGTGCGCAATTCTTCGTCGCTCATCTCGCCGAGACCTTTGTAGCGCTGAACGTTGGTGCGTTCACCGTATTTCGCTATGAATTGCTGTACCTGCATGTCGTTCCAGCAATATTCTTCGTTCTTGCCCATCTTACATTTATATAATGGAGGCGAGGCGAGGTAGAGATATCCTTGCTCGATGAGCGGACGCATGCGGCGGAAGAAGAATGTCATCAGCAGAGTGGCGATATGGGCACCGTCGACATCGGCATCGGTCATGATTATGACTTTGTGGTATGCCAGTTTCGACAGGTTCGGAGCCTTTGGATCCTCTTCTGTGCCGATGCTGACGCGGAGAGCTCGGAAAAGATTGGTGATTTCCTGACTGTCGAAAATTCGGTGATCCATGGCTTTCTCCACATTCAGAATCTTGCCTCGAAGCGGGAGAACGGCCTGGAAACGGCGGTCGCGGGCCTGTTTTGCTGTTCCGCCTGCCGAGTCACCCTCGACGAGGAAAATCTCGCAGTCCTCGGCCGTACGGCTTGAGCAGTCGGTGAGTTTGCCTGGAAGACCGGCGCCGAAGAGAGGTGATTTACGCAGCACTTTCTGACGTGCGGCAAGGGCCGCATGGCGTGCCTGGGCTGCAAGAACCACTTTTTCTACTATTACTTTGGCCTCCTTTGGATGCTCCTCCAGATAGTTGCGCAGAGCCTCGCTTACAGAAGTCTGGACTGCGCCTATCACTTCGTTGTTTCCGAGTTTGGTCTTGGTCTGTCCCTCGAACTGGGGCTCCATCACTTTCACGGAAATTACTGCCGTAAGACCGTCGCGGAAGTCATCGCTCGCAATCTCTACCTTGGCGTTCTTTAGAAGGTTGTTGTCTTCGGCGTATTTCTTCAGTGTCGAGGTGAGACCGCGACGGAAACCTGTCAGGTGAGTGCCGCCTTCAATGGTGTTGATGTTGTTGACGAAAGAATAGATGTTTTCGTTCGAAGTCGTGTTGTATGTCAGCGCCACTTCAACGGGAATACCCATTTTTTCGGTGTTGAGGTCGATCACATCGTTGATCAGCGACTCTTTGTTCGAGTCGATATACTCTACGAATTCGCGCAGACCCGACTGTGAGTAAAATGTCTCGGTGCGCGGATGGCCTTCGGCATCGAGTTCGCGCATATCGGTCAGGTGCAGCGTTATGCCCGAGTTAAGGAATGCCAGGTCGCGGAGACGATTGGCGAGCGTGGAGTAGTTGTAGACTGTGGTGGTGAAAATAGAGCCGTCGGGCTTGAATGTCACGCTTGTGCCGGTGGTGTCGCTTTCGCCGATTATATCGACACTGCTTGTCGGCTTACCGCAGGAATATTCCTGGGCATAGATTTTGCCGCCGCGCCGCACCTCGGCGCGCAGATAGGTCGACAGCGCGTTCACGCAGGATACGCCTACGCCGTGAAGACCACCCGACACCTTGTAGGAACCCTTGTCGAACTTGCCGCCGGCATGAAGCACTGTCAGCACCACTTCGAGAGCGCTTTTGTGCTCTTTCTCGTGCATATCCACAGGAATACCACGGCCATTGTCGACAACAGTTATTGAATTGTCGGCGTTTATGGTCACTTGTATGTCTGAAGCGAATCCGGCAAGAGCCTCGTCGATCGAATTGTCGACTACCTCGTATACCAGATGATGCAAGCCTTTTTCAGAGATGTCGCCGATATACATTGCGGGACGCTTGCGAACGGCCTCAAGGCCTTCGAGCACCTGAATGTTACTGGCGCTGTACTCCTCATTCTGTTCTGCCATATCTTATGTATGCTTTGGAAATTTGGATCATATTTTAGCATACAAAGGTAGTGAAAATTCCTCATTCAGGCAAATAAAAATCCCCGAGTCAATAGTCTGTTTCGAGAGAATAGCGTTCGCGGCTGTATGACTTTTTTTCTTTACCTTCGTTTTCGAAACGCACGCTGTTGCCGAAACGTGCCTTGGTAATCGCCTCGCGGTTGTTGGCATAATATTCCTGATCTTTCAATGCTTTTTTGCGCTCAACGCCAGCATATGATTCAGACGAATATATGGGCTGTATGGCTGTGTCGGAAGTTTCTATTCCGGTGGCTGTCATCGTCATGTCGTTGTCGCTTTCGGCGGCGAGTATTAGGCCCGGCAATCCGTGAAATTTCCAGGGTCCGTCCTGAACGGGTATTTCGGGTGTGAACCATGCACGCCATTCACGTCCATGATAATTTGTACGGGCCATGATGCACTCGTAGCCAAGAACGGTGCGTGTCGAATCACCTTCGATTTCCCATTCCATTTCTGCGAACGGCTCGGTATAGCGGCCCGGTTCATGTGCCCAGCTGTCGTATACCGCTATTTCTTTTTTGCCGAAATCCTTGAGAATATAGGTATCTACTCTTTTCATCGGGGCATTTCCTTTGGACATGTCGATAGAGGTGATCGAACCGTCGGCGCCTGTGGTCATCCATGCCGCCATCTGGATTTTTTGCAAGGCCTTTTTCCCTTCAGGAGTTGAAGTCATCGAGTCGCAGTATTGACTCATTTCGTTGAAATATTTGGAGCCGTCTTTTCCTGAAAGGAGTATCATCGTCGTCTTGCCGAGTTTGTCATCCTGTGCGTAAATATGTTTTGTTTCCTCATATGATACTTTTAAAGATGCTTTTTGGGCGATCGCGCCGGTCGCAATGAAAGCTGTAGCGCAGAGAAGCAGAAATTTTTTCATAATTTATTTTTTAAGGGATATTGAAATCAGAAATTCACGTCCGCGAAAGTAGCGCAGAGACTCGAAAGAACTGACCGTGCTGTACGATGTATAGCTATAAGTGCGCCGGTCAAATATATTGTTCAGACTGGCGCGAAGTTCGATTTTTTTGCTGACTCTGAAACGAATATTCGAGTCGAGCAGAAGAGTGTTCTTGTAATCGCCGGAGTTTATTTCATTTCGGTAATGATCGCTTCGTACGTTTAATTCCCATTTTTTATGAGGAATGATGTTGATTGATAGCGAGTTCTCCATGTCGCTTAGCCAATCGGCCTTGTGGCTGTTCATTGTCAGACGGCTGGCAGAGAATTCGAGGCTATAGTCAAGGCTTATCCAGCGGACAGGAGCTGAGTTGAGCGATATTCCTGCATGCCATGATGTCGCGGTCGACGAGACCGGCTCGCTTTCCGATATGATAGCCGACATATTGCGGCTGAAACCACCTTTGATATTGACGCTTCCCCGCAGGATATTGAGGGTCTTTCCGATGTCTGCGTTGGCCATCAGACGTTTGCCCGTGCTTTTTGCCGGAGAGTATGAGTATATTATATAGTCGCCGTATAACTGCTGTTCAAGTGTATAAGGTATGTGCGACCAAGATTGTAAGATAAGAGCGTTTGCGAAAAGGCCATGACGGGTGTGTTTGTAGGCTATGTTTGCCGATATATTCTGTGATGAGGTATTGTAGAAATTGTCGGTTCCCCGTCGGAAAGAACGGTAGTCGGTCATGATAAATCCGGGTTGCACAAGATCGAGGCTCATCGGAGCACGTCCTATGCCTCCGCGAAGATATATTGTGAATCGGTTGTTAGGTTTCCAGTTCATTGCCATCGAGGGCGAGAAATAACTCTCCGACCGGTTGGCCAAAGCCTTGTCGAAAGTATAGCGACTATAGCTGAGAGGCAGATTTAGAATAAAATTGACTCGATTCAGCCAGTATTCCGCCTTAGGGTTGGCATATATGGTGAAATAGTTGGTATTTAGTGCGTTGATGGCGTTGCTGTCACTTCCAGATATGTCGCTGTATTCCGAATCCATAGAGCGGAAATAGCCTTTGAATCCGGTTTCGAGTCCTACGGTCAGTCCGGACACAGTAAATGCATACGACGCTCTTTCATGTGTGAAAAAAGCATGCTCGCCGATATGCTGGAGCCGTTCTCTGCCGTCGTTTGTCACAGTCAGTGTCTGCGGAAGCGATTCCCATTCGTTAGTGCTTTTGAACGTTACGATATGTTTGTCCCGGAAACGTTTGATTAGACTGAAATCATTGTTGACATAGTAGTCGGGCAGTCTTGCATGCTGGATGTTGGCGATCGAACCGGTTGTCCGGATGTCTATGTCGTTCCAGTCAATGTCGGTACGAAGGGTATTGTTGATGAAGGCTGACTTTTTATTCAGCTCGTAGACGAAGCGGGCCGAAAGAGAGTTGGAGTGTTCGATGCCGTTACGGCTTTCGGTAATCACACGATTGCCGTCGGGAAGAAAATAGGTTGTTATATTGTCTGCGGAGGCTATTATGCGGTTATGCGAATAGCTCGTCTGTGCTTTAAATTCTCCGTTTTTTAGTTTCCATAGATTGTTTGTCGATATTAATGCCGAACGATTGAACAGTGTACGGGTTGAGCTGAGTGACGGCGTTCCGGGAAGCGACAGACTGATCTTTGAATTGAGATCGGTCGAGCGGCGGGAGCTGAAAAAATCGCGGTTATGAGGTCTTAGATCCTCTCCGGTATTGTTGAATCGCACGTTTGTCATGTTTTGGAATGATGGCATGATAGCCATGGCGAATATCTGCCCGTTCCAAAGGATGCCGTCGGGTTGTGCCGAATATCCCGTAGCTGCGTCACCATGCACGTTCCATGTGGCTTTTGCCTTGTCCTTGAGACGCAGGTTTATGGCGGCTTTATCGGAAAAGCTGATACCGGACAGAACCTGAAGCGGCTGATGATTTTCCATCACTTCCACGGCCTTGACGTCTTCGTGCTGAATACCTTGAGTCGCGATACCATATTTTCCGCCGAGCAGATCGGAACCTTCGATATAGAATTTATTGATCGATTCGCCCTGATATTTGATTTCACCTGATTTGCCGACATCGATTCCGGGCATACGTTTCAGCACGTCGCCTATACTGCGGTCCTGTGTCTGGGCGAATGAACCGACAGAGTAGGTGATGGTGTCGCCCTGTTCGCGTATCTTCTGGGATTTCACAGTCACTTCTTTCAGAAGTGTCGCTCCAGGATGCATGTACAGGGTCAAGGGAAACGAAACACTGTCGAGCGCTACCGTTTTTTTAGCGTATCCCATCATTGACACTTCAAGGCGGTATCCGGCTGTCGATGTCATGGGGATTGCGAAATCACCTTCGGTGTCTGAAGTAGTAAATTTCTTTATTTTGCCGTCGGCATCTTTTACTATGACCGAAGCCCCGGCAACGGGTTCGTCATTTTCTTTGTCGATAAGCTTTCCGTTCACATTGGTCTGGGCGGATACACAGAGTATAGCGCTCAGAAAACATATATATGTGATGAAGATTCTCATTTGCTCGCCGGGTTTTGCGACAGCAAAATTATTGCCGATTCATTGAACCGGCAATAGATAAAGACTTAAATAAACTTAAATGTTAGTTGTAGTCGAATGACATCTTCTCTGAATTATCTGCGGACTGCAATTTTGAATGTTGCTGTCGGACTGCTGACGATATATACACCGGGGTCGAGGCTCAGCCTCGTACCGGCGTGCATGTGCGCGGTTTCCCGACCTCCGAGATCATGAATTCTTATATCGCATAAGGCCGTTATTTCCTTTCCGGTCAATATGAAAGTTTCACATGCGGGATCTACTGCATTGTCTATGCCCGAGAAGTCTTTTTCTACTATGTTGGCGAAGTTCCGCCAGTTCTTGTCGGTCCGGTATGCTTCGAGACTTCCTGTCGGCACATATACCACAGCATTGTAGGAGCTGAAAGTGGCTATAGTGCCGTCTGTGTCGAACGCCGGAGGAATTGGGTTACGGCTTGTGATAAAGGTAAGCGGTGCTCCGTTGAATGCTCTTTTGCCGAGAGTCTTCATAGCAGCTCCGAGATCAATTTCGGTTAGTTTCGTGCAGTCTTCGAATGCCGAACGTCCTATTTCTGTCACATCTCCGCATATTTCGGCATGGGAAATGGGTGTGTAATCGGTAAAGGCATATTTCCCGACGGAGGAAAAACCGGCAGGTATTGCGATGTATTCTATCTGTGTTCCGGCGGCGTACAGGCGTGCACCATAACACAGCGGATTAGAGAGCGCTGTCTCGAAACCGTTTCCCAGCCACGCTTCGAGGGACGGACAATAAACCTCACCTAAAGATGTGCAGTCTTTGAATGCCCTGCCGCCGATAAACGGAACCGCTCCACCGAAAGTGACTGCCTTGAGTCCGGAACAGTACATAAATGCCTGATCACCGATAGAAGTCAGCGAAGAGGGCAGTGTAATGTCTGTCAGGCGTGAATATCCGGTAAAGTTGTTGCTGCCTATTCTGGTTATGTTGTCCGATAGGGTAATCGATGTGAGAAGAGTGCCGTCTATGTATAGATCGGCACCGTAGTTGAGTGGGTTGGCTGTATAGCTAAGGAAATCAATCTTTACCCAGTCGGCTATGCTGGCGCATTTTACCGTCTTGAGCAACGGGCATGAGGCAAATGCGTCTGAACCCACCTGAGATACGTTGGCTCCGAAGTCAACTTCTTCGAGCGCTGAAAGATAGCTGAAAAGCTCGGCTGGAACGCTCGTTACGCCATCACCGAGTGTAAGATGAGTCAGGTTCTTGTTGCTGGAGAAGACATTGTCGTTCTTGGTAGAGGTCTCAATATTTCGACCTACAAACATTTTGGCTATAGGGTCATTGGCAAACGGAGCATGGCCCAGAGTCAGGGTCTTCTCACCGTTTTCAAAGCGTAATGATTCTATTGAAAGACAATCATAGAAAGCATATTGCGCTATTTCGGTTACATTCGCAGGAATAACAATGTCTTTAAGGGCGGTGCACTCCGCGAACGCTGAGTAGGCTATCGAAAGGTCGCCCGAGCCAAAGTCTATTTCGGAAAGAGAGGCGCATTTTTCAAAGGCATTCCGGCCAATGGTGTTTACATGTTTTAAGTCTATGCTGCGCAGCGATGCACAGCCGTTGAACGCGCGCTGGCCTATGGTCTGCAAAGTCGCAGGAAATTCTATTGTTTCCAGAGCCTTACAGCGGGCGAAAGCACCGTCGCCGATGTCGGTCAGATTATCGCCAAGATCGATTTCGCGAAGTACGGAGCAGCCTGCGAAAGCATTGTCTCCTATTGATCTGACAGAGGAGGGGAGTTTGATTCTTTCGATGTCCGTTCCGGCGAATGCCGTAGAGGAAATCGTGGTAATATCACCGGTCAGTTCTATCTGTCGGAGCGATGTGCCGGAAAAAGCGCCAAGACCGATTTCACTGACCGAAGAAGGCATGGTGATGTTGTGGAATTTAATACATTCTGAGAAGGCATAATTGCCGATTCTTGTAATGCTCGGAGGCAGAACGGCGCCTTCGATACCTTCGCAGGTGTAGAAGGCAGAGTTCCCTATGGCGGTCACGGTATAGTCGGTATTGCCTACGGTGATGGTGGTGGGAATTGTGACGATTCCTGTCAGATCAGGATAGTTGAATCCGGCCCCGTTGAGGTGCGGTCTGACCTCGGCGGTAAGGTCGTCGGCATTGATGTCATAGTAAAGCTGTCCTATTTCTACTCTTTCCGCTCTCATGAGCAGAGAGACAGAGGCGGTGAGTGCGACGAGGAAGAACCGTTTCATAAGATAGATATGTCCAGTTGTCGGCCCGGTTGCTGGAGATGAGGATTATATAAAAATAAAAAGAAACGTGAGCCGACCTATGCTACGTCTCTGAATGGAGGCCCTGAGAAAGCCTTGTGTACCGATGTAGCAATAGCAGCCCACGCTGTATGCGTGAGAACCACTATGCCTATCTTGTACACGATTTGAAATTTCTCAGGTTTCCATCAGCAAGATAAGAGCATAACGCTTCCTGATATTTTTCGCAGTCTTTTCAGACTTATGCGGCAAATATACGAACTTTTATATAAATACTCAAATGTGCGGCTTATTATTTGTTTCAGTCCGAGCTTAAAGACGGACGCGCGAGCCTCTATCTGGAATTCTATCTCGGTCGTTCCGAAACGCCCGTACTTGACGATGAGGGAAATCAAGTGTTCTACATATCGGGAGCTATGGCAGGAAAGCCGAAATACCGGATAAGGCATATCCGCAAGCGGGAGAATCTCAACCTCTACATATGGCTGCACCCTCGCAACCAGCAGGAACGAATACAGAACAGAAACACACTCGCCCTCGCCGAGAAAATCAGATTTGAGCGAGAGCAGGAGTTTCTTGAAAACCGTGAGGGCTATCGGCTCAAAAAGGAGCGTCAGCGTGATTTCCTGCAATTCTACCGAGATTTCTTCGGCGAGGGAGTAAACCTCACTCCGGCTATGAAAAGTTCAATCCGGCTGTCGTATAACCGATTCGTCAACTTCCTGCGTGAATCTCCGAAATATAGCCTCTATGACACCGTTCTACGCATGGAACAGCTTACGCCCGATATGGTGCTTGCATATACGGAGTATCTCAAAAGCCACGGCAAGGGAATCGGACCACAGGGACTTTACGGGCGATTCAAGAAAGTGGTTACAGCCGCCTTTGATGACGGTCTTATCACGAAGAATCCATGCAAGGGCATAAGCATCAAATGGGATAAGAACTCATTTGAGAAAGACATCTTGAGTCTCGATGAAATAAAACAGCTTATCGCCACACGCTATGAAGGGGAAAACACCGAGGTGCAGCGGGCTTTCATCTTCTGTCTTTTCACAGGTATGCGCTGGTGCGATGTCTGGTCGTTGACCTATGCCAATGTCGACCCGATGACAAAGACACTCCGCTTTCAACAGCAGAAAGTCCGTGATGTCAGCAGCCGCAGTTGGGTTACAACACCACTCACTGACGATATGCTTGCGTTGGTGGGAGAACCCATGACTGAAAACCGTGCCAATGAACCAATATTCAAACTTGTCAATTATTCCAACTGCAATATTCATCTCAAACGGTGGGTTGCGGAGGCTGGAATAAAGAAAAAAATCACATGGCATTGCAGCCGACACTCGTTTGCTGTCAACCTCCTCTCCAATGGTGCCAATATAAAGACTGTTTCCGACCTTTTGGGTCATTCAAGCATTGTCATAACGGAGAAATATCTCCATGTCATCGACAGCCTCAAACAGGACGCAATACGTTCTCTCGGCTCAATCAACTATGCCATGCCGTAAAATTTACCCTCTGGCATTTTTGACATTTTGGCATTATGGTAACTCTCCGACCAGCATCGGAGGGTTCTTCTTTTTTCGGCGGTTAACATCTATGGATACCGGTTTGGTTCAGTATGGGGTGTATATATTAGGTTGAACGAACCAAGATTATGTATGCCTGTGAAAAGAAAAAACATCTGCATTTTCTGCATTATCCGCATTTTCAACACTCCAAAGTGCAGAAAATGCAGAAAGTGCAGTGGTGTCAGCTATATTTCAGTAATTACTCCCATGCACACCTTGCACTCTTGCACACTTTCAAAATGCCAAAGTGTCAATAATGCCAGGGGGAATATTTCGGAACAGCAGCAAAAGAAAAAATCAAACCGTGCAAGAGTGCAAGGAATGCATGGGTCAATAATGGGAAAATGATATTGTGGCAATGAGAAAAAACATCGTAAATCCAATATCGGGCAAGATACCTTTTCAGTATCCCGAAAAGGGTGATTCAATCCCGGTGGTCTGCTATAATTATTATAGTGAACGTTGCCGTTGTTATGACTATGGGCAGTGAGAGAAGAAGGAAGGCAAGGATATGTTTCGGGATTTCTTTCTCTCGGAAAAACAACGCCTCAACCGCAACCACCGCCGTGACTGCTCTTTGTTTTTCTCACTGCCATAAGAGTTGGATTAAGGGTGGAGCGAGTTTATGTTTAGGTATTACCCGTAATCCCAAAACTCGCTACCCATAACCAACTATAATCATTGCACCCGGTACAATGGTAAACCACTATATCGAGTGCAACAATATTCACCATTCCGAGGAGATACGGAAATTACACTGTCAGGAAATTCCTTAGCATATTAGGGAATTTTCCGAGCCGCATATCGTTCCGATACGCTGAAAATATCCCCAATATGCCAAAGGTCATCCTTTGGAATCCTCCGTATAATAACACGAAACAACCACGTATGATTGTGTCTTTAAGAGATATGTTATATCTTTGCAAGACATTACGGAGGCATCAAAAATATTTTTCAAGCAAGGATTTGTAGATGGACAAATATTTTGAACCTATAAACAGGCTCTATCTTTCACAACCTTTTGCCGAAAAGGGAGATGATGGTAAACTTGACAAATACCTGCATATAGCTGAAACGTATGCTTTGGCTGAGAACGCCATTGTATCTATGGGTGATTTCGTAAGGAACTGCAGCTATTGCTTTTTTGGTGGATTAGCGGATTTGCTCGGCCTTTCGGATGAAGAGCGTTGTCCTACTATTCCGTCACTTTATGAGGAGTTTATCTTCAACAGAGCCAATCAGGATGATCTTATGCTGCGCCATGCCCATGAGCTTGCATACATCCACCTTACCGAAAAGAAGACACCATATGAAAGGCGAAATTATATCCTGAGTGACAATCTCCGTATGCGTGACAAGGATAGCGATTGGCGGTCGGTACGGCACCGTATGTTCTCGCTGGAAGGGACGAGTGATGGATGTTATTGGCTGAATATGTGTATATACACATTATGCAATGACAATCAGGACACACCAAAAATCGTCAATACACGCACCGGTGAGTGCCGCATATTGACGACTGATGATTATGTGAACATTCTTTCTTCTCGTGAAATTGCGGTACTGAGACTGATTGACAACGGCCTGCAGAGCAAGGAAATTGCTGACAATCTGTGTATCAGTGTCAATACTGTTCACAGACACCGCCAGAACATTTTACAGAAACTGAAAGTCGGCAATGCCATAGAAGCCTGCAAGGTGGCAAAGGCAATGGGGTTAATTCCCTAAACGGAAATCACCTACATTGTCGGTTGACAACGACAGTTCGCTGAACTCGCTGACACATTCTCCCTTGACCGGAGCCTGTGAGCATATACCTATATATAATTCCTTGGGATAGTTGTTTTTATACAGGCGTACCATTTGCCACTCTTTGCCGTCAAGAGAGAAATAACTTGCGATGGTATGAGTGTCGGATGATATTTTGTAATATATGTTGTCCTGCTCGATAACCTCATGGTTATTATCGTCCGATGTACCGACAGTCCTAACGGTCACCACACGATGCTTGCCACGCTCGTCCTGTTCAAAACAAAATTTCTGCCAGAGGGTGTCGTTTGCCACGACCATCAGGTTGGCCGCATTGTATAGGCCGTCTTCCGTGAATCCCGGCTTGAGGCGTCCTGAGAATGTGAACGGCTTTGTGTTGTCAACTGCCGTCAAGAGGATCTTAGAGGTCGATTTGGTCAATTTACCATCATTGGGATCGATGAAGAGGTCAGTGCCTTCCGGCGCTATGAAGCGTATGACCGTGTCGGTCTGGCTCACCTGTTTGTCTGCACCGTTGACCATTTTTGTGAAATGGATACCACCCAGTTTCACATCACAGTCCTGAATCTGGAAGGCCGGCTCATATGTGTCTTCTTTTGCCTCCTCCGATGATGGCGAACAGGCCGTCAGACTAAAAATAGCCACGGCTGAAGCCAAGAGTGTCTTTGTATTCATATAAAACATTTTTATAGTTATTTTTATGCTGCAAAGTTATAGGCTTTAAGTCATGTCCGCAATAGTCAATTTTAACCAAAATACCAAGTCAAAATACATATAAGACTCTCGTCAGATTACTTAAGTTTGGTTTAGTAATAGATATATACATCTATACTGAACCAAACCAATAAATCTATCCTTGGCAAAAGAGAACTGCCCATATTGTTTTTTCTTTTCACCAGTTCTTACCTCTATTTTCATACCGACCACCGAAAGAAGAAAAACAAGGCAAAAGAATAGAATTAAAAATAACTAACGCCTGCGAATTAAACTTAAATGGCTATTTGTGATTGTACTTAAACTGCTCATTCAGTACATTATTAGTATAATGCAAAAGATATATATCGCTGATATATTTAGTGCTACGCTCTGACAGTTTAAATGAATAAAATCTGTTCAATATTGTCTGTTCTCTGTCTTGCTTTTGCATCGTGCTCCGAAAGACAGAACGTCGCTGTCGTTTCAGAGGAAGAAACCATAGAATCGGATCACATTGCAGAAGGCTCGAAATCGGTGCTTATCCTGTCGTCAAGTCCCCGTCGCGGCGGAAACTCCGAAACTCTTTGCCGGGAATTCGCCAAAGGTGCCGAAGAGGCCGGTCACAGCGTGGAAATGATAAACCTAAACGATTATGACATCCATTTCTTCGATAAAACCGAATATGTGCGCGGAGAGGAGGAGGCGATAGATGATGATGCATTGCTTGTTATAGACAAAATGAAAAAAGCCGATGTCATTGTGCTCGCATCGCCTGTATATTTCTATTCCATGACAGCGCAGATGAAGGCTCTGATAGACCGCACGTATAATCATGAGAAAGACCTTGGAGAAAAAGAATTTTACTATATAGTAACTTCTACCGATCGTGATCCGGAGGCTCTCGAAGGAACTATTGCCGGTTTCAGAGGCTTTGCCCGGTGTCTCTATAAGTCGGTAGAGCGGGGTATAGTGCATGGCAACGGAGCGCGAGCGCGGAGCGATTCTCGGTCATCCGGCCATGCAGAGGCATATGAGCTTGGCAAAGGCGTGTGAACCGCTGTCTTTCCTCCCGTAGAGGTGATCCGACGGCGGCGGTCGTGCGGATTTGTGCGAAATCAATATGACCATAGCGGTGCGGATTTGCGGAATATTCGCTAATTTTGCACCCTATGGCTGATATATCGCAGATAAAAAACGGTGAGAAGATGAGCCTCCGCCAGCAGGTGGCTCTGACGGCAAAACTGTCGTGGCCGGCTATCATTGCGCAGCTTTCGACCATTCTCATGCAGTATATAGACGCATCGATGGTCGGACGTCTTGGTGCCGACGAGTCGGCCTCAGTGGGTCTGATGAATTCGAGCCTATGGATGTTCTGGGGTGTATGCTCCATGATCACCATGGGCTTTTCTGTTCAGGTGGCTCATCTTCTGGGGGCTGGAAATGAATCCGGGGCCAGATCGGTGCTTCGGCAAGGCATCGTGTCTTGTCTGACTGCCGGTATCATAATCGCTTCGCTCGGCATTGCGATTTCCGGACATCTGCCGCATTGGCTCGGCGGAAAGCCCGAGATATGTGGAAATGCCACAGTCTATTTCCTGACATTCGTGTCGGCGCTTCCTGTATTGATAATGAATTATCTTGCGGGAGGCATGCTCCGATGTGCGGGCAATATGACGGTTCCCGGCATTCTTAATGTCGGGATGTGTGTGCTTGATGTTGTTTTCAATTTCTTTCTCATATTTCCGACTCGCGAAATCTCTCTCGGAGGCACCCTGCTGTCGGTGCCGGGAGCCGGTTTGGGTGTATTTGGAGCTGCTTTGGGTACGGTCTGTGCCGAGATTATATGCGCATCGGCTATGATATACTATCTGTGCTGCCGTCAGAAAGGGCTCAGTCTTGCCGGTTTGAAAGGCCGTGGTGATTATCGGCCTACAAAACTGGTGCTTAAGCGAGCTTTCAGGATTGCCGTGCCGATGACGGCGGAACATATCATATTCTGTGGTGCCCAGATTACTATCACACTGATTGTCGCGCCACTTGGAGTCGTTGCTATTGCTGCCAATGCCTTTGCCGTCACCGCCGAAAGTCTGTGTTATATGCCGGGATTCGGTATCGGAGAGGCTGCCACAACCCTGTGTGGCCAGAGTTATGGCGCGGGCCGATATCGTCTCGTACGCCGCTTCTGCTATCTGACGACCTTGCTCGGCATGGCTATCATGACGGTAATGGCTGTTGTGATGTATCTGTGTGCTCCGCTGATGATGGGTATAATGACACCCGTCGGGGCGATTGCCGAAGCGGGTACTGAAGTGCTTAGGATCGAGGCTTTCGCCGAGCCTATGTATGCCGCTTCGATTGTGGCCTACGGGGCATTTGTCGGGGTTGGGGATACTCTTGTGCCTGCGATAATGAATTTCGGCAGTATATGGCTTGTCCGCATTCCTCTTGCGGCAATCCTTGCGCCGACACTCGGGCTGCAGGGCGTATGGATAGCAATGGCGGCCGAGCTTACTTTCCGTGGCATTATTTTCCTTGTCAGAATGCGCGGAAAGGCGTGGCTGAAACCGGGCCGGACGGCCTCATCTACAGAGCCTGTCATTCACTTTGAGGAGGACTGACAGCTGTTTATAGATCATATTTAAGAAAAAAATTACATTACCGTATCATGTTCATAGCAATCCTGACATACAAGAAGCCGCTTGAAGAGGTCGATCGTTTTCTTCAGGCACATCGTGAATATCTGGCTGAACACTATACTGCCGGCGATTTCATTGCTTCGGGTCCGCAGACGCCCCGCATCGGCGGTATAATAATGATGAAAGCTGAAAGCAGAGAAACTGTAAACGCGATAATAGCTCAAGATCCTTTCCATATCAATGGTATTGCCGATTATCAGATTGTGGAATTTACTCCTACGCTGTCAGCTAATAAAGAGCTGGAACATATATTGAAATGATAGAGACAGAAAGACTTATCCTCAGGCCCTGGCGTGAGACCGAGGCTCCTGTCCTTTTCAGATATGCGGCGGATCCGGATATAGGCTCTGCCGCGGGTTGGCCTCCGCATACTTCGGTAGAAAACAGCCTTGAAATTATAAGGACCGTATTTTCCGCACCGGAAACCTACGCCGTATTATTGAAAGATACCGGTGAGCCTGTCGGTTCTTGCGGAATAATGTTTTCCGATAGTCTGCACTCTGCGGATATGAAGCAAGGCGAGGCTGAAATAGGGTATTGGATTGGCAAGCCATACTGGGGGCAAGGTTTGATTCCGGAGGCTGTCAGGGCTTTGTTGTCGAGATGTTTCTGCGATTTAGCTCTTGATGCAGTATGGTGTGGATATTACGACGGGAATACAAAATCGAAACGGGTATGTGAAAAATGCGGTTTCAGATATCATCACACAAACAACGACATCATATCTCCTCTCGGTGACAAACGGACCGAACATTTCTACATAATGACAAAAGACGACTACAACACCATATATAGAGGAATAGACTATTAGAGATTAATGCAGACAAAACGATAATGCTTAGATATGGCATTGGTGTATTGGATTGTTTTTTGACGGTGAGTTCGAATCGTGAGAGACAGAAAATGAAATTATATTCGTACTTTTGTAGGTCAAAATATTATCGGAAAATCTGTCTGCATGAAAAACTTGATTTATTTCTCTCTGTTATTGGTGTTTTTAGCTGTTTTGGCGGCTTCATGCACGCGTGAGTCTGATAATCTGACCCCATATTATGGTAAACTTGATTCCCTTATCGATAGAAGAGAGGATTTCGAGCGTGCGAAACTTTTGAAACTTGCCGAATTACGTCAGAAAGAAAAAACGGCAGTGTCGCTGACCGACCGTTATCTGTATGCTTCGCTGCTTTTTGATGAATTTTCTATTTATAATTCGGATTCGGCGATGAAATATGCTGACAGACGCCTTGATATAGCGCGTTCGTGCGGCAATAAGGAATGGGAGACACGCAGTCTGATCGGTAAATCGAGTCTTCTTGCCGGCACGGGACTACTCCGCGAAGCCGAAGATGTGATGTTGCGTGTAGATACTGCCGGATTATCTGCCGATCTTATGATAGAATACTATGGCCAGATGATATATTTGTTCAGTCATCTCGGAAATTATACAGGAGGCGAAAACAACGACTATTATATCCGTGAGCGGGCTTACAAGGATTCGATGATGGCCGTGATCACACCTGCGCATCCGGAGTATCTGTGGTATAAAGGCTGGGATGTGATCGGCACAGACAAAACTGATGCGACTCTTATTCCCGCTCTTGAAGCAAAACTTGAGGCGTCTAAACTCAATACGCGGCAGGATGCCAAAGAAGCCTATATGCTGTCCAAATTATATGAGCGTGAAGGCGATATGGAGCACTTCCGCAAATATATGATAGTTTCAGCAATGGTTGATGTGCGTATTGCCAATGCTGAAATCGCGTCGCTTGAAGAACTGGCGAAAATGGTATTCGGAGACGGCGACGGAGATATAGACCGGGCCTACCGGTATGTGAATTATAGCCTGAACAAAGCTATCTCTTTTCCCAACCGTGTCAGGGCCGTCGGTATAACCCGGATTCTCGATTCTGTCAATCAGGCATATCAGGAACGCAATCATCAGGAGCAGCAACGTGCCAGAAAAGCTCTGACGCTTGTGTGTGTCCTCGCTGTGATTCTGGTCTCGGCTATAGCCGTAATTATAGTCCAGAACAGAAGACTGCGGCGGCAGGGCGACCGTCTCGATAAAGCCAACAAGACCTTGAATGTGAATATCAGAGAACTTTCGGAGGCCCAGAATCAACTAAACGATGTCAATAGCCGTCTGAAAAAGCTGAATGCCGACTTAAAGCAGAAGAACGATGAACTAAACGAGGCCAACTATGTCAAGGAGGAGTACATCGGCTATATTTTTACGATATGCTCCAATTATATCAGAAAACTCGAGGATCTGAGAAAGAGTATACACGTCAAAGCAGTGACAAAGAAGTATAAGGAGATCATAGAGGAGACAGAAAATTCTGATATGACGCGTGAAGAGCTGAAGGATTTTTATAAGTCCTTCGATTCGGTCTTTCTGCACATCTATCCTGATTTTGTGACTGATTTCAATTCGCTTCTTCAAGACGACAAGCATATAGTGCCAAAGGAAGGGGAGTTGCTGAATACAGAACTCCGTATCTATGCTCTTGTGCGCCTCGGGATAACCGATAGCATTAAAATCGCAGAATTTCTGCATTGCTCGCCTCAGACTGTATACAATAATCGGTTCCGCGTACGAAACCGTGCCCTGATAGACCGCAAAAATTTCGCGGAGGCAGTGCGGACGCTTGGAAAATTCATGGACAGACCGTCGTGAGAAGTGTCCTGAATCATTTGTAAAGCTATTTATTTCTTACTTTTTTTGATATTGCCGGAATGCTCAATTTATTGGTATTCCGGCAATTGATATTTACTTGCCACTTACTTGGGCTACTTACTTGTGTATACAGACCGAAGTAATATGTATTAATTTTGTATCGTCGGTATCTGAGACAAGTGCGATCTCAGCCGATTCAAATCTATACCTTACCAAACCTTAATTAAAAGAAACTAATATCACAATTTACCCTTTAATACCAATCTAAACTAAAATCCGAATGAAAACTAAGTTTAATCTTTTGTCATCGGCGCTATGCTTGGTCATGGTCCTGTTGGGCAATCTTTCGGCGTGGGCCGCGGATATTGCTGTGACAGGTACGGTGACTGATCAAAGCGAAGAACCGCTCATAGGCGTCAGCGTGACAGTCAAAGGACGTTCCGGAGTCGGGACCACAACAGACCTTGATGGTAATTTCAGCGTCAAGGTTCCCGACGGTTCTGTTCTCGTATTTTCATATATAGGATACGTCACGAAAGAACTAAAGGCCGTTCCCTCTATGAAAGTTGTCCTCGACGAAGATAATATGAGTCTCGACGAAGTTGTGGTCATCGGTTATGGCGCCGTTAAGCGTAAGGATCTTACCACAGCCGTATCGACCGTCGGAGAGGAAGCTCTTGCAAACCGACCCATTATTTCGGCTGCCCAGGCTATCCAGGGCAAGGCTGCCGGTGTTGCGGTGCAGCAGCCTACAGGTGCTCCCGGCGGCGGCATGACGGTGCGTGTACGTGGTACCACATCGTTCAATGGTTCAAACGAACCACTTTATGTTGTCGACGGTGTGCCTGTGGACAATGTCAGTTTCCTCTCACCCGGTGATATCGAGAACATGCAGATTCTTAAAGATGCATCATCAGCTGCTATCTATGGTTCGCGCGGTGCCAACGGTGTGGTTATCATTACCACGAAGCAGGGTAAATCGGGCGATGCCAAGATTTCGCTCAACGTGCAGGGTGGTTTCACTCATGTCGCAAAAAAGATGGATGTCCTGAATGCGTCTCAGTATAAAGACCTGATGGACGAAATCGGTCTCGTGAAGCTGCCCGATGGTCTTACAGATCAGACCGACTGGTTCGACGAGACTTACCGTGTGGGTAATACCCAGACATACCAGCTTTCTGTTTCACAAAGCTCCGATAAAATCAAATATTACCTTTCAGGAGGATATCAGCGTGACCGCGGTATTCTGAAAAGTTCGTTCTTCCAGCGTTATAACTTCCGAGCCAATGTGGAAGGCAAACTTCGTCCCTGGATCACGGCCAAGGCAAACATAGTATATTCCGATTACTCATCGAACGGCGGTGGTGCCATGGGTACTGTCGGCAACCGTGGCGGTGTGATTCTTTCGGTAATCAATACTCCGACTTATGCGCCTATCTGGGATCCTGAGAATCCCGACCGGTTCTACAATAATTTCTATGGTCTAAACATGCAGAGTCCTCTTGAAAACGAGGCTCGCCAGCAGTCCAACCGCTCTCGTGAAAACCGACTCATAGCTTCAGGTGAACTCCTCTTCAATATTATTGATGGACTTACTTTCTCGAGCAAATTCACTATCGACCGCCGTCACGGCTGGAGCACATCTTTCCTCGATCCCGAACTGACTACATGGGGACGCGAGCAGGGCGGTACCGCCTACGACGGTCGCAGCCAGAACACTGTTCTGACATGGGATAATGTTGCAAACTACAACTTCAAGTTCGGTAAGAATTCGTTCGATATCATGGCCGGTACATCCTGGACAGATTCCAATTATTCCAACAACTGGATCAACGGCCAGTACTTCCGTAACGGTAAGATCGAGACACTCAATGCCGCCAATATGATCAGCTGGACCGGTACCGGTTCTGGCGGTTCTAAGTGGGGTATTATGTCATATTTCGGCCGTGTATCCTACAACTTCGACTCTAAATATCTCGCTACTGCCAATATCCGTTACGATGGTTCGTCGAAACTGCATCCTGACCACCGTTGGAAGGCGTTCCCCTCGTTCTCGGCGGCCTGGCGTATTTCGCAGGAAGACTTTATGAAAGATATTTCCTGGATTTACGACCTCAAACTCCGGGCCGGCTGGGGTAAGACCGGTAATCAGGACGGTGTTGGCGATTATGCGTATCTGCAGCGTTACAATATCAACCGCATAGCATGGTTCGAGGACGGCAACCAGTCGGCTGTGCCTACAATCAGTCAGGCGAATCTCCGTACACGCGACCTCACATGGGAAACCACGACACAGACCGGTGTCGGCGTCGACTTTGCAGTGCTCAACAACCGTATCGAGTTCAGCGCCGACTGGTACTATAAGAAGACTTCCGATATGCTAATGTGGGTATCGCTTCCTTCTGGCTCGGCTGCAGCAAGTTCGATACAGCGTAATGAAGGCGAGATGACCAACAAGGGTTTCGAATTCAGCATTACTTCGCGTAACTTCACCGGACCCTTCACCTGGACCACGAATCTCAACATGTCGTTCAACAAGAATAAACTGACCAAGCTTGAGCTTCAGAAAGTATATCTGAGCGCTGTAACCAGCGAGACTGTCAACGAAGCGGTTGTACGTAATCAGCCCGGTCGGGCACTCGGCGGTTTCTATGGCTATATTGCCAACGGAGTCGACCCTGAAACTGGCCTTATGATGTATGAAGATCTCAACGGAGACGGCCGTATCTCATCTTCGGACCGTACTTTTATCGGAGACCCGAACCCCGATTTTACTTTCGGTATGACCAATACTTTCTCGTATAAAGGTTTTAACCTCAGTATTTTCCTGCAGGGCGCATATGGCAACGACATCTTTAATGCCTCGCGTATGGAGACTGAAGGTATGTACGACGGTAAAAACCAGACTACCGAGGTACTTCGCCGCTGGCGTATTCCCGGTCAGATCACCGACATGCCCAAGGCCGGCTGGAATATGCGCAATTCTACCTATTTCATCGAAGATGGCAGCTATCTGCGTGTCAAGGATATTTCGTTGTCTTATGATATCAGCGGCAAGTGGATGAGAAAACTCGGCATTTCCCGTATTCAGCCTTATTTCACTGCCTCCAACCTTCTGACATTCACCCATTACTCGGGCATGGATCCCGAAGTGAACCAGTGGGGTAATAGTGGTGCCGTACAGGGTATCGACTGGGGTACATATCCTCATTGCAAAAGCTATGTATTCGGCGTAAACATTGACTTCTAATAATAAGAAAATATTATGAATCATAAATATATATTGAGTGGAGTTATCGCCTTGTCGCTTATGGCAGGCTCGTGCGATCTCGACTATACTCCGGTAAGCGACTACTCCGATGTGACCGAGGGAGATATTACCAATACCGAAGAAGAAATAATCTATCAGAATCGTGCCGATGCCGAGAGTGCTCTGACCGCTCTCTACGAAGATTTCCGAGGTAACCAGAATCAGCTGCAGCTCGACTACCTGCTGATAGGCGACGTTCACAGTGACAACGCTTATGCCGGAACCACCGGTTCGGAAGTAGTCGATCCCGCCACCAATGATCTCAACGGTACCACGCTCTGCGTGAACCGCGACTGGAACTACTATATGCTTCAGGCCGCCAAGTGCACTAAGTTTATTGTCGGTGTCGCTTCTGTTGCCGACAAGAGTCTTACAGAAGCTGAAATCAATACCATGCGCGCCCAGGCCGAAGTGCTCCGTGCTTTCATCTGGTTCCGAATGGTACGTATGTGGGGCAATATTCCTATCATTACCACTGTACCCAAGGATATTACCTCTGAAAATATTTCGGAATCTTACGAAAGTTACTTCCCGGCCCAGAACACAGAGGCCGAAGCATATGAATATATACTCAAAGACCTTGAGGACGCCATGCTCTACGCTCCAGAAGGAAACGGCGACAAGACCCGCTTCAGCAAGGATGTGGCCCGCGCAATTCTTGCGAAGGTCTATGCGGAAAAGCCCGTGCGCGATTATAATAAGGTCATTCAGTATGTGAATGAGCTGACCTCCCGCGGCTATGCGCTATGCCCCGAATATGGAGATCTTTTCAATATCGACGGTCCCGTCAAAGACGGTTTTACGGCAACACCGCTTTTCACCAACTCGGTGGAGTCGATTCTCGAGGTGCATTATCCTGTCGGTTCTGGCAACTGGGCATCCTGGATGTACGGCCGTTGTCTCGAAAACTGGGATCAGAGCTTCTCTTGGGCTAAGTGGATAACTCCTTCACGTGACCTTCTCGCGGCTTTCGACAAAGTCGGCGACACCAAGCGCAAGGAACAGACTGTAGTATATTATGAATGTCCCTGGAGCAACTATTATCCTTCCGACAATTATCCGTTTATGTACAAGGTGCGTTCGGGCTATAGTAATGTATTCTTCCTTCGCTACGATGATCTTCTGCTGCTTAAGGCCGAGGCGCTTATCCTTGGAGAGACTCCCGATCTTCAGGCTGCCGCCGATATTATCGACCAGATCCGTACACGTGCCGGAATTTCCAAGCTAACTAACGCTGAGAAAGGCAATAAAGAGAGTCTGTTCCGCGTTTATGTAAACGAGCGTCGTCTTGAACTCGCGTGCGAGGGAGAACGCTGGTACGACCTTGTGCGTCTTGATCTCGTGGAAGAAACCATGGCGGCAGCTCAACGTAACGATTCCGGTCGTCTGCCCATTGCAGTTCCATATACCAGGAACTCGTATCTACTGCCTATTCCTCAGGACGTTCTCGACACGAATCCTAATGTTGTCCAGAACCCCGGCTATTAATAATCTCAATCTATTTAATCATTTTTCATGACAAACACTCGCGTGATAATAGCATCTACTCTCGTTGCATGCGCAATGATGATATCTTGCGGCGACGACAATAACAATTATCCCCAGCCGGCTCCGACACCTACTCCGGAGATTCCGACAAGCGGCGATGTACGTGTGATAACCACGACTTCCAACCGTGCCAAAGACCTTTCCGAATCGTGGATCGACTTCAGCAAGACAGACAATATGTCGCCTTCTACGGTACGGCTCATTCCCGAAGAAGAATTCCAGACAATGGACGGCTTCGGCGCCGCCATCACAGGATCGACATGCTTCAATCTTATGAGAATGTCGCCTGAAGACCGTGCTGAATTCCTCAAGACCACATTCTCTCCCGAGAATGGCTTCGGTTTCAGCTACGTGCGTATTTCAATCGGTTGCAGTGACTTCTCTCTTAGTGAATTCACCTGCTGCGACAAGGAAGGTATCGAGAATTTCGCACTCACATCTGAAGATACTCAATATGTGATACCTATCCTGAAGGAAATCCTTGCAATAAACCCTGATCTGAAAATCATGGGTACTCCCTGGACGGCACCGCGCTGGATGAAAGTCAATAATCTTACAGATCTCAAGCCGTTCAACTCATGGACTTCCGGACAGCTAAATCCCAAGTATTATGCCGACTATGGAGAGTATTTTGTGAAATGGATCAAGGCCATGGCCGATAACGGTATCGAAATCTACTCTGTAACTCCACAGAACGAACCGCTCAACAGAGGCAACAGTGCTTCTATGTATATGGGCTGGGAAGAAGAACGCGACTTTGTGAAGAATGGCCTCGGTCCGGCCTTGAAGAAAGCCGGTCTCGATACAAAGGTGTATGCGTTCGACCATAATTACAACTACGACAATATTCCTTCTGAGCAAAGCTATCCTACCAAAATCTATGGCGACCCCGAAGCCAAGGAATATCTTGCCGGCGCAGCTTTCCATAACTATGGAGGCAACAAGGATGAGCTGACTGTGGTGCACAACGCTACTCCGGGCATGGATCTCGTGTTTACCGAAACATCAATCGGAACCTGGAACGACGGCAAGAATCTCGGTACCCGCCTTATCGATGATATGGAACAGGTGGCTCTCGGGACTGTAAACCGCTGGTGCAAGGGTGTCATCGTATGGAATCTCATGCTCGACGAAGAGCGCGGGCCAAACCGTCCCGGCGGTTGCCAGACATGCTTCGGAGCCGTCGACATCAACCGCGATTATACCAAACTTACCCGCAATTCGCATTATTACATCATAGCCCACATGTCGAGTGTCGTGCAGCCCGATGCAGTACGTATCGGTACCAAAGGCTTTACTACCAACGGGCTTACGTATACAGCTTTCAAAAATCCCGACAGCAGTTATGCTGTGGTGATGAGCAATGCCAAGTCGGAGGATATCAGACTGACTTTGGACGACGGTACGAATCACTTCTCTGTGACTATTCCGGCCCGGAGCGCCGTGTCGCTGACGTGGAAATAAAAACTGAGATGAAGTAAAATACGAGTAACAGGGATTTGTGTCCTTGCCAAAGTCTGAATCCCTGTTGCTTTTTTACTTTCGTCAGATCTCGTTTCAACCTTTTAAACTAACGTAAGAAACTATCATGAAATATATTAAGACTTTTGCCCTGCTGTTCGCGTCTGCGGCTATGTTGGCATCCTGCAACGATGACGACTGGGCTCCTGGCAATCCTGTGATGGATGTGACAGGAAATATCGGCGAAGCACACTTCGGCGACAGCCTCACTTTTACAGTGAAGGCGACAGACCCGGAAGTCCCCCTGTCGACCATTCATGCCGAACTTTATTTTGGCGACGAAATGGTAAGCGAGAAAGTGATACGCACCAAAGTTAGCGGAGCCGACTATACGGGTCGTATCTATGTGCCGTATTATGCCAATATCCCTGACGGTAAGGCCACTCTGCGGCTGACTCTGCAGAATATCCATTTCACCATGACAGAGCTGCTGTACAATGTATCGATCACTCACCCTGACTATGCTTCACTCACATTCCGCTCTGAGACAGGAGAGGAATATATCATGCAGCGCAAGGAGCAATACGTCTATTCAATGACACAGCGCTTCCCCTCGGAAATGCGTGGTTATATTGTCGCTCCGGCTATCGGTGACGATGGCAACGAGATTGTATTCGGCTATGAAGGCAGTGAGATCAAACCTTATGCAGATGGAGTCATACCGTTCTCGAACTCGGCTCCCGGTCGCTATACCATCTCGTTCAATACATTCAGTTTTGAAGGCTCGCCTTTCGTTGTCCTTTCGCTCAACGGACAGCGTCTTGAGGCTATCGACGAGACAAGCTCGGGTATTGATCTCAATCTCTCCAAGGGCGATATCCTTACTCCCGACGGATTCCCCAATTTCGGCGACTGGTGGCTTAATCCGGACTATTTCACCCGCAATGCCGATGGCACCCTTACATTTAACGCATACAGCGGCAACTACCGTATTATCGCCGACACTAAGCTTCAGTACTTCCGTGTATACAAGCTCAACGGCAGCAGCCCTGCCACTCTCAATGAGGACGGTACAGGCGCGGTCTGGATCATCGGAGAGGGTATTGGCCATCCTTCGCTGTCGAACGCAGTAGGCTGGACAACAGAAAAGGCTCTGTGTATGGCTCCGGTAGGTGAAAAGACATATCAGGTGACTGTGGTCGGCGGAAAGACCGTTGCAGTAGATGCAATCAATTTCAAATTCTTCGGCCAGATGGGCTGGGGCGTAGAGCTTACAGGTGCAGATCTCGTATCGCAGTCGAAACTCATAGGTGTCGGTACCGGCAGCGCCGCTTCCGGAGGCAACGGACATGACAATGGCAACCTTTTCCTTGAGGATGGGGTGACTCTGCAGGACAATGGAGTCTATGTGATAACTCTTGATCTTACACAGGGTATCCATGACGCAATCATGACCGTAGACTATAACGGCGAACAGCAGTTCGAGGAAAAGCCCGTGTATCTTAACGACCAGAAGATGGTGACATCTGACAATGCTGTCTATTCTGCCGTGATCAAACTTGATCAGAATTCGGTTCTCACTTTCCGCGAATTCAGCGAACTCGACAATCTCTACTGTGATCCCGACTATTTCTTCTTCGATGAAGATGCATTCGCGATCTCTTTCCTTCCTGTGTCCGGCCACTATAATGTGGTGCTCGACAAGCTGAACGGTACTCTCAGCGCTACTCGTGTAAATGCCGACGGTTCCGACATGACTCTAAATGCCGATGGTACTGGTGCTCTCTGGCTTATGGGCTGGGGCGTAGGTTCGCCTTCTCTCTCGTCGCAGTTCGGCTGGAATCCGGGCAAGGCATACTGTGTGGCCGAAATAGCCCCCGGTATATATCAGTTTACCGGTAACGCCGGACCCGAGAACGGTTCTTCTATAGGCGACCGTTTCCGCTACGATTATCTGTCGTTCAAATTCTTTCATCAGAACGGCTGGGGTGGCGAATTCGGACAGGATGCTCTTAAGATGACAGGCGAGACTGACGCATTGCTTAAGAATACAGGTAACTTCGAGCTGGCCGATGACACCAAACTCGAGTTAAACGCTACTTATAGAATAACCGTCGATCTTTCAGCCGGTATAGAAAATGGAACCATAAAAATGGTCAAGCTCTGATTCCGGCGTCACTATATTTGAATTAGATTGTTTTGGGTAGACAGAAAAAGGACTCCGGAAGACCAGACAGCCTGCCGGAGTCCTTTTTAACCACCCATATGAAAATATGATGAAATGAAACAGCTGATACTGAGTGCGGCAATCGTTTTAGGCGCGTGTGCCGCCGCCCTGGCCGGAACGCCGGTCTATCTTGATGATTCTAAGCCTCTTGAAGATAGAGTTGAGGATGCTCTGTCGCGTATGACCCTGCGAGAAAAAATCAATATAATTCATGCCCAGTCGAAATTCAGTTCTCCGGGAGTTCCCCGTCTCGGTATACCGGAAATCTGGTGTACCGATGGTCCGATGGGCGTACGGCCCGAGGTGTTGTGGGACGAATGGGACCAGGCCGGCTGGACAAATGATTCCTGTACAGCCTTTCCGTCGCTTACAGCACTGGCTGCAACATGGAATCCCGACATGGCTCTTCTTTATGGAAAAAGCATAGGCGAGGAGGCTCGTTTCCGCAATAAAAGCGTGTTGCTTGGCCCCGGTATAAATATTTACCGTACCCCTCTGAACGGTCGTAATTTCGAGTATATGGGTGAAGACCCTTATCTGACATCCAGAATGGCTGTGCCTTATGTCAAAGGTGTGCAGAGCAACGGTGTAGCAGTATGCGTGAAACATTTCGCGCTGAACAATAATGAGATTAACCGCCATACATCAAACCCGATTGTCGATGACCGTACCCTTTATGAAATATATCTCCCGGCTTTTCAGGCAGCTGCACAGGAAGGAGGCGCCTGGTCGTTTATGGGCGGTTATAATCTTTTCCGCGGAGAGCACGCCAGCTACAATCCCATTCTTATGAACGATATCCTCAAGGGTGAGTGGAACTGGGATGGTGCCGTTATCTCCGATTGGGGGGCTGTTCACGATACAAAAACAGCAGTGACGGGAGGACTGGACATGGAGTTCGGTTCGTGGACAAACGGTCTGTCGAATGGAAAGTCGAGCGCCTACGACAATTATTTTCTTGCCAATCCCTATTTCAACGGTATTCAGGACGGAACGTATGGTACGGCTGAACTGGACGACAAAGTGCGCCGGGTACTTCGACTGACCTTCCGGACGGCAATGAACCGCAACCGGCCTTATGGGTCGATGGGTTCTGACGAACATGTGGCCGCTTGTCGCGAAATTGGCGAGGAGGGGATAGTGCTTCTTCAGAATCGGGGCGACATACTTCCGGTAGATCTCGATAAAACGAAGAAAATAGCCGTTATCGGTGAGAATGCCATAAAAATGATGACTGTCGGAGGCGGTTCATCGTCTCTGAAAGCACGATACGAAATCACACCGCTCGACGGCTTGAAAAAACGTGTGGGCGACAAGGCTGAGATCGTATATGCAAGAGGTTATGTCGGTGATCCGACAGGCGAATATAACGGTGTTGTCACAGGTCAGGATCTTAATGATCCTCGGTCTCCGGAGGAATTGCGTGATGAAGCCTTGCGTGTAGCTCGCGATGCGGATATAGTGCTTTTCTTCGGCGGATTGAATAAAAGCAACCATCAGGATTGCGAAGACACCGATCGTGAATCGTTAGATCTGCCATATGGTCAGAATGAACTGATAGACGCTCTCGCTGCAGTGAATCCCAATATCGTTGTTGTCAATATCAGTGGTACAGGAGTGGCTATGCCGTGGACATCTAAGGTTGCCGCGGTTCTTCAGGCCTGGTATCTCGGTAATGAGACCGGAAATTCTCTTGCCTCCGTCCTTGTTGGCGATACCAATCCAAGCGGAAAACTGCCCTATACCTATTATGCCTCGCTTGATCAGTGTGGCGCGCATAAACTCGGAGAATATCCCGGACATCCCGGCGTCGATGAACTCGGCAACGAGGTGATGGATATGCCCTATAATGAAGGTATTTTTGTAGGTTATCGTTTTACTGAAAAAAATAAACTAAAACCTACTTTCCCCTTCGGACATGGTCTCAGCTATACCAGATTCAAATATGGCAAGGCCACTGTCGACAGGATATCCGGCTCGGCTGACGACTATTACACAGTCACTGTTCCGGTGACCAATGTCGGCGACCGGGAAGGAAAGGAAGTTGTTCAGCTCTATATATCGGATCTGAAATCGTCGGTAGAACGGCCTGTCAAGGAACTTAAAGGCTTCAAAAAAGTTAACATCGCTCCCGGCGAGACAGCCGAGGTCTCGTTCCGTATTTCAAAAGCGGATCTGAGTTTCTTTGATGCGGAAAAGCATGCCTGGGTCTGTGAACCCGGTACTTTCGAAGCACTCATCGGAGCATCTTCGGCAGACATCCGTGACAAAGTACGTTTCAAGGTGAATGATGATTAACATAAAGTTAGCCAAAACAGTCGGAGGAGTGTGTCTGACCGCACTCCTCCTGACTTTTTTTAGTTTAGATGTATGTTGTCGCGAAGTTTTTTCGATAAACGATGGCTGGACATTCCGGCGCGAGGATACATCTTTGGCAGAGACGGTACATCTGCCTCATTGCTGGAATTCCGATTCGTATTATACCAGAGATTACTATCGCGGAAAGGGTACATACAGGAAAGAACTGAAGATTCCGGCAGCAGCTGTCGGCAAGACTGTATATCTGAAATTTGACGGTGCGGCTTCTCGGTCTTCTGTGACAGTCGACGGCAAGCCGGCAGGAGAGCATATGGGAGCTTATTCTTCTCATGTTATTGATATTTCGGATTTTGTCGTGCCGGGTGAAAGTCATATTGTTGAAGTTTCGGTGGATAACTCGGATCCGTCGATACCTCCGTATTCGGCTGATTTTACTTTTATGGGCGGCCTCTATCGTGATGCATGGCTGATTGTTGCCGACGACTTGCATTTGGCTCCAGGCATTGGGCCGGATTGCGGTTTTAAGGTTTGGGCGGAACAAGGCGCTATTGGCTGGACTCTCAGAGTACTCCCATATGTGTCAGGGACGCCTGATGGTGGAACGGAAATATCCCTATCGCTTATCGGCCCGGATGGCTCTGTGATAGCACAGAAAACAGAAAAGGCTTTGGATATTTCCGATAAGGGTATGGAGATTGGAAATATAGGAAATATCAATTTGTGGTCACCTGAGACGCCGATACTTTATCGGGTGAAGGTAAGTCTTGTCCAGAACGGTAATGTAGCGGACGTGTCGGAATGTTATACAGCTTTCCGCACATTTGCGTTTGATGATCAGGGACGCTTTATTCTTAATGGCAATCCATATAAGCTGCGTGGAATGTGTCGCCATCAGGATCAGAAACCGATGGGAATAGCATTGACAGACGAGCAGCATCGCCGTGACATGCGGCTTAGAGGGTGTTTCATAATATCTGTTAAACCACAGGCCAAAAAGTCTGAGATGGA
>CAJKRG010000015.1 GCA_905202215.1 uncultured Porphyromonadaceae bacterium
TGTTAAGCCTGTCGCTAGCGTTCATCCTGAGCCAGGATCAAACTCTTCGTTGTTGCTTATCTTGTTTTTTTCTTTTTCAAAAAAAATTCAAGGCAAGTAAATTTATTATTGCCTTTCACAAGCGCAATCGAATTCGTTCGGTTTTCACATCCCGGTCGGATTCCGCTCCTTTATTGAGTATCTGCTTCGCAGAATTGACTTGAGACTTGCGCTCGACCGCCCTGAAGCGGTCAGCGAATGCTCTTGTACTACTCTTAGTCTATTGTAATCGTTTCAATGTTCTCTTTTGTCGCCCTCAGGTCATTTCCTGATTGCGGGTGCAAAGTTACGCCCTTTTTCCTCTCCTGCCAAATTTTTTCCGTAAAAAGTTCATTTAAAAACATATTTTTAACTTTTGTTTACAATCTGCAAACACACCGTTTTAGCTAACATACTAATAAAGGCCATTTTGACTAAATCACCCCAAAATGGCCTTTATGCATGAATCATCGCTAAATTTTAGCGCAATCTGTCGTAGCTTGTAAGAAGTTTATGATCTTTTTTCATGAATCGATATGCAAAAAGCACACACACCAGTGCAGCCAGAAGCAGAAGAACGCCCCCGGTCCAGATAAAAGAAGCACCGGAATAAGCCGTATAAAGCAAAATTCCGCATGTGACCATCGAGGTGCATATAAGAATAATCGACAGAACAGTCACCGCCATCTGTCGTTTGAGGTTTCTGAACATAAAGATTGAAATAAAAAGCAGCACCGCAATAACAATATTGAGGACCAGAAGAACCGGCGCCTCAGAGATGAAGACAGGAGTGGCTTCGGCCACACCTTCTGCGGCATGTGTGGCCCAGGGAGTACAACAGAATATGCACATGAGTACCACGGCGACAAGGAGAAGAAGTGATTGCCAACGTTGAATTACCATTTTTAGATTACTTATTAAAGGTTATTAGAAAATTTCACATTACAGTTTACCCAAGCGGCTGCCATAGGTCCGGAAGGCTATAATATCGGGTGCCGTGCGTAGAGCCGACAGCTGGGAGTGTGTCATTATCCCTGAAATCACAGGAAATGATTCAGCAAACAATTCAGTAAACGATTCCTTGCGCGGCGAGACCAAAGCGGCAGCCCTGGCATAAGATTCGAGAGCCGACGGAACATTACTCTGCGCCCACCTGAGGTGTCCCATATGGATATGATCAACCGGATCGGACGAAGTATCGATAAATTCCGAGAACATGGCATCGGCTCCGTCAAAATCTCCATTCAGCACAAGGAGCCATGCAAGCGCTGATCTGACGGAATCATTATTATCAATATAAGCTATATTATAATAAAGTTCGAGCGCGCGCGCATAATCACCTACACGATATGCGGCGTTACCATAGAGACCAAGCAATTCAACATCATCTGCAATATCGCCTTGCACATTCTCGAGAAGATCGATGATATCGCTGAATTTTTCTTCTCTGGAAAGGACACTGGCGAGACGACGCATAGTCCATATATCACCCGGTTTCAATTCGAGAGCTTCCACATAAGCGCATTCGGCCATACCCACATCACCATTCAGTTCATATGCGAAACCCATTTTCTGATATGCCTGAATACTATCAGGATCCTTTGCAGCCAGTGAGTTGAATGCTGAAGCAGCCTGAGGATAATGCCGCGATCGCAGAAGCAGTTCCGCGATCATCAACAGCCTGTCTTTACTGTCATTACCGATCATATCGACAGGAAATGCACCATAAAGTGCTTTTATATCAAAAATTTCCGGAAACTCCGCCTTACGCCTGAAAAGCGAAAAGAAGCGGTATAGATTTTTAACATAACGGCTCATCACCGCCCGACGCCCCTGCGATTTCATATCAGCGAGTGCGGACTCAAGCATTTCGCCGTTCATAGCAGCCTGCTGATCGGCAAGATTGCGAAGCAGCGACTCACGCATGGAAACCGGCGTCGAGGCCACCGACAGCAATAAGGCATATTTGTCACTGTCGCAAAGGAATGGCATTTTAGCTACTGTATCCGCAAAAGCGAGACCTTCACCATCGGTCACATCGGCAAGTGCGCTGTGGCCCGTATGAAACGGAATAAACCAGTTAGGAATATTATTAAAAAAAGGGAACTGACGCATTTTACCCAAGGTGGCCATATATACGTCATCTCCACGGTTCTGTGCCTCTATGAATCCTTTGATTTTCTCAAAGCCAGATACATCAAGATCGCCGTTCCACTCCCCATTGCGCAATGCCTCTTCTATTTTTTCGGGATCACTGCCTAATTTATCTGCCATCCGACGTCCTATGTCCATCATTCCCGGCAAAACATCACGCGCAAGATCTTCCGAAATTTCTTTTGTTCCGCAGGCTCTGAAAAGTTCGAGCCACGCGTCAGCCATATCATCCGGATACATATCATGTATCTCCGCCAACATACGAGTAGCCTCGTCGACAGGAATATGGCCGTGCGAAACAGCGATAGCAATCCATACCGTGGCTATAGCAGACAGGGAATCCGGAGTCCGCTTCACGACATCGAGGAGAAGTCGGCGTCTTTCCGCATCATCATAGGCAAGCAATCCAAGCCCCACGGCACCAAGCCACAGCTCACGGTCATGGGCCGGAATCTCGGGGTCTTCGAAGATGCTGATCATAAGCTCAGCATCCTCACCCGCAAAAGGCAGTTCGACCCAAAGACGCATGAAAATATCGGAGGCCATCTGTTCCAGAACGGAAGCACGCCGACTGTCGGTAAGCGATGACGAATCGGTGCGCAGGCGCTCGAGTTCGGCAATATAATCGCTCACCAGCGTCTGTAGATTTTCCTCAGGTCTGAGATCCTGGTAGCGCAACTGGGCTCCATAGAGCGTTTGTGCCTCACGGGCAATACGGGCCCTCTCTATTTCAGTACATATACCGCGCGCAGTATCCGACATATCCTTAAGTTCACGGGCAATATCCGGAACCGCATTTCCAGCCGCAACAAAACGCAGCATGTAAAAATAACGCTGTTCCAGATCATCGATCCGCGCCATTATCGAAGGCGAGGCGCCTTTAGCCGCAAAAAGACGCAGCATATCGATCGACGAGCGAATGCTGTCGGGACATATCTGAGCCATTATGTCGGCATACATATTCTGATTATCACTGTTTATCATATAATAGGTCGGTCAAATGGTTGGCCAGCCCCGCAGGGAGGAGAGAGGCCGGTAATATATAATACTCGCCTTTAGTGCCAAAAGTTGGAATACGCGTAAAAAAATATGCGAAATCTCCTCTTATTTCAAATTTTTTCAAATCATCGAAACAGATTTCGGATCTATCGACAGGCGACGGCTCTTCATCATAAGAATAAAAGGTCACGACTGCAGCCGACTCGCCGAACGACCAGACCTGCGGCCTGATCTTCATTGCCACATCGGGAGCAGCCGCCATCGACAGCCATGCGACAGCCATAATACCGGGATATGCAACGAAAAGAAGCATTAGGCCGACAAGCAGGAAACGGTAATCAGACATGACTATTCCGGCAACGGTACAGCAAGCCAGAGGAACAACCGCCATCGAAACCGCACCGAAAACACGCCGCCGGATATCGACAGCAACGTACCTCGAAGGAGAAATTCTTATGATTCCAGAAACCAAATCAATCTTTTTTAGGCTGTGCCACTTTCACATCTTTCGGTTCCATGATACCGTCGCGGATAAGAAGCGCGTCTATCGACGGATCCTGGCCACGGAAACGGCGGTAAAGTTCGGCCGGATTCTCCGTACCTCCGCGCATGAGAATATTGCGGCGGAAGTTGTCGGCTGTAGCCTTGTCGAAAATACCATGCTGACGGAAGAAATCGAAAGCGTCAGCATCGAGCACCTCGGCCCATTTATAGCTGTAGTATCCTGCCGCATAGCCTCCTGAGAAAATATGGCTGAACTGGGGTGAGATCATCGTCCCCTCAACATCCACCGGGAATGTACGCACACTCTCGACAGCGGCACGCTCGAAAGCCACAGGATCATCGACAGGAGACTTGGCCGTATGCCAGGCCATGTCGAGATAGCCGAAGCCGAGCTGACGCATGCAGGAATAAGCCGCGCCATAACGCGACGAGGCGACAAGACGGTCTACAAGTTCCACGGGAATAGCCTCGCCGGTCTGATAATGACGTGCGAAGCCGTCGAGAAATTCTTTTTCAGTAAGATAATTCTCATTGAACTGAGACGGAAGCTCCACAAAATCGCGGTATACGGCTGTTCCCGACAAAGAGGCATACTTGGTATTGGCAAGCAGACCGTGGAGAGCATGGCCGAATTCATGCAGGAAAGTTTCGACCTCATATGGTGTGAGAAGAGAGGGCTTGTCGGCCGACGGTTTGGTAAAATTCATGACTATCGACACATGAGGACGGGAATTCACGCCTTTCTCATTGACGAACTGATCTTTAAAACCTGTCATCCATGCGCCGGGACGTTTAGAAGCCCTGGGAAAGAAATCGGTATAAAGGACGCCGACAAACTCTCCGTCGGGCCCTGTTACATCGAAAGCCTTAACGTCGGGATGATATACTTCAATCTTTTCGTTAGGAACGAAATTGAGTCCATAGAGTTTCGTAGCCAGACCGAACACACCCTTTATAGTATTGTCAAGTTCGAAATAGGGACGAAGCGCCTCCTCATCGAACGAATACTTCTCTGCCTTGAGCTTATTCGAATAATACGAATAATCCCATGGCATAATCTGCACAGGCTTTCCTTCAAACTTCGAAGCGAAGTCGGTCAGTTCCTTCATTTCAGCCTCAAGTGCCGGCTTATAGGCATCGCGCAGACGGTCGAGCAGATCATATACGGACTCCGGTTTCCCGGCCATAGTGCGTTTAAGCGAATGAGCGGCATAAGTATCCGAACCGAGCAATCCGGCGATCTGACGGCGCACCTCGGCGATACGCCTGATATTGTCGAGATTCGAAAATTCGCCCTTTGTATTGCGCGAATTATAGAGCCTGTACATGCGCTCGCGCAGATCGGGCCGCGACGAATACTTCATAAACGCCATATAGACAGGCTGGTCGAGGGTGAACAGATATTCTCCTGCGCGACCCTTTTCAGCGGCAGCCTCTTTTGCCGCCGTTACCGAACTTTCGGGAAGACCGGCGAGATCGTCGGCTCCAAGCCAGATCTCATATGTATTCATCTCCTTGAGTACATTCTGGCCGAATTCGGTAGTCAGTGCCGACAGTTCTGCCGACAATTCGCGATATTTTTCACGGTCAGCACCCTGAAGATCGGCACCCTGAAGGGCGAAACTATCGTAAGTTTTCTGCAGAAGCATCTGGTCCTCGTGGTCGATATCGAGTTTCGCACGGTTGTCGTAAACATGCTTCACACGCTTCCACAGGCCTTCATTGAGAACAATCGATGTCGAATAGTCGCTGAGTTTACGCGAGGCGTCAACAGCAACAGCCATCATTGCATCGCTGCTGTTTGCCGACAGAAGCGGATAAAAAACATTGAGCACGCGGTCGAGTTCGGCTCCGGAACGCTCGAGAGCGACTATTGTATTTTTAAAATCGGGTTCGGCGGGATTTGCCACAATAGCATCGATTTCGGCACGTGCGGCCTCTATGCCACGGTCAATGGCCGGTTGCCACTGGGTATCGTCGATGATTGAGAACGGCGGAGTGCCGTGTTCGGTTGCGAACGGTGAGAAGAACGGATTTTCTGCCTGCATTACAATTGAACTGCTTAATACGGTAGCGGCGGCTACGGCCACTGCACTTATCCTGAACATTTTTGGAGTTAGAAATTACAAATTAAAAATCTGTTGATTTAAAAGACAAAAATACAAAAACCGTGCCGAAAATCCAAATCACCGAAAAACAGGTTTCCTATGCAATTTTTTATTTGGATAAACATGCGTTTAATATTATTTTTGTAAGACTGAAAAATAACAGTTGTCTGACATGAGGGATATTACGAAAATACTTATATTGGCAGCCTCGCTGCTGACAGGATCGGACGCACACGCCATGACCGGGCTGCCCGGCGAAGAATGGCACGGAGCACAATGGATTGGAGCAGGCGAATCTCTCGCCATATACCCGCAATATCTGCCTGTGTTCCGGCTCGACTGCACACTTGAGAGCGACGGAGCCAAAACAGCCATATTCTTCGGAGCCAACGACGAGCGCCTCTCCAAAGCATACCTTAACAAAGACCATATCGAAGCCTTGGAAGGCACATCATACATAGCTGTCGAACTCGACAAAGCCGACGGCAAAATACGGCTTCTCCGGCGAAACTATACATCCGGCGAAAATACTCCGACAGTCATGGCTGAAACCGACTGCCAGATCAAGGGATCCAGTCACGACATATCCGTAAAATGTTCTCTTGGAAATATCGAGATATATCTTGACGGCGACCGGCTTATTGCCTCCGGTGTAAACCCGCATGGCAACGGTGGCGACTATATGGCATATCCGGTGCTCGCCGACATCGGCCTTACATCCGACGGCCGCGCAAAAGGAGAGTTCTCCGTACGTAATTTCCGTTCACCGTCCGCTGTTATGACCTCGTCAGGCCCGTTGACAACAGCACCCGGCGACACAGCATTCATATCTCCGGCAATCACAGGACAGCCGCTCCTTCGCAGCACACTCAATATCGGAAAACCGCTCAAAAAAGCCACTCTGCAGTCCACAGCCCGCGGCATTTACACCGTAAAAATCAACGGCAGACGCAATTCCGACGACTATTTCACTCCAGGCGCCTCTCAGTACAACCGCACCCATTATTACGATATAACCGACGTCACCGATCTGCTCAGACAAGGCGACAACACCATTGAAGTGCAGCTTGCCGAAGGATGGTGGTGCGGTCCCGCTACCTTTATCGGCGATAACTGGAATTTCTACGGAGACCGGCCGTCATTCCTGTCGCTTATCACCCTCGAATATGCCGACGGAACACAAACCTATGTTCCGAGTCGGGCTGACGGCTGGGAATATACTACAGACGGCCCTCTCGTATGCGGATCGTTTTTTCAGGGCGAAATATACGATCCCGGCAGACAGGCGTCCTGGCATCCGGCCAGAGAGATACTGCTCAACGGCAGCGTCCCCGAAACCAGCCCCGACACATGGCCAATGCCCGGCGACTACACCGACTGGCGCCTGATACCCTCCTATGGACCAGCTGTCACCGCCATAGACACGCTTACGGCGATATCCATGACAGAGCCGCGTCCCGGCGTTTTCATATATGACATGGGTCAGAATTTCGCCGGGGTACCATTGATCACTTTCAGGCACCTGAAAGCCGGAACCACAGCCAGCATGCGCTACGCCGAAGTTCTCTATCCCACAACCGAAAAATATGCCTCAAATGCCGGAGAGATGATGATGGAAAATATCCGGGCCGCCATGGCTCAGGACAAATATATCGCGACAGGCGAAGCGACCGAGACCTTTTCCCCGACAAGCACATTCCACGGATACAGATATATAGAAATAAGCGGAATCGACACCCCCCTCCCCATAGCCGATGTACGGGCGATAGCTCTGAGTTCGATTCCGCACATGACAGCCCGCTTCGAATGTTCCGACAGCTCTCTCAACCGCTTATGGAAAAACATCGAATGGTCTACCAGGAGCAATTTTATATCTATTCCTACCGACTGTCCACAGCGCAACGAACGCATGGGCTGGTCGGGCGACATAAGCGTGTTTTGTCCTTCCGCCAACTATCTCGCCGACGCCGATCTATTCCTGCGACGCCACATGCAGGCCATGCGCGACTGCCAGCGCCCCGACGGACGTTTTCTCGATATAGCTCCGACCGGTTTCGGCTTCGGAGGTTTTCTATGGGGATCGGCCGGAATCGTACTGCCTTACGAATGCTGGCGACACTACGGCGATACGGCTATAATAGCCGAAAACTACGATGCGATGAAGCGCTATATGACATATATAGCTGAAAAGTGCATTGACAAAGAAACGGGATTACTCGTACAGGCGCGCCAATGGGGCGACCTCGGCGACTGGCTCAGCCCCGAACACGACCGCAACGACAAATCGCTGATCTGGGAGGCTTATTACATCAATTGTCTGCGTATGATGTCGAAGATCGCAGATGAACTCGGACACAATGACGATGCCCTGACATTCGACAATCTGCGGCATAAACGCACTGCCTTCTTCAAAGACACCTACATCGATCCCGCAACACACAAGACTCGTTTCTCGGCTTTCGAGCCACAGAAACAGGGCCGCCCGGCAGACACACAGATATCCTACGTCCTCCCCATAGCATTCGGTATCATAGATCCTGCCGAAGATACCGCCTTCACAGCTAATTTCATCGAAACACTGCGACGTACAAACACTGCGGACGACGGACGGGAATGCCCGCCACACTCACTTATGACAGGCTTTATAGGCACCGCACAGATCATGAACGCGCTCAGCGCATGCAATGCTACGGAAGATGCGTACGCACTTCTGACTTCACATAACTATCCCTCGTGGCTCTACCCTGTCGACCAGGGTGCCACAACCATATGGGAACGTCTGAATTCATATACAATTCACGATGGATTCGGAACAAACAACAGCATGAACTCGTTCAATCATTACAGTTTCGGCGCAGTCGCACAGTGGCTTATGGGATATTGCGCCGGAATCCGCCGCTCCGATGACGGCTGCGGGTTCTCCAGCTTTGTGCTTCAGCCGACTCCGGATCCCCGGCCCGACGGCCTAACATACGCAAAGGCAAGCTACGATTCCCCCGTGGCACGATCTCGAGCTCCTGGCGAAAAGACGGACCACATATCATATACGAATTCGAAATACCCGAGGGTTGCACTGCAATGCTCAGACTTCCCGGCGAAAAAGAACAGATATTAAAATCAGGCAAACACACCTTCAGTAGCAAAAAGTGAACAGGATGCCCGCCCCATCACTTTCTACCAGTAAAAAATATGAAACACGGATTTTTCAGAGTTGCGGCAGCCTCGCCGCTCGTGACAGTCGCAGACACCACAGCCAACACAACCCGTATAATCGACCTTGCGCATCAGGCCTACGAAGCCGGTGCCGATGCCGTCGTTTTTCCCGAAATGAGTATAACGGCATATACCTGCGCCGACCTTTTCCATAACGAAACACTGCTCCAAGGTGCCCGGAAAGGCATATCGGAAATAACCGAGGCAAGCCGTGCGTTGCCGGGCCTTCTTATAATGGTAGGCGCGCCTCTGAGAAAAAACTATGCCCTCTTCAACGCCGCATATGCGATATGTGAAGGAAAGATTGTGGCTACGGTCGAAAAAACCTATGTACCCAATTATAACGAATTCTACGAACGCCGCTGGTTCCAACCATCCGAAAACGGGCCGGGCTCTACAATAATACGACACAAGGGAGTCGAACTCGCCATCGAGATATGTGAAGACGTCTGGGTACCTGTGCCTCCAAGTTGTCATTCGGCAATGGCTGGTGCCAAAATCATATTCAATCTATCGGCCAGTCCTGATCTGATAGGTAAATACACTTATCTGACATCACTCGTCCGGCAGCAGTCAGCCCGCTGCATGGCGGGATATGTATATGCTTCGGCAGGATTCGGCGAATCGAGCACCGATCTCGCATTCGATGCCAAACTGCTGATTGCCGAAAACGGCTCGCTGCTTGCTGCAAATCCACGCTGGCAGGCAGGTCCGCAGCTCGTCGTAGCCGACATCGATACCGAAGCCATAGCCCGCGACCGCATGCACATGGGTACATTCTATGACTGTGCCCTCCGCAACAACGCCACGGCAGACATCGTCGAGACCGACGCCGAAACTAAAGAAGCCGATTACACTGACCTCTTGCGATATATTGATCCGCATCCCTTCGTACCATCTTCCAACGACAGACTTAAGGAACGCTGCGAGGAAATCTTCAACATTCAGGTATCTGGATTGTGTCAGCGCCTGTCGGCAACCCGATGCAAATGCCTTGTCATCGGAATATCGGGAGGCCTCGACTCCACGCTTGCATTACTCGTGGCCGTCCGTGCATTCGACCGCCTCGGTCTCGACCGGAAAGGCATCAAAGGAGTGACAATGCCCGGCTTCGGAACAACCGGGCGTACTCACGGTAATGCCGTATCGCTGATGACAGCTCTGGGTGTTGACCTTCGTGAAATTTCAATTGTGGCCGCCGTTAACCAGCATTTCTCCGATATTGGTCACGACCCCGCAATACAGGACGTGACATACGAGAACTGTCAGGCCCGTGAACGCACACAGATCCTGATGGATCTCGCCAACGAACTTGGAGGTATGGTGCTCGGCACCGGCGATCTGTCGGAACTTGCTCTCGGCTGGGCAACCTACAACGGCGACCAGATGTCGATGTACGGTGTCAATGCCGGAGTTCCCAAGACTCTTGTACGACATCTCACGGCATATGTGGCTGACGACACCGACGACGAAGCCGTGCGTCGGCCGCTTCTCGATATCATCGATACTCCCATAAGCCCTGAACTCATCCCTGCCGCTGCCGACGGCACCATAAAGCAGAAAACAGAAGATCTCGTAGGGCCATATGAACTCCACGACTTTTTCCTGTACTATACCCTGCGCTACGGTTTCAGCCCCGAACGTATACTACTGCTCGCCACCAAAGCCTTCAACGGCGTATATAACGGCGAAACCATCGAAAAATGGCTCTCGACTTTCTTCCGCCGTTTCTTCTCACAACAGTTCAAGCGCTCATGCATGCCCGACGGCCCGAAAGTAGGCAGTGTATGCCTGTCGCCCCGCGGCGACTGGCGCATGCCATCCGATGCCTCCTCCACTCTCTGGCAATAGATACCCTACCCATAAAAAATGGAGCGCGGGCTGCAGCAAAGCATTCCGCGCTCCATTTTTATGGATAATGTTTTTTATTTAACAGCGACCTTATGTCCATTTACAATATAGATACCGGCGTCCAACGAATCGATCGCCTTGACAGAGGCATCCTTGAGAACTGTACGACCCATGAGATCGATAACGGTCACCTTTCCGTCGGGCGCTATTCCGATATTAGCGATACCGGATTCGCCTGTCACAACATATGTGGCGCTTATCTCCTCATTTTTGTCGGAACCGTTGTCATAACTGCTGAAAGTTCCGGCAGGAATGTGAAGCGTATAAGTTCCCGGGGTTGTAATCTTCGCGAAATGGAAGCTGCCGCCGGAGAAAGTCGGACTGTCGACAAACGTAGTGGATGTATAAACTGATTCGCCGCAAGTAAGGGTGATATCATTCATAGGATAATTTATACCCTCGTAACCGCCTGCGATACTTTCCGGGAAATCTATCGATATTTTGTCGATAAATTCTACAGTTGCTCCGTCGGCAGGATCAAGCGTATAAACACCCATCACTTTCTTATCCGGATCGGGATCGTCGCCTCCGGTCACAATATATGTAGCTGTAATTTCAGGGTTAAGTTCGTTCTCTTCCGGTTCTGCGTCTCCGAAAAGGCGGTATGTTCCGGCTTCAATCTTGAGTACGTAAGTCCCCGGCTCAGATATGGCATCGAAAGTAATTTCCGCTCCGGTATAATCATCATTGAAATCCAGACCCACGGGATAATAAACCTCATCACCACATGTAATGGTTATTTTTTCGTCAGCCAGACCATATTCATCTATACCATCCATATCGGCAGTCTCAGGAAACTCTATGGAGATGGTTTTGATTGAAGTCACTTCCGCGCCGTCTTCCGGATCAAGGATATAGATACTCATGGGTCCTTCCTGAGAATCTGCACCTATTTTATAAGTAGCGGTTATATACCCGTTGGTCGAATAAGTCTCGCCTTCGTCGGCGCTCTGCTGCTGATCGTAGTCCATCACAATGCCGGCGGCAACATTGAGCGTATAGGTGCCCGGAGCCGTAATTTTGTCGAAAACCAGGACAAGATCATCGACAGTAGGCGCCGGAGACGTTCCGGCATACATTGCCTTTGCTTTGTATACTTCGTCGCCGGACGTGATATTTACATACTCGCCTACATTCGACGGAATGATATGGGCTTCGATACCGTCAGCCAGACCGCTCCAATGTATCGTAACAGTCTCGATTTCTTTAACTGTCTCATAGGATCCCGGAGTTATAGTATAGTTCGCCATCGTATACTGAGCGAAGGCCGGAAATGATATGAATGCCATAATGGCGGATAGTACTGTGTAAAGTTTTTTCATAAGCGATTGATTAACTTGTTTGGAATTGAAGCCACAAAATTAGCACAAATTCACATAAATGCAAAATATTTTGGCAAAATGCAACACAAGAAACAAAGAGACAAAAGTGAGAGATAATCACGGCAACCGCCGGTCTTACCTCTCACTTTCTCCTTAATAATACTTATTTACCTGTTACCTGTCGATCGGCCGGATTGATATTGCAAAGCCTCCTCCCGGAGCAGAAGCTAACTTTAGTTTCGTTCTGGAATCGATCTTCTTCTTCGTTATTGTATATGCCTGGGGATTGGTGAGATAATGCGCGTCGGGCGCATCGGCATATATGGTGGCTTCGTATTTGCGGTCTTTGTCGAGGAAGTCGAGCTTCAGCTCGGTCTTGCGGCTGTCGGCCGATATACCGCCTACGAACCAGTCGTCAGTACCCTTCGCCTTGCGGGCCGCGGTGATGTATCGCGCAGGTTCGGCCTCGAGGTAGATACTCTTGTCCCAGTCGACGGCCACATCCTTTATGAACTGGAACGCATCCATGAAGCGGTTGTACACCTCGGGCACGTCAGCGGCCATCTGCAGGGGACTGTACATGGTCACATAGAGCGCCAGCTGCCGGCAGATGGTGGTATTGACATGGCTCTTGTTGTCGGGATTGTTGAGGCTCAGATTGTTCTCGAAGATACCGGGCGTATAGTCCATAGGGCCGCCCTGCAGACGTGTGAATGGCAGCACGCAGGTGTGAGTGACACTGTTGCCGGCGAACGACTCGTATTCGGTGCCGCGAGCGCTCTCGTTGCCGATGAGGTTGGGATATGTGCGGCACAGGCCTGTGGGGCGCACAGCCTCATGGGCATTTACCATGATGTGGTGCTTGGCGGCCTCGGTCACGGCATAGAGATAGTGATTGTTGAGCCACTGTCCGTAGTGGTGCTCGCCGCGGGGCAGAATATCGCCCACATAACCGCTCTTCACGGCATTGTAGCCGTACTTGTCCATAAGATCGTATGCATCCTTCATGTGGCGCTCGTAGTTGCGCACCGACGACGATGTCTCGTGGTGCATCATCAGGCGCACACCCTTGGAGTGGGCATAGGAATTGAGCGAATCGATGTCGAAATCGGGGTAGGGAGTCTGGAAATCGAACACATAGTCCTTCTTGTTGCCCGACCAGTCTTCCCAGCCTATGTTCCAGCCTTCGACAAGCACCTGGTCGAAACCGTGTTCGGCGGCGAAGTCGATATATTTCATCACGTTGGCCGTATTGGCGGGATGCACGCCGTTGGGCTTCACCTTCGAGTAGTCGAGACGGTCGAGTTTTACCGACGGCAGATCCCAGGTATAAGCCCAGGGCTTCCCATGGCCTATCATCTCCCACCAGACACCGATATATTTCACCGGTTTGATCCACGAAGTATCCTCATACTTGCATGGCTCGTTGAGATTGAGAATGAGATTCGACGCGAGCATGTCGCGGGCGTCGTCGCTCACCATCACAGTGCGCCAGGGCGATGTGCACGGCGACTGCAGATGTCCCTTGTTGCCCTGGGCGTCGGGTGTGAGCCATGATTCGAACACCAAGTTCTTGTCGTCAAGATTGAGATGCATGCACGAATAGTCGACCAGAGCAGCCTCGTGGAGATTGATATACAGTCCGTCGTCGCTCTTAAGCTGCAGCGAGGTCTGCACGCCTGTGGGCGAGAACTGTTCCTGCGACAGGTTGTGCTCCACGTCGCGGGCGTTGAGCGCCCGTATCTCGGAAAGGCGGCTTTCCGTGTATTCATATTCCTGAGTATCGTAGTCGCCGATAATCCACCATGCAGTCATATCGCCGGGCATGGCAAACTGGGTGTGTTCCTCCTTGATGACGAAGTAATTGAGCTCACGCTGCTGCGGAAACTCGTAGCGGAATCCCACACCGTCGTCGTACACCCGGAAGCGCACGTCGATACGGCGGTTATTTGCCGGCTGCGCCAGATGTGCAAGCAGCTCGCGGTAGTTGTTGCGGATATGACTGTTCTCGCCCCATACGGGCTGCCAGGTCTCGTCGAAATCGGAAGTCTCGACGCCAAGGAGTTCGAAACCGTCCATAAGATCGGGAGCGCCGACCAGCTCCAGGCCCAGGCGCGAGGGCATGATCACATTTTTCTGTTTGTAGGTGACCGAATACTGCGGATGTCCGCCGACAACGTCGAAATCGGCCACCACATTGCCGTTCGGCGACGCCACCTGCACGCCCGAAGCGTCGAAAGCCGCCGCAACAAGAAGTGCGGGTATGATATATTTCTTCATCACTTGGTCAGTTTAACGATTTTACATCCGTGTGCCGGCACAGTGGCCTTGACGGCGCTCACGCGGCCCTCGTCGGTATGGCTCCAGAGGTCGCGCTGGTTCATCTCGCCGTCGATGCCGAAGCGCGATAGAGCCACATCGAAGCTCTGCGACGAATCGCCGCGGTTGAACAGGCCCACCACATAGCTGCCGTCGCTCATGGTGCCGTACCATATATTGCTGTCGGCGGCATTAATGTCATCGGAAAGAGGATGACCGACAAAGCGGTCGGCATTCAACGCAAGCATTTCCTCATTGGTATAGAAGGGTGTGTTGTCTCCGATGGTATAGTACTGGTCGGCGACAGTCACAGGGCCGCCGGCCATAAGCTGAAGCGAGATCACGGTCTGCTTTTCGGCCTCGGTATCGAATTTATTGAGACGTATAAAGTCGCCGTCAAGAATCACCTTGTCACGTCCGGCGATATGCGACCAGTGGATGAAGCCGTCGAACATGTTCATGCTGTTGGGCCAGCTGTTCCATATCTTTCCCTTGTCGGCCGACGAGCAATGCCACCAGCCGCCACCGGCTGTATCGGCGACGATACGCACCATATTGCCGTAAAGAGCCTCGACTTCAGCGTCGTTGTTGAGATGGGGCATTACCAGAGAAGTGAAGATACCATATTTCTTGGCCGATTCGGCGATATATGACAACGCACGCGCATATGAGGCCCGACCATAACCATGACCTACAACACCGATGTTGCGGTCCTTGCCGTCTTCATACCACGAAAGGAAGTCCATGCGGATATAGTCGATTCCGAGTTCGGCATAATGCTTGAAGAATCCGTCGATATATTCGCGGGTTCCGGGATTTTCGGCCACAGCCCAGTTGAACCACAGATTCTCGGCCGAGGGATTCATGATATCTCCGGTATGATTGTAATAGAGATCGCCGAAAGTATAGTCGGTGCCCGCTATCTTAGTCTCGCGTGGGCCGTGAATCCACAGCGGATTGTCGTAAACGCCTACCTTGAGGCCCTTGGCACGGCATTTTTCCACCAGCTCCTTGAGCGACATAGAGCCGTAGTGTGTCATGTAGCCCGATGCATCGTTGGCGAGCATGGGTATGAAACCGTCGGTACACACCATATCATAGCCATAAGGCTTGAGATCTTTCGCAACCCAGTCGATTATCTTGTCCCATTCGGCGGGAGTGATATCCATATTTTCGTTGGCCACACCGTTCTGCTCCTGCTCATAGCAGTACTCGTAAACGCTCCAGTAAAGAGGAGCCTTATAGGTGTGTATATCCTCAACCACGGGCAACTCCGGCAGTTCGTAGCGGGGCGGATATTTCATCTTGTAGTTATCGTCGTCGCAAGCCGACAGGAGGCCGGCCCCAACGGCAAATGCAGCCACAGCACTGCTTATTTTGAATATATTTTTCATTTCTTTTGCTTTGATTCCTATAGTTTTTCGACAGCGATGGTCCACTCGCCGAGATTGAATGTAATCTTGTAGCGGCCCGGTTCGGTCACGCGCCACTGATCGTCGGGCGAAGTGGTGTATACAAAGTCGGGAGCCGATACACCTGCCGCCGAAACGGTGACATTGCCGCTGGACGGACGAAGGAAGGGCGCAGCGAAATCCTTGATCACGCATGCCTTGAAGGTACCTTCCTTGAGCTCTCCTGTCCAGGAGAACACTCCGTCGGATTCTTTGACGAATGTCTGGGCGTCATCGAGACTCCAGCCGCCGGGAGTGCCGTCGCCGATCATATAGAGCACATCGGTTTCGATCGGAGCAGGCTTGTCGGACGGAACCTCGACCTTGATGGTATAGTTGAGCAGATCAAGCGTGATTTTATACTCTCCGGCCTCTGTAACCTGCCATTGGTCGTCGGGCGAAGTAGTATAGACAAACTCCGGAGACGATACACCGGCTTTCGACACGGTCACACCGCTGGCGGCAGGCCGTATAAACGGAGCATCAAAATTCCTGACCGTACAAGCCTTGAACGTACCTGTTTTCAGATACCCCTGCCATGTGAAGATATACTTCGATTCCTTGGTATAGGCTGTGGCATCATCGAGGCTCCAGCCGCCGGCAGTCGCCTCGCCGATCATCCATACGTTATCGGTCACGATACCCTCTTCAGGCTCGTCGCCTCCGCCGTTTTCAACATATACGGCCTCAATGGTATTGTTTTCGAGATCAAGGGTGATCCGGTATTCTCCGGCTTCTGTCACACGCCACTGATCGTCGGGCGAAGTCGTATAAACAAATTCCGGAGCCGACACACCGGCCTTCGACACTGTCACGCCATCGGATGCCGGACGTATGAACGGAGCCGAGAAATCCCTAATGATACATGCCTTGAAAGTACCTCCGACAAGATTACCCTGCCATACGAACACATGATCCTTGCCCTCAGCCCTGACGAACTGCTGTGCATCGTCGAGACTCCAGCCGTTGGGTGTGGCGTCGCCAATCATCCATACGTCGGCAGCCGTCAGCAGCGGATTTTCGTCTTCACCTTCGACATCCGATACATATTGTACCTTCAGGGTGTATTTTTCAAGATCAAATATCATCTTGTAGTTGGCACGGTATGTCACTTTCCATTTGTTGTCGGGATTTTTGACGAATACGAAATCATCGGCGGCCACACCGTCCTTATTGATCTCGACATCGGCACTTGACGGGCGTACGAAATCCACATCCCAGCTGCCAGGGACCAGACATGCCTTGAACTCGCCGGTCTTAAGCTCACCCTCATACTCGAATGTATAGTCGCCTGTCTTGACGAGAGCCGTCGGATCATCTATATTCCATCCGGAAGGAACCGCATCACCGACAAGATAGAGAGTTTCCGAACTTATAGGATCTTTTTCAGGTTCGGGAGCACCACCGTTATAACGGGTAGACATTTTCCAGTTGCGGAGGTCGAATGTAAGAGTATACGATCCGGCTTCCGTCACACGCCATTTCTCGTCGGGATCGCCCGAGTGCATCTGGAATGTCTCTCCGTCGATATCGGCGGTACCTATAGCACTCTGGTCTTTCAGAGGACGGATAAAGGGGGCATCCCAGCTGCCGGTGACAAGACATAACTTCATTTCACCGGCATTAAGCGAACCGCTCCATTCGAACACAAGAGGATCTGCCTCTGTCGCGATAAACGGCGTGGGAGAATCAATACTCCAGCCGTTGGGAGTGGCATCACCGACCATATAAAGGGCTGAAGCCTTTATGGGCAGGTTGCCGTCGATGATCACGAGGTCTTTTTCGTCCTCGCAACCGGCCAGCGACACGGCGGCAAACACCGCGGCGGCCATATATAGCTGTTTGATCTTCATATAATTCTTTTTTAGGCTGAAAGAGAGAATTAGCTGTTATATCCGGGATTCTGCACCAGGTCGGGGTTTGCATCCAGAATAGGACGCATAAGCGGGAAAATCTCATAGTGACGGTCGGTATCGGGAGTCTTGTCCCACCACGAACCGCTACAGAATACACCGAAACGGATCAGGTCGATACGACGGCGCCCTTCCGCGAAAAATTCGCGGCCCCATTCATCGAGCATTTCTTTTTCGTTCAGTTCGACCTTTCCTTCAGGCTGATAGAGCACATCGGCATAATTCTCTGCCGGATAGTTGCGCTTGCGCACACTGTTGAGCAGAACTGCGGCATCGCCCTTGCGGCCGCCACGGATCTTGCACTCGGCAAGCATATAGATGACTTCGGGAAGGCGTATCTCGGTGAAATCGCTTTCCATCTGATGAGCATCCTCATCGGAATAGAAAGGATATTTGGCGAAATGCCAGCCGGAGTTATGGTCGCCGTTAGGCAGTGCGCTGGTCTTGTCTGACGGCCATTTGCCAGGTTCGAGACCCTGGAACTTGCCCACGGCGTCACGGATGTAGAGGTCGTAGGGGCTTTCGGGGGCACGAACACGTTTCTTGGCGCCGTTATCGTCGATATATTCCAGATAGCCATAGAGGAACATACCCTCGCGGCGGCTGTCGCCGAGATTACGGTAAAGCTTCATGCGCTCGTCGCCGGGATATTTACGGAAATTCTGCACCGGCATGCCGAGTGTATAGCTGTAAAGCTCTCCGTTAAGGTCATAGCTTGGCGATGCCGCATATTTACAGTTATGGTCACCACCTTTGCTCTTGGCATCACCGAAATAATAGCGTGCGCGTGCAGGCACTGTCCACCAGTAGGTATCGCCCTGATAGTGCCAGAAAGAATAACCCTGATCGGCGGGGAAACCAAATATCACTTCGTCGCTGGTATCGTTGTTCCAGTCGAAAGCGGCATCCCAGCGATCGGCAACCTCATAAGGCCCATATACACCGTCTACAATATCCTGAGCCACTTTCTCGCAATCGGAATATCGTTCTTCGCCGATATATACTCCGGCGTTGAGATATAGTCTCGCCAACAGTGCTGCGGCACCGGCCTTGGTCCATTGTCCCTGTATACCGGCCTGCGAGCCCAGACTCTCCTTTTTGGCAAGAAGATCTATGCAGTCCTTGAGTTCGGTCTCGATAAAATCGAAAATGACCCGAGGTTCGACCTGACCGACTGAATTGAGTGACATATCGTTGAAGCTGACAGCCAGAGGGACGTTGCGGAATGCATCGAGCAGACGGATATAGAACCACGCACGCAGGGCACGACACTGAGCTGCAAGATTGTCGAACTCGGCCTGCGAGAAACCGAACTTGGCAGGGTCGAGAGTCTGCATATCCTCGATCACATAGTTGCACTGCCCTATACCCTGGAAACAGCCGTTCCACTCGGTCTGGGCGTCGCCGCCGTCTTCCACATTCCACTGGTGGTAGTGGAGCTTGCGCCAGCGTCCGCCGTCGTCCCACCATCCGTCGCGTGTCGGGGTGATGAGCTGGTCGGCTGTAAGCTCGTTGAGTACATGGCGGCTCTGTATGCTCCAGAAAGCGTGTTCGAAGGGACGGAACACCGCACGTACCACGTCGCTTTTGGTATTGTAATAGTTCTGGGTACCTACCTGATCATAGAGTTTCTCGTCGAGATCGGTGCAGGCTCCCGCGGCAATGGCAAGCGCGCCGGCTGCCGCAATATATTTCAATGATTTTATTTTCATGACAGTATCTGATTTAGAAGTCAAGCTGTACGCCGAGGATGAACTGACGTGTCGACGGGAAATATGAACGCGAGCCCTGACCGCCGGGCGTGAGGCCGTTCACCTGATAATTCGAAGGATCCACCCCGCTGAAGCGCGTGATCGTGAACACATTCTTCATCGTACCGTAGAGACGCACCTTGTCGAGGAAACGGCACTGCGGAATATTGAGTGTGTAACCAAGAGTGATCTGGTCGAGCTTGAAGTAGTCGCCGCGCTCAAGGAAGTAGTCGGTCACTGCATGCGACGATGTAGGGCTGATGGCGAAATTCTTACCGTAAGCCTTCTTGAGCACATTGCCGGTGAATTTGCGTGTGCCGTAGTAGAAATCATGGATATTGAATATATCGAATCCGAAGGCACCGCGGAAGAAGAGGGAGAGGTCAAAGTTGCGATAACGGAAATTGTGGGTGGTCGAAAGGGTGAACTTCGGCATACCGTTGCCCACTTTCTGACGGTCGGCTTCGGATGCCTGAGCCGCGTTGATGATATCGCCGTCCTTGTCATAGACAAGCCATTCGCCGTCTTCGTTGATACCGGCATAACGCCACATGAAGAAGTTGCCGACAGACTCGCCTTTCTCGATACGCTGAAGATTATAGAACGGATATGGATCTTCTGTTCCGCATACGCTGTAATAGTCCTGGCCTACATATTCGGAGTTGCTGAAATCGACGAATTTATTGCTCATCGTAGTTCCGATGACATTGAAATTATAGTCGAATTCCTTGGTCTGCACGGCGTTGAAGCTGAGATCGAATTCGAAACCGGTGTTCTTCATCGTACCCACATTCACAAACGTCTCGTCGTGGAGATAAGGAGGTACCGAAACCTTGTAATTGCCGAGAAGATCCTGTGTTCGACGGTTAAAATAGTTGAGCGAGCCACTGAAGCGGTTATTGAACATTGCAAAATCAATACCGACATTCCAGTTCTTGCCTTTTTCCCAGCGGAGGTTGGGATTCACGTTTTTCGACGGTCCCTAGACCTGAATGAACTTGCCGTTATAGAGGTAATATCCGAAACCGCTCATCGTATTGAGCGACATGTAGCTCGAAAAGTCCTGATTACCGGTCTCACCATAGTCGGCACGGATCTTGAGATCGTTGAGCCAGCTGCGGGTCTCTTCCATAAATTCTTCCTGACTGATACGCCAGCCGGCCGAAACGGCAGGGAAGTTACCCCACTTGTTGTTGGCGCCAAATTTCGAAGATCCTTCGTGCCGCAGAGAAGCAGTGACGAGATATTTTCCATCCCAGTCGTAGCTTACACGGCCGAAGAACGATATGAGCTTGGCATCGTTCTTATAGCTGCTCATGCCCACTTCGCCTTCGTCCTTCACATATTCGCCGGTGCCGATGTTGTCGGCATGCAGACCGTCGTTGGGGAAATCGGCATTATCAACCGAAAAGCCCTCGTACTGCGAGTACTGGTAGCTGTAGCCCACCATGGCCTTGAGGTTGTTCTTGCCCAGACGGGCGCTGAAATTGGTTATCCATTCGAGGATATACTGGCGCTCCTTCTTATAGCTGCGGCTGGCCTGGCCGTCGCGTCCTTCGTTGATGGCACGTGTGCTGGTCGATGGGCGGAACCATGTATTGTTATTATCATACTGATGGTCGGCGAACATCACCTGGGTATTGAGGGTATATGGACAGTCATCGCCCTTCCAGAATAGCGGAAGTAGATTGAGCCGTGCGGTCGCATCCCAGTCCAGCAGCTTGGTGTCGCCGTGGTCTGTCTCGAGACGCTGCGACTCAACAGGATTGTATCCGGTGACCTGGCCCTGGAAGTTGTAGTAACGCGAAGGATTTTCGGGATCCATCAGAGGGGTTGTGGGGTTGGCCTCCAGAGCGTTCTTAAACACACCCCAGTCGGCCTGATCGCGATATATGATACGTGGCGCAAGGTTGACGGTGAAATTAAACAGACCGCCTTTTGTAGTATGCGACAGAGCCGCGCGGCCGCCGTACTCCTCACGACGCGAACGAAGATCAATACCTCTGTGATCGCGGTAATCGACGCTCACACGATAGTTGCTGCGGTCGTTGCCGCCGCTGAGGCTGAGAGTGTGGTGATGCGCGAAGCCTGTGCGGCTCACGCCGTCGAGCCAGTCGTAGTTGCCGCCCAGATCGACACCGTTGTCACCCCATCCGAGGCGTACGTCGCGGTATTCCTGGGCATTCATCATGTCGAGCTCCTTATTTATCTTATCCCAGGCGAATGTGCCCGAATAGGATGTGTGGATGGCGCCGTCCTTGGTGCCTTTCTTGGTGGTAACAAGAATCACGCCGTTGGAACCTCGTGTACCGTAGATAGCCGAGGCGGCACCGTCCTTGAGCACATCGAACGACGCAATGTCGTTGGCATTGATATTGGTAAGATTGCCACCGGGCACACCGTCGATCACAATCAGCGGGCCAAGGCCGGCCGAACGCGACGACACGCCGCGGATCTGGATGCTCGCCTGATTGTTTGGATCGGCGGAACCTGTGTTGGTGATAGACACACCGGGCACCTTGCCCTGAATAAGCATCGATGGATCCAGAGAACTTACCGAAAGAAAGTCCTTCTCGCCGACATGCGATATGGCCGAGGTAAGTTCTTTTTTATCCATCGTACCATAGCCGATCACAACAACTTCCTCAAGCAGTTCGTTATCGGGAGTAAGTTCTACTGTGATCTGCGAACGACCGTCGAGAGCAATTTCTCGAGTTTTATAACTTACATAAGAAACCACGATGGTAGCCTTAGGGTCTACACCCTTTATGGCGAAGGCTCCGTCAATGTCTGTGGCGGCAGCCAGTCGGGTGCCTTTCACGGATACTGACGCACCGATCAGAGGTTCGCCGGTTCCCGCTTCCACCACTGTGCCCGTGAGTTGTATAGTCTGTGCGGCAGCCTGTAGAGGCAGACCGGCGGCCACCAACATCAACAGCAACGCAGTGAGTGTGTGCAATGTTGTTTTCATTGGGTAGATTTTAGAAATGGATAGATATTGGTTTGATTAAATTCAAGGTTACGGAAGCACTCTTGCAGCAAGAGTCCGGAAGCAAAATTAGGTACTTTTTCGCTTGATGAAACAGCGCAATATTATTTTTAAGATAGTTAAAACAGCAATACGCTATCACACAGGATTATGCGCGATTTTAACATATCAATAATTAAGATTGGTAAAAAGCCCGGATGAATCAAATACGACCCTCTCCACCCCGATATTACGGGATAGAATCACGGTTTGGGAATAGCCATCACGGCCTCGTCGAAAGCGTTTTTATCGACCGCCGCACGCGCCTTTACCTTGGCCTTGTAGACATAGACGGTATTGACAGAAAGACACAGATACTGGGCAATATCGGAAGTCGCGGTAATACCAAGACGCATAAGCGCGAATATTCGCACATCGGTCGGCAACCTACCGCCCGAAAGACTTATGCCCTGATCCGGAAGCATGAGTTTGTTGAACTCTTCTACAAAATTAGGAAAAAGCTTGAGAAAGGCGCTGTCGAACGAAGCATACATACGGGCCTGTTCACGACGCACGCCCATATCGGACAATATCGAGCCGAGTTCGCCATACTGGCGTCCCTTCAGTTTCAGAAGTGCGCGTCGGGTCTTCTCTTCTACCTCGTTGACAAAATCGGAATTGCTGTAAAGAGTCTGTATGATATACTGGTCCTTGATTTCGGTCGCCTCGCGAAGTCTGGTATTGACATCTGCCAGGGCTGTATTCGAGTTCTCCAGAGCCAGAGTCTTCTCGCGAATCTCCCGATGACTCTCGGTGAGGCTGCGGTTACGTTTCTTCAATTTGAAGAAAAGAAAGATCATGGCCGTAAGCATAGCGGCAAATATTATAGCGGCAACCAGCAGGAAAAGCCGCTGTTCGGTAAGACGCAGATGCCGGGCATTCTCTATCAGAGGCATTATGCCATTGATCTCCACCTTGCGAAAGCGACTGTTATAACCCTCGGCATCAGCCAGAGCCTGATGTATATAGCGTCCTGCACGCTCCACATCGCCTTTATCATGCATGATGGTAGCGAGATCTTTGGCGGCCGTTGTTTCGCGTGTATTGGAACGCAAATCGTTAATCGCAGACAAAGCGAGATAATAGGCGGCCGAATCGGGACGGTTGAGCACCATATAGGAAATGCCTATTGTAGAATAATTGATGGCCTTCTGATGATTATCGAGGTCAAAATTATCTATTATAGACTTGCAGTGCGTTATGGTTTCGTCGACCGCATAACTGCGTATACGCTCGAGTTCGAGCGAGGCTGTAGCATACTCATAACTCGCAGGATCCGCGAGATCAAGCACTTTCTGATACAGCTGGCGCCGCATATCCACATAATTCTGATACAAATCCGACGAACCGGCGACAAACGACTCCATATTCTGATTGAGTTTGGCCCACGACAGATAAAAGTCTATCCTCTCTGCCTCCGGAAGCAGGGAGGGATCTACGGTACGCCCCACGCCAAGAGCCTCGTTGAAGAATCCGACTGTCGAAAAACATTCCATAAGCGCTGTCCGGGCCTGCATTATCCGCAGCGAATCGCCTGTCTTATCGGCAAGCCGCTCCATAAGCCGGGCATAACTATATGCCGAATCGTACTGAAAGAACCTATACTCGTCGAACAGCTCGTGACAGGCATCAAAGCGAGATATTTCCGATGACGAACGTTTATATCGGTCTCGCAGACGACCAAGCAGAGCTTCTTTGGGGGCTACATAGTCAAGAGGAGCTCGCTCAATCTCGCTGTCGAGCACCCGAAGAACGGAGTCGACAGTATCAGCCGGGCAGAGCAATACTCCGGTAACCGCAAAAACGAATAAAAGGAACATTCTTCGTATCATCGCTGCAAACATACGAAAAAAAACTCATAAAAATACGCTGCGCGGCAGTCTCACGATTGCCGCGCAGCTTCTAAACCTTAAAAATCTAATCCTATGAAAAAACTAATTCAATACTTTACTTCTTTCTGCTGTTGCTGTCTGATATACGTTGTGCAATACCCAAAAGTTGTGTTGCTATGCCCTGAAAAGCCGTTTTTTATTACTCTTTTGCATTTAGGCCGCCAATTTTGCTTATATTTGCACTATGTCGTATTTCTCCGTCACAATACTCGGGTGCGGCTCGGCGACTCCGACCCTGCGCCACAATCCCAGCGCACAACTTGTGCGCTACCGTCAGCAATGCATGCTCATCGACTGCGGCGAAGGCACACAACTGCAGATGCGCCGCTATGGCTGTTCATTTGCCAAAATATCGCACATTTTTCTATCGCACCTGCACGGCGACCATTTCCTCGGACTCCCCGGGCTGCTCTCAACCATGGCTTTGCATGACGTCGGCGGCACCATAACGATCCATACATTCGCCGAAGGAGCCGAACTGATCAGAAAAATACTTGACCTGGTCTGCCGTGACCGTCCATATGTGCTGAAATTCGACATAATCGATCCTAAAAATCCGGGAATCGTATACTCCGACAATCAACTCGAAGTCGAGGCCTTTCCGCTATATCACCGCGTGCCCTGCGTCGGATATATATTCCGTGAGCGCCCTAAGAAAAGGCATATCGACGGAGAGGCCGCAAAATTCTACGGCGTGCCTCACTATGCCATGGAGAGCCTGCGCGACGGGGCCGATCTTGTCCTTCCCGACGGCCGCATTATCGCCAACACCCTCCTGACCAAGGAGGCTGATCCGGCAATGAGCTACGCCTATTGCTCGGATACCTGCTTCGACTCAAGAGTCGCCGAAGCGGTAAGAGGTGTCGATGTAATATATCATGAGGCGACTTACGGCGACAGTCAGGAAATCAAGGCAAAGCCTCGCGGCCACTCGACAGCACGCGAGGCAGCCCGCATAGCAGCTATGGCAAATGCTTCGAAGCTTGTCATCGGGCACTACTCCAAAACAGTGGAATGTACCGACACGCTCGTTGCCGAGGCAAACGAAGAATTTCCCGTAGTCATAGCCGCAAACGAAGGAATGACTATCGATCTTATTTAAGGGGGTAATGGTTATTGGTTATAGTTAATGACCGCCCATTCCCACCCTACCTCTTTTTTCCCACCCTTTAACCCTTAACCTTTAACCCATAACCTGTTCCCCCTGCCATGCTCGACGACAACTATTTCATGGGCCTTGCCCTTGCAGAAGCGCGCGCTGCGGCCGACGAAGGCGAAATACCCGTCGGCGCTGTTGTAGTGAGCGCAGGGCACGTCATAGGCCGCGGTCATAATCAGACCGAACGTCTGAATGACGTGACCGCACATGCTGAAATGCTGGCAGTCACGGCGGCAGCCCGCACTCTTGGTGGTAAATATCTCCCGGGCGCCACCCTTTACGTTACCGTCGAGCCGTGTCCTATGTGCGCGGGCGCAATAGGCTGGAGTCAGCTCGGACGCATAGTAATAGGCGCCTCCGACCCTAAACGGGGATATACCACCCTCCTCCGCCCGGGGCGAACACCCTTCCATCCGCGCGCCGAAGTGATTACCGGCATCCGTGAGGCCGAATGCGCCGAACTCATGCAATCTTTCTTCCGTTCAAAACGTAAAAAGTCCTGACATGCACTACTTTCTCATAGCCGGCGAAGCCTCGGGCGATCTACACGGCTCCTTTCTCATCGAAAATCTGAAAGCCCGCGACCGCGAAGCCGTCATAACTTTTCTTGGCGGCGACAAAATGGCAGCTGCTGCCGGGACATCGCCAGTGATACATTGCAACGACATGGCCTTCATGGGGTTCAGCGAAGTCTTACGCAACATAGGCACCATAACCGGCAACATGAAAATTGCCAAACAGGCCATCGAGCTCGCAGCACCCGATTGTCTCATCCTCGTTGATTATCCTTCGTTCAATCTCAAGATGGCGGCATTTGCCCGCAAGCTCGGCATTCCGGTATTTTACTACATATCCCCTAAAATATGGGCCTGGAAAAAATGGCGCGTCCGCGATATCAGGCGCGATGTACGCATGGTCTTTTCCATTCTGCCTTTTGAACCCGAATTTTACAAAAAATACGGGGCGCGGGCCGTCTATGTCGGTAATCCGTCGGTAGGAGAAGTAGATGCCGAGCTTGCCCGCATAGAACCTCGCGACGAGTTTCTGAGAAGAAACAGACTGCCCGACAAACCGCTCACGGCACTCATGCCCGGAAGCCGTCGCAGCGAAATCCGCAACAATCTTGCGATCATGCGAAAAGCCATAGAGCAGTTTCCGGACACACAGCCAGTGATAATCGGCGCTCTCGGTACGCCCGCTACTCTTTATGCCGCCTGCGGCGCCGGATCCATCCCTATACTACGCGCTCCGCATGCGACCGCAATACTGGCCCATTGCCATGCGGCGCTCGTCACGTCAGGAACAGCCACCCTCGAGACTGCTTTGTGCGGAGTCCCACAGGTAGTGCTCTACCGTGCAAACGGCTCGAAACTTTCCTACGACATTATGAGCGCCATTCTCGATATAAAATACGTGTCGCTTCCCAATCTAATCGTAGACCGTAATATAATACCCGAACTATTGCTGCACAACTGCACAGCCGACAATACCGCAATAGCTCTCGCGCCGCTACTTCAGCCAGATTCAGCCTCACGTGCCGCCCAACTCGAAGGCTATGCGGCCATGCGCGCCGCCCTCGGTACCGCCGACGCTCCCGCCAACACCGCCAAAGCCATTGTCAAGCTACTAAGCCGACAGGCCGGCGGGTGATTGAGCAGACAAAATCACACTAAAGCTTTCCTATGAACAGCAGTAAGATAAGCCTTAAACCTATTTTTTCCGATTTACGCCGAATCAGGCTGAGCAGCATAGAGGCAACAGAGCGAAAAAAGGTTTTCAAAGAGACAATTTCATTCTCTTTAATGGTAATCATATGCGGGTACCTACTTTTCCCTTTGATCTTTGCCTTGATTTACCCTATACAAACCTCTACCGATTACGGCATTCCGGCCGGAATATTCCATGGCTTCATTTTTATTGAAAACCTATTAATCAGAATTTTCGACCACAACCGGCTCTTAATAGCTGTCGGTCAAAGCAACTCCTATTATACTTCATATTACATAGCAAAATATGCTTTCTTATCAATCGGAATATTATCAATTATTTATATAATTCTCTATGAGTTTGTCTACAAACTCGCCAGAGCCATGCCCAAACCCTCATGCCGGGCGAATCCATATATACCGCGGAGTGAATTCGACCCGTCGAAGAGAGAAATGCGTATTTTCATATCTTCCACTTTCAGAGACATGCAAAAGATACGCGATGTACTTATGTGCAAAGTATTCCCACTCATGCAGCGGGAGGCCGACGAACGACAAGTCCGACTGATTCCCATAGATTTGCGTTGGGGCATAACCGAAGAAGAGTCTCAATCTGGTAAAGTCATAGGCATCTGTCTTGACGAAATTGACAAAGCATCGCCTTTTTTCATCGGTATAATCGGCGGTAAATACGGCTGGACACCCTGCAATAAGGACTATGCCAGAGATTCTTTACTTGAGATAAAATCGCCTCTTATTTCGAAAGCTCTCGAAGAGGGTCTGAGTGTTACCGAACTGGAAATAAAATATGGTGTAGAATGGAGACCATACTCCGATGACGCCATCATCTTCATCAATCCTCTGTCTATATGCGAAAACGACAACCAGGAATTTCTGCAACGATGGATTATGGACAGCGGTGCTTTTAACTATAAAGAGTTTACAGAGACTGAAGAACTTGCCGAACTGACTGAAAAACACATACGTGGATTGCTCGATAAGTATTATCCTATAGCAGAAAACAATAATCCTGATTCGGAGTTAAGAAAACTTGCGAACCTCACATATCCGCTTCGCCATTTCTATCTTGAGGATGAAAACATAAGCGACCCGATAGAGAGCTTCCTAAGAAAATCAGACAAAAATACACTTCTTATAACAGGCGAAGAAGGCATGGGGAAATTTGCCGCAGCGCTCAACTGCGCCCATAGGATATCAGACAATGTCATGGCAATCGCAGACAGTAAATTCAGCAATAGCAATGACATAGGACGAGTGATAGCCGAAACAATTGCAACCAGCAATAAAATCGAAATCCTGATTATCCGGGCATCTATTGAGGTTTCGTATATTGCACGACTTGCATCGGCCACAAAAAGGATCAAGCCACAATTAAAGATCATTGCAATTTGTTCTTCAGTTTCGGAAATTGGTCCTTTCAGCCATCCCAATATCTGCCTCTTTTCCGGTTTTTCTCACGACAGACACTTCTACAGGAACTTCATAATCAAATATCTCGGCACATTCGGCAAAAAAGCTACAGACTCACAAATCGACAAGATTCTTGCCGCAAGACTACCTTTGACACCGACAATCCTCAAAATAATACTGAACGAACTGATAATCTTTGGTTCATTCGAACTATTGGACTCGAAAATTGACACACTATGCTCGTTTGCCGACAAAAAATCGCTATACGGATATCTGTTTAAAGCCGGCGAAAATAAATATGGCAAATACCTGATTCGCACCATCTCAAAAGACCTTCTTGAAGAAGATGAAGTTAGTGTCGCAAGATTCGACGATAAACACATCTGGTTCACAGGCTCCGCATCTGTCCTGAGAGCATGCGCAAGCGGATTCTGCGGATTCGACTACTACAGAGGACGCATACGCTTCGCCGACAATGATTTCAAAGAAACCGCAAAACGACTCTACTCCACGGGTTAAGAGATTGAGCTAACGATCTTAAAAAGATTAAAAATCAAAACATTGGAAGCACTTTCCGGGTTATTACAGTCGCAAAGGGTGATGGTATTGGCCATTTAAAGAAATTTTTCCATAATTTTTGCAAACGGACTCTGCAATCCCGATTTTTTTCTTACCTTTGCACCCGGTAAACAAGGGAAAGACCATGCATGGTCAAGGCCCGGCATAGCATAGAACAAAAACACAAATTACCCATATTTTTTCAAGCAAAATCACAACAATGAGCAAGATTGAAGAAATCAAGAAAGCCCGTATCGCCGGCATCAAAGCCGACCTCGTTAAATACGGCATCGACGGCACTACAGAAGTAGTGTACAACCCCACCTACGAAGAACTCTTCGAACAGGAAACACTCCCCACCCTCGAAGGCTATGAAAAAGGCGTTGTAACCGAACTCGGCGCTGTCGACGTTATGACCGGCGTTTATACCGGCCGCTCGCCCAAAGACAAATTCATCGTCCTCGACGAAAAATCGAAAGACACCGTATGGTGGACTACTCCCGAATATCCCAACGACAACAAGCAGGCCAGCGAAGAAGCATGGACAGCATGCAAGGATCTCGCTGTAAAAGAGCTCTCGAACAAAAAGCTCTATGTTGTCGATGGTTTCTGCGGTGCCAACAAGGACACCCGCATGGCAGTACGCTTCATCATGGAAGTTGCATGGCAGGCTCACTTCGTGACCAACATGTTCATCCGCCCCACTGCTGAAGAACTCGAAGACTTCACTCCCGACTTCATCGTCTACAACGCTTCCAAGGCTAAACTCACCAACTACAAGGAACTCGGCCTCAACAGCGAAACCGCAGTTGTATTCAACATCACTTCGCGCGAACAGGTTATCATCAACACCTGGTACGGCGGCGAAATGAAGAAGGGTATGTTCTCGATGATGAACTACTTCCTCCCCCTCAAGGGCATCGCTTCCATGCACTGCTCGGCCAACACCGACATGAACGGCGAAAACACCGCTATCTTCTTCGGTCTGTCCGGCACAGGCAAAACCACTCTTTCGACCGACCCCAAACGTCTCCTCATCGGTGACGACGAACACGGCTGGGACGACAGCGGCGTATTCAACTTCGAAGGCGGCTGCTATGCAAAGGTTATCAACCTCGACAAAGAAAGCGAACCCGACATCTACAACGCTATCCGCCGCAACGCTCTCCTCGAGAACGTTACCGTTGACGCTGAAGGCAAAATCGACTTCGCCGACAAGAGCGTGACCGAAAACACCCGTGTAAGCTACCCCATCGACTTCATCGAGAAGATCGTGAAGCCCATCAGCCACGGCCCCGCCGCCAAGAATGTGATCTTCCTCAGCGCTGACGCATTCGGTGTGCTTCCTCCCGTAAGCATCCTCACCCCCGAGCAGACCAAGTACTACTTCCTCAGCGGCTTCACCGCCAAGCTCGCCGGCACAGAACGCGGCATCACCGAGCCGACTCCTACTTTCTCGGCTTGCTTCGGCCAGGCATTCCTCGAACTCCACCCCACCAAATATGCCGAAGAGCTCGTTAAGCGCATGCAGCAGAGCGGTGCCAAGGCTTACCTCGTTAACACCGGCTGGAACGGTACCGGCAAACGTATCTCTATCCGTGATACCCGCGGTATCATCGACGCTATCCTCGACGGTGCTATCCTCAAGGCTCCCACAAAGAAACTCCCCATCTTCGATTTCGAGATTCCTACCGAACTCCCCGGCGTAGATCCCAAGATCCTCGATCCCCGCGACACCTACGCTAACCCCGAAGAATGGACCGTCAAGGCTAAAGACCTCGCAGAACGCTTCATCAAGAACTTCAAGAAATACGAGAACAATGCCGCAGGCAAGGCTCTCGTAGCTGCAGGCCCCCAGCTCTGATTCTAAGTAATACAGCACACTGAAAATCCCGGATCGCAAACAGAACGGCGATCCGGGATTTTTTATCAGCCTAAAAGTGAAAGTCTGTCAGCAAGTCAGCTCGACAGACCATCAGCCCTATTATCCTTCCGGAGCTTCGGAGCGATAGGAGTATCCGTTGCGCTGTTTCTCGAAGGTCTCAGGAGAGGCCTTGAGTGCTTCGGATATAGGCATAGGATCAAAGCTGCCCATCAGTCCGTCGAGCGATACAGTTCGCGCGGGAGCCGGAGGCAACGGTGCGTCTATCGTCACACGTGGCAGCATGAAAAACGTCGTGATTGCGTCGAGCACAGTCTGGGATGCCCGAATCTTACCCTCGCGGGAATATCCGGCGATATGCGGTGTGGCAATCACCGTGCGCGCAAGCAGGTCGGTGTCGATGCGCGGTTCGTCCTCCCAGCAGTCTATGATGAGCGGGCCGATCTTTCCTGCATCCTTGGCAGCTATCACGGCTTCTGTGTCGAAAATTTCGCCGCGCGCACTATTTATCATTATCGGAGCGCGTCGCAGACGGCTCATGAAAGCCTCGTCGACCATATGAAATGTCTTGTCCTCACCCTCACGCGTAAGCGGCGTGTGGAAAGTGATTATGTCGGCTTCTCTGGCAATAGTCTCAAGATCGGCCCAGTCGTCGCCGCCCTCGGCACGCTGCCTCGGCGGGTCGTAGCGCAGCACCTTCATATCGAAGCCTTTTGCCCAGCGTTCGACAATGCTTCCGACATGACCCACGCCGATCACTGCGATGGTATAACCGGCAAGCGGACGATTGATGACATGCATTATCGCAGCCATCACATACTGCGCCACAGCGGCGGCATTGCAGCCCGGAGCATTGACCACCGTCACTCCCGTACGCCGGCAATAGTCGAGGTTGATATGGTCGAGACCTATGGTCGCGGTTGCCACCATCTTGCATTTCGAACGGACGAGAAGTCCTTCGTCGCACCGCGTACGGGTACGGATAATCATTCCGTCGCAGTCCCGCACCTCGGCAGGCGTGATTTCCTCCGGCTGGAGGTAACGGACATTGGCATAAGGGTCGAGAAGACCGCGCACAAAAGGCACATTGGCCTCGACAATAAGATTTATATCACTCTTTGACATATGTAAAGGGCTATATATGCGGCCATGACAAGCATAATGGCGACACACGTCTTCTCGCCGCGGTGAGTGGCGAAATAGTGCGATACCTGCAAGGCGGCGCAAAAGTTGAGAAGAGGTATATATGATATTATATTTCTGAAATCGACACAGCAGGCGATCAGAGTAACCAGCGAGAGCACTGTGAAGACACCGTTGACGGCACGCGCCCTCGCGTTATAGGCAATCGTACGGAAAACATTGAGCACCAGCGACAGCACTATCAGCAGAGCAGTCAGACCGACAGTAATCAGCAACAGAAATGTATCGTTGAAATCGATCTGGGAAAATATGTCCTTTATGTCAGGCAGATGTATGTCGGCGACCGTGACAATACCGAATCCGAACATGATCCACCACGGAGTGACGATTCCGATGAATGCCGCCACCAGAGTGCGTCCGTTGAATACCTGCATCTGCGCGCACCCCATCAGAAACACGAGCATATAGACCACATAGCAGTACTGTGTGGCCGTAAACAGCGACAAAAGGAAGAATATCAGAAAAACATGTCCTGACGCCCTTGGCTCGCGATATGTGCCAAGCATCAGAAGCAGGCATACCTGCACCACAATAAGCAGCATGTCGCCGGTATAGAACTGCACTGCAAGATCGGGAATTGCCGTCTGCATCAGAGCGAACAATGCCACATGCAGCCATGTCATCGATCGCAAGACATTGAAAATCTTGCATATCGATATCATCAGAAAAACAGCGGCGGCATAAGACACCAATGCGCCTGAAAAATCCGGCAAGCCTGCCGGAAGCCACTCGTTGGCCGAAAGAAGCGCCACGCCCTTGTCTCCGGCAATATGAACCATATGGCCACCGGCATAACATATACAAAATGCTATCAGCGACCATACAGCCATCACGGCAGCAATACCGCGGCTATGCAGTATACGGGTAAGTATTGCAGCTTTCGACGCCATTGTTTCTCTACAATCAGAGGGGCAAAGCCCCTGAACACTATTTCAGGAGATCCTTGCCGATATCACGGCGAAAATACATTCCGTCGAAATGAATATCGGCCAGCGAGGCATACGACCGGGCTACCGCCGACGGAATATCGTCACCATAGGAAGTTACAGCGAGAACACGGCCACCTGCTGTCACGACCTCGGGAGCAGCCTTGGTTCCCGCATGGAATACGATCGATTGCTCCGGAGTGAGATTACCGGTAATCGGAAGTCCTTTGACATAATCGCCGGGATATCCGCCCGAAACAGCCATCACCGTCACGGCCGTGCGTGGATCGGCATCGAGAGAGCAGCCTTCAAGATTGCCCTTGGCCGCGGCTACAGCAGCCGGAAGAAGGTCGGATGCGATACGGGGCATTACGACCTCTGTCTCTGGATCACCCATACGCACATTATATTCAATCACATACGGATCACCGCCGCAATCGATAAGACCAAGGAAAATAAAACCGCGGTAATCGATATTTTCTTCCTTAAGACCGTCTATGGTCGGTTCGACGATACGCGTACGGATTTTCTCCATAAACTCAGGCGTACAGAAGGGCACAGGGCTTACAGCACCCATACCGCCGGTATTGAGACCGGTATCGCCCTCGCCGACACGCTTGTAATCTTTTGCTTCGGGTAGGATGATATATCGGCCCGAACCATCAGTCAGCACGAATACAGAGCATTCGATACCCGACAGAAACTCCTCTATGACAACAGTTGCCGAAGCTTTGCCGAACTGTCCGGCAAGCATATTGCGCAGATCGGCCTTTGCCTCTTCAAGAGTCGGAACAATAAGCACGCCTTTACCGGCGGCAAGACCGTCGGCCTTCAGCACATAAGGTGCCGTAAGACTTTCGAGGAACTCGTCGCCTTGCGCGACATTGTCAGCTGTGACTGTAAAATAGCGTGCGGTCGGAATGCCATGGCGCGCCATAAAACCCTTGGCGAAATCCTTGGAGCCTTCGAGAGCCGCACCTTCGCGACCCGGACCAAGCATAAGGACAGACGATACCTTAGGGTCAGGATGCGCGGCGAGAAACTCGCGCAGACCCAGCACGAGCGGATCCTCGTTGCCGGCAATGACAAGATCTATATCATTGTCGGCCACTGCCTGAGCAACGGCAGCGAAATCCGTCGGCTTGATATCGATGTTCGTGCCATAGGCGGAAGTACCCGCATTACCGGGCGCAATGAAAAATTTGCCCATCAGCGGGCTTTGGCTAAGTTTCCAGGCCAGGGCGCATTCACGACCGCCGCTGCCGAGCAAAAGTACATTCATCTTTATTCAAATTATGAATTATGAATTATGGATTATGAATTCGGAATTGGGTTATGAATCATGATTACCTGAATTATAATTGCATGTATCCTAAAAACATTCAATCCATAATCCATAATTCATAATTCATAATTGCGCGAAAAAGTTTAGTCTTTTTTCTTGCGTGCGCGCCATGCGGGACGGTTGACGACAATTTCCTTGTCAGCCGGAATCGAAGGCGTCCGTCCGAGACGCTTGAGATCGAGCGGACGACGCTCTTTCTGCGCTGCAGCATCCCCTTCGGTACGCGGCTTACGCTCGAATGGCTTGCGTTCGTCCGGGCGAGACTTGCGTTCGGGGCGACGTTCACCGTCTTTTTTACCTTTCGGGGACGCCTTTCGTGGCGCTATGCGACGTTCCTCCTTGATTTTTCCGCCACCGGCACGGAAATCGCGCTTGCTGCCCTCGAAAATCACATATTCGCGCAGTTCACAGTCGAGACCGCCGTTATTGAGAGCTATTTTCTGAGAGGGAGCCAGACCAATTTCATGGAAATATTCATCCTGATAACCTATTATCCATGCATGATATCCCTGGAAAACGTGTTTCAATTTAGTGCCTATGGTCGAATAAAGCGCATTCATATCATCGGCGGTGATGCGTTTTCCATAAGGAGGATTGGTTATCAGCACACCTGCGGGCTGCGGAGCCGCCGTCCAGTCCTCCATAGGTTTCTTTTCGAAAGTGATATAGCGGTCGACTCCAGCGCTTTTGGCGTTTTCGAGCGAAATCTCGATGGCGCGCCGCTGTATGTCGGCACCGACGATAGGGACCGTCACTTCGCGCTCGGCGGAATCGTCGTTATAGATACTCTCCAGAAGTTCAGGATCGAAATCAGGCCATGTCTCGAACGCGAAATGCTTACGGTATATACCGGGGGCTATTCCGGCGGCGATAAGAGCAGCCTCAATGACAAACGTACCCGAACCGCACATCGGATCAACAAAAGGAGTCTCGCCGTTCCAGCCGCTCATAAGTATCATGCCGGCGGCAAGCACTTCGTTGATGGGCGCCTCGGTCTGAGCCTTGCGCCAGCCACGCTTGTGAAGCGACTCGCCCGATGAATCAAGCGATATGGTGACATCGCGTCCCGAAATGTGGACGTTGAGCATGATGTCGGCGCCTTCGATACGGACACCCGGACGGCGACCATCATCGTTATGATCGCGGAACCAGTCGACTATCGCATCTTTCACACGATATGTTACGAACTGCGAGTTTCGGAACTCGTCGCTATACACCGTAGTATCGATTGCGAAAGTCTTTGATTCATCCATAAGCGAGCTCCAGTCAAAGCCTTTCACCGCCTCATAAAGGCTGTCGGGATCCGAAGCACGGAATGTATATATCGGTTTTAGAATACGCAGAGCTGTGCGGCAGCACATATTGGCCTTGTACAGCATCGCCTTGTCACCGGTAAAATTCACCATGCGTTTGCCGGGCATCACATTTTCCGCACCGAGATCGCGGAGTTCCTTGGCCAGCACATCTTCCAGACCCTGGAAAGTTTTGGCCACCATATCGAAAGTTGGATTCATATAAACTTCTTGTTTTCCGACTGCAAATTTACGGCATTATTTCCGCATATCAAAAAGACGATATTATTCCGAAGTATAAAAATCGATGACTCGCAGGATAGCCCGCCGGCACACCGGGCAGAATGTCGGGTGATAATTGTCGCGCATACGGCATGTCACCGCCGGACGATATATTTTCCGTGAGCGGTAGCCCGCTCCCTCGTAGACACCCACAGTGTCTGACTGTGCGGCATTGGCAGCCGCTTCCTTCATACGATCCTCGCGTGTGCCTCCTTTGTCGGTCCAGGGTGTCGGCACTGGAGTACCTGACGCAAGCATATCTTTCCATTTCGAGTCGAAATCGACCAGCGTGGTGATATTTGCCTCCCAAGGCTCCAGATCGAGAGGATATGTGGAATCTTCCTCGCCATCGTAAAAATATTCATCGGCGAGGCCCCCGAAACTATGTCCGAACTCGTGCACGGCCACAGGGAGCGCAAAACTGTTGCGGGCCGCTGAAATATGGTAGTTGTTATAAATTCCGCCGCCCCCATAGCTCTCCGTATTCACAAGAATCAATATGTGCTCATAAGGAATTCCTTCGAGGGCACGATGCAGATCGTGCACATGCGGAACGGTAAGATAGCGCGGTGAGTGGAATGTGCTGAAATGAGCTCCGAAAGCAGTGTCTTTCCAGACTTTTTCAAGAGGTATGCTTGCTCCGCTTTCGTTGGACGGCGACATCACGGCGACGAAATTGAATTTATGCCTGTTCGAGGCATAAGGTTCATACGACAGAATCTCATCAGCTATGCGGCGTGCATGCACCTCGAACGAATCCATTTCCTCCACTCGATAACCTTCGGCAAGAATAGCCACATCTATCGCATGTCCGGGATCGCCACCACGATGTATATACTTGTGTGGCAATGGTCTGTCGCCGCGTACAGCCACCAACTCGTCGGCGGGACTATAGAGGCTCACATGCTCGGCTATGCGGTTGCGACGATTATCATATAGAGTCAGCACTATTTCAGCCTCTCCCAATGGAAGAGGCACCTGAAACGAATTTTCAAACGAGCGCGCGATCGCCGAAGCCTCATCGGTCGACAGCCATTCCTGAAACAGAGACGAAAATGTATTGGCATACAGTGTATCGCCTGTAATAGGACTGCGGACTATAACCGATCCATTACCGGGACACGGCGCTTCGGCAAGATGATGGCGTCGACCGGCCCAGACCGGTGTTTTGGTCTGTGAATCCATCATCACATGCACATCGCCGGTACGGCCGCCGAAGATATAATCTATTCTTAAAGTACTGTCGGCAAAACACTTCCCGAAATTCACCGCCAATACGTCCATGATAACCAATACTGACAGCAAAAATACAATTAAACTTTTCATAAATACAAATTTACGTTTTTTCTTAAGTGTAGAGGCATTTTCGCACGTATAATCAATACAAACCAATGAATTGTCATGAAAACCATACGAATGATCATATCTTTAGTACTCTGCATACTTCCCTTGGCAGCCAGAGCCATACACCCCGTCACAGGATGCTATTGGGAGTGGATGAACGGCAATATATCCAAGGAAGGCATTACAAAGGATCTGGAATACATGAAAGACGCCGGCATTGAGTCGGCATTTATTTTCGATGCCTGGGTCGGAGTGGATCGGGGGCCAGTAGACTTCGGAAGTCGGGAATGGGTCGAGGCAGTGCGGCATGCCTGCAAAGGAGCCAAAAGACTCGGCATAACATTGGGTCTCCATAATTCTCCGGGTTATACCGCCATGGGAGGGCCGTGGATAAAGCCCGAAGAATCCATGAAACAGCTCACATGGAGCGTATCTTCTAAAAAGAATCCGCCTGTTCCGGCTCATAAAATGGGATTTTACAAGGATATCACGACTCTACATACTACATGTGCAGATGAAATGCAGACAATCGGCAGTCACCTCGAAAAAAATGAATCAGCCGTCATCACCCTTGCCAAACAGAAAAAGGTAGATGGCATAAACCTTTGGCGCGGTGAACGCGAAACACCGCTTGATCCATACGACGGACCGCGTGATTACGCTCCTAAACTGAAGGTTGAGACAAGCGTCGACGGAAAAACCTGGACATCTGTCGGGACACTCGCAGGACCGGCACTAAAAGCGCGAGATATTCCTATGCACCTCAGTTTTGAGCCAATAGAATGCCGCTACATACGCCTCACAAGCAATCGCAGTACCAATCTCGCCCGTATAGAAATTCTGACTACACCCGGACAAGGGCATACCTACCGCCGTATCGGCTATACGACCAACGGGCAGACCGTCACAGCCGCGTCGGAAGCCGGAATAGGCCTCGAAGTCGATAAACTCTCACGCAAGGGCGTCGAAGCCCATTTCGACCGCTTCATGCGCCCCCTGCTCGACAGTCTTGCGGAATATTGCGGCAATACACTGGCTTATATCGTCATCGACAGCTGGGAAGCCGGAGGACAGGACTGGACAGAATCGCTCGGATCGGAATATATCACCAACGGAGAAGGCCGCGATTTCCTCAGAGGTGGTATAGGCAAAGTCACACCGACAAAAAAACGCCTGTTTATGTCGGAATTTCTTATTCCATTCAAGGAAATGCTCACCGCCTATAATCTGAAACTTGCCGGAGAACCATACGGCAACGGCGACTTCGACAGAAAGGAATACGGACTATCTTTCGATCTCCCTATGAGTGAATACTGGGCCCGTTGCCATTATGGCTCCATCGAGCGGCCACGCTTCGTATCCCGCTACGGCCATACGGCAGGACGCGAAATTATAGGTTGCGAATCGTTTACCGCATATCCCGGAGATGCAGATATCCCGGCCACACTCGGAAGTTTCAAAAATGATATCGACCGGCTGTGCGACGCAGGAGTCAACTATTTCGTATTACATTGTGTAGCCCATCAGGATAAAGACAACCGCCCCCTCACAATGGGGCCATTCGGGACACGGTTCGACCGGCTTCATGCTAATGTCGACTCCGTGCGCGCGCTCACCGATTATATACGCGACCGTGTCGAACTTCAGAAAAAAAGAGTGACCTTCGACTGCGCTCTCGGCGAGGACGGATCCAAAGCCTGCCTGAGGCTGCCGCACGGAGCCCACGAAGTCAAGGCCGTGCTTTATTGTCATCAGAACATGACAGAGGAAGTGCTGTTCCGAAGCGAGGAGTTCTGTCACCGGATGGATAGCCTCGGCGTGGCCATGGCATTCATTCAGGGTGGATCGCAGAACTGGGACGTGAGCAAAGGCTGCCAGGAACGATTCGAGAAAATAATGGCTGATTTTGCCGTAGAAACCGAACATCCGGAGATAGCCACGGCTCCGGTGATACCTTTCGGGCATTCGGCCCAGGCAACATTCCCATGGAATTTCGCCGCATGGAACAACGACCGTACACTCTGCATAATATCCTATCACGGCGACGCTCCACGCACCAACCTCTGTGGATATGGCCGCGAAAATATCGAATGGGGACGCACACGCAACATCGACCGAATACCTGGTCTGATGATAGAGGGTGAATACGAATGGTGGGAAGCTCGCGTGCGCCCCGCGCTCGCCTTCCGCATGATGTACCCCGACAGCCGTATTTCCTTCCTGTGCGATGCCGGAAAAGGCCATTTCGATCTTTCAGCCGAAACGCAAGATTATATAGCGCGTTTTATAGCCAAAGCAATGGCTGATCCACGGCCCGAAGGAGGTGTCTATATGTCGCGTTGGTTCGAAGACGGTACAGAAAGTACGGATCCGCATGACATGTTCTGGTATCAGGATGATGAAATGGCATCGCTGACACGCGCTCGCTATCGCGAGTCGCATGGCAAGAAAATGCAGTATCTCACCGCGCGTATCAACGGCAAAATGATGGAATATAATCCGGACCGGCACATAAAACTGGAGGGACAGCGTCCCGGCGACGAATTCACTGTCGAACCGGTATTCACCGACGAACGCCACACCGCACAGAGCGAGAATCACGCCGCTGTCAGACCACGCGTCACGATACTTTCCGGCCCCGTAATACAGACCGGAGAATATACATTCCGCTACGATCCGGCCTATTTCGGTAAAGACCCCGCACGCCTATGGAGCGGAATCACCCTGTGCCTCGAAGCCGACGGCGACGACACATACAAATCAGCCGTCCAGGAGCTGAATCTCAAGTAGAGAGAAAAGTGAAAGGCAAAAGGTGAAGATATTGGTGCAGCCATAATTTCCCATGTACTATTATCTTCACCTTTCACCAATAATTAGTAATTTTGCGGCGCTTATGACACTCAATGAAATCAGCGCCGCTCTCCTCGGCAGCGCACGGCGCAAAGCTCTGGCCAATCTGGCCTCCAAGAAACATTCGCAGATAGTGGGAGCGGCCGGCTCGTCGGCCGCTATAATGTTATGCGGTCTTCCGGCACCGGCCGACGGTTCACCTGTAATTGTTGTGGGTGATTCGCTTGATGACGCAGGCTATTTATATTTCGACCTGTGCCGGCTCGTCGGCGAAAATGCCGTCGCCATGCTTCCCTCAGGCTACAAGCGCGACATAAAATATGGACAGGCCGACCAACCGAACCGGATTCTCCGTACCGAAGCCCTCAACCGCGTCAAAAGCGGTAGCCTCCGCTTCCTCGTCACCTATCCCGAAGCAATGGCTGAAGGAGTAGCTTCACGCGAAGACCTCGACACCGCGACCATACAGATCAAAAAAGGCGTCGCCACAGACATGAACGAACTGCAGAAATGGCTAAAAGGCAAAGGCTTCAAAGAAGTAGACTATGTTTTCGAGCCGGGACAGTTCGCCGTACGAGGCTCAATATTCGACATATTCGGTTACAGCGAGGAACTGCCTGTACGACTCGACTTTTTCGGAGACGAAATAGACTCTATCCGCTCTTTCAATATCGAAACACAGCTCTCGGAAAAGAAACTTGACAGTGTGGCCATCACCGCCGACGTGAGCGGAGGCGAAGGGATGCTGTCGATCCTGCATTTCGTATCAGACAAAACGCTTGTGGCAATGCGCAACGAACGCTATACCATCGAGCGTATCAAAGCCGTGGCATCGACGCAGATATCGGCATTCACACTCCTTACCGAGGAGGGCGAGACCGATGCTCCAGCCGCCCTGATCGACGCTGACGAATTCGCCCGGCAGCTGAAGACAATGCGGCGCCTCGAATTTACCGCTGCCGCGACAACCGCCGACAGCGGAGCGGTCGCGACTTTCGACTTCGACTGCTCTCCACAGGGTATATATCATAAAAACTTCGACCTGATAAGCGACTCTTTCACGCGTTTTATCGGCGAAGGCTACCGGCTGTGCATATTGTCGGACAATACACGTCAGTTCGAACGTCTCAAAGCCATATTCGCCGACCGCGGCGACAAAATAGACTTCGAGTGCGTCGAAGGCACACTCCATGAAGGTTTCGTAGATCACGACACGAAAATATGCGTCTTTACCGACCATCAGATTTTCGACCGTTTCCACAAATACACTCTCAAGAGCGAGCGTGCCCGCTCTGGCAAACTCGCCCTATCGCTCAAGGAACTCGGTGCAATCGAGCCGGGCGACTACATAGTCCACATTGACCACGGTGTCGGCAAATTCGCAGGACTGCTGCGCACTAATATCAACGGACGCATGCAGGAAGTGATAAAACTCGTATATCAGAACAACGATATTCTCTTCGTCTCGATACACTCGCTCCACAAACTTGCCAAATATCGCGGCAAGGAGGGCGTACCCCCGAAAATCAACCGCATCGGGTCGGGACAGTGGGAGAAGATGAAGAACAAGACCAAGAGCAAGCTCAAGGACATCGCCCGCGACCTCATAAAGCTCTATGCCGCACGCCGCGACCAGAAAGGATTCGCTTTCTCTCCCGACACCTACATGCAGAACGAGCTTGAGGCTTCGTTCATATACGAGGATACACCCGATCAGCTCACGGCCACCCAGGCCGTGAAAGCCGATATGGAAAGTGAACGGCCGATGGATCGTCTGATATGCGGCGACGTCGGCTTCGGCAAAACCGAAATCGCCATTCGCGCCGCTTTCAAGGCGGCGACCGACGGCAAACAGGTGGCCGTGCTCGTGCCGACCACCGTACTCGCCTATCAGCATTACCACACCTTCAAGAACCGTCTGGCCGAATTTCCCGTAAGGGTCGAATATCTGTCGCGCGCACGCTCGGCAAAAGACGTCAAGGCAATCCTTGCCGATCTTGAGGCAGGAAAAATAGATATCGTCATAGGCACGCACAAACTGATAGGCAAAGGTGTAAAATTCAAAGATCTCGGGCTGCTCGTGATCGACGAAGAACAGAAATTCGGAGTCGCAGTCAAGGAAAAGCTCAAACAGATGAAGGTCAATATCGACACCCTCACCATGAGTGCCACACCTATCCCTCGCACACTCCAGTTTTCGCTCATGGGAGCGCGCGATCTGTCGACAATCGCCACACCTCCGCCAAACCGCTACCCCATCATCACATCGGTCGACGTACTCAGCGACGAGACCGTAGCGGAAGCCATCAATTTCGAACTGGCGCGCGGAGGTCAGGTATTCTTCGTAAATCATCGCATCGAGGGGCTGTACGATCTCGAGGCAATGATAAAACGCCTCGTACCCGATGCCCGTACGATAGTGGCTCATGGCCAGATGTCGCCCGAAAAACTCGAAAAAGCCATCAACGACTTCACGGCCCATGACTACGACATACTCCTCGCCACGACCATCATCGAGAGCGGCATCGACATGCCCAATGTCAACACCATAATTATAAACAACGCCCAGAATTTCGGTCTTAGCGAACTGCACCAGCTGCGCGGCCGCGTGGGCCGTTCGTCGCGCAAGGCTTTCTGTTATCTCATGGTGCCTTATGAGAAGACTCTGTCATCCGATGCCCGGCGCCGTCTCCAGGCCATAGAAAGCTTCTCCGATCTTGGCTCCGGCATACACATAGCCATGCAGGATCTCGACATACGCGGCGCCGGAAATCTTCTGGGCGCCGAACAGAGCGGTTTTATAGCCGATCTGGGCTATGAGACCTATCAGAAAGTACTCCGCGAGGCTGTGACAGAGCTCCGTACCGAAGAATTCCCCGACATAAAGGACGCCACAGCCAACGAACCAGGTGAAGGCGAGGATTTCGTGGCCGACTGCGTGATCGAGAGCGATCTCGAGCTCCTGCTGCCCGCGCTCTATGTGCCTCAGGAGAGTGAGCGTATAGCCCTTTATCAGGAACTCGACAGTATCGAGCGCCCGGCCGACCTCAAGGCTTTTGAAGCGCGTCTCGAAGACCGCTTCGGACGCATTCCCGACGAAACCCGCGAGCTACTGCGCGTACCGACCCTGCGGCGACTCGCCCGCAAGCTGGGCATTGAGAAAGTGGTGATGAAACAAGGTTCCATGTACACATTCTTCGTCGACGACACGAACAAGGCCTACTATCAAAGTCCTATGTTCGGGCGGCTGCTCAACTATCTTCAGGCCAATCCCGGTCGCGTCGAAATCCGCGAGCGCAACGGACGGCGCAGTTTCGCCATTGCCCGCGTCGCTACGGTATCTCAGGCCGTCGACATACTTCAGACCGTACTCAGTCTCGATGCAATCTGAGAGGGTGTTTTTCACATATATTTTTAATCAACCTCTAAGCAAAAACACACCAGCCTGTGCTTTAACAGATATTATGAACACCCTCTAAAAAGCGCCCCGGCTATTCTGCATAGACGGGGCGCTCGGGAAGAGTATATATAACATTCAACCATAAAAGTCTCATGTCGTTCGAGAATAAAACGCAGTGTAAAGCCGTTGAGTTTTACACTGCGCGTTAAGAGGGTGTTAAAATCGATTCAGAACGAATACTGGAGCATAGCCTCGAGGCGGTTAGCCTTGCCCGACATACCCGACAGATCCTTTCTGGTACCGTGGATATACTCGGCACCAATCCGAAGATCGCCCCACAGATTATAGAAAACATTGGCGACTATATACTGGGCATAGCGATAGGTATCGCCCGGCATTCCGGCTGTATCATAGAGCTGGGCGCGGCTGTAGGAGGCTGTAGCAAACAATTTCGGTGTAAAATTATACTGAAGGCCGGCAGTCCACCCGGCCACGCCCGGAGCCTTGAGCTTGCCGGTGGAACCATCGGGAATAAGATCGTAGCCAAGGCCGTCGAGATCGTTGACATAAGATGCTATGCCTTTGCCATAGGTATAATGACCGAAGAAGTTGAAATCCGGTGTAAAGAATGTGATAGCACTGAGCTGGACACCATAGCCGGTAGCAAAATGGTTGGAACGGCTTTCCAGATTACGATAACTCAGCTGACGGAAAATACCGGAAAGGCGGATATGCGAGCTGCCTTTATCCCAGGCATACTGTATATATGCAGGAATATCAGGAAAACGCTGCGAAATCGAGGTGGCATGCATTCCTTCGGTATATGTCACATCGGGGACTTCAGTCGAAGCAGCGAACGAGAAACCGCTCCATGAGGGCGAGATATACTGTATAAGCATATTTTTGGCAGTCACCTGACCGGACGGCCCTTGGTCATCTATAGTAGGGGCCATCGCCGGGCCATCGGCAAAAGTACTTCTGGCCTTACCGAGAGTCATATGTCCGACTGTGACATAAGCCTGATTAAGCCGTAATCCATAGGACGGTCCGGTGAAGTTTGTCTGTATATATACAATCACACGACCAACCTTGGTAGGACGTGTCACCATTTTCAGGAAAATGGTGGAATGCGCCGCCGTCGCACCGAAACGCTGACGCTGAGCCGGGTCGAAAGGCACAGGTATCTTGCAGGTATAAAAATCGTTGTTGTCTACGGCTCCATTGACATCATATTCACCCACAGCCTTCAGATAACCGCCTATACCGAGGGCGACTTCGCCTTTCTTATCAAGAAAAAGAAAACGTGGGGCGGCGGGATCCTCGAATGCGAGATTTTCGCGTGAATACATCAGCGCGATATTGCTGCGATGCTCCGGCTGCGACTTATCGCCCGACACGATCACTGCGCGCGTCGGTATCGAATCTTCGTCAAGTTCCTGGGCACACAGAGGCATGAATATGACAGCTGCTAAAGCGGCAAGAATTAATTTTTTCATAGATTTCCGATATTGTAAAGTAATGTATGATATTATAAAAACAACATCGGCATTCCACAAATAGTTTATCAGGAGGCACATAAAAACAAAGGCGTGCGGAACCATATGCCCTCGCACGCCTCTATGATGTTGTCTGCGGCTCTCAATAGCCGTAGCCGTATGTCTTTTTGCTGCCTGTATGATAATATCCGTAGCGCTGATAGGAATAAGCGCCGGAATCTATATCCACATCGTTGATCACCAGATACGGTGCGGAGAATTTACCTGCTTCGACAGCCTCATGGAGCATTTTGAGCGATGTCTTTGACGAACGGCCCGCACGAACCACGAAAATCTGAATATCGGTCAGACGACTGATCAGGAACGAATCGGATACAAGGCCCACAGGAGCGGAATCAATGATCACATAGTCAAAACGTTCGCGGGTCTTATCTATGAGTTCCTTCATACGGTCACCCATCAGAAGCTCGTTGGGATTCGGCGGCACAGGACCTCCCGGCAGAATATAAAGATTGGGATTCTGCGCAGACTGCACAACAATATTGTCAAGATTGTCCTCCTTGCCGGCAAGATAAGTGCTTACACCGACATTATTCTTTATTCCGAATACCGTAGGAAGCACCGGACGACGTAGATCCATTCCGATGACAAGCACTTTTTTGTTCATCAGCGCATAGGTCATGGCAAGATTTGAAGCCACAAAAGTCTTACCCTCGCCGGAAACGGCAGAAGTGATCAGTATCACACGACTGTCGGCACCTTTGCGCGTAAACGATATGTTGTTTCGGAAAAGACGGAACAGTTCGGCTATAGGAGTCGAGCAGCCTTCAGAGACTACAATCGCCGATTTTTCATCTTTAGGCGCACGGCAGAGTTCTCCGATGACAGGAACATTGGTAAGACGCTCAAGCTCGTCCTTGTTGCTGAATGTCGGGAAAAGAGAACGACGCACAAAGATATATCCGCCAGGAATCAGCAGACCGAAAAGGAAAGCGGCCGCCATAATCAGCATCTTACGTGGAGCAACCGGAGCATCCTCGCCTATCGGGTTGTCGATGAGACGTGCGGTATTGGTCGCGATAGTCTTCTGAAGAGCGATTTCCTCGCGACGTTGGAGGAGGAAAGTATATATATTGACCTTCACCTGTTGCTCACGGAAAATCTCCTGCAGGCCCTTGTCGACCGACGGCTGAGAGGCAAGTTCGGCACCGGCCTCGCGATCGAGTTTGCGAACATTCGAACGTATGTTCATGAGATTGCGACGTGCGGCAGCCATCGACTGCATGATACGCACCCTGTCGGTATTAAGTTCGCCAAGCATCTGCACCACCAGAGGATTATCGGGTGTGCTGCCTTCGATCGTACGGTTGAACTGGTTTACCTTGCGGTTATAATTCTCTATGATTGTAGTGAGACCAGGCTGACTCACCACTGTTGGCAGCGGCTGATGCGTCTCCGAACTTTGTATTATTTTTTCGATATCGTCGAAAAGCGAAAGCTCCGCATCAACCTCGGCAAGCTGGCTCTCATAATTGGTCTGCTGTGTCAGGTTGAGGTGCGACTGAGCCTGAAGATCCGAGATATTATGTTCCTGACGATATGCCTGCAGTCGGTTCTCGACATCTTTCAGCTCATTATTGATCATCACGAGACGGTCGAGAATAAAGGCTTCGGTCTGCATCGCAGAGCGGTTCTTGTCGGCGAGTATATCCTGGTTGTAAAACGCAAGGAGAGCCTCTATTATGTCGACACCTCTCTGCGGAACCTGATCGAGCACCGAAAGACGGATGATCTTTTCGGAATTCTTTGCAAATTCGATATCAAGCTTCTTCGACAGCAACTTGGCCATCACACGCGGACTGACAATGACAATTTTTTCCGTACCTTCAAATTCGGGAATCAACGGCGAACGCGAAAGTGTGAGTGTGCCGTGCGACAGCTGTATCTCGGCAGGAAGAGACATGTCGTCGAATTCCTTTTCTTCCTTAACATCCTGAAATTTGGTCGATATCTTAACCTTATACCGGTCGCCGTCTTTCGGCTCTACCTCCACATATATCGGTGATTTAAGATTCTGAAGCGACAGAGTATCGAACGACGCCTCCACCGGATTATTCCGGTACAATGGCTTATTGCGGAGAGTACCTTTGTAATAATAGGTATACGAGAGATTTAACGAATCTACAATCTTCACAAGATTGTTGCGGCTCTTCATCACCTCAAGTTCGGTCTCGTCTATATAATCCTTGAAAGCGAGCATGGGGTCGGCCGATGTCATGCTGAAAGCGTTACCATTGGCCTGCGCTGCATCGTTGAGATAGATCGAAGCTTCGATCTTATATGTCGGGATCACCGATCTGATATAGATAAAAGCGGCAATCAGACATAGCACGACGCTGACAAGGAACCATTTCCAGTGAACGAGATAATCGAGGATAAGACCCTTGATATCGAATTCTGTCTCGCCGGAAATCTGCTGCTCGGAAAAATTATCGTTATCCATATCAGTCCTTGCTCAGATTAATAATACCAACTACAAGTGAAGCCAGCGACGACATGCCGCCAACAACCGTGATAGTCGCAGTAACAGCCGGATTCATCTGCCATGCCGAAGCTCTCATCGAAGAGTTCGGCTGCACATATATATAATCATTCTGCTGGAGCGTGAAGTATGGCGACATCATGAAATTCTTGTCGTGAATATCGAGTTTCACCACCTCTCGCTTTCCATCGGGATTGATGCGGTAAAGAAGTATATTCTCACGGTCGCCCTTTATATCAAGATCTCCGGCCATCGAGATAGCTTCAAGGAATGTCATGCGCTCGTTCTTGCTCTGGTATACACCGGGATTCTTGACCGCACCCGCCACTGTAACGCGGAAGTTCATCAGTCGGATATCGACAATGGGCTTCTCTGTAACATACTTCGGGTATATGACATCAGCGATCTTTTCGGCGACCTCTTTCTTTGTCAGGCCGGCGACCTCAATGCTGCCAATTATCGGAAAATCGATGGAGCCGTCGGCATTGACAAGATAATATTCTGTAGATACTTCCAGACCGGTGTTGTTGTATAGATTCTGCTGCCGGCTGTAGGTGTTCAGTTTGCCATCGGAGTCTATATAGCGACCGCGGTTGAATGGAGCCAGAGCATTGAGATTGGTTCCGGTCACCTCTATATTAAGAAGATCGCCCACACTGATCACAGGATCGGAGTTGACGGGAAGTTGGGAAAGAGTTTCTGTACCGATAGTCTCGGCATCGACAAAATATGGCACTTTCTTGGGAGCTGAACATGAGGCAGCAAGCAGAAGCACAGCGATACCGGACAAAATTTTGGTTCTAACTGTAAACATATTATAGCGTTTCCGACAGCTTAAGAACGATTTATTTAGTTTTTTTATGAATAAAGCGCCACAAAGGTATACAAAATCCGACACATATCCAAATCAGCCCTCTGAGGGGTTACAGCAGATGACCGGCAGAAAGAATCAGGCCTTTTAGCAACGCTTTTTCATAACAGATCGGAGGTGCGGATTGTTCACAGCATCCATCTGATTCTGCCCTGCAGACAGCACGGAGGCCGCGGAATTGTGAACCGCGGCCTCCGAATCGTTCATGATGGTTGGGCCGTCGCCTTGACAATCTTTTAGAGAACGCCCTGCGCCATCATCGCATCTGCCACTTTGATAAAACCGGCGATATTGGCGCCGCGTACATAATTGACAAAAGTATCGTCCACACGGCCATATTGCACACACTTGGCGTGAATATCGGCCATGATACCTTTGAGTTTGGCGTCGACTTCTTCTGCCGTCCACGATAGTTTCTGTGAATTCTGAGCCATTTCCAGACCAGAGGTCGCCACACCACCGGCATTGGCCGCTTTTCCTGGAGCATAAAGTATGCGCGCCTCAATGAATTTATGTACGGCGCCGGGCGTCGACGGCATGTTGGCACCCTCGCTGACGGCGAAGCAACCGCCGGCAAGCAAGGCCTCGGCGTCGCTCTCGTCGAGTTCGTTCTGTGTCGCCGAAGGCATCGCGATATCGCACTGAACGAGCTTCCAGGGACGCTGACCGGAATAGTATTGTATATCGGGGTACTGATCGGGCACCTCCGAGAGACGTCCGGCCTGGTAAGTCTTCAGATCAAAAATAAATTCAAACTGATCTTCGGTAAGACCGTCGGGAGCGATGATGCATCCGTTGGAATCGCTCATCGATACGACTTTGGCGCCAAGCTCGAGCAGTTTTTTTGCCGTATAGTTGGCCACATTGCCCGAACCGGAAACCGCCACACGCTTGCCCTTGATATCGATACCGCGCGTTGCAAGCATATTGAGAAGAAAATAGCAGTTGCCATAGCCCGTCGCCTCAGGGCGCATTAGCGAACCACCGAAAGAAATACCCTTACCCGTAAAAGAGCCGGTAAACTCACGCGCCATCTTCTTATAGTAGCCATACATATACCCGACCTCTCTGGCACCTACGCCTATATCGCCAGCCGGCACGTCGGTATCAGCACCGAGCTGACGCCATAATTCGGCGACAAAAGCCTGACAGAAACGCATGATTTCCATATTACTCTTGCCCTTGGGCGAGAAATCGCTGCCGCCCTTGGCGCCGCCCATGGCGAGGGTCGTAAGAGAATTTTTGAATGTCTGCTCGAAGGCAAGAAACTTAAGAATAGACAGATTTACCGACGAATGGAAACGGATACCACCCTTATAAGGGCCGATGGCGTTGCTGTGCTGCACGCGATAACCCATATTGCTGCGGACACGACCTTTGTCATCTACCCACGACACACGGAATGCAAAAATACGATCAGGGATACACAGGCGTTCTATCAGGCCAAGCCTGTCGTACTCGGGTCTTTCATTACAGATATCTTCGATAGAGGAAAGAACTTCTTCCACGGCCTGATGATATTCCGGCTCGTTGGGGAAACGCAGACGAAGGTCTGCAAGCACTTCTGATGTTTTCATCTGAAATATTACCTTATTTTGGAAATGATGTGCAAAATTACATATTTTGGCCATTCCAAGCAACTTTTTGCCAAATTTTTCTCGCATAAACTTTCAACTCGACTCAAGCAGACAGTGTCCGAAATGCCAGACTCAAAAATTTTTCATAAAAAAGTGCACGAAAAATTTTGCAGATTCAAAAATACTTCATACCTTTGCAACGCTTTTGACAAGAAAGGGCGCTTAGCTCAGCTGGTTCAGAGCGTCTGCCTTACAAGCAGAGGGTCG
>CAJKRG010000016.1 GCA_905202215.1 uncultured Porphyromonadaceae bacterium
CAAGAGCAATTAACCTACGCTCATTTCCAATAAATTACACTCTTTTCGTAACTTCATGAGGGCAAAAATACGAAATATAGTGGATAAATGCGTATTTTTGCGTGTGAAACCTATGACATTCATCATGAAAAAGACGCTTGCAATCATATTTTCGCTTTCTCTGGCATGCTCGGCGCCCGCAGCCTCATTGCTGGACTACGTTGAGCCTCGCATAGGCACAGATTACAGTGCTTCGGCCACGGCGGGTCTCTTCGGGAAGGGCACGGAAGAGCTCGGTCAGGTCATTCCGGCTGTGCTTGAGCCTAACGGCATGAACTTCTGGACGCCGCAGACCCGCGACACCGAGCGGAAGTGTGTGTCGCCATACTATTACTACGATGACATGTTCCAGGGATTCCGCAATTCGCACTGGATAAACGGCGGATGCACGCAGGATTATGGATCGGTGACCGTTATGGCGCTTAGTGGAACACTGCGTACTTCGCCTGTGGCCCGAGCCTCGCGCATGGACCGTAGCACAGAAGAGTCGCATCCCGATTATTACTCTGTATATCTGCCTGATGAGAGTGTGACTGCCGAAATGACGGCCACCTCGCGCTCGGCGATTTTCCGTTTCACCTACGACCGTGCCGGAAAAGGATTCATTGTCGTGAATCCGAACAGCGACGAGGCTCAGGGCTCCGTGACCGTAGATGTGGCGGCAAGACGTATTACTGCCCGCAATCCGGTGCATCGTATCTATCAGGGCAAGGGCGAGGAGGCCGGTTTTGCCGGATATTATGTGCTCGAATGGCCTGAGAATGTGAAAGTGACCGGTTATGGCGTTTTTGAGGGCGACAGTGTATGTCCCGGCGTTTCGTCGGCCGACTCGGTTGCCGGTCTGGGCGCATATATAGAGTTTGATGTGGCCGCAGGCGAGACCGTTATGGCGCGGGCGGCCTCATCGTTTACATCTTTCGCCGGTGCCTTTGCCAATCTAAGGGCTGAAATGCCTGCATGGGATTTCGACGGAGCACGCAGACGTCTTTCGGATATATGGCTGAAGCACCTCGGCAAAATCAGGGTAGAGGGTGGTTCAGATACCGACATGATAAAATTCTACAGTGCCTTGTACCGATGTTCTTTCCTCCCTCATGCCACTAATGATGCCGATGGCTCCTATCCTTCGTTTGCCGGTGGAAAAGAAATTATAAAGGCGCCCGCAGGACATGACTACTACGATGATTTCAGCCTGTGGGATACTTACCGCGCCCTTCACCCTCTTCTGCTTATCCTTGAGCCGGAGCGCTCGGCCGACATGATGCAGTCGTTGGTATGCAAATATGAACAAGGCGGCTGGATGCCGATTTTTCCCTGTTGGAACAGCTATACGGCGGCTATGATAGGCGACCATGTCGCCTCTGTCGTGGCCGATGCCTATGTGAAGGGTGTGCGTGGTTTCGATGTTGAGACGGCATATGCCGGACTCCGCCGGAATGCGTTCGAGAGTCCAGCCGACTCGACCGACTATCGCGACGGCAAGGGACGCCGTGCGCTCGGTTCATATATGAAATACGGATATCTGCCGCTGGAAGATACGGTGCCGTATGCCTATCACAAGCGCGAGCAGGTGTCGCGCACACTTGAGTATGCATACGATGACTATGCGCTTTCCGTCCTTGCCGAAGCGCTGGGCCACAAAGACGACGCAAAGGTCTTGCAGGCGCGTTCGCAGAACTACCGCAATGTGATAGACCCGTCAACCGGCTATGCCCGTGGCCGCCATGCCGACGGCTCATGGCAGGAGAATTTCAATCCGTTCACTTTCAACAAGGCAATTACCGAGGGTGCTCCGTGCCATTATACGTGGTATGTACCCCACGACCGCGCCGGGCTCATCGAGGCGATGGGCGGACGTGATATTTTCGCTGCCAAGCTCGACTCGATGTTCACTTCGGGCCGCTACTGGCATGGCAACGAACCATGTCATCAGGTGGCATGGATGTTCAACGACGCCGGCGAGCCCGGGAAAACGCGTCGCTATGTGCGCGCAGTCATGGACAGAGAATATCAAGCAGTCCCCGGAGGTCTGTCGGGCAACGATGATGCCGGCCAGATGTCGGCATGGTATGTTTTTGCCGCCATGGGCTTCTATCCCGTCTGCCCCGGCACGACAGAATATTCGCTCGGACTCCCGCTCTTCGACCGCGTGGAGATATCCCTCGACAACGGCCGCACATTCACCCTCGCCGTGAAGCGTGCCTCTACCGACGAATTCAAGGTAAAATCGCTCAAACTCAACGGCCGACGCCACAAAAAGCTCACCATCGACCACGCTGACATCCTCGCCGGAGGCACCCTCGAGTTTGTTGTCGGCGGGAAGTGAATTTCGGACAGTTTTTTATTTGTTCAAAACTATTAAAACAGTTTGCAGATATGGTGGAAAAGGTATATCTTTGCGCAGAACAAATCCTTATCTATTTTATCTTAAAACTATATCTATGAAAAAACTGTTTCTGTCACTTATCCTTGCGATGCTACTGCCTTGCGCTTTGGGCGCGGAGAATACGCTCATGCTGTCGGGCCGCGTGAAGGAAGCGCTCAACAAGACCGATCTTACGCAGGCCCGCGTGTTGCTCTACGACTCGGTCGGCAATGTGTGCGATACCATCCGGGCCAACCAGGGCCTCACGTACCGCAACATGCAGCTCGATACTCTGTCGTTTTTCTATTTTTCGGTTCCGAGAGTGGATTCCACTTATGTGTTCGATGTAATATGCGAAGACTATAAGACCGCTACCATCAGCTACGATGTGAAGAACGTGGGTCGCCGCGAGAACTACCGCAATATACCGGTCATATACCTCGAGCGCGCACCCCGCCAGCTCAAGGAACTGACCGTGACTTCCACGAAAATCAAATTCTACAACAAAGGCGACACGGTGGTGTATAACGCCGAAGCATTCCAGCTTGCCGAGGGCTCGATGCTCGACGCTCTCATAGCACAGTTGCCGGGTGTGGAACTGAACAACGACGGACAGATAAAAGTGAACGGCGAGTTTGTGGAGTCGCTGCTGCTCAACGGCAAGGAGTTCCTCGACGGCAACAATAATCTGATGCTCGAGAACATCGGGGCATATACCGTGAAAAACATAGAGGTGTACGAAGGACAGAAAAAACTTGCGAAGATGCAGGGCGACATGACTGCTCCAAAAGTACTGACGATGGACGTGCGCCTCAAACGCGAGTACAGCATGGGCTGGCTCATCAATGCTCAGGGCGGCTATGGCACCGAGGACAGATATATGGGCAAACTGTTCGCTTCGTGGTTCAACGCTACATCGCGTGTTACTTTTCTTGGCAATCTCAATAATCTCAACGATAACCGTCAGCCGGGCCGAAACGACACATGGACGCCCGAGATGATGCCGTCGGGCACCAAAGAATACCGCATGGCGGCCGTGAACTACAACAGCGAGAATCCCGAGGGCTCGCGCTCGGCGCAGGGCGACTTCATATTCCGGCAGAGCGTCGACAACAGACGCCGCACATCGGACCGCACCAACTTCCTTCCCGGTGGCGATACCTATGAAAACTCGTTCAGCAACAGCCATACAAGGGAAACCGCTCTTCAGACGAATCATTCGTATTATAACCGGGCAAACGATAAGTTTGGTTTCGGAGCAGGAATCAGCGGCTCGTACACGCATTTCAAAAATTCGCAGTCGGACCTCTCGGCCTCGTTCAACAATGATCCCGGCACCATTACTCCCGAAATTCTCGATGCCCTTTACTCCGACGGTTCGGCCGAACTGCTGGAAAGCGTTATAAACCGTGCCAAAACACGTACTGACGGCTGGCGTAAACATCTCAACGGCTCATTCAACCCCTATCTGTCGTTCAAGATACCTCGTACCGGCGACCGCCTGCTTGCCGATTTCAGCATCCGTTACAGTTCCGACAAAGAAGAACTATGGCGCGACTACGACATCAACTATGGCCGAAATACCGCTGATGCCGTAAAACGCCGTCAGTACCTCGACAATGCACCCAACCACAGCCTGGGCATGAGCGGTACTCTGAGGTACAGCACCAATATAGCCAATAAATGCTATACGTCGTTGTCGTATACATATGCTTTTTCCGACAACGTGAAGGATTCATACATGTATGCCCTCGATCATCTGGCCGACATGGGCGTGTATGGTGTTGTGCCGGGTCACTGTCTCGAGGCCTTCGATCCGGACAACAGCTATACTTCGCGTGTTCTGGAAAACAGGCATACCGTCGGATTGAGAATGAATTATTACGAAGAGATCGGCAGCAACAGCATGCTTGCGGTGAATTTTAACCCGAATCTGGCATTCGTGCACCGCAAACTCGACTATTGGCGCGCCAACCGCTCCTACGGTCTTTCGACCGACAACACCACTCTGACCTTAAGCACCATATGGGACGCTATGGTCGAATACTATTTCGGCCGCAAAGGCGAGGGCCGCGAGCGCCGGTACAGGAATGCCATCCGATACAGCTACCGAATATCGCCCACTCTTCCCGACATGGTGGATATGGTCGATGTGGTGAACGATGCCGACCCGCTCAACATTTATCTGGGTAATCCCGACCTCAAGGTGCAGAACGCCCACCGCCATCTGATGCGATGGAGCTATACTCCACATTCGCACACGTTCACCAACATTCTGTATCTTGGATTCAACCACACTGACAACGCCCTTACCCGAGGTTATACCTACGACACCTCGACAGGCGTGCGCTATAACCGCATGTACAACGTCAGCGGCAACACCATGAAGGCCGTCACCAACGAGCTGCGCTGGCAGTTCGGCGCGACAAAGCAGTTCACGCTCAGTTCAGAGTCGGATTTCAACCTCTCCACCTATTCCGACATGATAGGCGTGAATATGGAGGAACCCGAGCATACCAAGGTAAAGCACCGTTCGATGAGCGAAAAGATGAAATTCATGTGGCAGTTCGGCGCTCACAGTCTGCAGGTGCGCTGCGATCTTACCAACCGGCACACCACATCCACACAGCCCGACTTCGATAATCTGAACGCCAATCACCTGAACTACGGCATATCGGGGCTGTTCAAACTCCCGGCCGGATTTGCCATAAACACCGATTTCACCTGCTACACCCGGCGCGGCTACGGAGTGGACTATCTCGACACCACCGACCCGGTGTGGAACGCACGCCTGTCGTACTGCCCGCCGCGCAACAGCCGCTGGGTGTTCATGATCGACGGTTTCGATCTGCTGCACAAGCTGTCGAATGTAAACTACGCCGTCACCGCGAACGGCCGTACTGTCAGCTACACCAACGCGTTGCCGCGGTACATCCTATTTTCGTTCCAGTACCGCCTGAACATTCAGCCCAAAAAACGGTAGCGTGGTCAGGGAATGAGCGAGAGTGCTCCCTCGATCTGTTCGTGTTCGCCTTCGAAGATGGTGAGGGAGACCGGGCCGTAGTGGCGTGTGAGGTGGATGTCGCGGCCGAGGAGCTTTTCGCCGCGTGTGAGATAGTCGGGATTGATGCGCTTTTCGAGCAGCGACAGCAGTAGATCTTTGGAAACGAGGTCGGGGTCGGTCTCGGCACAGCGGTATATTTCGCTGAGATCGGCGGTGCCGTATTTCAGTTCGCCCGCTATGCGGTTATAGAAATTCACTGAGTGCGATATGGGCACGCAGCCTATGTGGCCGTCGTGGATGCCGGCATATATTCTCAGTTCGGCTCCTTTCCGCACTTCTGCCGGAAAGGTTTTATAGAGGGGAGAGCGGCGTCGGGCCTCGTTTTCGTCGATACGTCCGTCGCTGCCGATAGCGGCCATGATGTGGTCGGCATAATTGAATCGGCGTCCTCGGGATTCCCAATACCAGGCGTTGAGATCGGAGATCGGCACCCATGCGTTGAATGATTTTATGGGCCGGTCTAGTTCCATGTATGCGGCAAGAGTGGCCAGGCCGCCCCCGGAGACACCTACGATATGGATTTGGTCGGAGTCTACATTCCCGTGTGCGATAGCATAATCGATAGCGTCGTCGATGTCGGCGAGCACAAGATCGCTTACCATGGCTTCGGGCCGGTTGTTGAAGCCGCGGAAGTGGGGGTGTATATAGTTCCAGTCGCGTGCTTCGATGTCTGCGGTCACAGGGTCTTTCTGGCTATAGCCTCCGCTCCATGTATGCAGGCTGACGATCAGCGGCTGAGGCTCGTCCGACGTGGTTTCCCTGAAATAAGCCGGCTGTATGGTGGAGTCCTTGCTTGAAGGAATGTCGACGATACGGAACGAATCGCTCCATTCCACCTTTTCGGTGCTGTCCCATTCAAATTCTTCTTCTGCCTGAGATGTCATGACGATAGCTGATAGTAATACTGCGATATATAAGCGTTTCATGGTTTCAGAATTCGAGGCCGAGGCGGAGGGTGGGCTTTATTTCGACTCCGTGGTAACTTCCGGTGACTTCACCGACAATAATGCCGCCTCCCGGGGCCATGATGTGTTCATACACTGGATAACGGCGCCCGAAGAAAGTCGCTCCGATGGCGAAGTTTATGGCTGTAGTTCGCCCCCAGTTGAATCGATATCCGATTGCTGGTGAAAAGTATAGACCGGCTCCGCGTGTGAAGTTTGCGCCTAATTTCATGTCGGCGAATGGTGTGAATTTTCCGAACTTCAGATCGGCACGAGCGTCGGCAAATACGGGAAATATGCGTTTGGGGCGTCTGTCATCGGGCGCAAGCACGGTCTCATAGCCTATTCCGCCGCCTATAAAGAGCCAGTTATTGAATTGATATCCATGTGTAGTGGAGCCTCCCAGCCAGACATATGAGTCGGTCGCACCGCCGTATAGACTTATGTCGAGATTGAATGTGGCGCTACAGTCTACGAATCCGCGGTAGCCTCGTTCGGGCTGGCGGCCGTTACAGATCAGACAGAGTGTCAGAAACAGAAAGGAGAGAAGTTTTCGTGTCATCAGAATTCGAGGGACAGGCGCACGTTAAACTGGCGCCGCGTTAGGTAATTTGGTACGGCATACTGGATGTCGTTGATGTCGGTGACCCAGTAATAGCTGCTGACATTGCTGATGTCGAGGAGATTGAATACGTCTAGACCCAGCCATATGCTCTTGAAATGACGCAGAAATCCCTGTCGGGGCTCACCTTCGGCGCGGGGGGAGAGTAGGGCATATTGTAATCCGATGTCGAGGCGTTTATAGGCCGGTGCGCGGAAATATCCCTTGTCGAAACTGCCGCGTGGAGCCGAGAATGGCAGCCCGTCGTTGAGGATGCCGCGGAGATTGAATTTCAGCTTGGGAAATTTCGGGAAATAGTCGGTAAAAAATAGTGCGAGGCTGTAGCGGCGGTCGTTGGGGCGTGGCACGTTCACTCCGTTGAGTTTCTCGTTCGATTTCATGAGCGAGAAGCTGATCCAAGAGTCGGAACCGGGTACGAACTGGCCGAAAAGCTTGAAGTCGATACCTGCGGCATATCCGCTGGTAAGATTGCGGCCGGCGTAGACAAGCTTGAGGTTGTCGACCTCGTAGGGTATAAGATTTCCGAGGGCCTTGTAGTATGCCTCGCCCGAGATCTTGAACGGACGGTTGAAAGCACGGAATGTATAATCGACACCGAATATGAGCTGAAAGGAGCGCTGCGATTTTATGTCGGAGTTAAGCCCGATGACGACGTTTCCGTCGGCATCCGCAGCCGGAAGCCTGAATTCCTTGAAGAAGGGCGACTGATAGTACAGTCCTGTGGCGAAGCGCAGTGCGAGGCGGGGATTGCGCGCAGGCACGAAGCCGACACTTGCACGCGGGCTTATGAGCGTTTCCTTGTTGAAATCCCAGTATGACAGACGCAGGCCTGCATTGATATTGAAATAACCAGCGCCGGTCTCGAGGCGGTAGGTGTCGTTGACATATGCTGCGAAGCGGTTGGTCGAAAGGTCGTTGTGCGAACTGAGATTGTATATTACTTTCACTGCATCCGGATCGGCCGGAAGAGAGAAGCCAGCTGAATCGCGGAGTTCCCATTCGCGCGAGCGGTCGTAGAGTGTTTCGTGCTTGAAGTCGATTCCGTAATTCAGGTTATGGCGGTGCAGGCCGGTAGCACCTTTGAGGGCTATGTTGAATACCGATGCTTTGAAACGGTTGCGGGCATGTTCGTGATAGCGGCCAACGCCAAGCTCGCCGCCTATACCGCCGCTGTCGCCCGAGCCTGATGTTCCGGCCTGGTCGAGCCAGTATTCTCCCGATATATCGTAGCTTACAAGTTCGTTTGTGAAGAATCCTCCGGCCTGCAGGGCGAATTCGGCTTTTTTCGACGGCCTGAACATGAGAGTTGCGGCTCCGAAGTATGTCTCGAAGCGGTCTTTTTCCATGCCGTCGAAATATACCGTAAATTCTTTGGCGTCGGTCGAAGTGCCGAATTTTGTACTGCGGTTGTGGGGAATGAATTTATAGTTGTTGACGGCGACATTGCCTAATAGCGAGACCGACCACTTCTCGCCGAGTTTCAGATTCATGCTTGTCTGATAGTCGAAGAAGCGGGGATCGTACTCCCCCTTGTCGTCGAGCGAGCCGAGAAGCGACGAATTCTGTTTATAGCGGATGCCGTGCAGCTGCGAGAATATCTTCGAACTTGTTCCGACAGCCGCCGAGGCACCCATGAGCGAGGCCGATACCGAGCCTTCGAAAGCCTCGGGCTGACGGTATGTGATGTCGAGTACGGAGCTCATGCGGTCGGCATACTGGGCCGGAAAGCCGCCAGTAGAGAAGCCGATGGCGCCGACCATATCGGGGTTGACAATGCTCAGACCTTCCTGCTGTCCCGACGATATGAGTTGGGGACGATAGACCTCGATTCCGTTTATATATACGCTGTTTTCGTCGTAAGAACCTCCGCGCACGCTGTACTGGCTGCTCATTTCGTTGCTTGAACTTACACCGGCCATGGTGCTGATAAGGGCCTCGACACTGCCGCCGGTCACGTCGGGCGCGAGGCGGTAGTTGCCGTTGTCGATCTTCTGCATGCCCGAAGTCTGCTTCTGATAGTCGGTGACTTCGACTCCTCCGAGAGCATAGCTGGCCGGAGTCATTTTGACGTTGACGGTCACTTCACCCGAAGCGTCGATGAGACGCCGTTTACTTTCCTCGAAACCTATGCAGGTGAAAACCACGCGTATGGTGTCGGCTTCGGGTGCGGTAAGCGTGTATTTGCCTCCGGCGCCGGTAATAGTGCCGATGGCAGTACCCTGCACTTTGACGGTGACGAATTCGAGTCCTTCGTTCTGGTCATCGGTCACAATGCCGCTGATCTTCACCGGGCCTTTGGCCGCAGTGGTGAAAATTACGAGCAGAGATATGATGATAAAGATGGTATATCGCTTCATTATTCTTTTAACGGACATACCGTCAAAAAATTGCCTTATGGCAGCAGTTCGACCAGTGGCTGACTGCGCATGCCGTCGGGAAACGATATACGGACGGTGCCTCCGTGATAAGGTGTGGCGGCTGTCTCGCGTTCGAAAGGAGTGATGGCTATGTGCCACTGTCCGTCGCTGTCGGGTTCGGCCTCTACGATCGAGAGCGGATATGTCTTACCGAGATATTCGACGCGCCGGCCGAGCATGCGGACCGGGTTCATGATGCTATTGAATCGGTTTCGGCCTCTTTCTGTTCGGAGGGAAGGGGCGTGTCGATGACTTCTCCGAGTTTTTTGAAAGTGCGGATATTGTAGCGGTTCGGCGCAACGTCGTGGTTCACGCGTTTACGGATCATCTCCATACTGTCGGTACGCAACGATGTGCCGGGGCGGCTTACCCCATCGATAAAGCCGAAAATGCGGTTTGCCGTCAGGGTCGAATCGGTGTTAAACACGATCTCGTTCCAGCCGTCGGCCGAGAAATTTTTGGTTGCGATTTCGACCGTGCCGTCGGTATACTCGGCCACGATGGTGAAGCAGAGATTTTCGGTATTGTTGAAGAACTTGGCTCGCCATGTATAGCTGTCGCCCCGTTCCCAGTTTTCGTCGTTGGAGAAGGAGAATGTGGCCATACGCGACGGCATTAGCTCGTTGAAGGTGATGAAGCGTGCGTTGGGCCACACATCGACCGAGTCGCCGGCGATGGAAAGCGCAGCTTCGGCAGCTATGCGGTTGCCTGTCTCTATGAGACGGTGGTCGAGGATCTCGATGGTCTTGTCGTAGACCTCCATGTATTCGGACATGTGCCGCCCGTACCAGGCGAAAGAACTGTCGACTTCCTCGGGTGTCACCCCGTGGCGCGCATAGACGCTCTGCTTATACAGCTGGCGGAGTGAATCGTTATAGAATTCGCCACGGTTCATGTCGACAACGGCCTCTCCGATATGAAAATCGGCAAGGAGTTCGGCCATGCGGTCGGGCGGAATGACCCCTCCCGGCACTTTGGAACAGGCACAGACAAGCAGACCGAGCGCTATGGCTCCGAGTTCATTTTTTAGCCTTGACCTCGACATCATAGCGGGCGTAGTCGGAACTTAGATACTTGGTGTAGAAGAATATGATCATCGCCATTCCGACTGTTATGGCGGAATCGGCAATGTTGAATACAGGATCGAAGAACGAAAATTCGCTGCCTCCGACAACGGGAACCCACTGGGGCCAGTTGAAAGAGAACAGTGGGAAGTAGAGCATATCGACCACCAGCCCGTGGAACAGACCTCCGTATCCTTCTCCCCAGGGTACGAATTCGGCTGTCACAGGGGGATAGGGATTGGTGAAGATCTCTCCGTAAAACACGCAGTCGATGATATTGCCCAAGGCTCCGGCGGCGACAAGCGATACGGCGGTCATGTAACCGGCCGAGACTTTGGCAACCCGGGCTATGCGTACAAGATACCAGGCGAGGAATCCCACAAGCACAATGCGGAAAAATGTGAGGAACAGCTTGCTGCCAAGCTCTATGCCGAACGCCATGCCGTTGTTCTGAATGAAACGGAGATGAAAAAACGGCAGAACCTCGACGTCTTCGCCGAGGTAGAAGTGAGTCTTTACATAGCATTTCACCACCTGATCGACGATTATGATAATCGCGGCGGTGAGAGCGCCGAGCCAAGCCAGACGCCTTGTCTTGGATATTTCCATCAATGGTCGGGATTGTTTTTGGCTTCCACACAGAGGGTGGCATGCGGAACGGCGCGCAGGCGTTCCTTGGGTATCAGTTTGCCGGTGGCGCGGCAGATGCCGTAGGTTTTGTTGTCGATACGCACGAGCGCGGCGCGCAGATGGTTGATGAACTGGCGCTGACGTTCGGCCAGGCGTGCGTTGGCTTCGCGTTCGAGCACATTGGCTCCTTCCTCGAGGGTCTTGAAGGTCGGCGAAGTGTCGGCGGTATCGTTTCCGTCGGTATTTCGCAGGCTCTGGCACAGCTCTTCGTAGAGTGCTGTGGCGTTCTCGATCTTGGTGAGTATGATCTGGCGGAATTCTTCGAGTTCTTCGTCGGAATACCGTAACTGGTCGCTCATTGTCTTTAAGTTTTTTAGCGGGTTGATGACATATTAAGTTTAAGAAGTTAAGATAATGGCTCTTTCAGGCAGAACCATTATCTTAACTTTGTCAACTTATTGCTTTTTAAACCCCGCGGGTCATGATAATGTTATGACTGCGCCGATCTTGAGGTCGTCGATATCGAAAATCACGAGATTTTCATCGTCGGCACTGTCACTTACGGCAATTGAATCGGCAAGTACCTGTTCGGCGATATAGGCCGAGTAGACCGACAGAACATCATTGAGTTCGGGGCAAGGCAGGAACCGGATGTTGATGTGGTCGGTAATGTCGAAATTCTGCTCCTTGCGGTAGCGCTGCACGCGGTTGATGATGTCGCGCGACAGGCCTTCGCGGAAGAGCTCGGGGCTGATTTCGATGTCAAGAGCCACAGTGAGCGCTCCTTCATTGGCCACAAGCCAGCCGGGAATATCCTCGGATATGACCTTTACATCAGCCAGATCCACGCGGGTGGTCACACCGTCGATGTCAAGGTCGATTGCGCCTTCGCGTTCGAGAGTGCGGATCTGATCGGCTGAGAATGCCTTGATCATGGCGGCTGCCTGCTTCATGAGCTTGCCGAATTTCGGACCGAGTTTCTTGAAATCGGGGTCGACGCGCTTGACGAATACTTCGTTATCGGGCGCTACGACCTGCAGTTCTTTTACATTGACTTCGGTCTTTACAATCTCGGCCACGGCTTCGATGATGGCGGCGGCATGATCGTCGACGGCAGGCACAAGCATCTTTGCCAGAGGCTGGCGTACCTTTATGTTAGCTTTCTTGCGGAGACTGAGCACAAGCGATGTGAGACGCTGTGCTACGTCCATGCGGTGTTCCAGTTCTTCGTCCACGTCGGCTTCGTTGTAGACAGGGAAGTCGGCCAGATGAACCGATTCGGGCGTCTCGTTGAGGTCGCGGAAGAGACGGTCGGCGAAGAAAGGCGCGATCGGAGCCATCAGTCGGGCTACTGTGTCGAGGCAGGTGTAGAGAGTCTGATATGCGGCGATCTTGTCGGTATCGAAGTTTCCTCCCCAGAAACGCTTGCGGCTGAGGCGTACGTACCAGTTGGAGAGGTCGGACTGCACGAAATCACTGATGGCGCGCGCAGCATTGGTGGGCTCGTAGGAGTCGAATGCCTCGGTCACGTTCTTCACAAGGGTATTGAGCACGGAGAGGATCCATCGGTCGAGCTCGTGGCGTTCGGCCACAGGTACCTGAGGTTCTTCACCGGTGAAGCCGTCGACGTTGGCGTACATGGCGAAGAAGTTATAGGTGCTCGAGAGTGTGGCGAAGAATTTGCGGGCTACTTCGACTACACCGTCCGAATCATATTTGAGGTCTATCCAGGGTGCGGTGGTCGAGATCATATACCAGCGCAGGGGATCGGAACCGAATTTTTCGATAGCTTCGAAGGGATCTACGGCGTTGCCCTTGCGTTTGGACATCTTTTCGCCGTTTTTGTCGAGCACGAGACCATTGGATATCACGGTCTTGAAGGCCACATGATCGAACACCATAGTGCCGATGGCATGCAGGGTGAAGAACCAGCCGCGTGTCTGGTCGACACCTTCGGCGATGAAGTCGGCGGGGAATACGGCGCCGTTTTCCACCACTTCCTTGTTTTCGAAGGGGTAGTGCATCTGGGCGTAAGGCATCGAGCCGCTGTCGAACCATACGTCGATGAGGTCGGTTTCGCGATGCATCGGAGCGCCGGATGCCGATACAAGGACTATGTCGTCGACATAGGGGCGGTGGAGATCGATTTTATCGTAGTTTTCTTTTGAGTAGTCGCCGGGAACGAAGCTTTTGTCCTTGAACGGATTGGACTTCATGATACCTGCGGCGACTGATTTCTCTATTTCATTGTAGAGGGTCTCCACGCTGTCAATGCAGATTTCCTCGGCGCCGTTTTCGGTACGCCATATTGGCAGCGGAGTGCCCCAGAAGCGGCTGCGCGACAGGTTCCAGTCCTGAAGATTTTCGAGCCATTTGCCGAAACGGCCGCTTCCTGTGGCGGCGGGTTTCCACTGTATGGTCTCGTTGAGGGCTATCATGCGGTCGCGGGCAGCGGTGGAACGGATAAACCAGCTGTCGAGGGGGTAGTAGAGCACAGGCTTGTCCGTACGCCAGCAGTGGGGATAGTTGTGTGTGTGCTTCTCAATGCGGAACACCTTTCCGGCCTGTTTGAGATACATGCATATTTCCACGTCGAGAGTCTCGTCGCCTTCCTTGGCATCGGGATTATATGCGTTTTTCACATATTTGCCTGCCCAGTCGGCATAGTCGGCGCTCACGCGCTCGGCTACGAAAGCGGGGTCAAGGTCTTCGATGCGGTAGAAGCGGCCAGTGAGGTCGACCATAGGACGGAGATTGCCGTCGCGGTCGATGAGGTGGAGCGGCGGAATGCCGTTCTGCTTCGACACACGGAGGTCGTCGGCGCCGAAGGTGCCGGCTATATGTACGATGCCGGTACCATCCTCGGTGGTCACGTAGTCGCCGGGAATGACTCGGAATGCTCCTTCGCCAGGATTGACCCAGGGGATAAGCTGCTCGTAGTTGAGACCGACGAGATCATTGCCGTCGACTGTGGCAACAACCTGCCAGGGCACGAGCTTGTCGCCTGCCTTGTAGTCTTCGAGGGCTATGTCCTTGGCTTTGGCATTGAATATTGAGCCGAGCAGGGCTTCTGCCACAGTTACGGTCACAGGTTCGCCCGAGTAGGGGTTGTATGTGCGGACAATGCAATAGCGTATAGTCGGGCCTACGGCCAATGCGGTGTTGGAAGGCAGAGTCCAGGGGGTGGTGGTCCATGCGAGCATGTATGGCTTACCCCAGCCTTCCATTGCCGGAATAGTATCCTTGAGGGCGAACTGCGCAATGCAGGTAGTGTCCTTGACATCGCGGTAACATCCGGGCTGGTTGAGCTCGTGCGAGCTGAGACCGGTGCCGGCGGCCGGAGAATAGGGTTGTATGGTGTAGCCTTTATAGAGAAGACCTTTTTTGTAGATCTGAGCCAGAAGCCACCACACGCTTTCGATGTAGCGGTTGTCGTAGGTGATATAAGGGTCGTTCATATCCACCCAGTAGCCCATCATGTCGGTTAGGGTCTCCCATTCGCGGGTGTATTTCATCACCTCGCGGCGGCAGGCGGCGTTGTATTCGTCGACGCTGATTGTCTTGCCGATATCTTCCTTGGTGATTCCAAGGGAGCGCTCCACGCCGAGTTCGACAGGCAGTCCGTGGGTGTCCCAGCCCGCTTTGCGCTTCACATGGAAGCCTTTCATTGTCTTATAGCGGCAGAAGAGGTCTTTGATGGTACGGGCCATCACATGGTGTATGCCCGGCATGCCGTTGGCCGACGGCGGCCCCTCGAAGAATACGAAGGAAGGCGCTCCCTCGCGCAGAGCCACACTGCGGCCGAAGAGATCGGCCTCGCGCCAGCGCCCGAGCATTTCCTTGTTTATGTCCGAGAGGTTGAACGATGTATATTCTTTGAATTTTTTCATTTCGCGAAAATGATGTGACGATATATTGAAAGGAGAGAAACCGGATTCGATTAAACTCTAAACGCCGATCTGTCCGACAGATTGACACTTAAAGCGCAAAGGGTGTGCCGGCCACAATCGGCGGACACACCCTTCGGGTATTTTGCTGTGCAGATATTATTCTGCTGCAGGAGCTTCAGCTTCGCCCTCGCTTTCGGCGGGAGCTTCGGCGGCTGCGGCTGCAGCTGCTGCTTCGGCTTTCTTCTTGGCTACGGCTTCTGCCTTTGCCTTGTTCTTGGCAGTTTCGGCTTCAAGACGCTCTTTGGCAGCTTCCTGAGCTTTGGTTGCCATGCTGGTCTTCTGCGAAGCTACCTTCGCATCTTTTTTAGCCTTCCAGGCTGCGAAACGACGCTCGGCTTCTGCCTGATCGAATGCGCCCTTGGCTACGCCACCCATGAGGTGCTTCATAAGAAGTACGCCTTCATTGCTGAGGATAGCGCGTACGGTATCGGTGGGTTCAGCACCGACGGTCACCCAATACAAAGCCCGTTCGAAGTTAAGAGTAATTGTAGCAGGATTAGTGTTCGGATTATAGGAACCTATCCTTTCAATAAATCTACCATCTCGTGGTGCCCTGCTATCGGCGATGACAATAGGATAGAACGCATAGTTCTTGCGACCATGACGTTGTAATCTAATTTTTGTTGCCATTTAATTTTGTTTGTAATATGGTTTTGTACTGTTTAGCGGCGCAAAGGTACGATTTTTCCTCCACATTTCCAAATCTTTTTTGCATTCGGAAATCGCGGAGGGAAAAAATGAATAAAGAGATGTCAGCGGAGGGCGGTGTAGAGGGTGTAGACGAGGGCGGCGAGTGTGGCGCCGGCGATGGGGCCGAGGAGGGGTATCCAGGCGTAGGCCCAGCTGCTGTTGCCTTTGCCTCTGATTGGCAGGAGGGTGTGGGCGAGGCGCGGGCCGAGGTCGCGGGCCGGATTTATGGCATAGCCCGTGGTGCCGCCAAGAGACATGCCTATCACCACAACGAGGAGGGCGACCGGGAGCGCTCCGATAGAGCCGAGGCCGACTTCGGCAGTATTCCCCTTTTCGGCAAGGAAGAGTATGACGAGAATCAGTATGAAGGTGCCGATGACTTCGGATATGAAATTGCGGAAACCGTTTTTGATGGCCGGAATGGTGGCGAACACACCGAGCTTGGTATCGTGGCCTTCTGTGGCGTCGAAGTGGTCTTTATAGAACAGATATACAGTGGCGCCTCCGAGAAACGCGCCGATGAACTGCGAAACGATATATGGCGCGACCATCGCCCATCCGAATTTGCCTGCCATGGCGAGTCCTATGGACACAGCCGGATTGAGGTGTGCGCCGGTATAAGGGCCGGCGATGAACACTCCGCACATCACAGCCAGACCCCAGGCTATGGTGACAACGATCCAGCCGGCTCCGTTGCCTTTCGATTTTTCGAGTGTCGTACAGGCCACGACGCCGCAGCCGAGGAGTATCATGACGAATGTGCCGAGAAACTCAAAGAAGCATTGTATTGTAAAGGAGATTTCGGGATTTTCCATGGTGCCGGGTTAATCTGTTAAACATCTGCGTACGGCATCATGCCATCCGTCGAGCTGGGCGGCGACGTGTTCCGGTGTGTCATCGGGAGTGAAGCTTCGTTCCAGCTGCCACTGCGAATGGAGCTGTTCGATGCTGTCCCAGTATCCTACGGCGAGCCCGGCGAAATATGCGGCTCCCAGGGCTGTTGTTTCTGTCACTCGCGGACGCAGCACTTCTGTGTCGAGGAGATTGCTCTGGAACTGCATGAGCAGGTTGTTGCGTGAGGCCCCGCCGTCCACTTTGAGTTCGACAATGTTAAGACCCGAATCCAGTTCCATGGCTTTCACGATATCGTAGATCTGATAGGCGATTCCTTCGAGAGCGGCACGGGCGATATGGGCCGATGTGGTGCCGCGCGATATACCGGAAATAAGGCCGCGCGCGTACTGGTCCCAGTAGGGCGCGCCGAGGCCGGTCATGGCGGGTACGAAGTATACGCCTCCGGAATCGGCTACAGATGCGGCGAGAGCCTCGACTTCGGACGACGACGATATGCAGCGGAGGCTGTCGCGCAGCCACTGCACCACCGAACCGCCTACGAATACAGATCCTTCGAGGGCATAGGTCACTTCGTCGCCTATCTTCCATGCGATGGTCGAGAGCAGGCGGTTTTTCGACACGATGGGTTTTGATCCGGAGTTCATCAGCAGGAAGCATCCGGTACCGTATGTATTTTTTACAGCGCCCGGCTTTATGCACATCTGGCCAAAGAGAGCGGCCTGCTGATCGCCTGCCACACCTGCGATGGGTACTTCATGCGCGAAGATGGTGGTTGTGGTATGTCCCATCACACAGCTGCTCGGCTTCACTTCGGGCAGCATTGATTCGGGAATGTCGAACAGGTGGAGAAGGTCTTTGTCCCATTCGAGGGTGTGGATATTGAAAAGCATGGTGCGCGAGGCATTCGTCACGTCGGTGACATGCACGGTGTTGCGGGTGAGGCACGATATGAGCCAGGTGTCGACAGTGCCGAATTTCAGCCGGCCGGCTTCTGCGCGTTCGCGGGCTCCCGGCACATTGTCGAGAATCCATTTTATTTTGGTAGCCGAGAAATATGCGTCGATAATAAGCCCGGTTTTCTCTTTTATCATCTCGGCATGGCCGGCCTCGCGGAGTGAATCGCAGTATTCCGAGGTACGCCTGTCCTGCCATACGATTGCGTTGTACACCGGTTCGCCGGTTTCGGCATCCCACACTATGGTGGTTTCGCGTTGGTTGGTTATTCCAATGGCTGCTATGTTATGGCCGTTTATTCCTATTCGTGATATGGCCTCTGCAATCACGGACGCCTGAGAGCCCCATATCTGGAACGGATCGTGCTCCACCCAGCCCGGCCGGGGAAATATCTGCGGGAATTCGTGCTGTGCTACGGAGCGTATGTTGCCGTCGTGGTCGAAAACTATGGCACGGCTGCTTGTGGTGCCTTGATCGAGAGAAAGGATGAATTTTTCCATGGACGTTTATAGGTCGTTAAAGAGAGTGGTAGATAACCATAGACTCTTGGCTAATATATAGGCAAAGATATGCAATTAATTCTGAAAAAGAATCATCGGGGAGATGTTTATGTCGAAATGTTTTACATAATATGAATGATGAACGCGACAGACATAAGAAGTGTTATAGAGTATAGCGAATTCTGAAGTATGGAAGGACGATTGATACGACGGGTACGCCGATGGGCGCGTTTCCGATGGCCCGATGCCGACCGGAGGCGATTGTCGTATCGTTTCGGGAAGTTCATGCGGGTCGTTGGCGGGACAATGTCGGTTCTTGTGTTTGTGGCATCGGTAGCAGCTTTGAGCGCATTGATAATTTATGGCGGTTTCGATGCTGGATCGGTAAGTCGTAAAGTACTGAGACGCATTCTCGGTGTTTCTCAGACAATATTTCTCATATCGATAATCTTCAATCTCGTATTCCGTTTCAAGGAGTCCTTTAGGTCGAGTCATATCATAAAGCGCATAGCCGATTTGGCCATGTTGCTCACTCTTGTGCCTCTGATATGGCCTCACGGATCAGGTCTGCCCGGCGAGTTGCTGCATTTTCTACACAACCGTTACTTCGTCTATGGCGTTCTTGGCCTATATTCCATGGCCGAGATATGCTACGGAATAATGTTCCTGCTTTCCAGGCGTACCAATCCTTCGCTGATCCTGTCGGGCAGTTTTCTTTTTTTCATTTTCATAGGCTCGTTCGTGCTTGCGATGCCGAGATGTACGGTCACATCTGTCTCTTATGTCGACTCTCTGTTTATGGCGGCGAGTGCAGTCAGTATGACAGGGCTTACAACCGTGGATCTTGCCACGACATATACACCATTGGGCTGGCTCGTGATCGCAGTCCTGATGCAGATCGGCGCTTTGGGCGTACTTACATTCACCAGTTTTTTCGCCATATTCTTCAGCGGCCGCGCCAGCATCTACAATCAGCTGCTCATCCGCGATTTTGTCTATTCAAAAAGCATGAGCAAGCTGGCACCCGTTATTCTGTATATACTTCTGTTCACACTTGCGGTTGAGGTTATAGGTGCGGTGGCAGTGTATTTCGCTATCCCCGACGGTATGTTCGCGCAGACGAGAGAAAAGGTGATTTTTGCGGCATTCCACTCAGTGTCGGGTTTCTGTAACGGCGGTTTCACCACTCTGCGCGACGGTCTTCAGACACCGGCGCTGCTGCATTCCGACGGCTCTATATATATAGTGATGACTGTGCTTATACTCGCCGGAGGCATAGGGTTTCCTAATCTTGTCAATTTCAAGGATGCTGCCGTGGAATATTTCCGTAGGCTTAAGTGTCGCCAGACAGGTGTGCGGCGCACCAACCGACGTCAGCATATCTTCGATCTCAATACCAAGCTTGTGCTCGTGGCTACCGGCATACTCTTTTTGGGTGGTGCCGTATGCTTTTTTGTGCTCGAATACGATCACGCTTTGGCCGGCATGCCGCTTGGCAAGAAAATTGTGCAGTCGTTTTTCAACTCAGCCACGCCGCGTACTGCCGGATTTTCGTCGCTGTCGTTGTCGTCGCTGTCGCATACGATGTTCCTGATCATGATGTTTCTCATGTGGGTCGGATGTTCGTCGCAGTCGATGGGCGGAGGTATAAAGGTGAATACCATGATGGCGGTGGTATTCAATCTGCGTTCGATTATCCTGGGTTATAAGGGTGTGCCTGCCATGGGGCGCAACATAGCCCTTCCGTCGGTGAGGCGCGCCAATGCCGTGGTGGCGCTATCGATAGTGGCGGTACTGCTCTATTCGGCGATAATAATGGCCCTGCAGCCCGAACTGTCGTTTTCCGGAGTGCTTTTCGAGTGTTTTTCGGCCATAACTACTGTCGGGCTCTCGCTCGGCACTACGACCGAACTGAATTCTGTATCGAAAATGGTACTTGCTACGGCAATGTTTCTCGGTCGTGTAGGTATTATTTCGGTTTTATGCGGTTTCACAGGCTCGCATCGCGATCCTTCCGATCATCTTCCGACCGATGACATCATCATTAATTAAAAAAATAGGGATTTATGCGTTATCTTATAATAGGACTGGGAATTTATGGTGAGAATCTTGCTCGCGATCTTGCCGATATGGGGCATGAAGTGATAGGTGTCGATATAAACCACAGTCATGTCGATACGGTGAAGGATTACATATCGACCGTATACATTATCGACAGCACTGAGGAGAGTGCTCTGTCGGTGCTTCCGCTTGATAACATAGATCTTGCCATAGTTGCCATAGGCGAGAATTTCGGAGCGAGCATACGCACTGTCGCTCTTCTGAAAAAGGCCGGTGTGAAACATATCTATGCCCGTGCCATCGACAAACTGCACGAATCGATCCTCGAAAGCTTCGATATCGACCGTATCATAACGCCCGAACAGCGGGCTGCCGCCGATCTGACACACGAGATGGAACTCGGCTCGGCCATACGCACTCTTGAGGTAGACGAAGATAGCGTGGTGGCGAGCTTTGCAGCTCCCGCCTTCATTCTTGGGCTGAAATACTCGGAAATCGATTTCGGAGAGCGTTACGGACTGGAGTTTGTAGCGGCCACGCGTCCGGTGGAGAAGCGCAATGTCCTCGGGATAAAGCGTATGGAGCCTGTGGTACTCGATGTTGTGGCCGACCGGGAGCTGACTGTCGGCGAGAGCGATGTCATCACACTTTTCGGAACGAGGAAGCGGCTGCAGCGTTTTTTCGAGGATAAATAGCGGGTCAGAACGGATAGCCGACGGAGAAATGGAAATTTGCGTCGCGGCTCCATTTCGGGTGTATGATAGGCCATGCTTCCTGGCCTCTGGCAGGGTTGTGGGCCTTCAGACCGAGATCGAATCGCAGTAGGAAGTAGGTGAAGTCCATGCGCAGGCCCACGCCGTAGGCTGCGGCGATCTGTTTGTAGAATTTATTGAATTTGAATTCGCCTCCGGGCTGATTCTCGTAGTTGCGTATGGTCCATATGTTGCCGGCATCGATGAATAGAGCACCTTCGAACACCCAGAACAGTTTGGCGCGGTACTCGAGGCTCAGGTCGAGGCGTATGTCGCCGCACTGGTTGATGAAGTCGGTCACCGAGTTGCGGGCGTCGTAGGCTCCCGGGCCGAGAGTGCGTACTCCCCAGCCGCGGACACTGTTGGCGCCTCCGGCATAGAAGCGTTTTTCGAAAGGCACCATGCTGGAGTTGCCGTAAGGTACGGCGATTCCGAAACCTGCATGCGCCGAGATGGCGTTGCGGGAGTTGAAATTGCGTGTGTAGGTATAGTCGATCTCGCCTTTGACGTATTGTGCGTACTGGATACCGAGAAGTTTGTATACCCCCTCGGAGCGCTTTTGTCCGACGAGGCTCGAAATGGCGTAGAGCAGGTTACCGGCGGTCTCGCCAGATACGCGCAGACTTGTCACATAGGGCTGGACGGAGAATGCGTTTGTTGTCGCAGTGGCCACACGGCGGTTGGTATGGCTATACGTGTAGCCGAGTCTCACTATGAAGTGGTCTTCATAGCTGTATCGCAGCAAGGGATTTGTCGGAGCTATCTGGTCGATGAAATTGATGGTTGAGCGGGGCAGACGTACATAATTTATGTCGATGAGGTCGAAAGTCTGGCGGCGCAGTTCGTCGGAACGTTGCTGCTGCCACTTCCATTTCCAGGCCGCACCGGCAATGATACGGGTGTATTCGGGCCTCTCCTGATAGTTGAATGATACCGCGAATTCTGTAGATGCGAGGAATCTCTGTTTAATCCTTTTGGAGAGGAAGGGACATTCGAACTGCGGGAAAGTTATGCCGACCTCGGCGGCATATTCAGTGTAGCGCTTGTTGACCAGACCGTCGAAGTTTCCCGAAAGACTTTCGTATGATGCCCTTAGTTTCGTGGTGAGTGTTTCCGACCCTTTGGCAAGGTTACGGTGCTGATATGTGAGGCCCAGGCCGAATCCGAGGTCGCCCTCGCTGTTGGTGCCTTCGAGTTCAGCGGTGATACCCTGTTTTTTATTTCGCGACAGGTGAATGTAGGCGTCAAGCAGACCGGTAGTGCCCTGACGGCCTGCCGCTTCCATTTCTATATTGATGAACTTGACTATCGACAGTCGGCCGAGTGCCTCGTAGGTTCGCTCTACGGCCCGGGCACTGTATTCGCTTCCCGGTTCGATATAGCACATGTCGTCGAGCAGTTGCGGGCGCAGGTAGCGGTCATCACCGTAGACGAAAGTCTTGCCGTGATATTCTACCGTATCGGTAAGATTGCCGATTCCGCCTTCGCCTTCTACCAGAAAGACTACCCGGTGGAATTCATATCGGTGATGGCCCGGATCCACGTTAAGAAGGCTGTCGGCGAGTGCTCCGAGTCTTGTGCGCGAGCCCTGTCCGGATTCCGAGCGGGAGGCCGACGGCGATCGCAGATTCAGTATCAGGGCTACGTCTTTGCTTCCGGCTATGGTGTCGGCGGTATAGTTGATAAATTCGCGGTTGAACTCGAAATATCCTGCGTTGCGGAGTATCGAGGCGATGCGAGTCCGCTCGTTATCGAGCATCGTACGGTCGAGGGGCATGCCGGTGTGTATCTCCGATATGGAAGTGTCGGCGAGCACGATGTGTCTAACGGCCGGATCTTCGATGTTGTAGTCGATTTTCGATATGCGGTGTGGTTTGCCTGCATCGATCAGGAAGCGTACCTCCATGCGTTTTTTTTCGGTGGAGCCGATTGTGTCCGCTGTGACTGTAGCATCGAGGTAGCCGCGGTTGACAAGTGCCTGCACAAGCTGTCGGCGCGAGGCTTCGGTAAGTTCGGGATCATATATGACCGGAGCCTGTCCCACACGCCTGAGCCAGCGGTTGTACCAGCGGGTTGTGTCGGCCCCCGAAAGATTGTAGGTTGCCAGCTGCAACTTGGCGAATCCGAGCACTTTATGGTTTGGCGACTGACGCAGGAAGTTCACGAGTTCCTCGGTATCGACTTTTGTGTCGTCGCCGACAGTCTCGATCTTTACCTTGTCGAGAAGATATTCACCTTGCGGCACGTGCTTGACGGGACTGCAGGAAACTGCGGCCATCGACAGAACGCCAATAATCCAGTAGAGTAGAAATGAGCGTCGCGCTCTCATGTCATGCTTTTGTCGGAATTGTGAATACGAATTTCGCGCCGCCTTTATATGTCGGATCGACTTTAAGGGTCCCTTTGAGAAGTCCTGCGATAAGGCGTGAGATGTAGAGACCGAGGCCGCAGCCCGATACTGTATGGTCGAGGCGTCTGAACCGGTCGAAGATAGCTTCCTCCTGACCGTCGGGAATTCCTTGTCCCTCGTCGGTCACTGTAAACGTTATCAGATTTTTTTCCTCATCAAGATGATAGGAGAGGTTTATAGTTCCGTCATCGGAAAATTTTACGGCGTTAGTCAGCATATTTGTCAGAACTTGCCCGACACGCTGTCCGTCGGTATCTATCATTATGTCGTCGCCGCCTTCGGGACGGAAAACGAAATCGAGGCCCTCTTTGTCTGGACGGCCGCATTCGAACACGCTGTCGATAGCAAGACGGCAAATATTGTTTACCGATGTGGGGCGAATTTCAAGCGACATCTGGCCGTTTTCGAGGCTGTCGGTGTCGAGAACATCATTGACGAGCCTCATCACCAGGCGTACATTCAGGTTTATAATGGAGGCGAAACGATCGAGGTATGCGTGCTGGCTTTCAGGTATGCAGTCGGCGATGAGCTGGGCATATTCCGAAATTGCTGCAAGAGGCACTTTTACCTCATGGCTCATATTGTTGATAAACTCTGTTTTGCGACGGTCGGCGGCGCGTGCCTGGTCGCGCAGAACAGCCAGTTCATCGCGTGCTTCTTTAAGTTCGTCGCGTTCTTTACGGAGAGAGTCGTTGGAGCGGCTGAGACGAGTCGCGAGTTTTCGTTTTCGGCGATTCTGCCTGAAGAGCATTATAGTGAGAATGGTCAGTATCACTATAGCACACAGACCTATAGCAAGGAGGGCCGAACGTGCTCTCAGAGCCACCCTGTGGCTGTCGGCCTGGAGTTGTGAATTGCGTTCGAGAAGATCGTTGAGGTCGTATACCAGTCTCAGCTCGCGCGAGCGTTCCTGCCGTTTACGCTCGAGCCGTTTGTCGAATTCGTCGTCGAGCATGAGTGATGTTGCGAGAAGGGTTTCGGTGTCATCGGTTTTCAGGGCGGCTTCCTTGAGCATTTTCAGCAGCGAAAGGCGTATGGAGGCATGTATAGGAGCGTTTATCTGGCGTTTTAGCATCGTTTTAGCCCGCTGATAGTCGCCGGTCGACATGGCATAATATATGTTGGCGCGTTCGTTGTTTCCCAAGTCGTAGGCTATGTTGGGATTGAGGTCGGCAAGGAGCAGGGTCTTGCCGTACAGACTCTCGACTTCGTCTTTACTGAGGATGGGATAGCACCCGAGCATGCGGCGGTAGACACTGTAGCGGTAAACAGGAGCGTTGTAATAATTGCGGCCGCTCTCCTCGTAGCTGACTTCCAGGCTGTCGAGCTCGTGGAGCATGCGCATGTCGGTCTCCATGACACGGCGGTAGTTTTCGTTTTCGAAAAAGATCGGCGCGGCGCGGTTATAGACCAGGCGCCGGACGGCACCGTCCGGAAGATTCATCGATTCAATCTGGTCGTAAAGTCTGTCGATATACTTTTCGAGGAGTTCGCCGCGTGTTTCCTTGCCAAGATAGCGGCATACGGCATATAGGAGAAGTGTCTTTTCGTAGCCGTCCGAAGCAGGCTCGCTTGAGAACCGGCGTACATAGTCGAGCAGGAGTTCATTGTCGTCTTGATTCTGTTCGTTATAGAGCAAATTGTCTATTCCGATCATATCGACGAAGAGTTTTGTCGATTTTTTTTCAGGAGAATCATCGATTCCTGCGATCTCGCTCTTTACATATGTAAGTACCGAATCGTCTTTCCATTCGAGGTTGGCGATGTGGCGCAGCATATCGAGGCATGTACGGTCGTCCTGTGCCTGTTTGGCGGTAAGATACAGCTGGTGTGCGATTTTTTTGCGTGCTGGACCGTACGACATGTCGAACATGCTGTAGAGGGGTGATATGCTGTCGTGTGCGTTGGCGGCTATCGACAATTGTCCGAGCAGACTGTCGGTTACCGCCGCGCGCGTGTCGGCCGCCGTAGCGCCTGTGCAGGCGTAAAGCAAGAAAATGAAAACAGCGGTGAACCGCATTATATGACTGGACATTTTTAGTTTGTTTATCAATTGTTCCGCGGGCCGTTACGAAGCCGCAGAAACCGGGGTGATTCTGCAAAAGTACACAAAATAGTGCATAAGTCGATGTGGAAAGGGCATAAAAAAAGTCCTTACGCATTTCAACAACGTGTAAAGACCTAAGCCATTAGGCGGTTTGTGATTCAAGTAGGATCCGAAGGAGCAAGTATCGGAAGCTCGCATCGGATGTCCTGTGTAGTGATTATATCATACTTACTTACTCTGTTCACACCTTTTACCACACAGCGGCCCACTGTCATCACGACGTTGGTATATGGCGGTCGCCTTAAGCTTAGATATTGAAATACTTTGTAAATAACGGTCTAAGACAAAGGCAGGTGTTTGTGACTGCAAAGTTAAAAACTTTTTTTCATTCTTCAAAAAATTTTTTATCAGTCGAGATCAAGGAAGAAGCGGGGTATGTTGCAGAGGAAGACCGACTGATCGTCGAGAATGGCCTTGTTGGCTCTCAGAGCGGCAAGAGAAATGTCTCCTACGGTATAGCAGCCATCGGCCGAAATATAGCGTTCGGTAATGTTTTCGAATTCAATGCCTTCAGGAAGTGTCGGGCCGGGATGACGCAGATAGACGCGGAGGGTGACATCGTCGGTGTATACCGGCCGACCCGCATAGCTCATTTTCTTGTATTCGTAACGGTAGTCGTGGTGCCGTGCCGTGACATCGCTGAGAATCGACGAGGCTGTAGGGAGGCTGCCGGCACCCTTTCCGAACATGAACTGGCGGTCGTAGCATTCGCCGCGTATGACGACGCCGTTGTATTCGTCGTCGACACTGTAGATGTATTTGCCGGGAGCTACGAATTCGGGCATTACGAAGAGTGTGAACCGTCCTTCGTCGAGTTTCACCACCTGGGCCACAAGTTTTATCTTCACTCCTTTTTCGCGGGCATAGCGGATATCGAAGTCGGAGATTGTGGCGATTCCATAGGCGAAGACATCTTCGGGCTTTACATAGACCCCGAGGGCGTGAATGGTGATTATAACAAGTTTGAAGAGGGAGTCGAAACCCTTGATGTCGAAGCTCGGATCTGCTTCGGCGAATCCGAGGCGCTGGGCTTTCGCAAGTGCATCGGCGTAATTTTCCCCGTGGTCGAAGACCCGTGAGAGAATGTAGTTCGACGAGCCGTTGAGTATGCCTTTTACCTCAAGGAGAAGGTCGTTGTCGTAATATTCTTCGAGATTGCGTATCACTGGAATTGATCCGCAGGCGGAGGCGTCGTAGAGCAGGGCGGTGTTGTTGGCGTGTTGCAATTTTATGAGTTCCGGCAGATGGCGGGCTATCATGGCCTTGTTGCCGCTTACGACAGGGATGCCTCGCCGAAGGGCTCCGGTGACAATGGCATAAGAGGCTTCGGCATTGTCGACAACCTCGACAATAAGGTCTATTTCTGGATCGTCGAGAATATCGGCTGCATTGTCGGTGAGCATGCCGTCTGGCAGTTCGACAGAACGTTTTTTAGCGAGAGAGTGTACGCAGATGCGGCGTATGGAGGCGTGGGCGTTGCGTGCGCTTCCGAGGACTTTGTAGATGCCTGTTCCGACGGTGCCGAAGCCGAACAGGCCTATATTGAGGTCTTTCATAAATTTTGTAACAGAGGGTCGTGTTGATTAAGAATAGCGTTGAGCTGTTCGTGCTCCACCAGAAAGCCGTCGTGTCCGAAGGCTGATTCTATCTCATGATATTCCGCGGAGGGAAGCAGAGCTGCGAGCTCACGCATTTCGGGGGGAGTGAAGACTATGTCGGTACTTATGCCGATAACAAGAGCCGGCATGACGAGGCGTCCGAGTGCAGCGCGGAGGCCGCCGCGGCCGCGGCCGACATCGTGGGTGTCGAAGGCATCGAGAATTTTGACATAGGAATAGGCGTTGAACCGACGGCTCAGTTTAGTGCCCTGATAGCGCTGATATGAGCATGCGCGGTGTGTGCGGACGGGAGCGTCGGTCTCTGCCGGAGGATTTTGCTGGGTGCGGTTGTAGCCTTCCGGACCTCGGTAGGTGAGAAGGCCTATGGCACGGGCTGCCTCAAGGCCGGCGGATCCTGCATCCGGACGCCGTTCGCCGTATGTTGCGTCAGCGTATATGGCCATGCGCTGGGTCTCGTCGACGGCTATGCACCATGGAGAGGCTTTGGCGTCGGTGGCTATGAGGACGAGGCGCCCGAAGCGCCCGGGTTCGGCCACGGCCCATTCGAGCGCCTGAAATCCGCCGACGGAACTGCCGACGAGGGTGCCGATATGCTGCAATCCGAGATGATCGGCCAGGAGGGCGTGGGCGCGCGCCATATCGCGTATGGTCAGATCGGGAAAATCATTGTAGTATGGCTCGCCGGTCGAGGGGTTGATGCTTGTCGGACCTGTCGAACCGTAACAAGAACCGATGATGTTGGCGCAGACTGTGAAATGTACGGCAGGATCGAGAAATCCGCCTTCAACCACCGTGCCGGGCCACCAGTCGGCTACGTCGCTGTTGGCGGTCAGGGCATGACAGACCCACACGGCATTGTCTGCCGCGGGGTCGTAAGTGCCGAAAGTGTGGTAGGCGATTTCGAGTCCGTGGAGCACGGCGCCGCTTTCGAGAGCGAAATCTGCTGTATGTCGGTAGATTTTCAGCATAGTCCTGCGGCGTGGAATGCCTGTTCGAAATCGGCGATGATATCGGCGGGATCTTCGAGACCGGCCGATATGCGGAGCAATGTCGGTGTGACGCCGGCTTTCTTCAGATCGGCTTCGGAGAGCTGTTTGTGTGTGGTCGAGGCAGGATGCGTGACTACGGTGATGGAGTCGCCGATCATGGTCATATGAGCGGCGAGCTGCAGTGCTTCCACAAATTTGACAGTGCTTTCGAGCGAGCCTTTCAGTTCGGCATTGAGTACGGCGCCTCCTCCGAAACGGAAATATTTTTCTGCGTTGGCATGCCAGGGGTGATCTTCGAAGCCTACATAGGCAACGTTTTCCACGGCTTCGTGTCCGCGGAGGAATTCGGCCAGACGGCGTGTGGCCTCTACCTGATGGCGCACACGCAGCGACAGGGTCTCGAGGCCGATCATCATCAGATAGCTGTCGAAAGCCGACGGACAAGTGCCGAGATCGCGGAGGCCGTCGACACGGCATTTGGCGATAAAAGCAGCGTTGCCGAAAGCATCGCACATATTGAGGCCGTGGTATCCTTCCGAAGGGCCGTCGATCTCAGGGAAGCGGCCGTTGCGCCAGTTGAAATTGCCTCCGTCTACGATAATGCCTCCCATGGCTGTGCCGTGGCCGTTGATCCATTTTGTGGCCGAGTCGACGATGATGTTGGCACCCCATTCGAAAGGATTGCACAGGTATCCGCATGCGCCAAAGGTGTTGTCGACAATGAAGGGAACGCCTTTTTCGGCTGTTACGGCAGCAATGGCTGCCAGATCAGGTACTGCGCATGTGGGATTGCCCATGCTTTCGGCGAAGACGGCGCGCGTACGGTCGTCGATGAGTGCGCCGATGGCTTCCGCGGTTGCCTCGGGAGCAATTTTCACTTCAATGCCGAGGCGGGGCAGTGTATGGCGGAAGAGATTGTATGTGCCTCCGTAGAGGAATGGCGACGCCACTATGTTGTCGCCTTTGGAGGCAAGCATTGTCACAGCCACGAGTGTGGCGGCCATGCCCGATGAGGTGGCTACGGCTCCGACGCCGCCGTAGAGAGCAGCCACGCGCTCTTCATAAGCGGAGTTGGTCGGGTTCTGAAGACGGGTATATATGTTGCCCGGTTGGGTGAGCTCGAAGAGATCAGCGGCATATTCGCATGTCGGGAAGCGATATGCGGCGGTAGGATAGATGGCGTTTCCGCGCGAGCAGGTTGCATCGTCGCGGTTGAGTCCGGCGTGAATCTGGCGGGTTTCGAATCCGAGTTTGCTGTAGTCCATGTGTTTTTTATAAAAAAGAACCGGCGCCCTTGCGGGGGTGCCGGTTTGCGTTATTTAAATACATTAATTATACACAACTAAAACCGGCACGGCGGAATTTCCATCATGCACATGACCATAGCCATCATTTCCATACCTGTGGGCATGGGCATCGAAGCTATGTTGATGTGGGTGGATTTCATAAATATGTCGGTTTGTGCTGCAAAAGTACTTATTTTTCTTTTTGATGCAAAATAAAATCTGCAAAAATGTCGATTTATGTTCTTTTTTTTGCTTTCAGTCGAGCCTGATAGTTGAGGCTTGGACAGGTGAATGCATGAATTCTGTTGCCAGAGGGTCGAACTTTTCGGGTGATTCGGTGGTAAGGTATCGTACTGAGCTTCCGCGACTTATTCTTGCGTCCATATCGGGATGCCGGCGCAGGTAGTCGAGCAGCGAAGCGGCCACAATCTCTCCCTGAGAAAGTATTTTGACGCCGTCGGGCACATATCTGCGTATTTTGCCGAGCAGCATGGGATAGTGTGTGCAGCCAAGGATCAATGTATCGATATCGGGGGCAGAACCGAAAAGAGCATCTATATCTTTTTTTACGAAATAGTCGGCGCCGTCGCCATCGGCCTCGCGGTATTCTACCAGCGGAACCCACATCGGGCAGGCATGGCTGTACACTCTTACTCCGGGGGCATGTTTGGCAATCTCGATTTCGTATGACTGCGAAGCAACGGTGCCGGGAGTTGCGAATAATCCTACGGATCCTGTGGCTGTGGTGTCGGCTATGGCCTCCACTGTGGGTCGGATCACGCCGAGCACACGGCGTGTCGGATCTATGGCGGCAAGATCGCGTTGCTGGATGCTGCGGAGAGCCTTTGCCGAAGCTGTGTTGCATGCGAGTATTACGAGCGGGCAACCTTGGGCGAAGAGATATTTCACCGCCTCGAGTGTGAAGCGGTATACAAGTTCGAACGAACGTGTGCCGTAGGGGGCACGGGCGTTGTCGCCAAGATATAGGAAATCTGCACCGGGAAGTGCCCGGCGCAGATCTCTGAGTATGGTAAGGCCTCCGAAACCGGAGTCGAAAACGCCTATCGGTGACATTTGTTTAGGAGGTTAAGATATTATGATGTTAGGATATTAAGATTAGTTGAAATTAGAATTTCCTAAATTCATACCTTCCTAATATCCTAAATTCATAATTTCTTAAAGTTTGGCCTTGATGGCGGCAGTTTCGGCCTCGTAGCCCGGCTTTTCGAGGAGGGCGAACATGTTTTTCTTGTATGCCTCTACGCCAGGCTGGTTGAAGGGATTGACACCGAGTATATATCCGCTAATGCCGCATGCCGCCTCGAAGAAGTAGATGAGTGAACCGAGGGTATTGGCGTTGAGAGCCGGAATCACAACCTGCATGTTGGGGACGCCTCCGTCAATGTGGGCTATGCGGGTGCCGAGTTCGGCCATTTTGTTGACTTCATCGACGCGCTTGCCGGCAATGTAGTTGAGGCCGTCGAGGTTCGATTCGTCGAAGGGAATGCGTAGTTCACGGTCGGCAGTGGCTACAGACACAACGGTTTCGAAGATAATGCGCTCGCCTTCCTGGATCCACTGTCCCATGGAATGGAGGTCGGTGGTGTTGTCGACAGCTGCGGGATAGATACCTTTGTTGTCCTTGCCTTCGCTTTCGCCGTAGAGCTGTTTCCACCATTCTCCGAAGAAGTGGAGTTTCGGGTTGTAGTTTACAAGAATCTCGATCTTTTTGCCCGAGCGGTAGAGGGCGTTGCGGTAGAGGGCATATGTCATGGACGATGTGTCGGTGCCGGCAAGAGTGCCCTTTTCCATTTCGCGTGCTCCTTCAACGAGGGCATGGATGTCGAATCCGGCCACGGCTATAGGCAGGAGGCCCACAGGAGTAAGCACGGAGAAACGGCCGCCGACATTGTCGGCAATCACATATGTCTTATAGCCTTCGGTATTGGCGAGTGTGCGGAGGGCGCCGCGCTTGGCATCGGTCACAGCGACAATGCGCTTGCCGGCTTCTTCGCGGCCGAGCTGGTTCTCAAGCTGTTCGCGGAGAATGCGGAATGCGATGGCAGGTTCGGTAGTCGTTCCCGATTTAGATATCACGATGATGCCGAATTTTTTGTCTTTCAGGAAGTCCTGAAGCTCGGCGAGATAGTCTTCGCCGATGTTCTGCCCGGCGAAAAGCACTTTTGTACCGGTGTTGGGCCGATAGGAATCGAAGGCTCCCGAGAGAGCTTCGATCACGGCTTTGGCTCCAAGGTAGCTGCCTCCGATGCCGATAGCTACGACAACATCGCAGAGTTCGCGGAGTCGTGCGGCAGTGGCGTTTATATCGTCGAGGAGTTCGTCGCTTGTTTCGGTGGGAAGTTTTACCCAGCCCAGAAAATCATTGCCGAGGCCGGTACCGTCTGTAAGTTTGTCGAGGGCGGCTTTGCCGTCGGGTTTGAGGGTTTCGAGACCGTTGGCACTGATGAATGATTCGGCGCCGGTCACGTTTACTTGAATCTTACTCATTGTTATATCAGGTATATGTTGTATTAGTTATAATTAAATATAGGTATATATTGTTTTGCTGACCGCAAAGGTATGGAAAAAATATGAATTATTTAAGAAATCGACGCATTTGCGAAGGGTGACTGACATAAATAACTCAAAAATTGCGGATTATTTATTGCTGTGTAAAAAAAAAGTCGTACCTTTGCGGCACCGATTATGTCCAACACTAATACCGACAGTCGCGCGGCACGCTTTTGGCCAAGTGGGCTTCTACGCGGCGGTCAAATTATGTAACTATTAATCAAGAAATTAAACTGTGGATACCATTAGCTATCGCACCGAATTTCCCAACGCTCAGCAGGTTGAGCACCAGTGGGTGGTGATCGACGCCACCGATCAGGTTCTCGGCCGTCTCTGCGCCAAAGTGGCAAAGCTGCTTCGCGGCAAATACAAACCCAGCTATTCTCCCAACATGGAGTGCGGCGACAACGTGATCATCATCAACGCCGATAAGATTGTCCTCACCGGCAAAAAGATGACCGACCGTATCTATCTCAACTACACCGGCTATCCCGGCGGTCAGCGTGAGACCACACCCGAAGTGCTCATGAAGAAATCGTTCAAGCAGCACAATCAGGACAAGGGTATGCACCCCCTGTTCATGCGCGTCATGAAGGGCATGCTTCCCAAGAACCGTCTCGGTCGTCGTCTCATCGAGAACATGCACGTGTACAATGGTCCCAACCACCCGCACGAAGCACAGAACCCCACCGTTATCGACATCAATAAACTGAAATAATCGCTAGTATGGAAACAGTAAATGCAGTAGGCCGCCGCAAAGCCGCCGTCGCCCGCGTTATCGTTAAAGAAGGTACCGGCGTTATCACTATCAACAAACGCCCCCTCGACGTGTACTTTCCTTCTTCGATTCTTCAGTACATCGTTAAACAGCCCCTCACCACACTCGAAGTAGCCGACAAATACGACATCAATGTCAATCTTGATGGCGGCGGTTACAAAGGTCAGGCCGAAGCACTCCGCCTCGGTATCGCCCGCGCTCTGGTGAAAATCAATCCCGACGACAAGTCGGTGCTCCGCAAGCATGGCTTCATGACCCGCGACCCTCGCGCCGTAGAACGCAAGAAACCCGGTCAGCCCAAAGCCCGCAAGCGCTTCCAGTTCTCCAAGCGTTAATATCCCTCTACTGTCCGGCGGCCACAAGGCCGGACAAAATATGTGTTTAGTATCTAAACCGCGGCGATGGACCTGCGTTCCCTACCCCGTGGTTGCCTGAAAACAAAGAACGTAAACCTAACAACAAAAGAAAATGGCTAATCCCACATTCGAACAGCTCCTTGAAGCAGGTTGCCACTTCGGCCACCTCAAACGTAAATGGAACCCCGCGATGGCCCCCTACATCTTCATGGAGCGCAACGGTATCCACATAATCGACCTCTATAAGACCGAGGCCAAGCTCGCCGAAGCCGCCAATGTACTCCGCGGCATGGCAAAGAGCGGCAAGAAAGTTCTCTTCGTCGCTACCAAGAAGCAGGCCAAGCAGGTTATCGCCGATCTCGCATCTTCCATCGGCATGCCTTATGTAATCGAACGCTGGCCCGGCGGTATGCTCACCAACTTCCCGACTATCCGTAAGGCTGTCCGCAAGATGACAACCATCGACAAGATGAGCAAGGACGGAACATTCGACAACCTCTCCAAGCGCGAACGTCTCCAGATCTCTCGTCAGCGCGCCAAACTCGAGAAGACCCTCGGCTCTATCGCCGACCTCAACCGTCTTCCCTCGGCACTCTTCGTTGTCGACGTGATGAAAGAGCACATCGCCGTAGCCGAAGCCAACCGTCTCGGCATTCCCGTATTCGCCATGGTCGACACCAACTCCGACCCCTCGCTCGTTGACTACGTAATCCCTGCCAACGACGACGCTTCCAAGAGCATCGAGCTTATCGCCGGCACACTTGTTGCCGCCATGGCCGAAGGTCTCGAAGAACGCAAGGCCGAGAAGCTCGACAACGAAGCCGCCGAAGCTCAGGCAGAGGCCGCCGCAGCTCCCCGTCGCGAACGTCGCCGCGTACGCCGCGAAGAGCCCAAGGCTGAAGAAGCAGCCGAAGCAGCTCCCGCAGCAGAAGAGGCAGCAGAAGCAGCCGAATAATTGAATACTCAGGTTTCTCAAGCTCGCCACCGGGCTTGAGAACTTGATTTTTTAGAAATATATACGAATAATAAAATATACTGAATATATGGCAGTAACATTGGCAGAAATCACCAAGCTGCGCGGCCTTACCGGCGCCGGCATGATGGACTGCAAAAAAGCCCTCATCGAGTCGAACGGCGACATGGACGCCGCTGTTGAAGTACTCCGCAAAAAAGGCCAGGCTATCGCCGCCAAGCGTGAAGACCGCGAGGCAGCCGAAGGCTGTGTTCTCGCCAAGAACGAAGGCGATTTCGCCGCTATCGTGGCTCTCTGCTGCGAGACAGACTTCGTTGCAAAGAACGCAAGCTTCGTAGCTCTCACCCAGACTATCCTCGACGCGGCTATCGCCAACCGTATAAAGTCGCTCGACGAACTCAAGGAAATGAATCTCGACGGCCGTTCTGTAGCCGACCATATCACCGACGAAACCGCCAAGACCGGCGAAAAGATCGAGCTCGGCCGCTACGAATACCTCGAAGCCGCTTCGACTACTTCTTACAACCACCTCGGCAACCACCTTTCGACCATCGCAGGTTTCAACCTCGAAGGCGTTGACTATCAGGTAGGCCGTGACGTTGCAATGCAGATCGCCTCGATGAACCCCGTTGCTATCGACCGCGACAGCGTTTCTGAAGATATCAAGACTTCGGAATATAACGTGGCTGTTGAGAAGACCAAGGAAGAGCAGGTGAAGAAAGCCGTTGAAGCCGCCCTCAAGAAAGCAGGCATCAACCCCAACCTCGTCGACAGTGAAGACCACATCTCCAGCAACATCGCCAAGGGATGGCTCACCGAAGACGAAGCTGCCAAGGCTCGTGTAATCATCGCCGAGACCGCTGCTGCAAAGGCTGCAAACCTTCCCGAACAGATGATTCAGAACATTGCCAACGGCCGTCTCAACAAGTTCTTCAAGGAATCTTGCCTCATGGAACAGGAATTCGTAAAAGACGGAAACCTCACCATCGGCCAGTACCTCGAACAGAGCCAGAAAGGTCTCGTTGTAGTAAGCTTCAAGCGCGTAAACCTCAACCAGGACTAATCCTCCGGTCATAAAAAATCAACAGCGAGGACGCACCCATCCCGGGCGTGTCCTCGCTGTTGTTATATAGTGCCCTATGTTCAACTCCGACAGAGTTGATTCGTCGTGGGGCATACAAATACCCGGGTCGCGGGCACCTGTCTGCACGTCTTGAGCCGGGCATAGCCTTTTTTACCTCTCGAACTTAATGATTGTTTTTGGCGATATTTCTATTGGATTTTGGAATGAGAATCTTAATATCTTGGTTGGAGTTTATTTTTAAATTAGATATTGGATTGAAACGAATGCACTTAGTTTTCTTTGCATTCATTCTCTCCTTTATAGAACATTGATTAGAGGCCGTATTGCTGCTATGATGTTGGCATATGGTACAATATTCGATGTCAAGGCCTTGTTTAAATGCTATATAGGCTGCTAAATCTCTAGTTATCCGCTGTGTCGAGGCTAATAGGCATTGACACTTTTCGGGGGCCAACATATCCCAATTAAGACATTTCACCAATTCATCAGAATGGCTTATTTTATTGGAATCTATCCAAAATAGATATATGTTTTTCTGGAACTCAAGTGGGGGGGTATCATCTGAATGATTAAAATTATAGAATTTTATAAGTTCGTTATACTCAGGATGCCTTTTAAAAAAATCCTTACTTGAAAATAAAGAAATTAAGTGGTCTATGTCCTCTTCATGTCGTATTTCTATTTCTATGATTGGAAGATTGGAATTAATTTTTTCTTCTGTGCATTTATGTGTAACGTAAATCTCGATTAATATGGATTTCTCTTTACATACATGGGGCAAAAGAAGATCGGCTCGAAAATCTTCTATTTTTGTTTCATCTATGCATCTCTTATATTCTTTTTTTATGTTAACGGTCTTATTAATTGTCCATTGACATGCCATAGGTAAGTTAACCGGACAATTATTATTTGAACATATAACTTTGGAAGGAATCGTTATATAAAATTCGTTAGAGGAGTTGAAGAATTGCATAAAACGTATTTTGGCAAGCTTGTGTAGATAACTTTCATGCGAGCAATTATCGTTATCATTTTCGTGTGCAAAATATTTTATTCTCTCTTTTCCCTCTCGAATTATCATTATATTTCCGCATTCGATGCAATGATAGTTTATATTTTTATCATTAATGGCTTCATCTATATGGATAAGATTGCCTGTTTCATCTAATGCGAAAGGATATTTGCGTTCTCGTTTCATGATGAATTATCAATATATGCGTTTTATCCAGCGTTTGTTGTAGGAAAGGCCCCATTGAACGTGCCATGTTCGACCAGATGCTTTATCCAGTAATATGAATTGATACATATTTTGAGTAGGATATAATTCAAATGAGTTTACTGTGTTGTATAAAGAGAGGTTTTCACTATTGATGCATGTGGAGAATTCTTTGTCTTCATCTAACGACCATTGAACTTGCTCAATTTTACCGGTCTATGTATCAAGCTTAAGTAGATTATACATATTTTCTGTTTGATACATCTTATATCTGTTTCTTGACTCTGCCATGCTTAGTTTTACCGAGTTGTAAATAAGTTCATCGATTTCTGTAACAATCGAATCAAGGTGAGATATAAGTTCTTTCTCTGATACTGTAACAGAATCATTTCGTATAGGTGAGATAGAATCGGTTTGCGCAAATCCGAAGAGTGGTAATAAAGTCAATAATGTAAACAGAAAATTTTTCATGCGTATTTACTCGTTATTATTTAATATGCTATGAATATAGGTTATCGTTGATGATTCAGATGTCTACAAGGTCGATTTTTTTGCCTAATGCGGCAGCGATTTTTGATAATATATCTATGCCGACTGAATGTTTTCCATTTTCTATTTTACTTAGATTGCCGGCATCGATTCCGACTAATTTGGCTAGATCACGGGCTTCGATTCCTTTCTCTTCTCTGATTTCTCGTATTCTTGTTCCAATTCGGATACGGTCATTCTGTCGGTTTCCCGGACTCATACCGAATGAGGTGATGGCATTTAAATGGAGTGCACGCCAAATTTTATTGTACATTTCTTCTTTATCTTCCGAATAACAGTTATCGAAAATATACTCCAATACATGTAGTTCATATTTTCGAGTTTCCTCGCTTAGGTAGGTTCCTATTTGACATGCAATAAGAAAACTTTCGCCGTCTGGGGCGATCACTTCCACCAATCTTGAATTGATTATTCGAGCTTGCGATTTACATTTTATCTCCAAGAATTTTTCTATTTCTTTGTTCTTGAACATGTATAATATGGAATTATGTCGTAAAATCTATTTGTGAATGTTTGGTGATGCAAAATTAGAAATAAAAAATCAATTGGCAAATATTACAATTGAAAATTTGTTTTTATTACAATTGAAAACTTGATCGAATCATCTAAAAGTATTGATGATATATGATTTGGTCGTGCGTAAGTGAGGTTTATCAAAAAATGGTAGAAAAGCAGGCACAAAATTTGGGTGATGATTGTTAATTTTGCAGTATGGAACAGGAATTTTCATCGGTTTTGCTCGAGAACGCGGTGTCGTCTCTGTCGCGTCTGCCCGGCGTAGGGCGCAAGACGGCGCTCCGGTTCGCGCTTCATCTTCTGCGTCGTGAAGAAAACGAGGCGGTCGGTATTGGCGAAGCTATCATAAATCTGCGCAAGGGCATACGCTATTGCTCTGTGTGCCATAATATCAGCGAAGAGACGGTCTGTCCGATCTGCTCGTCGCCGAAGCGGCGTCGCTCGCTTGTATGCGTGGTCGAGAATGTGCGCGATGTGATGAGCATAGAGGCTACGGGCCGTTATGACGGGGTATATCATGTGCTTGGGGGCTTGATATCACCTATCGACGGTCTTGGCCCCGACTCTCTCGAAATAGCGTCGTTGATCGAACGTATCAAAGAGGGCGGAATCGATGAGATCATTCTTGCTACCGGTGCGACTGTCGAGGCCGATACCACAGACTTCTATATATACCGTCTGATACGCCGCAGCGGCAGCGATGTGAAAGTGACACAGCTTGCCCGCGGTGTGGCCGTAGGCAACGAAATAGAATATACCGACGAGGCGACGCTCGCGCGTTCGCTCGTCGACAGAACTCCGTTTACAGTATGACTCTCTCCAACGACAAGGTTTCTCTGCGGGCTCCGGAACCTTCGGATCTCGATTTTCTTTTTCTCCTCGAGAATGATCCCGATGCGGCAGGCAACGGGATTCTGACGGCTCCCGTAAGCCGTCAGCAGATGTGGAATTATATCAACAGTTATTCCGCCGACATATTCGCTACCGGCGAACTGCGTCTTGTCATTGTCGACAATGCTTCGGGCAATGCCGTCGGCGCGATAGACCTGTGTGATTTCAGCGCGCGCGACCGCCGTGCTTTTGTCGGTATAGCCATCGACAGCTCGTGCCGGCGTCAGGGTTTCGGCAGATCGGCGCTCGCGCTATTGTGCAGCTATGCCTCCGCGACGATAGGGCTGCATTCACTGGCAGCTTCCGTTGCCGCAGACAACGTCGCCTCGCGAGTTCTTTTCACATCATGCGGTTTCCGCTCGTGCGGACGGCTGCGCTCATGGGTGCGCCAGGGCAATACTTATGAAGACGCTCAGCTGTATCAGATACTTTTCCAATAGCATAAGAATGACTTGCGGGTGAGCGGGAGCGTAGACCGGCTCAGGTCGTGTTAATTATTTTTAGGTATTAAGGCAATCGCCGCATTCGGAATATTTTGTAACTTTGTAAGTTATGAAAAGATTCCGCGCACTTTTGATATTTATGGCAGCATCGGCTGTGTCGTTTGTTTCGTGTAAGAAGGACGAACCGGCTCCTCCTGAGCCATCACAGGTTCCGCGTACGGTGCTTGTGTATATGGCCGCCAACAATAATCTTGGCAGCAATCAGTTCGACGCCATGGATATAGCTGAAATGAAGACCGGTGCCGACAAAGGATATACGGGCGACGGTCGTCTGCTTGTATATCATGCTCCTTACAATAAAGATCCGCTCATGCTTGAGATCAGGAAAGGCCGCATAGATACTCTTAAGACCTATGACCGCGGTCTGATGTCGGTTGATGCCGCGCGTATGCGACAGGTCTTTGCCGATGTGAAGGCTCTTGCTCCTGCCGATGATTACGGACTTATATTATGGAGCCATGGCACAGGCTGGATTCACGATGGTATTGCCGGCGATACCCGTCAGCGTTCCTTCGGCGAGGAGCATGGCCGGAAGATGAACACATCGACACTGGCGTCTGTTATAGAGGAAGCTCCGCTTGAATTCGGTTTCCTGTATTTCGACTGTTGTTATATGATGAGTATCGAGAGTCTGTATGAATTGCGACGTGCCGTTCCGCTTATTGCAGGCAGTGCCACCGAACTACCGTCGCCCGGAATGCCGTACGATCTTAATGTGTCGCGTTTTTTCGCTACTCCTGAGGCAGATGTCATCGGAGCGGCAACCAATACTTACGAAACTTATGATTCGTATACGGGTCAGGATCGAACATGCACTATGAGCGTTGTGCGCACCGACGGAATCTCCCGTCTCGCCGAAGTCTCAAGGACTATCTTCGAGGAATGCGGAGGAGGTATGCCCGACGGCTATGTTCCCCAGCGTTTCAGCTATACATCGGTTTCCTCATGCAAATATTTCGATTTCAAGGATTATATGCATGAACTGTGCCGTCGCGCCGGGCGTAGTGATCTTTTGGAGGCGTTTGACGCCGCTTTCGACGGTGTTGTGCTTTATTCCGCGGCTACGCCAAAACTATGGAATGCCGTAGATCTCGACCGGCATAACGGAATCTCCACATATATACTCAGAGATGCCACATCTGCGAATACCGGCAATTACAATCTTCTTGAATGGTATGCCGATGTTGCGTCCGTCATAAAATTTGAATAAATGATAATACTTCAGATACCGGATACTCCGGTAGCTCTTCCGGATTCAGTGCCGAGCCGTCATCAGGAAATCGAAATGCTCAAGTCGCTGCCTTTCGACGAACTGATGGAGCGACTGGTCTCGTCGATGGTCACATTTGCCGTCAATCTCGGCATTGCCATACTGGTATTTTATGTAGGCCAGCTTATAATCAAAAAGATATATAAGTTGGTCAACGGAGTGTTCCTGCGTCGCAATATCGACGATTCGCTTGCTTCTTTCATTCTCAGTCTTGTCAGAATTGTACTTTATTTCATTCTGATTGTGACCGTTGTCGGTATTCTCGGAATAGAAACATCGTCGTTTCTCGCTATATTTGCCTCTGCCGGCGTTGCAATAGGTATGGCTCTGAGCGGAACGTTGCAGAATTTTGCGGGCGGTGTGCTCATCCTGCTTCTCAAGCCTTACAAAGTCGGCGATTATGTCGAGGTGCAGGGGTATGCAGGCACCGTGCGTGAAATCCAGATTTTTCATACCGTCATCACGACTCCCGATAATAAATCGATCATCATTCCCAACGGTGGTCTGAGTACAGGATCGATAAACAACTACTCGAGACTCGACTATCGGCGTGTCGACTGGACGGTGAGCATATCATACGGCGATTCCGTCGAGGCCGCCCGTGCTAAAATTCTGGAAATATTGAGAGCCGACAGCCGTGTGGTCGAGAAATATGTGGAAGACGACCGTTCGCGGCGTCGGGCGGAGGCCAACGAGAAGAAACAGGAAGAGATTGCTTCCGGCATAGCTTCGGCACCTGAAGAGAAAAAGCCGCTGAAAGGCTGGAAACGTTTCTTCAGCCGCAAGCGCGAGGAGGCTATCAAAAAACTGGAGGATGACAACGATATGATGTTCGCTTTCGAGAAAAAAGAAGTAGATCGCTCGCCTTCAGTCCATGTAGCCGCGCTTGCTTCAAGTTCGGTCGATCTGAAAGTTACTGCATGGACATTCACCGACAACTACTGGGGACTTTTCTACGATATCAATGAAAAAATTCTCGCCGAACTTCCCGATGCCGGGATCAATTTCCCTTTCCCGCAGCTCGATGTCCACGTTACACGTCCCGGCTCTCCCGGCTAAATTTTTCCGCTTTTATTGAGTAATATTCATCATAAACCGACATAAATGAAATCTTATCAGATTTGTGCAATGGCTCTTATTATGACAGCATGCGGCCGTCAGGCTACGCCGGAGTATCCGGTAGCCCCCGCCGACAGCACCGTCTACGAAGCTTTCGGAATGGAAGTGAAAGACACTTACCGTCCGCTCGAAAACGACACTGCCGCCGAGACTCTCGCATGGGTCGAGGCCGAGAACAAACTTACGCAGGATTATCTGGCGCAGATTCCTTTCCGCGAGAAAATCCGTGCGCGCCTAAAACAGCTGAACAACTATAAGCGGAGCGGTCTTCCGTCGAAAGAAAACGACGGCAAATATTATTTCTATGAGAACGACGGCACAAAGAATCAGAGCGTGCTCTACCGCATGGATTCAATCGGTGCGACACCTGAGGTATTCATCGATCCGAACGCTCTGTCGGAAGACGGTACTGTGGCTTTGACAGGCGTATACCAGAGCCGCGACGGAAAATATACCGCCTACACGGTGTCGCGTTCAGGCAGTGACTGGACCGAGATCTATGTGCTCGACACCGCTACGGGCGAATTGCTGCCCGACCATATCGAATGGGCCAAGTTCACCGGCGCCGCATGGCATGGCGACGGTTTCTATTATAGCGCCTACGATCGTCCTGAGGCCGGCAAGGAATTTTCCAATGCCAATGAGTATCACCGTGTCTATTTCCATAAGCTTGGCACGCCTCAGAGCGAAGACAAGGTTGTGTTTGAAAACCGTGAACAGCCCCTATACTTCCATACAGCGGCAACATCGCACGATGAGAGCACTCTCTTCGTGATGGTCGGCGGTCAGGGCCATGGCGACGAGCTTTACGCTCTCGATCTCACCCGTCCGGGCGCTAAATGGGTTCAGATTGTCAAAGGTCAGGATTATACCGTCGAACCGGTCGATGTCATCGACGGCAAACTCTATCTCTTTACATCGCTCGGTGCTCAGCGCAACCGCCTCGTGCGTGTCGACATGGCGAAGCCGGCTGTCGAGAACTGGGTTGATGTCATTCCCGAAGATCCCGATGGAGGAGTGCTCACTTCGGTGGATTTCGCCGGTCCCGACAAGATTATCGCCGTTTTCGACCGCGATGCTTCCAACCATGCATATGTCTTCCCCCTCGAGGGCGGAAAGGCTCTCTCCGAGATCGAATTTCCGACCTACGGCACAGCCGCCTTCTCGGCCGGACGTTCTGACGACAAGGTTTTCTATTCTTTCTCGAGTTTTGTCTATCCTTCGGCGATTTTCGAGTACAATCCTGCCGACAATACTTCCACTCCATATAAATCGACCGAAATAGAGGGTTTCAACCCCGCGGACTATGTGACAGAGCAGGTATTCTATACTTCGGCCGACGGAACGAAGGTGCCGATGTTCACTGTACGCCATAAGGACGTGAAGCCCGACGGTAAAAATCCTGTTTATCTCTATGGCTACGGAGGTTTTGGTGTAACTCTCAATCCGGGTTTCAATGCAAACCGTCTGCTCTGGCTCGAAAATGGCGGTATCTATGCTCAGGCCAACCTGCGCGGCGGTTCGGAGTACGGTGAGGAATGGCATGAGGCCGGAACAAAGCTGAATAAGCTCAATGTCTTCAACGATTTTATCGCTGCGGCCGAGTATATGATATCGCAGGGATGGACCGATTCGGATCTTATCACTATTGAAGGCGGCAGCAACGGCGGCCTTCTCGTCGGTGCTACGGTCAATATGCGTCCCGATCTTTTCAAGGTTGCCATTCCGCGTGTCGGTGTGATGGATATGATGCGCTATCATCTCTTCACTATCGGCTGGAACTGGGCTCATGACTATGGAACTGCCGACGATTCAGCCGAAATGGCCGAATATCTGCTGGCTTATTCGCCTATACACAATATAAAGAACGACGGCACTCCATATCCTGCGATCATGGTTACTACTGCCGATCATGACGACCGTGTGGTGCCTGCCCATTCGTTTAAATATGCCGCTACTCTTCAGGCTTCCGACACGGGCGACGCTCCGAAGCTGATCCGCATTGATTCCAAGGCCGGGCATGGCGCGGGCAAGCCAGTGGCAAAGGTTATCGACGAATATACCGATATTTATTCGTTTATCTTCGAGAATATAGGCCGCGAGCCGGCTTCGGCTGAATGAAAGTACGGGGTACTGTCATACTATTATTATTGTCCTGCATGGTCGTGACGTCGTTGCAGAGCTGCTTCACCGGTGTGGAAAGCACTCCGCGAATCAGCCTCAACGATGTGAAAAAGCAGCAGGCCGCGACCGTGACCGACGAACAGCGTTTTCTCGCCGGTCTGGCACCGACACCGCCCTCGCAGTGGCGTCCGGGCTACCGTCTGCGTGTCGATGATGCCAAAATCGGCCTTGCGCTGACGTCAGCGTCGGGTTCGTCCGACAGTCTGCCGGGACGCGATCTTGTGTTCGACAGTTTTTCTCCGGCAGTATCGCTCACGGGTACTGACGCTGTCGAGATTGCGTTCCATGCCGATCTGCCGGAGGGAAGGACCGAATACTTCTATCGCGTCCCTGTCGAGATGGCGGCTCTCGACACTCTCGATGCCCTTCAGGTGCCTTTTACGGTCGATATGGAGCTTGTCGCACGAGTTGACAGTCTTATGCGTGGGCGCCGACTTTTTATCCGCACGCCTATATGGTATCGTGCCGACGGCAGTCATGAGGCTGTTTCGGGACTGCGGCATGTGCCTGTTGTGATTGACAGTGTAGTGGCCGGAGATTCGAACTATCCTCTCGGTGTCATCTTCACCCTTGCCGACGAGGCGCATGCGCGATGGCTCGGAACTGATGGGAAAAAATGTACCCGTATGGTCTATATGACCGTAGGGAAGAGCCGCGCCGCCACCCGTAATTTCGATCTTTTGTTCTCTTTCCGCGATCCGCGCGAAATATATCCCGGTATAAAAGACGACATATGGGATCTGATCGTGCGTTCGAGGGTGAAAGAGGGTATGACCCGCGAAGAATGTCGCCTTGCGCTTGGTGCGCCGACAACACTGCGCCGCATTCCGACGTATGGCGGAATGCGGGAGAACTGGCAGTATTCCGACGGCGTCTACCTCTATTTCGATGACGGCTATCTCACGCGTTTCCGCCTATAGCGCATAATCCTTTGACAATAAAAAGGGTGAAGACAATATCCAGCGTTTGCCATTGTCTTCACCCTTTATTATTTTGTTTCTGATTTAGTAAGGGTCAAATCGGGTAACAAGACTGCCGTCTCCTCTTCTGACTTGGGTGCATCTTTGGGTTTCCACGCCACTACGAACCGGACAGATGATGATTTTACTTTGTATCCCCGTTTCTCCCAGTCGGACAGGGTTTCCTGCATTTTAAATGATAGTTTGGCGACAGCTCTGTTGTCTCGTATATTATATAGGAAGGAATTTTTATAAATAAGACTGTCTCCACCTCGTAACTCTAAGATATCTTGTTTTTTGTCTTTAAAAAATTTCAGATAGACATCCTTGTGGGATAGTTGGAGAACTATTTCTTCAGGCATTTCATATTCATGGCTGTCTGTATGATAGTGGTCTGAATTCAAATTGTTAAAATAAGCACCGTTTGTATGTATGAACAGGCGATTTTTCGCACGGGTCATTCCGACGTAATAACGTCGTCTGAGTTCATCATTATCGGGATATTTATTTGAGACAAGCATATATACGTCGTCAAATTCTCTTCCTTTGGCTTTATGTATTGTCGATACGACTACATCTGCATCTGAAATGTCACAGAAATCTTCTATGGAGGATTCGAATATAAATTCTTTGAGATCAGTGAGATATTTGGCTTTATTAGTTTCTGCGAATTGCGAGAGACAACGTTTTAAATATGTCAGACAAGTGCTTCTCTCATATGTGGTGAAGGCCTTATGTTTGGCTTCTTCCCATAATTCATCTGAAATCAGAGGCGTTTTTATCCGGTTTTCTATGTATTTTAAGAAAAATCTTATTTCAGCCATGTCCCAAAAATAGAAACCGTCTGTTGATTGAATCAGCTTACTGTTCACGCCATGTTTTCGTAGAAGGCCCATTATTATTAAAGCCTCTTCGTTTGTTTGTGTGAGAACACAAGAAGTGCCGTTCCCTTTATGGATGAGCAGATTTTCAACGAGGGGGCGGTACATATATTTTGACAGATGGTGTGTTATTTCCACATATCCATCTTCTTTTTTCATGGAGGTAATCGGCGTACATTTAATACGTTTTGTAATTTTTTCTGCAAATTCGTTTGCGAAAGCTACCGGATGTCGGGCACTTCGGTAATTTTCGGTCATCTCGACCAGCCGACTGCCACGTTCTTGTGTGAGCCGATACATATAGTCCGAATCTGAGCCGCGGAATTCATATATATTCTGGTCATCATCGCCTACCGCGATCACGCGCATTTCTTCGTTATTGTTCATCAAGGCTTTGATTAATGCATGTTCCTCGGCTCCCATATCCTGGGCTTCGTCTATTACCAAAACGGTTTTGCCTATTTTATTAGGTTCTGCTTCTCCTTGCGAAATCATTTCAGCAGCTTTAGCAACGACATTTTTGGAATCTTCAAGATTTCCTATTCGACCTAAAAGATCAAAACAATATGAATGGAATGTTTTGATTTCGACAAAATGGGCCGCATTGCCAATTAAACCAATAAGTCTCTGCTTGAATTCAGTTGCAGCCGCTCTCGAGAAAGTAAGCATCAAGAGTTGTTCGTGTTTCACATCTTCAAGCATGACAAGAGAGGCGAGTTTGTGTACCAATACACGAGTTTTACCGCTCCCCGGGCCTGCGGCCACAACAATACAACGCGATTCCTTATCGGAAATAATCTCCATCTGGCGTGCTGACAGTGCCCCGAATAAATGATTGTATTTTTGGGGTGTTACGTTTCGTTGTATTTCCCCAAGTCGATCACCCTTAAAATATTTGGCTACAAACTTTTTATAATCCATCTGAAAATAATCGCGAACGTATTGCAGGGCCGCCTGATAATCTTTCATCATCAGATTGGCGTATTCTCCCACAATATGTATTTGCTGGATTTTTAGTTTATAGAATTCATTCAGAAGTTTGTAATCATCCTGTTTATATCTCGATTTGCTGTCTTTGATTCGCTGGATGTTCATAGCATTGTAAAGAACCAGAAATCCGCCTTCGAGTTTCAATGCACCGATTTTTGACAGGTAAAGCAGAGCTTCCTCTACATCCTCCAGCTGGATATCGTCCACATACCCAAACAGCGACTGCGAATTCGCTTTTAGTCTGTTTAAAAGTTCTACTACAGAAAATTGAATTGGTTTGGTTCTGTCATCTTTGTCGTTTGTTCCCGAGGCGATGTTATAAAGCCATTTTATAGTGAAGTGACTTATCTCCAGTCGTTTTTCAAAGCGTCTCAGAGTGGATTCGATGTTTGCCTGACGGCTGAGAGTCATGCTATGGTTTGCAGCTTCCCTTTTATGTGTATATCCCTTTACGGTCAGGAAATAAAGCAGGGTGCGTATGTCTTTTTCTTTGGACGTGTTTATTCCATTATTCACAGCATTCTCGTTGAGCTGTTTGCACGAAATTTGCAAGGATTCGTCGGGGATATTGTCCAGAATATATTTTTCAAGCCGGGCAAACCGATCCAGAAGCATTTGCGATTTCCGCTCTGAATCTCCGGCTTCCAATAGATATGCGGATATGTCTTTCGAATCGGCCAATATTCCTTCTTGCCTCATACGTTCGACGATGGATATGACGTCTCGTTTTCTAAGGCCTAATATATCTGCCAGATAGTCGATTCTGGATTCTGCTTCCGAGTCCTGAGCTTTGGCAATGTGCTTTTGGGAGATCAGCGATTTGATGACACGGACTGCTTTTTCTGTTTCGTCGGAATCGAATAGCAGGGAGGCGGAAATGCGTGTTCTTGCTTCGTCCATATTTTTGACAGTGATTCCGGTCGCATATACATGTGGTACGTTGTTTCCTCTTACAAGGTATCCGCTTTGCTCCAATGTCGCCAATGCCGTTCGTACACGGGTCTCTATGTCCGACACAGAATCATCCCAGCCAGCCTGTCTTGCAATTTCGAGAGCAGAACAGCTGATTTTCGTACGTTGGCGTGTAAGATCTTTGACTGCTTTCCAGATCTGTTGTATTTCGCTGATGCTTAGTTTAGTCTGATTGAGCAATATAAAATGTTTGTCGAGGTCATTATCGTTGAACAGAACATGACAACGGGCGCTAAGATTCGGATCGCGTCCGGCTCGGCCAGCTTCCTGTACATAATTTTCCAATGAATCTGAAATATCATAATGCACGACAAGACCGACATCTTTTTTGTCGACCCCCATGCCGAAAGCGGATGTAGCTACGATTATATTTGCCTGTCCATTCATGAACGCTTCCTGATTCGCTATTTTTTCTTCGGCTTCCATCTGTCCGTTGAATGGCAAAGCCTTGTAGCCATCTTTGGTCAGGCGTCCGGCAAGTTCTTTTGTCCTTTTGGTGCGGGAAACGTAAACGATGGTCGGACATACGGATTCGGCAATCAGTTCCCGAAGTTTCAGATACTTGTCATTATCACTTTCTGTATGTATTACAGAATATTGCAGGTTGGTTCTGGTTGCTTTGGAGGCAAATATGTCTAAGTTCAGATTTAGAGTCTGTTTAAAATAATCGCAAATATCCTGAATTACTTTCTGTTTTGCGGTTGCTGTAAAACATGATATCGGTATTGGATATTTGCATTTCTTCTTTTCCTGATATTTTTGGATAAATTTACCGATATAGAGATAATCAACTCTGAAATCGTGTCCCCAGGAGGAAAAACAATGAGCTTCATCGATAACGAATCTGACTACATGACGTGCCGACAGAATTTTTTCAATAGTCTTCGACCGAAGCATCTCAGGCGATATATACAATAAGGATGCATCTCCATTATATACTCTTTCTATGGCAAGAGCTCTTGAGATCGGATCCAGCATTCCGTTTATCGTCACAGCGTCTGTAATGCCTCTTTCTGCGAGATTGTCGACCTGATCTTTCATCAGAGACTGTAGCGGGGAGATAATCACAGTCAGACCATGGACGGAACGAGCCGCCATGAATGCCGGCAATTGAAAAGTCAGGGATTTACCGCCGCCTGTCGGAAATATGGCCAATAATGATTTCCCTCCGACTCCGGCTCTGGCAGCCCGCTCCTGCAAGGGTTCGCCTTCATAAGTCCGGAAATCATTGTATCCGAAAAAGGTTTTTAGATTATAGTGTAAGTCGAGCTGTTTTGAGCAGTAATCGCATCCTTCCATGCATACAGTGTGTCGCAGCAACTTGACAATATACTCAACTTCGGGATAATTATGGAGCACCCAACCCGGGGTAACTGAGCGATGATCGATGGTTTCGATCAGAGCCAAGGCATATGCTGTCCCGCAAGGATATTGTCCTATGAGTGTGTCGAAATCGGCGTTGCTGCATATCTTCCCGGCGTATAGCACTTTTATTAAGTCGGTTATTCCTTTGTCGACAGACTCTGCATTTACCAGTCTTAGGAAACCTTCAAATTCTTTTTTCCCTTTAAGCAGAGATGCAAAAAGTATTTGTTTTTCTTTTGACCAGGAGTGCCACCTGTTAAGTTCGTCTAATAATAAGTCGTGCGCATTTCTGCAATCATTCACAGGGTTGTTGATCTGTTCACTGATCAGTTTGTCATCTTTTATAAGTCTATGATAGGGCCGTTCAGGAAATAACAAAGGAGAAAAATAAAGCGTATCGACTAAAGTCCATTGATGAGGTTTATCGTTGAACAGATATTTGGCATCATGATTTATTATGTTGTGACCGCATATATAATCACAGTCACGGATAAAATCGAACAGAGCATCTTTTGAGTTCTGATGGAAAGCAGTACCATCGTATTTGAGTGCTCCTATATCGTGTATTTTATAATCTTTCATACCGACCTCGATGTCTACTATGGCGTAATTTTGTCCGCTGAATGAAGTATGGTCGGTTTGATTATCGATTATATTTGTTTTTTCATCAGTTTTCCTGATTCCGATCAGCTTGCTCCATATAGACATATTGTCAAATAAGCTTAGATATTATTCATTTGATTAATTAATGTAGGGATAATTCCCATAGGTTACAAAAGTACTAAAAAAAAGATAAATGGCTTCAGTAAATAAATATATCCTATGCAGGTTCAACTGGCAAGTGCAAAATTAGCGATTTGTTTGAAGAACTCGGTCTT
>CAJKRG010000017.1 GCA_905202215.1 uncultured Porphyromonadaceae bacterium
GACCCCGACCTTGGCAAGGTCGTGCTCTACCAACTGAGCTATTTTCGCGTTGGTGTTTTTCTCATTTGCGTTGCAAAGTTAGGCACTTTTGGGGAACTGACCAAATATTTTGGCAACTTTTTTTGAAGAAATTTTCACTTTGTTTTGCAAGTGGCTGACATGCTGAATGATAATTGTCGAATTTTTTTCGGCCAAAATCAGCTCTCAGACGCGCTCTGAGCCTGGTTTGCGTTATTTCGGCTTTTTTTTTACTTTTGTAGTAGAAGAAAAAATACAAAAAACTCAGATGAAGTTAGTATCGTGGAATGTTAATGGCCTCCGGGCTATCATAGGGAAAGGCTTTGCCGACATTTTTGAATCGATGGCCGCTGATATTTTCTGTCTTCAGGAGATAAAATTGCAGGAAGGTCAGCTTGATCTCAATTTTGACGGCTACACATCTTATTATAGCTATGCGGAGAAAAAAGGATACTCGGGTACTGCGACGTTCTCCAGGTTTCAGCCTCTCGGAGAGCAACACGAGATCGGAGTCGAGCGTCACGACCATGAGGGTAGGGTAGTGGTGCTCGAATATGATAGTTTTTATCTTGTCAATGTCTACACTCCGAATTCGCAGAGTGAGCTTGCACGGCTCGATTATCGTATGGATTGGGAAAATGAATTTCTGCTTTTCGTCAAAACGCTTGATGCCCGAAAACCGGTTGTGATATGTGGTGACATGAATGTAGCCCATAATGAGATTGACCTGGCCAATCCCAAGACAAACCGCAACAATGCCGGGTTCACCGACAGCGAACGTGCTTGTTTCAGTCGTCTTCTTGAGGCCGGTTTCGTCGATACTTACCGTTATCTGTATCCTGACGAGAAAGGCGCATACAGTTGGTGGAGTTATCGCGGACGCGCGCGGGAGAAAAATGTCGGGTGGCGTATTGATTATTTTGTCGTTTCGGAGCGGATAGCCGATAGGCTCATCGATGCCCGTATACATTCCGATATTGTCGGTTCGGATCATTGTCCTGTAAGTATCGAGATCGATCTGTCGTGAACGTTTCCATCGTCACATATCATACCGACATCGACGAGTTGTCCCTCTGTCTACGCTCACTCGACAGTCCGTGCGTCGATACTATATATATAGTGGATAATGCAGCCGATGGTGTCATGCGCGATTTCTGTGCCGGCATTCCGTCTGTAGAATATCTTTCGTCCTCCAACGACGGCTATGGCGCCGGTCATAATCAGGCTATGCTACGCAGTCTCGAAGCCGGAGTTGACTATCATCTTGTGCTCAACAGTGATGTCGAATTTGAACCTTGCATTCTTGAAAAAGCGGTATCACTGATGGACTCGCACGATGACATCGCCCTGGTACATCCCCGTCTGGAATATCCCGACGGCCGCCAGCAATACACGGCCCGTCTGCTTCCCACTCCCCTTGATGTATTTGCACGTCGTTTTCTTCCCGGATTTTTATTTAGGGGCAGAGACCGCCGCTATACCCTTCAGTTTGCAGACAGAAGCGAAGCTTTGAATGTTCCCTATGTGCAGGGCAGCTTCATGCTCATCCGCTGTCAGGCCTTGAGAGAAACCGGATTGTTCGATACGCGTTTTTTTATGTATCCGGAGGATATCGACCTGACACGTCGTCTTCACCGTAGATATAAGACCTTGTATTGGCCCGGGATTTCAGCAGTACATAAGCATAAGGCTGCCTCTTATCGCAATTTCCGTATGCTGTGGATTCACATCGTGAATATGGCGCGATATTTCAATAAATGGGGCTGGTTTGCCGATTGCGAAAGGCGTCGCATGAACCGGATCCTCCTGAAATATCTGTCAGACCGTGGATATAATCCCTAAAATAGCTCTTCCCAGATATGACACAAGCGCTCCGGCTTTATTTTTCCACCTCGTTTCGGGATCGCTCAGTATGGCCATGCGTTCCCGGCTGATCATCGAGTAGCATGAAGATGCCAGCTCTTTGTCGCCGTGGCGCGAGGCTTCCACAAATATATTGAAATAGGCGCTGAAGCGTCGGCTGCGTGCGGCCGGCAGCAGTTCGGGGCGGTGTTGTCCGATGAAACTGAATACTTTCTCGGTCGCCCGGATTGCGTCCAGTCTGCGGGGGTGCCATGTGTTTATGAAGCTCGTCTCGTTTTTTCTATAAAAGTACAGTCTGTCGCGGGTTATCGCTATTCTGTTGCAGCGGGCGTAAATTCTGGGTATTATTTCAAGATCTTCATAGTACAGACCGTTGACAAATCTTATGCCGTCAAACAGTTCTGCCTTGAATAATTTTCCCCAGCAGGAAGTATTGAAGGCTTGTTTCTGATATAGTGATCTTTTTATCGCTGTCGTCGAATCGTATTTCTGAAACTTATTATTATAGTTCCAGCCCGACGGCGCTTTGTTCTGCCATATAAATCCCGCACACGCTACGTCGCAGTCGTTCATTCGGGTCAGCAATATCTCCATGGCATGCGGTGCATAGGTGTCATCGGCATCACAGAACGCTATATATTTTCCTGTGGCACTGTCAAGTCCGATATTGCGTGCCGCTGACTGTCCCGAATTTGCTATATGCATGTATCTGATACGACGCGGATCACGGTTCAGATATTCATGGCAGATTTCAGCACTTCCGTCTGTGCTTCCGTCATCTACCACGATTATCTCAAGATCTTCCAGTGTCTGTGCCAGTAGACTGTCGAGACACTCCCGCAGATATCTCTCGCCGTTATATACGGGCACGATGACAGAAACCGCAGGCATTTCTTTATTTGATAAGAACCGGTATGGAGGCCTCCGATTCATTGTTCACTCGGTCGATAGCGGTGACGACATACGTGCCGCTCTGTGTCGGCTTATAGAAAAGATTCGGAGTCACCGCTACTATATTTTCAGCACGGTTTATGTCGATTTCCTCCGGTGAGTCGAACCGGTATACTGCAAACCGAACAGCATCATCTGTTTTCCCTTTAGGCATATCTGCGGTCCACACGATTGTCTTGTCGTTTTCTACTCCGATATTGCCTGGCGCGGCAGGCTGCGTTGTGCCGAGCCAGCTGCACGCCGGAGGCAGTGCTATAGTCTTCTGATAGTTCACGCACAGGGAGTCGGCGATGCCGCCGCTGTTTTTGGTGAGCGAATAGCCCGGCCACCAGCAGTTGCCTGAAATATTGTTGAGGGCGCGTACGGGTTTCATTTTTTCGGCCAGTTCTTCCTTTTTCATTGTCCGTTCGACGTCCTGCCCGATATAGAGATGTCGGCTTTTCCCGGCATTCTCGTTCCACCATTCTACGAGTACCCTGTAGGAAGCCGATTTGTGATCCAGCTCCCAGTAAAGCTGTGGAAGCAGATAGTCTATCCAGCCGTTTTTCTCCCACAGAAGCACATCGGCATACAGAGCATCATAGTTCTGAAGACCATTGGTGTCGCTGCCGCGCGGATCGCTTTTTTTATTACGCCATATACCGAACGGACTGATCCCGAACCGTACCCAGGGTTTCAGTTTCTTGATAGTTCTGTTTACATCCTCGATGAGCAGATCCACATTTTTTCGTCGCCAGTCATCCCGTTTCATTCCCTTTCCGTATTTGGCATAGTCGGCTGCATCCGGAAATTCTTTTCCTGCAATAGGGTAAGGATAGAAATAATCGTCGAAATGGATCGCGTCTATATCATAACGCGATACGATGTCTTCCACCACCTTGCAGATAAACTCCCGGTTCTCGGGCAGCGCCGGATTGAAATACAGCTTACCGCCGTATCGCACAAAGCGCTTCGGATATTTGTGGTATATATGTCCTTTGGGAAGAGTCTGTTTGGCCGAGCTGGTCACTCTGTATGGATTTAGCCACGCATGCAGTTCCATGCCACGGTCGTGTGTCTCTTTCACCATGAATTCAAGAGGATCCCAGTAGGGCGACGGTGCTTTGCCGTCGTCGGTCAGAAATCGGCTCCACGGCTCGTGCCGGCTGTCATAGAAGGCATCCGATTGCGGTCTGACCTGAAACAGGACCGCATTTACGCCCATCATCTGCAGACTGTCGAGTTGCGACCGCAGATAAGCCTTGCATTTTTCAGTACCCATGTTTTTATATTGGCTCTGATACACGGTATGAAGCCATGCTCCGCGGAATTCGCGCTTTGGCGCGGATGCAGGAAGAGTAAGAGTGGCGCATAACGCCAATAATAGCGGTAGTATCTTGAATTTCACCAGCATTCTGTTTTTTCTGATATTTCGGGAATTGTATTTTTATGATAAACCGGGTCAATGCCTTTGCGGCGTTGGCTCCGGTAGTCGTCAAGGCATTTTATTGCGTATCGTCCGAGAAGCACAATCGCTACTATGTTGCATAGTGTCATCAGAGCCATAGTTATATCAGCCAAAGCCCATACCAGGCTTAGAGAGGCTACCGACCCGACTGCAACCATTGCGGCCGAAAGAAGTCTTAATATCGTGTGCGATCCTCTGCACCGCCCTATGAAGTCGGTGTTTGTCTCACCGTAATAGTAATTTGCCACAATGCTTGTGAAACCGAACAGTACGATTGCTATAGCTACGAAAACAGTCGCGGCTGTTCCGACCTCATTGGACAGGGCTGCCTGAGTAAGTTCTATGCCAGTCAGTCCGTTGTCGAAAACGCCGCTGCAAAGAATTATGAAAGCTGTCGCCGTGCATACCAGAAGTGTGTCGGTATACACCCCGAGGGTCTGTATCAGTCCTTGTTTTACCGGGTGTGAAACATCCGCGGTCGCTGCGGCATTGGGTGTCGAGCCTTCGCCGGCTTCATTGCTGAAGAGGCCACGTTTCACACCCATTATCATTGCCATCCCGATTCCGCCTCCGGCTATCTGGTTGATTCCGAATGCGTTTTCCAGAATAAGTCCCATCACATGTGGAAAATGGCTGATTCTCACCGCTACCACATAGAGAGCGAGCAGAAGATAGAAGACGGCCATTGCCGGCACGACAATCTCGTTTAATTTTGCTATACGCTGTATGCCCCCCCAGATCACGGCCAGGGTGAGCACTGTGAGAACGGCTCCGGTCATCATGTTGTTTATACCGAAACTGTTGTGCAGCGCTATGGCTATGGTGTTGGACTGTACCGAATTGAACGCAAGAGCGAAGGTGATCGTGATAAGTATGGCGAAAGTGCGGGCATACCACCGTTTGCCGAGTCCTTTCTGTATATAATATGCCGGGCCGCCGCGGAAAGAATGCTCGCCTTTTATTTTAAAGAGTTGTGCGAGCGTCGATTCCACAAAAGCATTGGCTGAGCCTAAAAACGCCACGACCCACATCCAGAATACCGCCCCGGGACCGCCGAGTGCGATCGCTATGGCTACTCCCGCCACATTTCCTGTACCTACGCGGCTGGCAAGCGATACTGCGAACGCCTGGAACGAGCTTATCCGTTTTGTCGGCGCGCCTGCGCTGCCGGAGGCATCGTATTTCCCGCCCGAGCGTATGAGAAGCCGGAACATTTCACCGATCATGGTGAATTGTACGCCTCGCAGTCTCAGCGTGAAATAAAGTCCGGCGCCGAGGAGTACGGCCACAAGTACATATGACCACAGGAAGTCGTTGATTATGTCGATTATGTCGGTCACAGAGTGAAGGAATATGAAGTTTTGTCGAAATGTAATCCGGGAAAGGCGTTGTCGAGATACCCGGCCTCAATCGCTTTGTCGCGCTCCGAGGCATGAAGGCGTCCCTCCCTTTTGTCGACTATCCACAGCATGTCGGCCGAAGCTATCGCGGAAGATACATCGTGGGTCGAGAGCACGATGGCTTTTCCCGAATCGGCCAGACGGCGCAATAATGCCGTGATCTCTATGCGGCCTGCCACATCGAGAAATGCCGTAGGCTCGTCGAGTATTATGAGGGGAGTATCCTGTGCCAGGGCGCGGGCAATCATCACTTTCTGCCGTTCGCCGTCGCTGAGTGTGCCCAGAAGTCTTTTTTTCATGCCGTACATGCCGACTGCTTCAAGCGACCGGTCTACGATCCTGCGGTCTTCTTCGGTAAGGCGTCCCAACAGGCCTGTATAGGGGTGCCGTCCTATCTCAACCGTTTCTCCGACGCTTAATCCACCTCCACCCGAACGGTCGGTAAGCACCATGGCGAGGCTTTTGGCCAGATTGGAACGGCGCATATGGCTCAGCTCGTTGCCATTTAGCCATATGGAACCTCCCAGTGCAGCCTGCGTGCCGCTTAGCGTACGCAATAGAGTCGATTTGCCGCTTCCGTTGGCTCCTATAAGTGCTGTGAAAGAACCTTCCGGTACTCTCACATTCACATCTGAAAGTACAGTCCGACGCCCGTATCCGACATTGAGATTATGTGTCTCGAGAACCGTCATGAAAAATAGACAAGCCTGTGCCTGTTCAGCAGCACATATATGATAATGGGAACACCTATCAGCGGCGTGATGGCGTTGATAGGCAGTATTGTACCTGTGACGAGCGACGGCGCGACCGACGCGATCTGACAGATGAGTCCGAGCGCGCCTCCGGCGAGCGCGGTGGCCGGCAGGAGTATTTTGTGGTTGGCGGTTCCGCACATCATGCGTGCGATGTGTGGAACTACAAGTCCGATAAATCCTATAGGACCGCACCAGGCCGTTACTACAGCTGTGAGTGCGCCTGAGATGGCGAGTAGGGCAGAGCGTGTACGCTTCATATCCACTCCGGAACTTTCGGCATAACGTGAACCGAGCAGCATGGCGTTCAGACTTTTGCAGTATGGAATACACATGCATATCAGCAGCAGCGAAAGCGCACTGAACAGCGGCAGGCTTTCAGGCCCCACGCCTGCGAATGTTCCCATGCCCCACATCACGAAACTGTGAACGGAGTTTTCTGTCGCGAAATAATTGAGGAGCGAAATGGCGGATGACGAAAGATATCCGATAAGTATACCTATGATCAGAAGAATGTCGGCTGATCGCACGAAACTTGAAAAAAACAACAATATGGCCAGCACGGCGCCCGCGCCGGCAAATGCCCCCGTGATTACGGCGAGGCGTCCCCAGAAGCCAAGCAGGCCTCCCAGAGCGAGGAGTACGACGGCTACGCCGAGACTCGCACCCGTGGAGATGCCCATTATCGACGGGCCGGCAAGAGGATTGTTGAAACACGTCTGCATCAGAAGACCGGCTACGGCAAGTGCCGCGCTTGCCGCCATAGCCGTGGTCAGGGCCGGTATGCGTGTGTCAAGCACTATGAAATTCACGGTAGACTCGGCTTTGCCGCATAGGGCTGCCATGATTTCACCCGCATCAAGCCCCACGCCGCCTGCAAAAAGGCCGGCGCCGAAAAAAATCGGGAGTGCAAGTGCGAGAATGCTTAGCGATATGCGGCTGCGGCGTGTCATTGGCCTGTCCTCTTGAAGTATTTCAGTTCATAGCCCGGCATGAGGTTCGGGTGAAAAATAGCCACATAATCTGCAAGTATTTTTTCCGGATGAAATGCCATATCGTTGAAAATGAGCCTTTCCGCCGAGTTGCAGCTGTATATGTCGCCGTTTTTCCATGCCTTGAATGCCGTGTAGCGCGGATTCATGGCTTTTAGGGAGGCCGGAGTGGTCTCATAGCCGAAGGAACGTACCAGCCACAGATCGGCATCAATCGCGGCTTCGGCCACGTTTTCGAGCGAAAGGGCGAGCGAACCGGTGCCTTCGTTTGTGGCCCAGGGATAGGCTGCGCCTGCGTCTGCCAGCATTGTCGCCTGATAGCTGTCGCCTGCCGCAACATACCATACTCCGTTATACTCCGTTTCGGTAAGTACTTTAGGAGCGGGCTCGTTTGCGAGTTTCACTTTCAGCATGAGGTCGGAATAATCCTCTATCACTTTGGTGAAAATACTGTCGGCTTTCTCTTTTTCTCCGAAAAGTTCGCCGAGAAGAAGCAGCCATTCGGCCCTCGCTATAGGAGTGGTCTCCAGATAGTCGGCCATTTCCACGGCTGCCATTCCGGGCGGGAACTTGCCCGAAGCCATGGTTTGCATCGGAGCACGCAGCACTGCCTCTATACCGGCGGCAGCCATGCGCTCGACCGACGGCGAATCGGCTGTCCCGACATCAGCTACCTCTTTCTTCGACAGCATTACGCCGACGGTGTCTCCTTTCGGGAAAAACGGGGCATCGGCAACGGCGGCCAGCGAGCCTATCGCGCCGAGTTCTTCCATCGCCGATGTGTGGACTGCCGAAAAGACTGCAGCCCGGCGTACGGGAGTCCGGATCACGGTCATGCCGGCTGGAATATCGTCGGGCATCGTCGAGTCGCGGTCTACGAGCAGATAGCGCGCCAGTGTCTTGTCCGGCTCCCACGGATTGGCTATTTCAGCCAGCCGTTGTCCGTTTCCGTAGTCCACCAGATTGAGATAGCGTGCATGGTGGGTAAGTGTGTCGGGGGTGTCGCTCCCTGCTTCAAAGCTGTCTTCGCTGTTGCCGCTCCGGCACGACGAAAGCCCCGGAAGCGTCAATGCTGCCAGGGCTATGGCTGTCAACCTTGTGAGTCGCATTATTCGCCGTAAGGGTTCGGCCCGTACTGGTTGTCGGGGGCGCTCTTCTTGCACATCAGCACAATCCACCAGATTGCGAATATGAACAGAAGAATATAGGGGAATATCAGATTGGCTGCGATCGACTGGATGTTGCTCTGCAGCTCGGCGGCAGCGGTGACATCGCCTGTGAGAAGGCCGGGTGCATTCTGTGCGAAGACAGTGATTATCCATACGGCACATGCAGCCATTATTATATAGAATATGGCCAGCCACCATCCGCTCTTGCCTATGTCATGGAGGCGGCGTGTGCCGAGGGCGAGGCTCGGTATCAGGCAGGCGAGGGTGAATGCGTAGTTGATATAGTTGCCGAATGTGCCGAACATGCCGAGTACGCACGATACGAGAAACATGAACAGCACCACCCACCAGTATTCGGCACGGGTGGAACGGCCCTTGAAGTTGGCATAGTTCGCGAAGAACATCTTGATTGCCGTAATGAAATCTACATTCATAACCTGATTTTATTTTAGTTTCCGCAAAGATAATGTTTTTTCTGTATTCCTGTCAAAAAAATCGTTCGGCCACCCTCTAATTATACGACGGATAGCGAGGCAGCAATAGCCACGGTCGGTAGGCTTCTCCGAGTGAACGCACATTCCTGTGCCAGTACGGATCGGCGTTGCCGTTCAGTAACTCTTCGGGCGATCGCGGCGAAGGCGCCTGCGCCCAGGTACCTTCACGTATCTCCTGTTCAAGCTGCCCCGGGCACCAGCTGCTGTATCCTATGAAAAAACGCAGATTGCCTTCGGCCGGATAGCCGCTGTTCACATATTCCAGCACAGCATCAAAATCTCCTCCGACATACAGGCCGTTGCTGTACGGGCGCCCGTCGGGTATCACTTCGGGTCCGAGAGTGTGTATGAAGTATAGTCTGTCAAGTCCGAGCGGGCCGCCGCAGTATACCGGCTGATCCGCCTCTTTCGACACTCCGTCGAGCAGTTCGGAAAGCATATATTCGGTTCGGTTGTTCATCACTACCCCTGTGGCGCCTTCCTCCGGGGCATAGTCTATTATCGACACAACCCCGTGGTTGAAGTACGATTCCTTCAGAAAAGGCTCGGCAACCAGCAGGCCGCCGCAGCGTGGGGCGCGTTCATCGATGCTTACGATGTGGAAAAGACTGTTGGCTAAATTCTTCATCTCACAGATAGCTGGTTGTTTATACTCTTACAACGCATATCTTTCCATTTTGGTTTGACCGATGAAGACCAAAAGAAAAAGGGCTGTATCTCGCGACAGAGCCCTCTAATAATCTACAATCTATAAAAACATATATCTTATGAAAGAATTGGAGCCGGGGTTGGTTCCGGTGCGGAGCTACTTCCCTTTTCCGTTGCAAAAGTAATAACAAAGCTTGAATTGTGCAAATTTTTGTTTAAAAAATATGCACATGCCCGTTTTTCTTGGTTAATAGGCGCTTTATTCGTACTTTTGTTCTCCATTATTCAGACCTGCGGGAGAGCATTTATATTGCCTTGGCTTTTTTGTCGGCACATCCGTCGTTTCGCGATTGCATGGCCACTATGCCACCTCTTGAGAATGAATGATTCAAATGAGAATTTACCAATCTGTGTTTTAACAGCCATTATTAAACACTCATCTAAAAAAATGTTCAAGACTTTTAAAGTAATCTTTGCCGCTGCGGTTCTCGCTATGGGCCTGTCCTCATGTATTGGCGGCGATGACGACACCACACGTTCCGAAACAATCATGAACTGTTTCGCATATGTCGAAAATCTTGCCGACCGGCAGCCTTCCGGCTTTACAGGCCTGTCATACGAAATCAAGCTCAACTACACCAAGGGAACAGCCGACGTTACTATCAACGATATGAAGTTGCCTGACGGCAAATCGTATTCTTCAGTAAAACTTTCGGATATGAAGTTCTCTATAAATAAAGAAGGTTGGATCGAGCTTTCGGCATCGTCCCTCGAGGCTCAGGCTCCTGACGCAACCTTACAGCTGTCGTCGGTCGATATCCGCATCTGCGACCGTGTGACAGCTGAAATGCGTCTGCCGGGTTTCTATGCGCGATATATAGTGGATGCCAAATATTCTGTGCTTTCGGCCGCTTCTAAACAGTATCAGTTCGGCACCACCACCTCAACATGGGCTTCCGGAAAATATGAGACTACCGCTGTCGACTATGTGTTCGGTTTCGAACCTGAGGCACGCACAGTCAATATCCTCATGAAGAATTGCCGTTTTGTCGAGCAGATGCCAGCTATGAATATTCTTCTCGAGAAAGTGCCGTTCACCGTATCTGGCTCCAGCGCTAATTTTAATATCGAGTCGATTGTGCCCAAGATCGGCGATACTCCTTTCCCCGGCTTTACGATCAAGAATCTCTCCGGATATTATGATTTCTCGACCGGTTTTGTTGCCACATTCCAGTGCACACCCGAGACCATGCCTCTCGATTTCACCGTGAACATAGACTGCAAATACGATTTCTCCAAATAATCGTCGGCTCCGCCCCAATACCGGGCGGAGCTTTTTTCTTTCCGGGTAGTTTATGTACCTTTCGTCGACATTTCGACAAAAGATTTTTATGGAGAGGGTAGTGTTAATTAAAACAAAAAGCGTATCTTTGCACGCAAAAGCGGAGACTCCATGCCCTTTATTGTGTCCGGACGTGTCCGCCGATTATCCGAGCTTCGGCTTGCCTTGTTCCTCTCCCGGGCTGAGTCGCAACCTTTTAAAGACCGAAGAAAAATACATATAACAAAAAAATATGATATCATCAGCCATCTTTGGAATTGAGAACAACGGGGTGCTCGCCATCACGGCCCTTCTCACAGGCGTGGCTCTCGTGGGCCTCGCCTTGTGGATTGCAAAACTCATATCCCCGCGCTCATTCAACCCTCAGAAGGGCGAAGCCTACGAATGTGGCATCCCGACACGAGGCGAAAGTATGTCGCAGTTTAAGGTTGGTTACTACCTTTTCGCTATCCTTTTTCTTATGTTCGACGTCGAGACGGTATTCCTCTTCCCTTGGGCCGTGCGTATGCGTGAACTCGGTGTCAACGGCTTGCTGAGCATTGCCGTATTTTTCGGTATTTTAGTGCTGGGTCTGGTTTATGCCTGGCGGAAAGGAGCGCTCGAATGGAAGTGACCACAAAAAGCATGCCCTACGACGCATGGAAAGATAATGAATATATCGAAGGTCTCGTAAAGCAGCTTCAGGAAAGCGGTACTAACGTTATCGTCGGTTCTCTCGACAAGCTCATCAACTGGGGCCGCTCCAACTCGATATGGCCTCTTACTTTTGCCACAAGCTGCTGCGGCATCGAATTCGTTTCGCTCGGCGCGGCACGCTTCGATATGGCGCGTTTCGGTTGGGAAGTGGCTCGTTCGTCGCCACGTCAGGCCGACTTCATGATGGTGGCCGGTACCATTGTAAACCGTATGGTGCCCGTATTCCGCCGTCTCTACGACCAGCTTGCCGAGCCGAAATATGTCATCGCCTGCGGCAGTTGCGCCATCTCCGGCGGCCCCTTCCGCAAGAGCTATCACGTAGCCAAAGGCATTGAGGATATCGTGCCCGTCGACGTCTTCGTGCCCGGTTGTCCCCCCCGTCCCGAGGCTATGATATACGGCATCATGCAGCTTTCCCGTAAAATAAAGGTTGAACGCTTCTTTGGCGGTGTTAACCGTCAGGAAAAGCAGGCTGAATTCCTTGCTGCCCACCCCGTAGAGGGCGTCGAGGACTGATCCCCACCAATTCTTCACCATTATGGCAAATATCACAGAAACTATTAATAAGATTTTCCCCGGCGTCCCTGTCGAGGGAGATAATATACCTGTGCTCACCGTAGCCGAAGAGAAATGGCATGAAACCGCTCTGAAGCTCCGTGACAGCGAGGAATTGAAGATGGATTACCTCGTCACGATCGTGGGTATGGACTGGAAAGAAAATCTCGGCTGTATCTACTATCTCATGTCGACGGCTTTCGACACCATCGTCGGTGTGAAAGTGATAGCCAGAGGCGACCGCGAGAAACCTCTCATCACATCTGTCGCCGACGTCTGGAAAGTGGCTACGCTCTACGAGCGTGAGGTCTACGATTTCTTCGGAATCATCTTCCTCGGCAATCCCGACATGCGACGTCTGTTCCTCAGCATCGACTGGGTCGGCTATCCCCTGAGAAAAGACTATGACGAGAATCCCGAACTCAACCCCGTAAGCACCGAAAACGAGCGTCAGTCCGACTTTACCGATGTCTACACCGAAGATGCCGACGGTAATGTCGTCAAGAACGAAGTCCGCGTCTTCGAAAAAGAAGACTTCGTCGTAAATATCGGCCCGCAGCACCCCGCAACACACGGTGTGCTCCGTTTCCGCACCGCCGTCGACGGCGAGACCGTCAAGAAAATCGACGTATACATGGGCTATATCCATCGTGGTGTCGAGAAACTCTGCGAGAATCTCACTTATCCGCAGACTCTGCACTTCATGGATCGTCTCGACTATTTCTCCGCCCATAATTACCACCATGCGCTCTGCATGCTCATCGAGAAGGCGGCCGGAATCGAAATCTCGCGTAGGGCTCAGGTCATCCGCGTGATGATGGATGAACTTTCGCGTATCGCATCGCACTGTCTCTTCATCGGCACATACTGCATGGACCTCGGTGCCACGACAATGCTTTTCTACACTCTCCGTGTCCGCGAGCAAATACTCGACATAATGGAAAAGACCTGCGGCGCCCGCATGACATTCAACTATGATTGCATTGGCGGCGTTATGGCCGATCTCGACAAAGACTTTGTTGCCGATGTCAAGGCTCTTCTTGCTGTTATCCCTAAAAACATCAAGGAATACAACGAGATTTTCACCGGAAACGTCATCGCCCGCAACCGTCTCGAAGGCGTAGGTGTCCTTTCCCGCGAAGACGCTATAGCCTATGCCATCACTGGCCCCTCGGGCCGTGCCTCAGGCTGGGCTTGCGATATGCGTAAACTTCAGCCCTACAGCATCTATCCCGAACTCGACTTCAAGGAAATCGTGGCCGAAGAAGGCGACTCGATGGCCCGTTTCAAGTGCCGCCTCGAGGAAATAGAGCAGTCTGCACATATTCTTGAGCAGCTCGTCGACAATATTCCGGAAGGCGAATATTGTGTCAAGGTGCCCAAGGTGCTCAAACTTCCCGTAGGAAGCTGGTTCCAGCTCACCGAAGGCTGTCGCGGCGCTTTTGGTCTCTATCTCGAGAGCGACGGATCTACAAAGCCCTATCGTCTCAAGATCGCGCCTCCATGTCTGCCGGCCGCTGCCGTTGTCGATCATCTTACCCGTGGCGCGAAAATTGCCGACCTTATCACCATCGGCGGTTCTCTCGACTATATCGTTCCCGATATCGACCGTTAAACTACTCGAATCACAAGCCAATCAGTAATATCACATCCGCAATATGCAAGATTTGTCAGTAATCACCGAGTGGATCCACAGCTTCCTGAGCTCCTTCATGCCGGGCTGGCTCACCACTACGGTCGAATGTCTTCTGATCGGTGTAGGCCTTCTGCTTGTCTATGCCTTGCTCGCGCTCTTCTACATATACTACGAGCGTAAACTCTGCGCCGCATTCCAGTGCCGCCTTGGCCCCAACCGTGTCGGCCCCATGGGTCTTCTGCAGAGCTTCGCCGATATGTTCAAGATGCTCATCAAAGAAATCATTCACCTCAACCATATCGACCGATTCCTCTTCGCTCTTGCCCCCTATCTGGTGATTCTCGCATCTATGCTTGCTTTCGCCGTCCTTCCTTGGGGCAACGGTCTGCAGGTCATCGACTTCAATATCGGCATCTTCTTCCTAATCGCCGTGTCGAGCATCGGTGTCCTCGGTATCCTCCTCGCAGGATGGTCGAGTAACAACAAGTTCACACTCATCGGTTCGCTCCGTTCGGGCGCCCAGATGGTCAGCTACGAGCTCTCTATCGGCCTGTCGGTCATCACCATCGTGTGTCTCGCCGGCACAATGTCGGTAGGCGGAATTGTCGAGGCCCAGTCCGATCTGTGGTTTATCTTCAAAGGTCATATTCCCGCTATCATCGCATTTGTGATATATATGATAGCCGGTACGGCCGAGACAAACCGTGGCCCGTTCGACCTTCCCGAGGCTGAGAGCGAGCTTACCGCCGGTTATCATACCGAATATTCCGGTATTCACTTCGGTTTCTTCTACCTTGCCGAATACCTCAACCTCTTCATTGTCTCGGGTGTGGCTTCGCTCCTCTTCTTCGGTGGATGGATGCCTCTCCATATCCCCGGCTGGGAAGCTTTCAACCATATCATGGACTATATCCCGTCTGTCGTTTGGTTCCTTGGCAAAGCTTTCGTTCTCTCGTTCATCATCATCTGGTTCAAGTGGACATTCCCCCGTCTCCGTATCGACCAGCTGCTGGCGCTCGAATGGAAATATCTCCTTCCCATCAATCTCGTCAATCTCGTGCTGATGGTTCTCGTCATCGTCTTCGGATGGCATTTCTAATCCCAAGTCTAAAACCAATAAACTCCATATAATTAAATGAGCGACAAAATAGGCAAGATTGCCCAGGTGATTGGCCCGGTGGTCGACGTCATCTTCGAAGGCGACGACAACATCATTCCGCCGATTTACACGGCTCTCAAAATCGACCGTCCCGACGGCACCGAGCTGATTCTCGAAGTGGAGCAGCATATCGGTGAGGATACCGTCCGCTGTGTGGCAATGGAAAGTACCGACGGCCTCCGCCGCGGTCTCGAGGTGAAAAACCTCGATCGTCCCATATCCGTTCCCACCGGAGAGCAGATCAAGGGTCGTCTTCTTAACGTTATCGGACAGGCTATCGACAAGCTGCCCGAACTGAACCGCGACAACCTGCGCTCTATCCACCAGCCCGCGCCCGAATTCGAAGACCTCACCATCGGAACTGAGATCCTCACTACCGGTATAAAGGTCATCGACCTTCTCGAACCGTACAGCAAAGGCGGTAAGATCGGTCTCTTCGGTGGTGCAGGTGTTGGAAAGACCGTGCTCATTATGGAGCTTATAAACAATATCGCCAAAGGTCACGACGGATTCTCTGTATTCACCGGTGTGGGCGAGCGTACCCGTGAGGGCAACGACCTCCTCCGAGAGATGATCGAGAGCGGTGTCATGAAATACGGCGACAAATTCAAGGAAGGACTAGAAAAAGGTGAATGGAACCTTGCCGATGTCGACAAGGAGCAGCTCGCTCAGTCGCAGGCAACGCTCGTTTTCGGTCAGATGAACGAGCCGCCGGGTGCACGTCTCCGCGTAGCCCTTTCGGGCCTCACGGTGGCCGAACAGTTCCGCGATCAGGGTGCCGGCGGCAAGGACGTCCTTCTTTTCATCGACAACATCTTTCGCTTCACTCAGGCCGGTTCCGAGGTTTCGGCGCTTCTCGGCCGTATGCCTTCAGCTGTAGGTTACCAGCCGACTCTGGCCTCCGAAATGGGTGCCCTTCAGGAGCGAATCACATCTACAAAGAACGGTTCGATCACATCCGTGCAGGCTATCTATGTGCCTGCCGACGACTTGACCGACCCCGCGCCTGCGACTACATTCAGCTTCCTCGACGCAACCACCGTGCTCAACCGTAAGATCACCGAGCTCGGTATCTATCCCGCCGTTGATCCCCTCGAATCGACATCACGTATTCTTGACCCAAATATCGTGGGAGAGGATCACTACAATACCGCTCAGGCTGTGAAGCAGCTCCTCCAGAAATACAACGAGCTTCAGGACATCATAGCCATCCTTGGTGTCGACGAGCTCTCCGACGACGACAAGCTGGTGGTTCACCGTGCTCGTCGTGCCCAGCGATTCCTCTCGCAGCCCTTCCATGTGGCCGAGCAGTTTACCGGTCTCAAGGGCGTACTCGTGCCTCTGAGCGAGACTATCCGCGGATTCAAGATGATTCTCAACGGAGAAGTCGATGAATATCCCGAGCAGGCTTTCCTCAACGTCGGCACCATCGACGACGCCATCGAAAAAGGCAAACGCCTCCTCGCAGAAGTACAATAATTTAACGACAGCTTGTAAACATGACACTAAAGATAATCTCGGCTCAGGAAGTAGTATTCGACGGAGAAGTCACATCTGTGACTCTTCCCGGCACTATGGGCGAATTCACCGTGTTGCGGAATCACGCCACACTTCTTTCCACCCTCGCCGCAGGCAAGGTGCGCTATGTCGATGCCGCCGGAGCTGAAGGAATCGCCGATATAACTGGCGGTATAGCCGATATCGACAATAATGTAGTGTCTGTTTGTGTCTATTGATAGCTTATGAAGCGCCTGTATACAATATTGACGGTTTTCCTGCTCGGTGCTTTCTCGCTCTTTGCCGCCTCTGACGGCACTGCTGCCCCTGACAGCTCCGCGCACGAGAAACTGAACCCCAAGGAAATCATTTTCGAGCACCTTGGCGACGCATATGGTTGGGAAGTACCTTTCGACCATCATCACCGTATTCCCCTGCCCATAATCGTATACGGCACCAACGGTTTCCACTGCTTCTCGTCCGCCCATATCACAGGCGGCGACGTCTACAACGACAACGGCACTCTCTTTTGTCTGGCTCCTTACGGAAGTCCGCACGAAGGTAAGGTCGTGGAGCTGGTCGACGGCAAGGAAATCCGTCCTGTCGACATTTCTATTACAAAAAATGTCGCGGCCCTCTTCGTCTCGGTTCTGCTCGTGGCCGGTCTGCTCCTGTGGCTTGCCGCTTTCCACCGCAAGAACCGCTTCAAGGCGCCCCGTAAAGGCCTCGGTGCGATCGAAGCTCTCGTCACCTTCATCTACGACGGTGTCGTAAAGCCCACTCTCGGCCCTCAGGCCCGTAAGTTCGCGCCATATCTTGTCACCGTCTTTTTCTTCATTCTTGCGATGAACCTCCTCGGTCTGATCGTGATATTCCCCGGCGGTGCGAATCTCACCGGCAATATCGCCGTCACACTCGTCCTTTCGGTAATCACATTCCTGGTCACAAACCTGATGGCCAACAAACACTACTGGAAAGAGATCTTCTGGCCCGAGGTTCCCGTATGGCTTAAGTGTCCGATACCCATCATGCAGGTCATAGAGGTATTCGGCATGTTCACCAAACCCGCCGCACTCACTGTCCGCCTTTTCGCCAACATGATGGGCGGCCATATGATAGTCATCACCCTCACACTCCTCATCTTCATCTTCAGCGCCGTCAGTCCCGTCGCTGGCGGAGGTGCCACCGTCGTGTCGCTTATCTTCTCCATATTCATGCTTCTCATCGACGTTCTGGTAAGCTTTATCCAGGCCTACGTCTTCACAATGCTCTCGACGATATTCATATCGCTCGCACAGGAACATGAACATACCAAGGAGGCTCATGAAGTCACCGCTGCTCTCGAGGCCGAGCTGGCCCAGGGGCCTGTCGACGCTAAATAATCGATAATTCAAAAAATATTTAATACACTCAAAAACTTAAAAACTATGTTTGGTCTTTTAGCAGAACTTTCCCTCACGGGTCTGGGCGCCAGCATCGGCGCGGCAATCGCAGCAATCGGCGCAGGTATCGGTATCGGTAAAATCGGCGCCGCAGCAATGGAAGCTATCGCCCGTCAGCCCGAGGCCGCAGGCGACATCCGAAGCAACATGATCGTGATCGCCGCCCTCGTCGAAGGTGTGGCTCTATTCGCCGTTATTGTCTGCGTTCTCGCTCTCTTCGTCTAATCTTCTGCTCAATCCTTGTAAATGGAACTATTCACGCCTGATTTCGGCTTGATTTTCTGGATGTTCGTGGCTTTCGGAGTGCTTTTCCTGGTACTCTGGAAATTCGCTTGGCCCGTCATCCTGAAAACCGTCGACAGCCGGGCCGAACTCATCGACAAGGGTGTTGAATACGCGCAGAACGCCAAAGAACAGCTCGATAATGCCCGTAAGGAAGCCGAGACTTATCTCAATGAGGCGCGCCGTCAGCAGGCCGACATCCTCCGCGATGCCGACAAAATGAAGACGCAGATCATCGAGCAGGCCCGTCAGGCTGCCCAGGTTGAGGCTCAGAAGGTCATGGACAATGCAAAAATCCAGATCCAGCAGCAGCAGAAAGAGGCACAGCAGCAGTTCCGAAACCAAGTGAGCGAATTCGCCCTTGCCATTGCCGGAAAAATAATGCACCGGCAGATGGAAGAGGACAACGCCCAGAACCAGTTGGTCGACTCTTTGCTCGACGAGATTGAAAAGAAAAACTGATACAGATGGATCAAGGCCTTATACCACGCAGATACGCCAAAGCGCTCTATGAAGTCGGAGAAGAGCGGCACGATAACGAGAAACTGTATGATGCCATGCAGGCGCTCGCCGCAGCTTTTACCGCTCAGCCGGCGCTTGCGCCTACTCTGGCTAATCCTTTTGTGGCCGGAAGCGACAAGGCCTCATTGCTCGTTAACGCCGTATATGGCGCCGATACCGACGGTGCCGACGCCACATACGTCGATTTTGTGAGCCTTCTCGGGCGCAACAAGCGTTTCGACATCGCCCGTGCTGTCGCTCTCGCATACATCAGTCTGTATCGTACCAAGCATTCCATATACCGTGTCGCTGTCGTAAGCGCCGCTCCCCTCGGCGACGCCGAGAAAAAACGCCTTGAGGCGGTTATCGCGGCTCACATCGGCCATGGTACAATGGAATATGAATACAGCGTAGATCCTTCGCTCATAGGCGGATTCACGGTCACCGTAAACTCCGAGCGTCTCGACGCATCCGTGAGCAACGAGCTGAAACGGCTCCGCCTGAGCCTTGTCAATTGATTTTTCCTCCCTCCAAGATATTAATTTCAATACCACGCAAGACCTTCGCATAAAATGATTAATCCAAGCGAAATATCCCAAGTATTAAAGCAACAACTCGAAAACGTCAACTCCAAAATCGCGTTCGAAGAGGTGGGCACAGTCCTCGAAGTGGGCGACGGTGTGGCTCATGTCTATGGTCTCGACAATGTGGGCGCCAACGAGCTTGTGGAGTTTGAAAACGGCGTGAAAGGTGTCGCTCTCAACCTTGAGGAAAGCAACGTCGGCGTCATTCTGCTCAACGAAGTCAATAAAGTGACCGAGAACATGACCGTGCGCCGCACAGGCGAAATCGCCTCCATTCCCGTAGGCGAAGGCTTGCTGGGACGTGTCGTAAACATCCTCGGCGAGCCAATCGACGGACGCGGCCCTGTCAGTGGCGACCTCATCCGTCTGCCTCTCGAGCGCAAGGCTCCCGGCGTTATCTATCGTCAGCCCGTTACACAGCCCCTCCAGACAGGTCTCAAGGCTATCGACTCTATGGTGCCTATAGGCCGCGGACAGCGCGAGCTTATTATCGGCGACCGTCAGATCGGCAAGACGGCAATCGCCATCGACACCATCATAAACCAGCGCAAAGGCTTTGAAGAAGGCAAACCCGTATATTGCATTTATGTTGCGATAGGGCAGAAAGCTTCATCTATCGCCGCTGCTGTCGAGGCTCTTCGTCAGCACGGCGCTCTCGACTATACCGTTGTCGTCGCTGCCACCGCTTCCGAATCGGCTGCAATGCGCTATCTCGCTCCATTCGCCGGCGTAGCCATCGGCGAATACTTCCGCGATACCGGCCGCGACGCTCTCATCGTCTACGACGACCTCTCCAAGCAGGCCGTCGCTTACCGCGAGGTTTCCCTCATCCTCAAGCGTCCCTCCGGACGCGAGGCATACCCCGGCGATATCTTCTATCTCCATTCACGTCTGCTCGAGCGCGCTGCCAAGATTATCGACAATCAGGAAGTTGCCTCTCAGATGAACGACCTTCCCGAAGTCCTCAGACCACTCGTGAAGGCCGGCGGTTCTCTCACGGCCCTCCCTATCATCGAGACTCAGGCCGGCGACGTTTCCGCATACATTCCTACTAACGTCATCTCCATCACCGACGGTCAGATCTTCCTCGAGACAGCCCTCTTCAACCGTGGTATCCGTCCTGCCATCAACGTGGGTATATCCGTGTCGCGTGTCGGCGGTTCCGCTCAGGTTAAGGCAATGAAGAAAGTTGCCGGCACACTTAAGATCGACCAGGCTCAGTTCCGCGAGCTCGAATCGTTCACCAAATTCGGCGGCGACATCGACGCCGTCACCGCCCGTGTCATCGACAAAGGTCGCAAGAATGAACGCCTCCTTATCCAGCCGCAGTATCATCCCATGCCTGTCGAAGAAGAGATCGCCATCATATTCTGCGGTGTCAACGGCCTCCTCGCCAATGTCCCCGTCGAAAAAGTGGCCGATTTCGAAAAGCAGTTCCTCCAGCTGCTACATGCGAAATATGCCGACGACGTCCTTGCGCTTCTCGCCCAGGGCAAGATGACCGACGAGGTTTCCGATAAACTCAAAACCGCGGCTCAGGAAGTCGGTGCACGCTTTTAAATAGATCACGATGGCAACATTACGCGAACTCAAAGGCCGCATCGGCTCGGTCGCTTCTTCCGAGAAGATTACGGGTGCGATGAAAATGATTTCTTCGGCCAAAATGCATAAGGCCGAAGGCGTGCTGCGCCGGCTCGTTCCCTTCGGGGATTGCGTCCGCACGATCATAGCCAGCCTTCTCTCCTCCGACGCGCCTGTGAGCTCGCCTCTGGCGCAGCCCAGGCGGAGCGTCCGGAAAGTCGCTCTTGTCGTTCTCGGCAGCGACGACGGTCTTTGCGGCGCATACAATGTCAATATATTCAAAGGCGTCCTCGAGACAATCGCAGGACTGCGCCATAAATATGGCGACGACATACACTTCGACATAATGCCTGTCGGAAAGAAAATGGCCAAGGCCTTCGCCCGCATTGCTTCAGACCCTGCCATCACTCTTTCCCTTATCGACGGCATAAACTCGAAAAGCGACGGCGAAACTGTCAAAAACTTTTCGCAGAGGCTCGAAGAAGCATTCCTCGACGGCACATACGACAGCGTTCAGCTCGTATACATGCACTATCATTCGGCAGGACGCCAGCGATATACCGTCGAAGACTATCTTCCCGTTTCTACGGCCGGACTCGCCGAAGGTGCCGGTGCCGGTCGCCCCTGCATATTCGAGCCGGATGCGCATTCAATTTTCGCAGCCGTCCTCCCTATGTATCTGCTGTCGCGTATGCAGACCGCTTTTGCCGAAAACCGTGCCTCCGAACAGGCCGCACGTGTCATGGCCATGCAGAGTGCCAACGACAACGCCCAGAAACTGCTCGAACAACTTCAACTCGAATACAACAAACTGCGTCAGGCTGGTATCACTACCGAACTTCTCGACATCGTCGGAGGGCAGGCAAGAGACTGACAGGCGCGTTCCGCATATTTGGATAAATAGTATAAATAATTCAATACCACATAAATGGGTAGTGTAAAAGAATACTTTTCATCGTTAGGTACCGGCATTGCAAGCCTTCTGAAAGGCATGAAGGTGACCGGTAAAGAGTTCATCACTCCGAAAATCACAGAGTGCTATCCTGAAAACCGCGAGACCCATAAACCGGCTCCGCGGTTTCGTGCCGAGCTTCATTTTGTTTATGACGCCGAGGGAAATCACAAGTGTATCGCCTGCGGCAACTGCGAGCGCAATTGCCCCAACGGCACTATATCCATCGAATCCAAGATGGTGACGACTCCCGCCGGAACAAAAAAGAAAAAACTCGACAAATATTTCTATGATCTCGGAAGCTGCACTTTCTGCCAGCTGTGTGTCACAAACTGTCCTACCTCCGCCATCGCTTTCGACAACGATTTCGAGCAGGCGGTGTTCACCCGCGGCAAGCTCGTAAAGCAGCTCAACTATCTTCCGGAAAAAGAAGAACCGGAGCCAACTCCCGAGGAACTCGTACGCGCCGCTGCCGAGCGTGAGGCAAAGATTGCCGCCGCAAAAGCAAAGGCTGCCGCCGCAAAAGCCGCCAAGGAAGCCGCTCAGGGCGACGCCGCTCCCAAGACAGAGGCCTGATCAGGGAGCCTACATTTAGAGAAAAATATCAATAAACCAATATGGAATCAGTAGGAAGTATAATCTTGTATTTTATCGTCGCTTTGTCGATGATAGTCTTCTCAGTGATGGCCGTAACGACCCGGAAGATCCTCCGAGCCGCCACATACCTGCTGTTTACCCTCTTTGCCGCTGCCGTGGTATATTTCATGCTCGACTATGAATTCCTCGGCGCCGTGCAGATTGCGGTATACGCCGGTGGTATCGTGGTGTTGTTTGTCTTTGCGATTCTGCTCACAAGCCGTCCCGGCGACAACACCGAACGCCTGACATCCCGCTCTCGCGTGCTCGGCGGTATCGCTGCCGTGGCGACTCTCCTCGCTGCCGGATACGCGCTCCTGAGCCGGACAATGGTCTTCCTGGCCAAGCCCGCTATGGAATCTCCATCTATGGATGCAATAGGCACCGCTATGATGGGAACCGGCGAAGGCCAGTACCTGCTGCCCTTCGAGGCAGTCAGCGTGTTGTTGCTCGCATGTATAATCGGTGGCGTCGTTGTTGCCCGTAAACGCTGATAATCTATGGAAATAACAGCAGTCTACTATCTCATTCCGGCGCTGATCATGTTCTGCTGCGGTGTGTATGGTTTCATCACTCGCAAAAACATGATCGCTATGCTGATATCGCTCGAGCTTATGCTCAACGCCGTCGATATCAATTTTGTGGTGTTCAACCGTTTTCTCTATCCCGAACAGATGGAGGGCATGTTCTTCACCCTTTTCGCCATAGCTATCGCCGCTGCCGAGACAGCTCTCGCGATAGCCATCATAATCAACATTTTCCGTGCCGCCAAGAATATCGATGTGCGCACCCTTAACGAAATGAAATTCTAAGCTTTATGGATGTGACAATACCTATATTGATTCTGGCCATACCGCTGTTTATGTTCATCTTCCTCGGCCTCCTCGGCATGAAGATGTCTCATAAACTGGCCGGCATCCTCGGCACTCTCGGCATGGGTACGGTGCTCGTGCTCTCCTATACCACCGCATTCACTTATTTCTTCAGCGGAGCGCCCGAATTTATCAATGAGGCCGGCGAACGACTCCAGTACGTAGTCTTCAATCAGACCTGGCTCGCATTTACCGACAAGCTCGTAATTCGCCTCGGCTTCCTTCTCGACCCCATCTCGGCAATGATGCTCGTGGTCATTACCACCATCTCTTTTATGGTGCACCTATACAGCATGGGATACATGCGCGACCACCACGGTGTCTATGAGCACGGCTTCCAGCGTTTCTACGCCTTCCTTTCTCTCTTCAGCTTCTCGATGCTCGGCCTCGTCGTCGCTACCAACATCTTCCAGATGTATATCTTCTGGGAGCTTGTGGGCGCCTCGTCATACCTCCTCATCGGCTTCTACTACATCAAGCCCTCCGCAGTGTCGGCTTCCAAGAAAGCCTTTATCGTGACCCGTTTCGCCGACCTCGGATTCCTCATCGGTATCCTCGTCCTCTCGTTCTATACCGGAACCTTCAACTTCACCGACCTCACATCGGTGCCCGTCGATGGTCTTGCAGGAGTCTTCCAGGTTAACGAAGGCACGGCCGAAGGAATCCGCGCTCTCATCGCCGCTCATCCCGCCCCTGTCTTCATGGGCGGTTCCGTCCTCACATGGGCCCTCGTGCTCATCTTCATGGGCGGCATGGGCAAGTCGGCCATGATGCCACTCCACATCTGGCTCCCCGACGCTATGGAAGGCCCGACCCCGGTATCGGCCCTTATCCACGCCGCTACAATGGTCGTTGCCGGTGTATACCTCGTCGCACGCCTCTTCCCCCTCTATCTCATGGAAGAGACCTCGCTCGTCATCATCACGGTCGTCGGAGCCATCACAGCCCTCTATGCCGCCATGGTGGCCTGCACCCAGATCGACATCAAGCGTGTCCTCGCTTTCTCGACCATCTCGCAGATCGCATTCATGATGGTATCGCTCGGCGTTGCGCGTCCTGAGTTCCACCATGGACTCGGCTACATGGCCTCCATGTTCCATCTCTTTACTCACGCCATGTTCAAGGCCCTCCTCTTCCTCGGTGCCGGCGCTCTCATCCATGCCATAGGATCGAACGACTACACCGCCATGCACGGCCTTCGCAAGTACATGCCCATCACACACTGGACGTTCCTCATCGGCTGTCTCGCAATCGCAGGTATCATACCCTTCTCCGGTTTCTTCTCCAAGGACGAAATCCTCAGCTCGTGCCTCGGCTACGACTGGGTGGCTTACGTATGGATGTCGGCCGTTGCCGGTCTCACTGCCTTCTACATGTTCCGTCTCTACTTCCTCATCTTCTGGTGGAAAGAGCACAAGGTGCATGAAGGACACCACGCGCCCCACGACCAGCCCTGGACAATGTCGCTTCCCCTCATCATCCTCGCTGCCGTATCCTGCGTGGCCGGATTCATTCCTTTCGGCAATTTCGTTACCTGGAATGGTCACGCATACGACTTCATGGCTCACTTCGACTGGAGCGTAGCTGCCGTCAGCCTCGCCATCGCAGTAATCGGAATCGGTCTCGCCGCAAAAATGTACATGCGCGAGAACTCTCTCCCCGAGAAGTTCAAAAACGCACTTCCCGCTCTCTGGGACTGGTGCTACCATCGCTTCTACTGGGATGAGCTCTACATGTTCATTACCCATAAGATTATATTCAACGGCATCTGCCGCCCCCTCGCATGGTTCGACCGTCACATCATCGACGGTACGATGGATTCTTTCGCCACAGTCACAAACAAGGCCTCCGAAGCCATCAAGCCCCTGCAGAGCGGTCAGATTCAGATGTATGTATGGTGGTATCTCATCGGTGCTCTCCTTTTGGGCTCGATTACAGTACTTTGCCTCATCTGATAGGTTCCTTACAGTGCAAATGACAGAAAAACAGTAAAGTAAGATGCTTTCCAACATATTGATATACTTCGTGGTGATTCCGCTGCTCATGCTCGGCGGTCTTGCCCTGTGCCGGAATATCCGTCAGATTCGTGCGGTGGCCGTAATCGGCTCCCTCGCGCTTACAGCTCTTTCGGTCTATCTTCTGGTCGACTTTCTGGCGCTCCGCGCCGCCGGCGATAACGCCCCCATGCTCTACGTTGACTCCTGGACCTGGTTCGAACCCCTCAACATCCACCTCGCCGTGGGTGTCGACGGTATTTCGGTCGCCATGCTCCTTCTTTCCTCCATTATAGTTCTTGCCGGATCTTTCGCCTCGTGGACAATCGCGCAGCCTAAGGCATTCTTCCTGTGGCTCATCCTTCTTTCTACCGGCGTTTTCGGATTTTTCATCTCGATCGACCTCTTCACCATGTTCATGTTCTATGAGGTCGCCCTTATCCCGATGTACCTCCTCATCGGCGTCTGGGGTTCCGGTCGCAAGAACTACTCCGCGATGAAGCTTACCCTCATGCTCATGGGTGGTTCCGCTTTCCTCATGCTCGGCCTCATCGGTATCTACTACCACTCGGCTCCCGAAGGCGGTCAGCTCACATGGAATATTCTCGAGATCGCCAAAAACGACGCAATCTCCCATGGCTGGCAGACATTCCTCTTCCCCATGACGTTCGTCGGCTTCGGTGTCCTCGGCGCCATGTTCCCCTTCCATACATGGAGCCCCGACGGTCACGCCTCAGCGCCTACCGCCGTATCAATGCTCCATGCGGGAGTCCTTATGAAGCTTGGCGGCTACGGCTGCTTCCGTGTCGCCATCTATCTCATGCCCCAGGCCGCTCACGAACTCTCCTACATCTTCCTTATCCTTACCGGTATCTCCGTTGTCTACGGTGCCTTTTGCGCATGCGTCAAGACCGACCTCAAGTACATCAACGCTTACTCGTCGGTGTCGCACTGCGGTCTCGTGCTCTTCGCAATCCTCATGCTCAACACCACCGCCATGACCGGCGCTATCATGCAGATGCTCTCTCACGGTCTCATGACAGCACTCTTCTTCGCCCTCATCGGTATGATCTATGGCCGTACACACACCCGCGAGATCACTCAGATGGGCGGCATGATGAAGATTCTCCCTTACCTCTCGGTATGCTACGTAATCGCCGGTATGGCTTCCCTCGGTCTTCCCGGTCTCTCGGGCTTTGTGGCTGAGATGACAGTATTTGTCGGCTCCTTCCAGGCCGGTATGGCAAACTACCTCGCCGGCGAAGGCTCCCTCCGTCTTGTCTTCACCCTCGTGGCTTGCTGCTCGATTGTCATCACCGCCGTCTACATCCTCCGTGTTGTCGGCAAGCTCCTCTTCGGCCCCGTCTACGACGAACACCACCTCACCCTCACCGACGCCACATGGTGGGAACGCCTCGCTACCGCCACCCTTATCATATGCGTGGCCGGTATCGGTTGCTTCCCCAATTTCTTCAATAATCTGATTAAAGCCACTTTCACGCCCGAAATATTCTCGGTGCTCGGCATGTAAACCTCCCAAAGGAATAGATTGCAATGGATTATTCTCAATTTTTAGCTATGAAGCAGGAAATAGGCCTCCTGGTTGTCTTCCTGCTCGTATTCCTCTACGACACATTCATGCCGAAGCAGACCCAGAAAGGTCTTCCGGTGTTCACCGTTGTGCTCACTGTCCTGCTGACCGCAGCCGGATTCTGCAGCCACTGCCTCGGAAGCGCGGCTGATGTCACCGCTTTCTCAGGCATGTATCAGACAAGCGCTGTCATTGCCGCTATCAAGGGTATCCTTAATATCGGCGTGGTCATCGTCCTTATCCAGTCTGTCAAATGGGCAAACAGCGAAGCCATGACAATGCGCCGCGGAGAGTTCTACGAACTTCTTCTCGTCACTCTCTTCGGCATGTACCTCATGATCTCAGCCCGTCACTTCCTCCTCTTCATCATCGGTCTCGAAAGCGCCTCGCTGCCTCTCGCCGCAATGGTCGCCCTCGACAAGAACCGTTATGAAAGCCACGAAGCCGCTGTCAAATATATTCTGACAGCCGTATTCTCTTCGGCTATCTTCATGCTCGGGCTCTCGTTTGTCTACGGCCTCACCGGCTCGCTCTACTTCGAGAACATCTACTTCGCTCTCACTACCAAGCTCAGCGTAATGCTCGTCGCCGCAATCGCCTTCGTCATCGCGGGTATCGGCTTCAAGCTCTCGCTCGTTCCATTCCACCTCTGGACTGCCGACGTATATCAGGGTGCGCCCACATCGGTCACCTCATATCTTTCGGTAATATCCAAAGGTGCCACAGCCTTTGCCTTCCTTGTTGTGATGGCTCAGGTCTTCGGTTCGGCCTATGGCAAGGTCTGGGAGTGGATGCTCTACGCCCTCATCATCATCACGATCACCGTCGGCAACCTCTTCGCTATCCGCCAGCGCAACATGAAGCGTTTCCTCGCATTCTCCTCCATATCGCAGGCCGGTTACATCATGCTCGGCGTGATTGCCTATAATGCCATGGGCGTCGCCGCACTCATGTATTACGTCCTCGTCTACATCTTCTCCAACCTCGCCGCCTTCGGTGTTATCGGCGCTATCGAGAACGCTACCGGCAAGGTGTCGATGGACGACTACCGCGGTCTTCACAAGACCAATCCCCGTCTCTCATTCTGCATGATGCTGGCCATGTTCTCGCTTGCGGGCATTCCTCCCTTCGCCGGTTTCTTCTCGAAGTTCTTCATCTTCACCGGTGCCATCAACCAGGGTAGTGTCGCTATCTACGTCCTCGTCCTTATCGCCCTTATCAACACCATCATCTCTCTCTACTACTACCTCCTGGTGGTTAAGGCGATGTACATTTCCGACGACGAATGCACCGTCGCTCCCTTCCGCTCGGCCTGCTCGGAGCGTCTCGGCCTCTTCATCACCGTGGCCGGTATCCTCCTGCTCGGTATCGTAAGCTGCTGCTACAGCTCGCTGCTCGATCTCACGTCGCTCAGCCAGATGCAGATGTACTTCATACACTAAACACTAACTACAAAACACATATTCAACCATCAAAGTGTGAGTGCCGCGAGGATTGTTCCCCGCGGCACTTTTTTTAAGGGTGTTCAGAATTCAGGTAAATCAGAAATGTCGGGCACTCTCTTTGCGAACCGCAACGGCCACTTCTTCTTTCGGCACTTCCTCGAAACATGTCAGAAGCGTCTCGAGCATTTCATCGCTTTTCCATGGTGTGCGCCCTACATACAGACGCTCCTTTGCCCGCGAGAACGCCACATATAGCAGCCGGGCGTAGTCTTTCGCGCTCGCCGGGCGCGAACTTGCGTCCAGCACTATCACATTGTCCATCTCAAGACCCTTGGCCTTGTGTACCGTCATTACCGATAGCCGTTCCGATACGATTCCGTTGGCCAGCAGATCCGATTCATTGAAAGTCGTCAGTTCGGCCAGATGGGCTTCCGCCTGCGTTTTCAGGTTGCGCTCCTTGTCCCTGTCGGTCACAAGGGAGTCTGTCAGTTCGAGGAAATACCCGAAGTGGCGTATCTGTCCTATATAACCGCGGCTCGAGAAGTAATTCCTGGCCTCCTGCAGCGCGCCGGCCAGCGTACCTGAGTCTTCCTCCATCTGTGCCTTGGTCGAGGCGTAGAGCGCCCCGTATGCCTCTCTGAAGCGTCTTGCCGCTTTCGCCACATTGGCGTTTTTCATTATTTTTTCCTGACGCCCCGATTTCTGTCGTGCCATCGGCTCCAGGGCTCTCATCAGATTCACTGTCGCCGCAACATCGTCGAGGGCGTTATGGCTGTTCACTCCCTCGAGTCCCAGCCTTTCGATAAGAACCGAAAGCTTGTGCGAGCGCAGTGTCGGCATTAGGAGTCTTGCAAGGAGCAGAGTGTCTGTATGCGCCTCCCGGTCTTCGAGAGGAGCCGGTACGGCACCGGAATAGCGCCTCTCGTAGTTATGGCGCAGAATCGCCGTGTCATATGCCAGATTATGTCCGGCTATAATGCAGTCATCGCCCAGAAAGGCGGCGAAACGCGCCAGCGCGTCTTCCGGCTCGAGAAGGACGGCCTCCGCATACGCCTTGCGCATTGGATTGTCTGTGCCGTCCGACAGGAAGCGCGGTATCGCTCTGTCCGTGCGTATGAACACACAGAATCGTCCGTCTGCCGTCTCCCTGCCACCGCATATCTTGATTGCGGCTATCTGTATCACATCGTCGCGGAATACGTCCAGACCGGTCGTCTCCGTGTCCAGAACCACGATAGGGCGGCTCGTGTCGCTCATCGCATGTGCAAAACGTCCGGTTGCCGTCACTTCGTCGGCATGCAGCAGTTCGTCGCCCGACATGGCCGCGTCGCGGAGCAGATTCATCAGTTGCCGCGCTCCTCCGAGTGTTCGCACCGACCGCGTCTGGTAGAGCAGCCTTGCCCATTCCTGCTGTCGAGTCGGCCGCTGCACCACCGCTAAGTGCGCCCATAGAGTCTTGAATGCCGCCTGATGGAACATGTCCGGCCGCGATACGTGGAAGAATTCCAATCCGTGGTCTGCCAGCACATCCGCCATTTCTTGTCCCTGGCGGTTGGTATGCACGAGAATAGCCGTCGTCTGTTCTGGATTCTCGTTCAGCAGCCGTCGGGCCTGCGCGGCCGCCATCAGCAGCAGTGTGCCCGTATCGCCTGTCCATGTGCGCAGCGGGCGCACCGTCGTCCTTTTGGCGACCGCTTGAGGCAGAAAATCGCGGTCTATGCCGAGATATCGCGTCGCAAGCCGGTTGCACAGATTCACAAGATAGTCGGGTGAGCGGTAGTTGCGCTGCAGGCGCAGTATATTGGAGCCGCATTGCCGCTTCACCTCGTCAAGCGCACGCCCTCCTGCGCCGAGAAAACCGAAAATGGCCTGCTGTTCGTCGCCGAGATATAGCGCCGTCCGGCGTCCGCGCGAACACAGACCGTCGATTATGGCAAGCTGCAGCGGTGTCATGTCCTGTACCTCGTCTACCTGCACCCATGTGTAACCCGTCATTTGCAGTGTGTCGGCGTCACGCTCCAGAAGGGCCGTGAAAGTCATGCGCAGTATATCGTCGTAGTCCACGAGCTGATTGGCCTCCTTGAATGCCGCGTAAGCCTCTATGCGTGCGTAGTCGCCCTCGTCCGGGTGTGTGCGCGGACGGCGTATCACTCTGTCGGGATGGTCATGTTCGAGCTGGTAGACGTAGGCCGCCTTGTCGAGAAAATCCTTGATCGCCTGAGCGTCCTTCAGTCCGTGGACGGTCGCGAGGTAGTCGGCCGCATCCTCCTCGTCGATGACTGTCGTGTCGGGTGCCACGATTCTGTTGGCATGCAGGAAGCGGAAACAGAAGCTGTGGATATTTCCTATGAATAGTCCTGTCGGCGCAGCTCCCATATAGTCCTGCACCCTCCGTGCCATCTCGCGGGCCGCGCGGTTGGTGAAGGTGAGGCAGAGCATTTCTTCGAATGGTACGCCCCGCACCGTATTCGCATGAAAAACACGCCGGGCAAGGATGTGGGTCTTTCCGCATCCCGGTCCGGCGAGTAAGAGTGCCTGGCAGTCGTGGAGTTCGACGGCCTTCTGCTGGTGGTTGTCAATCATTCCGTGGCATAGGGCTTGATCACAGAGCCCCATATACGGTATCCCTCGGGCTTCAGGTGGAGGCCGTCGGAAGTCAGTTCGCTCCGCAGATTGCCTTCTGCGTCGGTGAACAGCGGATAGAGGTTTATCCACGTCACGTCAAGCGTCGGGGCCTCTGCCGCGAGTATGGCGTTTATTTCACGTACTACAGGCTCTTTACCTTTGATACGGCTGTAGCGGCCGAACGAATTGTTGATCGGCAGAAGAGACTGCAGATAGACTTTTGTCGCGGGGCTTTCGGCATGTATCCGTTTCACGACCTCGATTATCGACATCGCTACCGAATCGGCCGGTATTGCATGACTCACGTCGTTTACTCCGCAAAGCAGGAAAATTTTCGACGGCTTGCCGTCGGTCACGTCGGTGAGACGTTCGGCTATTCCTTCGGCGGTGTCTCCTATGATACCGCGGTTCACCGCTCCCGGCAGACCTGTCAGTTCGGCCCAGTCGCCGCCTTCGGTCTGGCTGTCGCCTAAAAACACGACTGCACCGGCCTTCACGCCTTCTTTCTTGAACATCGCAGCCCGTTCCAGATAGTGGGGGGTAGGCTCCTCTTTGGGCAGACGGGCTGCCGCCGGCAGAAGAGAGGCACCCAGGAGAGCGCTCACTATAAGTATACGTTTCATGCTTCCGTATTTTCGTGTTCGCGATATGCGTCGACGGCTTTTTTTACCGATCCGTGCATCAGCAGCATGCGCTTGGCCTCGTCGTAGGGGAGCCCGAGTTCTTCCACGATCATACGGGTGCCTCGGTCTACGAGCTTGGCGTTCGACAGCTGCATGTTCACCATCTTGTTGCCTTTCACGCGGCCCATCTTGATCATCACCGATGTCGTTATCATATTGCAGATCATCTTCTGCCCGGTGCCGCTCTTCATGCGCGAGCTTCCCGTCACATATTCCGGCCCTACGATCATCTCTATGGCTATGTCGGCGGCTTCGCTCACTGGCGCGTCGGGGTTCGAGGTGATGGCTGCCGTCAGTATGCCGTGCCGGCGGCACTCTTCGAGGGCGCCGATCACATAGGGGGTCGTTCCCGAGGCAGCTATGCCTATCACGGTGTCTTTGTCGTTGATTCCGAATGCCTCAAGGTCTTTCCAGCCCTGGGCTGTGTTGTCTTCCGCGTTTTCGACGGGATTGCGGAGTGCCGTGTCGCCGCCTGCGATAAGACCGATCACCCACGACGGATCCATGCCGAATGTCGGCGGGATTTCCGACGCGTCAAGCACGCCAAGACGTCCCGATGTGCCGGCACCGATATAGAAAATGCGGCCGCCGCGCTTCATGCGGGGCACGATCTCGCTCACCAGTTTCTCGATGGCCGGCAGTGCTTTTTCCACTGCGAAGGCCACCTTTTTGTCTTCGTTGTTTATGTCGTGCAGGATTTCGCCTACCGATTTCTTCTCGAGGTCGTTGTAAAGCGAAGCCTGTTCGCTGATTTTTACAAAAGCCATTGTTTTATGATGAAATTATGCGTATTTGTCTTAATTTATGAATGATACTTGAGCAGACCCTCCATCGGGCTCTTGATGACCTTTCCGATGGTGCAGCCGCTGTTGCGGGCCGCTTCTTCGAGTACTTCGCGGAAGTAATAGGCTATCGACCCCACGAAGTTCACCTTATGGGCCTCGTAGCCCGTATATTGCATGATGTTGCGCTTGAAGAATGCCGTAAATGTGCCCAGCACCATATCGTGGATTTCCTTGACGTCGATGTGCTTCGATATGAACGGCGTAACCGACGCGAGGAAGCGGTTGGGCTGAGGTTCGCGGTATACGCGCCGTATGATGGTGAGAAGGTCCAGCGAGTATTCCTCAAGGAACTCGGCTGTAACTTCGGCCGGAAGCTGGTTTTTGAGTACATCGCCGAGGAAGAGCTTGCCCAGTACGGCGCCGCTGCCTTCGTCGCCGAGTATGAAGCCCAGTGGCGACACGTTGGCGGCTATGCCCTTGCCGTCGTAGAGGCAAGAGTTGGAACCTGTACCCATGATGCATGCTATCCCCGGCTCATGGCCGCACAGGGCGCGGGCCGCGGCGAGAAGGTCGGTATATACCTCGATTTTCTCAGCCCCGGGTATATTGGCCTTGATGGCGCATGCCACGTTCGAGCATACTTCGGTCGAAATGCATCCTGCTCCGTAGAAATACACCTCTTTTATATCGCCTGCGTAGGCGGTAAGTTCGGGCATCAGTTCTGCCCCTATCCGCGAGCGCATTTCTTCTTCAGTCAGCATCACGGCATTCATCCCTAAGGTGAAAACCTGCTTTTCTACCTTTTTACCGTTCAGTAGGCACCAGTCTATCTTGGTGCTTCCGCAGTCTGCTATGAGTATCATATCTTTATGTATATTTTCTTTTTATATAGTATATATCCTATGCACCAGTTGAACAGTACGAAAAGGATAGCGAATATCAGTGATGCGAGGGTGGCATCCGAGCCGCATAATGGCAGCAGAACGCCATCGTAGATCCAGCCTTTTATGCTGATCATGCCCGATTCGTTGCCGGAATAAGGTACCTTCACCGTTCCGATCACAATGCTCAGCACGGCGCCGAGGCAGTACATGAACAGCGGATTGATGCCGAAGGCCTCGAAGAAACGGCACCAGCGACGCTTGCCTTTGATGTCGATGATCCATATCAGAAGGCCCAGAAACGACGACGCCAGACCGCAGGTAGTGAGTACGAATGTCGGAGACCATATTTTTTTGTTGATGGGCATGCCGTAGTCAAGCAGGAAACCGGCGAAGGTCATGATTGTGCCGACTATGAAAAGACTGTTGATACGCTTTTCGTTGTCTTTTGTCTTCATGATCAGGCCGCCGCAGATGAAGCCTATCAGCATATGCGCTATCGACGGCAGTGTGCTCAGCAGTCCTTCGGGGTCGAATTTCAGGCGTACGCCGTCGATGGTCGACGTATACATATGGTCGGGTCCGAGCACTTTGTGGTCGATTATCGATATGATGTTCGTATCGGAGTAGTTGAAGCCCTCGCCGAAGATGAGGAGTATCGAGTATACCACAAGCATCAGAGCAACGGCCCAGGGAAGAGCCTTGGGACGTATGGTCAGGGCTATGATCGAGCCTATGCCATAGCATAAGGCCAGACGGGGCATCACTCCGAGTATGCGGATATGGTCGAAACAGAACACCGCCTCCGAGAATGTCTTCGTCCCGAGGATTCCGCGCAGGAAAAGACCGAACCATGCTATGGCCATACCGATGAGGAAGATCACGATTGTGCGGCGCACGATTTTCCATACGCACGATCCTGACAGGCGGAAATCATATTTTCGGAGAGAAAAATACGTTGATATACCCATTATGAACATGAAAAAGGGGAACACCAGGTCGGTCGGCGTCAGGCCGTTCCATTCCGCATGTTCAAGCGGGGCGTAGATATGGCCCCACGAACCGGGATTGTTCACCAGTATCATGCCCGCGATGGTAATGCCGCGGAGGATATCGAGGGCGAGAAGTCTCCCGTTGTTGTTTTTAGATAATGATTGGCTCATGGTTCGTTTATTTGATTGGTTCGGTGCATTCGTCTACGAGATAGACTATCGATTTATAGGGTATGCCGCTGTGGGTGGTCAGGCCTATTTCGCAGGTGCGCGAGTTGGAGTAGCCTTTCTTGGCTCCAGAGGCCTCGATCGCGGGCTTTAGTTTCCTCAGGCCCCATTTGTTCAGTTCAGGAAATGTGAAACCCTTGTCACCTGCGAATCCGCAGCAGCCCACTTCGGCCGGAACGGTCACATGGCGCGAGCACATCGACGCGAGGCTCACTATTTTGTCCGCTATGCCCATGCGCCGGGTCGAGCATGTCACGTGTACGGCTACCGGAGTATCGATGGGCGTAAACTTCAGATATGGCGCGAGATAGTCGAGTATGAATTCGGCGGGTTCGAAGAGCGGCATGCTCTTTATGTGTTCGCGCATGCGGTGCAGACACGGGCTCTGGTCGCATACCACAGGTATCTTGCCGCCTTCCGAGGCGATGGCGAGCGCCGCCTCCAGTTCTGCGGTTTTCTTGTCGGCGATGTCGGGCATGCCCTTGCTTTCCCATATCATTCCGCAGCACAGACCGTCCATCTTCTCGGGGAAGATGACCTGATAGCCGGCCTTGCGGCATAGGCGCACGAATACGTCGGCAAGTGCCTCCGGTTTACCTTTTTCTTCTTCGCCGGGACCCATCACGCGATTGAGGCATGAGGGGAAATATACCACCTTGCGCTGTTCCGGCGGCGTTGTGGCGAGATGATCCGGATTGAAGGGGGAAGGTAGGGCGGCTGTCCAGAGCGGCATTCCGATTTTGTGGAGAGCGCGTCCCACGCGGTCGACGCCTTTGTCGCCGATCACACTGTGTGCCACCGAGGCAGCCCCCAGGGCGAGGCGCAGTCCGTCGCTGACACCGGCCAGATGTTCCGCGGCCCATTTGCCGGCTTTCCTTCCGGTATCCGACAGATCGCGTTCGCGTATGTCGTGGATCAGATCGGCCGTGTTTATTCCCATCGGGCATGAGGTGCTGCACAGTCCGTCGCCCGCGCATGTCTCGCGGCCGTAGTACACGAATTCTTTCTCGAGTTCCTTCAGACGTGCGGGGTCGGAGCCGTCACGCCGCAGACGCGATATCTCGCGCTGTGTCACAATGCGCTGACGGGCCGACAGAGTCAGGCCGCAGCTCACGCAGTTGACCTCGCAGAAACCGCATTCTATGCAGCGGTCTACTTTCGGACTGCACAGCGGCAGAGGCTTCATCGAGCGCACGAAGCATTCGGGATCGTCGTTGAAGATCACCCCGGGGTTGAGTATGCCTTTCGGGTCGAAGGCCGCCTTCACACGCTTCATAAGCGCCCAGGCTTTCGGCCCCCATTCGGCCTCCACGAACGGCGCCATGTTGCGTCCCGTGCCGTGTTCGGCCTTGAGCGATCCGTTGAAACGCCCTACGATAAGCGTCTCGATCTCGTTCATCAGGTGCTTGTATTTGTCTACGTCGGCCTGAGTCTCGAAACTTTGCGCGAGAATGAAGTGGAAATTGCCTGCCAGGGCATGGCCGTAGATACAGGCCTCGTCATAGCCGCAGTCCTCCAGCAGTTTTGCGAGAGCCACTATTCCTTCGGCGAGATCGTCGATGTGGAAGGCAACGTCTTCGATAAGGGCTGTAGTGCCTGCCGGACGTGTGCCCCCGACAGCCGGGAATATGCCCGAGCGCATCTGCCACCATGCCGCCACTTCGGCCGGATCGGTCGAGAAATGAGCCTGGAATACCAGTCTGAAAGGCTTGAGGGCCTCCATTGTGGCGTCGATCTGCGTCTGCAGCGTTTCGGCATTGTCGGCTTCCGTTGACAGAAGCAGGGCGGTGAGGCCTTCGCCGTGGGTATCGTTGACCGATGCGAGCGATTTCTTGTCGAGGAGCTCGCAGCTCTGCACCGTGCCGGCTTTCTGAAGCGCTATGACGGCACGGGCAGCTTCGGCCATGTCGTCGAAATAGAGCATTGCCGAAGCCGAGAATTTCATTTCCTCGGCCGTATTGACGGTCACTTCGCTGATAAAGGCCAGTGTGCCCTCGCTGCCCACCATGCAGTGCGCCAGTATGTCGAAAGGATCTTCATAGAGTATGAACGGCAGAAGATTCAGGCCCGTCACATTCTTTATGGAATATTTGTGCTTTATCAGTTCATATAGCTCGGTATCATCCGTTATAGAGCGCCGTATGAGGGCAAGTTCATCGAGGAGCGCGCCGTGAGTGCGGCTGAACGATTCGCGCGATTTGGCATCGGCCGTGTCGAGCACTGTGCCGTCGGCAAGCACGACGCGTATCGACCGTAGTATACGGTCGCTGTTGGCGTGTGTGCCGCATTTCATGCCCGAGGCATTGTTGGCGACGATACCTCCGACCATGGCCGATTTTTTCGACGCGGGGTCAGGCGTGAATACGCGGTGGTAGGGTTTCAGAATCTCGCCTACCCGCGCTCCTATAATTCCGGGCTGCAGGGCTATGGCGTGGGCCTTGGGGTCGAGTATCCGGTAGTTCTCCCACGACTTTCCGGCAACGAGAAGCACAGAGTCCGATATGGCCTGTCCCGACAGGCTCGTGCCTGCCGCACGGAATGTCACCGGCACTTCGAGCGCCGAGGCCGCACGCAGGGCCACGGAGGCTTCTTCTTCGTTTTCCAGACGCACCACGACTTTGGGTATGAGCCGGTAGAAACCTGCATCCGTACCCCATGCGAGAGTGCGCAGAGGGTCGGTATAGATGAGCTTGCGGTCTATCTTACGCGATATTTCCTTTATGAAACTGCCGTATTTGTCCATAGCCGTAGGAGAGAGGTGAATAGATCTTATTTATAGAGATAGTATTTCGACGAGGCCTTGCGGAAACCTTCGTTGTCCTTGTTCCAGTATCCTTCGATGTCGGCTGTCTTGTAGTTCTTGGTGAAGCGCTCGCGGATCTGCTTGCTGCCGCATACCTTGTCGAACATGTTGAAGCGTTTCGGATCGGCGATGTCGAAGATTTTCTTGTCGGGGTACATGTCGGCCAGCTCCTCCATCACATAGAACTGTGTCAGAGACAGCGGTGCCTTCTCCACGTCGGTCACATATACTTCGACTCCCTCATAGTTCTTGCCCTGGCCTGTGGAATAGAACGGACGTATATGGATCGGACGGAACATCATGCCGGGCAGATTGCGGGCATTGAGGCGTTCGGTGAGTTTTTCAGCGTCGATCCAGTCGGCAGCGAAGAGTTTGAAAGGTTCGGTATAGCCCACGCCGATAGATATGCAGTAGAGTTCGCCGAGAATACCCGAAACAGGATAGTATATCACCGATTCGGGAACAGGCATGTGCGGCGAGGGAAGTACCCACGGCATGCCCGTGGCGCGGAAATCCATGGAGCGGTCGTAGCCTTCCATCGGAACTACCGTCAGGTCTACCTTCACACCGTTCTTGAGCAGACTCTCCTCGTTGAGATAACGGGCAAGTTCGCCGGGCGTAAGGCCGTAGAGGTAGGGGATCGGAAACTGGCTGACGAACGACACGCAGTCGGGTTCGGTCAGATTACCCTCGATCTTGTTGCCGCTGATAGGATTGGGGCGGTCGAGAACCACGAATTCCTTGCCTAGTTCGGCGCAGGCTTCCATGGCGAGACCCATGGTGGATATGAAGGTGTACGAGCGGCAGCCGTTGTCCTGAATGTCGTATACGAGCACATCGATGTCCTTGAGCATTTCGGGCGACGGCTTGCGGTATTTGCCGTAGATGGAGTAGACGGGAATGCCGGTGGCCGAATCGATGGCGTTCTCCACCTTGTCGCCGGCATGGAAATCACCGCGCACGCCGTGTTCGGGCGCATAGAGCGCAACCACTTTCACGTCGGGTGCCTCCGCGAGGATATCGACGGTCGATTTCAGTTTGTTGTCGACACCGGTCGGGTTTGTGATGAGGCCCACGCGTTTGCCGCGGAGCATTTCGAAACCGTTGTCGCGGAGCACTTCAACACCGGGTTTTACCTGGGCGCCGAGGGTTAGTGCAATGGCGGCGAGAAAGCCGAAAACTATATTCTTTTTCATTTTTTACGTCCGAAGTTAGGGTCTATTTTAAGGAATGCGCATATGCCGATGGTTGCGGCGCAGCAGATCATTGTCCAGATGAAGAAATGGCGGTAGCCGATCGTCTCCTGAAGCCAGCCGGCGGCCATGCCGGGCAGCATCATGCCGAGCGCCATGAAGCCGGTGCAGATGGCGTAGTGTGCCGTCTTGTGCTTGCCCTCGGAGAAGTAGATGAGGTAGAGCATATATGCCGTGAAGCCGAAGCCGTATCCGAATTGCTCCACGAACACGCATATGTTCACTGTCAGCAGCGAGGGATCGGCGGCATAGCTCAGATATACGAACGTGAGGCATGTGAGCGACATGGACCATGCCATGGGCCACAGCCAGCGCTTGAGGCCGCCCTTGGCAGCCACGATACCGCCGATGATGCCGCCGATAGTGAGGCCGATGATGCCTACAGTGCCGTAAACGATACCTACCTGGCCGGTGGTCAGGCCGAGACCTCCCTTGTCGATGGGGTCCAGGAGGAAGGGGTTGATAAGTTTCACAAGCTGTGCCTCGGGCAGGCGGTAGAGCAGCATGAAGGCGATGGCGACCCAGGCCTGCGGCTTTTGGAAGAACGACTTGAAGGTCTCGAAGAACTCGCTGATAATGCCCGAGGCCGTTGTGCCGGCCTCGTTGTGGCCGTCGGATGCGGGACGGGGAAGAGCCCATCCGTGATAGATGGCTACCACAAAGAAGAATGCCGACAGAACCGCGAATACCACCAGCCATGCCATCGGGATATTGCCCGATGCGCCTTCGAATGTGGCCGAAGCACGCTCGGTGAGCTTGTGGTCGGCCTCATAGTAGAGCCATGCCGTCTTGTCCCAGTTTTCGTGGTTGAACACGAAGCGGGTCGAGAGAGCGGCCTGTTCGAGTTTCACACTCTGGTCGCCGGCACGGTGCGTCACGTTGAGTACTATATCCTCGCCTTCGGCGGGCTGGCGGTTCAGACGCAGCCCCACGATGGTGAAATTGTTGTTTACTTCAGTAAATGGTTCGCGTTCTTCGCCGAAGGTCTCGCGTACCCAGCGGGTGAAAGCGCCTTCGCCGTCATCTGCCACAGCCACGGCTGCCGCATTTTCAGTCTTGGGCTGCTCGGCTGCCACAAAACCGTTGCGCTCGTTCATGTGCTTTACGGAGTCGCGCATCATGGCGGCATAGGCCTTGAAAGCCATCGGAGTGCCGTCTACCTCGACTGTGGCCGGAGCCTTGGTTGAGAGAGCCACGTTTTCTGCCGGAGTGAAGAACTGAAGCTCGCCCTGCAGGTCGGCCGGGGTCGAGGCTATCGCCGTCATGTCGGGGGCTGTCCATTCGACAGCCGGATCGGCGTCGACGCTGATCCGCAGCGGCTCCAGACCCGAATTTGTCTCGATAAGACCGGCCACGATCACAAGGAGACCCTGCCCGGCTACTGTGGCTATGCGGTAGAAAGTGGAGCGTATGCCGACATAGAGCGACTGCTCGTGTTCGGTCAGCGCCAGCATGTAGAAACCGTCGGCCGCGATGTCGTGCGTGGCCGATGTGAAGCCGACAAGCCAGAAAATGGCCAGCGTGAGCTGGAAGAAGAATGGCGTCGGTATGGTGAAGGCTATGCCTGCAAGTGCGAAGGCTATGATCCACTGCATGGTGAGCGTCCACCAGCGTTTGGTGCGGATTATATCCACAAATGGGCTCCAGAAGGGCTTGATTACCCAGGGGAGATACAGCCAGCCCGTGTAGAGGGCTATGTCTGTGTTTGATATGCCCAGGCGTTTGTACATGATCACCGAGATGGTCATCACGGCGACATACGGCAGACCTTGCGCGAAGTAAAGCGTCGGGATCCAGGCCCAGGGGTTGCGTTTGCTTGCTGTTTTCATTCAGTTGGTATTCAATATAAGGTTGTCAAATCTGCTCCGGGGAAATAATGGCGTAGAATCTCCTCGTAGCCGTAGCCCTGCGCGCCCATGGCGGCGGCTCCTATCTGGCACAGGCCTACGCCGTGGCCCCAGCCCGCGCCGTAGAGGGTGATTGTGGCGGGAATGCCGTCGGCGTCCGACATCTCGGGCACGAAAGCCGAGCTGTAGAGATGGCTCTCGGAAAGTGTGCGGCGTATCTCCAGTTCCTTGCCTATGATCATGCTTCGTTTGGTGCCGGTGATACGCAGGCGGATTATGCGGCCCGAAGTGCCGCGTTCGAGCGGTTCGAGAGCTGTTATGGCTCCAAAGTCAATGCCGGAGCGCTCGCGCACTATACGGCTGATGGTCTCCTGATCGTAGACCACTTTCCAGCGGAAGAAATCGGGGGTCTCCTGATCGTAGTGGTTGAGTACCTGCCGGAGTACGGCCTTGTCGGTGACGTTGCAGAATGCCTCGGGCTTGCCCATGATCCATTGGCGGGCGTTCTCCTCTTTGCGGAGATCGGGGTATTCCATAGGGTGACGGCTGTCGGAGCGGGCCTCGAGATAGTGGAAGTGGCGGGGCTGCCAGCAGCTTTCGAATTCTTCGAAAACACCTCCGCAGCACTTCGAGAAGCGTGCGTCGGCGAGATTGCCGTCGGTGTCGGTGAGCACGATGCCGCGTGTGGCGTTTACGGCATCGGCGACGGCTGGCGTGGTCTGGCGTGTGATGCCCTGATAGCGCTGGCAGTGGTCGTCGGCGCAAACGTCGAAGCGGTCGTGATTGTCGCGGTCGTACCATACAATGCGTTCGTCGGCGGTATCGGTCATGCCGTCGGTGCTGCGTTCGCCTTTTTCGCCTATCTGGGCGAGAAGCCAGCTGCGCGAGATCACCGCATGCGCCCTGAGAAGGGCGTCGGAGGCGGTGGCGCTCATTTCCGACGATATGACGCTTTCGAGATATGCCTCGACCGGCACTATGTTGACAGCCGTGAGATCGGTGCCGCCGAGCACTCTGAGATTGCCGCGGAATACCTGACTCTCCTTGCGCTCCCAATGGAAATCGACTCCGATTGTCACGTCCTCCAGGAGGAAGAAACATTTGGGCGACGTGGCATTGAACTGTAGTTCGGGATACGACGATCCGTTCCAGAGTATTGTCCCGTCGGGATTGACCGTGGCCGACTGGCGTCCTTCGACAAGGGCGCCGTCGGCTTCGTATGCGCCGTGGAAGTTGAAGCGCAGCTCGACGGCCGACATTATGCCGACACTGACGGTGGGTTCGGTGTTGAATTTATTCGACATCGGATGCTATGGCGTTTATTTCAGATTCGGAAAGACAGAGTTCGTCGAGAAGACGGCGCACGGTGTCGGCGCCGAAGCGCTCGAAATCCACGGGCCGCGGAGTGATGTATACGCCGCCCATGTCTACCGAAGCGGGGCTGATGAGCATGCAGTCGTCGCCTTCGGTGCCGTAGAACGACGGACGGTGCCGTTTGCGGGGTACTACGGCCACACGCACGCCTGCCGGTGTGCCCCATGCGAGGATATTCATCATCGGCTCGTACTCGCCTTCGGGCACGGGAAGTGCTTTGTAGAGACGGCCGAAAAGCCGGGCGCCCTCTTCGGGTGTGGCGGCGTCGATCACAAAGAGCTTCAGCGGCAGGGTGTCGACAAGCGCGAGAGTGCTTGCGCCGTCGGCGGCTATCTCCTTCTGCTCGGCGTCCTCGAGGGCGTCGGGCAGGGTGAGGAAGTCGGTGTTGCCGGCCTGGAAGTGCATGTGGTCGGGTGCGGAGGCGCCGCATCGCGGGCCGTTGTAGAACACGGTGTATCCTTCGAGTTCAGAAGCCAGCTTTATCATGTCGGCCATGCGGCCTTCGATTTTCTGCGGCGTATGGGCCTTTTCAGGAACCGTCAGATGGCGCGGGAAGATGGGGAAAGGATTGATGAGGACGGTGTATCCTTCGGCTCGGTCAAGCCCGATCTGCTCTGCCGGACGGTTTTTCTCGCACAGGAAGCAGGGCCGGGCTGCCAGAGAGGCTGCATCGACCTTGGCGCCCGACGACACAATGCGCGCCGGGTTGAACTGCACCTTGAAGTGCATGCCGTCGAGGTCGAATTCCTTGGTCTCGACTCCCTTGAGGGCCTCGAAATTGCCTCGGGCCATTGGCCACGCGGCAAGCTGGGCGTCTATGAACTCCTGGATTTTCATTTTTTTGAGGCGTTAAGCTTTTTGCGGGCCGATACTTCCCATGTGCGGATACGGTCCTTGTAGAGGTTGTTCGCGTTGGTCTTGTTGATGTCGAGGGCGGCATCGGAGTTGTCTTCCCAGCGGCGGCAGAAGTATACCACGTCGTAGACGCGGCCTATCTGGTGCTTGCGCGAGAACATCAGGCCGAGCGCATAGTCTTCGCCGTAGGATGTGTTGGGCACCATGATGTCGCGCAGCATAGGGGTGTAAAATGCGCGTGGTGCTCCGAGGCCGTTGATGCGCAGGGCGTTGTTGCGGCCGTTGTCGGGTGTCCATTCCTTGTGGTCGATCACGCCGGGAGGTATGGGCTGCATGTTGATGTCGGTGAGCATATAGGTGCCGACGACCATGCCGGCGTTGTTGTCGTAGAACGCCTTTACCATCTTTGCGAGGGTGTTTTCGTCGGAATATACGTCGTCCGAGTCGAGCTGCACGCAGAATTTGCCTGCGTGGGGATCCATGGCTCCGACATTCCAGCATCCGCCGATACCGAGATCACCTCGTTCGGGAATGATGTGGATCACACGCGGATCGGAAGCGAACTCGTCGATGGCCTCCGAAGTGCCGTCGGTCGAATGGTTGTCGATGATGATAAGGTTATAGTCGAAGTCGGCTTTCTGGCTGAGCACGCTGCGGATGGCGTCGCGGATAGTGCGGACGCGGTTGCGCACGGGTATGATCACCGAAGCCTCTACCGGGAATTCGCCGCGGTTGAACTCGATGGGTTCGAACACGGGCTCGAGGTATGCGCCGATTTCCTTGAGATGGTCGGTGCATGCCTTTTCCATCTCGATCTGCACTCCGCGGTTCTTGGGATCGACATAGTCGAAAATCTTCTTTCCGGAGGCGCGGTTGTCGACAGTAACGTCGCTGTAGAGATATTCGTTGATATGCACGATGGGCGCGATGCGGCTCAGACGCAGGCGAAGGTCGTAGAGGCCGGCGGCTGTATAGTCGGCGGTCATTCCGGCGGCGGCTTTCACGAAATCGGCGGCGTTATAGAATAGCACGGATCCGAAATCGAAATCATCGCGCAGCGAGCCTTCCTGATAGTCGATGACAGGCGAGTTGGTGCGCTTGCCTTCGACCACGGTATAATGGTCGGCATAGACCATTGCAGCTCCGCTGTCCTTGGCTATCTCCACAAGGCGGTGAAGGGCGTGGTAGCCTGGTTCGAGAGTGTTTGTCTTTGTGTAGTAGAGCACGAAAGCGGCATTGCCGGTGTGTGCGGCCATGGCGCGTACAGTGGCCGAGGAGGTGAGACTGTCGACATGAAGCATGTCGCATCCGAGACACGGAGCCGCGGCGGCATCTGTGGCCAGAAGGGTGATTTTAGAAACGAGTGGGCTCGCCTTGAGGTTGTTGACGGTGGGAGCGGCCTGCTCTTCGCTCAGGAAGGGGACAAAACAGTGTATCATAATTTTGTGTTTTTTGATTCGGGTTTGGGTTTTGTTGCTTTCGAAAGACAATGCAAAGTTAGTGCATTGCCGGCGGCGATGTATGCCTTTTTGACCATTAAGACTTTTTAGCTCCTTATCTGGCCTCGAAGAATTTCAGGATCTGGCTCATGAGATGGTTGCGGGCCGATCCGTCGCCCTTGATTGTCTCGAAGGGGAAGCCGATGACCACGGCCTTGTGCGTTGCGTCCTTCATCACTGTTCCGGCAATGAGATTGTTCTCGCCGTAGCGCATGAATGTGGCTCCGGTGGCATTGTCGGCCGGATAGAATGAGTCGGGCGATTCGACGGCGTAGAAATCGGCGTTGTATTCGTTGTAGAAATCATACCGGCCTTTGCCGAACTCCTTGAAACGGACGGGCACCTGATATGCGTCGCCTGTCACCGAAGCCTGACCTACACGCCAGTTGAATCCGAGTACCTGCTGCGCGAATTTCTTGTCGGCCTCGGCGACGGCCGCAGTAGAGTAGGGGTTGTCCCAGATGTCGGTCGCGACATACGAACCGCTCACGAAGAAATCGGTGCCGTTTTTGGCGAGTGCGGCCATGCGGGTCTGAAGTTCGGAGGGGAAGGCCTTGAAGCGCGTGCCGTATGCGCCGGTGCCTGTCTTTGTCTCTTTCTGTTTGCCGAGTATGAGGTCGACTGCGGCCGGAGAGTCGGTTGACTCACAGAAAGCCTCAAGCGAGGTCGATACGAACGACCATCCTGCGGCCATCGCCGCTGCGCCGTGCACCTGCGGATAGTCGAAAGTGTTTCCTGCTATGATCTTGTCTTCGTAGTTTGCGCGTGAGGCGCCGAATCCGGCGGCATCATCGTCCATCCAGGGTATCTGACGGCGGAATTCAAACTGTTCGCCGATATAGGAAATGTCCTGCATATAGGGTACGCCGCCGTCGCGTGCAGTGTAGAAACCGGCGATCTCCAGCGAGTCAGTGCCGGCATCGAAGCGGTCGGGAGCCGATATGCGGGTGAAGCCGTTGACGACGGTGAGGATATTGGCAGAGCCTTCTACACGTCCGCATGCGAGCACCTCGGAAGGGAAGGAGACCCCGCCGTCGTTTCCGGCGATGATGCGGTATGAGGTCACTGTGCCGGGCACGACATTGCTGACGGTGTATTCGGGCTTTTCAGTGCGCGCTATAGTGCGGAAGGCGCCGTCGCCTTTGCGCTCCTGAACGAGATAATAGGTCGGAGTGGCGGTTTTTTCAGATTTGTCGACAGTCTCTTTCCATGTCAGTTTCCAGAAACCGGCGGCGTCGGTTATGGCGAATGCGCGCACGGGCAGCGGCTGCACGACGTAGGGGCGCCCGTCGCGTTGCGCGAGGTATTTGAGCATGCCTTTGTATATGGCGCGGCTCACGGTGAAGCGGAATGCGGGGTCGAGACCATACGACATGTCGGCGAAGTTCTGATGGCTCAGGAATTCGAGGAGCATGGCCGGAACCTGAGGCGAGCGCGCTTCATGGTAGGAGCGGTCCCACATGCCGCGGCGCGTCCAGTTCGGTTCGAACTGTGCGCGGACATCGTCTACTATATTGGTCATTACCACGTCGGTGAGGTCGCGCGAGGCAAGGCGGCTGCTGCCGTTGCCGAGCGTTTCGCCCTGAGTGCAGTAGATACCGAGTGTGCCGATGATGGAGTCGTTGAGAGTGGTTCCGGCATCGGTGTGGAAGGCAAAGCTCAGATCGACAGGAATGTTGAGGCCTTCCTGACCGGGAAGCATCGACGAGCCGCCGGCGAGCCAGTTGACCCACAGACCGCGGCTGCAGTAATCGTCGGTATAGTCGTTTACGTTGTCGGTCTTGGTATATACGCTGTCGGGAGCGCCGGCCCACTGGAGGAAATAGCGGGCGCCTTCGGTGAAGCGGGGATAGCCCGAGAGCACATATTCATAGTCAATACTGTCGAGGGGTTCCTTGACGATTCGGGCTACGTTGCCCATGCCGCCGCCTATCTTCACGGCGTCGGCGCTCACGACGGTGCCTTTGTCGCCGGTATTGGATAGTTCGACGACGGTCTTGTTGCGTCCGGCCTTGAGAGGGAAGTGTCCGAGATAAATCCATGTACCGCCTCCCATGCGCTGGTTGACGGTGAAATCGTGCTCACCGTCGGCGGCATATATTTTATATGCGGCGCGGTCGCTGCTGTTGGGCTGCGACTGGTAGCTCACATATACGGCATATGTGTCGTCGCGTGGTATGTCGGCTTTCCAGGAGAATGCGGCCGAGGCTTTATCCGAGGCTGAGGTGACAGCGGCGGTGCCTTCCTTGAAGGGATTATCGCCTACGTGAAGTTCTTTTTTAGTATATCCGAAGCCGGGAACGGTAGAAAATGCGGAGGCAGCCTCGAAAGTACCCGAAGTGAACGACGAGGGATCGTTGTCGATTATTATTTCGGTGAGATTGATGTCGCGTTCGCGCGGACTCATCACGTATGCTCCGGCATTTTCGAGCATAGGCATGAGGAAGGGCATGACATATGCCTGCGGATAAAGGTCTTCGACCGTCTGGAATATGCGGGCGCGCTGCCATTCCCAGCGGTTGAGTTTCGGCTCGAAATACCAGCCGTGGCTCTGCCATAGGGCTATGTTTGCACCGTCGAGACCCTTGGGCGCCTTTTCGGCGTCGTTGCGCACGACAAATGGCTTGGTCTCGGTCGGGCCGACGTTTTTCTTGGCAGCGAAGAGCGCGAGCTTGTCGAGATCGCTCTTGCCGCTCATCAGTGTTACCTTATATTTGGCATATGAGGATCCGAGCGCCTTGCGGATATCGTTTTTGATAGTTTCGAGTTTGCGGGCGTCGAGGGGCACATAGGCGGCATTGCCATTGAATTCCACACGGATGGTCTTTTTTGCCGTGTTGACAGTGACTTTCTTGGCCTCCACACGGCCGAAACCGGTTGTGCCGGGCAAATAGTTGTTTATCGCCGCCGTGGCGGCATCCTCTCTTTCTCCGGCTGTGGCTGCAACAGGCAAAGAAGCGGACAGAAAAGCCATCAGACCCGGAATAAGAACCTTGATTGTGTTTGTCATGTGGTTTGTAATCGTTAGTGGGGCGAGGATTATTCACCCGATATGACAAAAGTAAGAAAAAAGGAAAAGCGACACAAACCGGCAGGCTTATAAAAGGTGTATTTAAACACTATTTAATAATTACCAACATATTTTCAGAAATGGCAATGCGCCATAATCCGGCTTTCCAAGGCAGTAGGGGCGCGCGTTCGGCGCGCCCGCGTATCAAAGGTCCGGCTATCAGTGAATTTCGCAAG
>CAJKRG010000018.1 GCA_905202215.1 uncultured Porphyromonadaceae bacterium
TTTGGCGTATACACGCTTTCCAGGCGTGCCTCTTCAGCCACTCGAGCATCGCTCCATTGATTTCGAGTGCAAAGGTAATCATTTTTTTTTGATTCACCATTGATCCGAACTATTTTTTTCACGCTAAAAATACTATTTTGACAGGCACGGAGTAAAATTTGTATATCCCGATATGATTTGCTACCTTTGCACCGCTCATCGGAGGGTCGATAGTCGCAACCATTTTGGCTGGATAAGATGACGGGTGCGCCCGTATATCTTGTTCGGTCTTATTTTTTTGTGCTTATTGAATAACGAATTTATGGAACAGAACGAAACAACAGGTCTTGACTATGCCGGAGGCAAAATCAGCCGGCTTTTTTCAAAATTGTTCTTCCCTACGCTTCTGGGACTTATTTTCAACGCTCTTATAACCATCATCGACGGTATATTTGTCGGTCAGGGTGTAGGCCCCGACGGCATAGCGGCCGTCAACATCATTGCGCCACTCTTCATGGTAGTGACGGGCATGGGACTGATGTTCGGCATCGGTTCATCGGTAATAGCCGGTATCGCCATAGCGCAAAACGACTATCGCAGGGCCTGCGTCAATACCACACAGGCATGTGTGCTGTCGGCAGTACTTATCAGCGTCCTCATAGGCGTGCTGCTGCTTTTCAAGGAAGAAACCGCCAGAATGCTCGGAAGTTCCGACAGATTACTTCCCGGAGCCATTGATTATCTCTCATGGCTAATACCGGGCATGTTTTTTCTTATATTCGAGTGCATCGGCATGATGGTGATCAGACTCGACGGTTCGCCTAAATTCGCCATGTTCTGCAATATTATCCCGGCGGTAATCAACATCGCACTCGACTATTACCTTGTATTTCCATGCGGAATGGGTGTTAAAGGAGCCGCAATCGCAACCTCGGCAAGCATTGCTGTCGGAGCCGCCATGGTCTTCTTTTATTTTATCCGTCTCTCCTATGTGATAAAATTCCGCTGGAGCAGACGCGGCTTCATCTCCAATACCTGGCGCCAGATTCAGATAGGATCGTCGGCATTCATCACCGAAATCGCCATGTCGGTGATGATGCTCACGGGAAATTTCATGTTCATGAAATATCACGGCGATACGGGCGTGGCCGCTTTCAGCATAGCCTGCTATCTCTTTCCGCTGATGTTCATGATGAGCAACGCCGTGGCCCAGTCAGCCCAGCCTATCATAAGCTATAACTACGGAGCAAAGGCCTCCGACCGCGTAAGCGCTGCGTTCCGCCTGAGTCTGAAAGTGGCGGCTGTATGTGGTCTTATCGCCTTTCTGTCGATAGCTTTCGGAGCCCGAGGAATCGTGTCGCTGTTCATCTCGCCCGACTGTGAGGCCGGTCAGCTCGCGACCTACGGTCTGCCTATATATTCGGCATGCGCTCTCTTCTTCGCCATAAACATTTCTTTTATCGGCTACTATCAGAGTATCGAGAAAGCTTTCAAAGCCATGCTGTTCACTCTTATGCGAGGAATCATCGTTCTTGTGCCGATGTTCTGCATTCTGCCGGCCGTTTTTCCTGAATTCGGTCTTTGGGCTGCCATACCTGCCTCCGAATTCATCACTCTGGCAGCAATCTCGCTTAGCTATCTCCATGCACGAAGATACCGGTAATTATTCGGAATTACGTCTCAACCAATCGGTGCGGACACTGTCGGGCAGATGAGTAACCTTAAAACCGGAGAATATAGCCGTGAACCCATTGCCGTCCGGACAAGCGGCAAACATGCCGATACGAACCGGATGATTAGCCTCCAGCCATGCGTTGCGCATCATATGATATTCCTTGTCATCGAATGAATAAAATATTTCGACAGCATCAAGCCGACGCACCGCTTTTATCCATATGTATTCGACCGGACGGTCGAGAGCAATGACACTCCAGTCTGAAGTCCTGTGGCTTACGACTGTACTGAGATTATATTTTCCGTCGACATACTCTATTCCTGTCTTGACATAGTTTTCATGATCAAGACGTATCATCATACCGGCTTGATCGAAGCGTACCCTGTAGTCTCCGGCAATCTTCACTTTAGCCTCGAACTCGCCTCCGTATTCGGCATAATAGAAAGGTGCGTCGTCCACCGTGAAGCCATAATGCGATATACGCCAGTAATCGCTTTTTGGAGTCACGTCCATTGTCAGGCATCCGTTCTTTATCTCCCAGGAATCCGGCTCGTTGAACCAGTTCATTTTTTCGAGAGTCTGGGCATTTGCACAGATGACCGAAGATATGCAAATTGCAGCCAATAATATATCTTTCATCTTTCCCATAACCATATATTTTATTATCTTTGCAAAGGTAAAAACTTCCGGCATAGCCGGCAATGGCTAAAAATAACCATTTTGGCAAATAACTTCTGCAAACTTGATTCACTACTGAAGGAACAGGCGATAGATGATAACACCAGCCTTGTTCACGATATATACGGATACGCCCGAAGCATGTCGGAAATCGAAAACGTCGTGGCTGTCGTAAGTGATCTGAGTATGCGCACAAGCAAAATATTCAACGGAGGGTTTGCCAAAGTGCTTGGCCTGTCCGACTACACTGAAGAAAACTCAATCTGGGAGAAAAAAATTCTGTCGCTCATGCCCGAACGGGAACGCGAAGAGAAATTCATAGCGGAACTTCGTTTTTTCCACTATCTGAAGCATCTCGGGCCAAAACGCCGGCATTATTATCTGATGAGCAAACTCCGGTTTACAGACTGTAGAGGCACAGATCTCGATGTACTCCACCGCATGTATTATATCTATGATACCGCAGGCGATTCGGTCAGATTCGCAATATGTCTCTATGGGCCTCTGTCTGTTGATTTCAAAGGTAAAAGTGTGGCTGTAAATTCTCTTACGGGTCTTAGCGAAGAACTGACCTCGTCGGCCGACTCATGTATCCTCAGCCCTCGCGAACAGCAGATTCTGGCACTGATTGATTCCGGCATGAAAAGCAGGGAAATCGCAGAATATCTAAATATCAGCATATACACCGTAAGCCGACACCGACAGGAAATTCTGAGCAAACTTCAGGTAAAAAACTCAATCGAAGCATGCCGACTCGCACGCTCAATGCAGATGTTATGATTCGGAAGTCTCCCGAAGCTGTTTTGAAAGATAGAGCATATCTTTCAGCCGCACGCCGTCTTCAATAATAGGCCCGGGATAATTATCGGTAAAGAATCCGGCTATGCGATGCGAATATCTATAGCCGCACGACTGATAGAAGCGCAATGTAGAAGGCGTCTCTCCAGTACCTATGATAATTGTCTTGCCGGCATACAGTTTCTCCATATGACCGAGCATTCGACGCCCTATTCCGCGTCGCTGGTATCGAGGATTTACTGCGAGGTTCTTCACTTCTACCATATCCTCGCTCTCCACTGTGACAACACACACAGACACTGCGCTGCTATCCTGAAAACCTACAAACAAGCGTCCACGGTCGAGATAACGGTCTATCATCGCCTCACTCTCGTCGCCAATCAGCAGCAGAGGTAGAAATCGCCGCTTATCATAAACGACCTCGTCGATCCTAAGCTTTCCATATAGCCGCGCCAATTCAGATATTTTGTTCACAAACTCGGCCTTAGCCTCCGTATAAGCGTCCCTGTCATTCTTATAGCGTTTCGAAAGCCTTAGTTTCAAAGACTCATATTCTTTGGCAACATCAACATGGGCATTCAGATAATCCCGAAAATAGATCTCATTGTTATCGCCGAATGCATGCACGTGAACATGGAAAACTTTCGTATCATACCCTTGGGGCGTATAGCCTTTATTAAAACTCATTCTACCGGAAGAACAGGACATGCAGATATATCCATTTTCTTCCAGCGTATTTCTGAGCCGCCTCCAATCATCTTCCCATGATATCTCAATCAGAATATCAATTATAGGCTTTGCGCAGATCGAAGGAACTGCAGTACTGCCTATATGACTGACGGCAGGCGAATAACCTGAAAGTAATTTTTTCAGAAATGCTATTTCCGACACGGCCCAGTCATGCCATTGCGGATTGTGAGGCACAAGAACTATCGGGAATAATTCCCATAGCTCTTCCAATGTCATATCGGTCAGTTCCTTATCCACGTTCACTCGTCTATGCGGGCTTGGGTCTTTTCACAATTTCAGGGCATAAGGCCGTCATCGTTGAATGAGAGGTAGCCGGTTGAACCTATTACGATATGGTCGAGGACGCGGATATCGAAGTAACGGGCAGCATCGGATATCCGTTTGGTCAGCGCCATATCCTGCTGGCTCGGCGTGAGTTGGCCGGAAGGATGGTTGTGGAAAAGAATCATGGCAGACGCCTTTGCAAGGAGGGCTTCGCGCATTATAAGCCTTATATCAACCACTGTTTCTGTCAGGCCGCCTTGCCCTGCCTTGAATTCCCGAAGCGGTTTGAGATTTCGCTTCAGAAGCAGAACCCAGAACTCTTCATGATCAAGCTCGCTCATGCGGTGATACATATAGTTGTATGCCGCCTGCGACGTAATCATCTGTGGATCATCGAGAACAACGGCGTCTGCGGCCGCACGGGCACCGAGCTCAAGAGCGGCAATAAAAGTAAGAGCCTTGGCCGGACCGATTCCTTTATGCCGTTTCATAAATTCGCGGGCATCCATGGCGGTAATCTTGGAAAGATGGCCTTTGTATTCGTCCAAAATCTCCGCACAAAGCTGAACAACGCTTTTTCCTTTTATACCCGTACCGAAAATAATGGCCATCAGTTCAGCATCGGTAAGGCTCTTTATGCCTTCACGCAGAGCTTTCTCACGCGGACGGTCTTCTTCAGCCATCTGCGCAATCAGAAGTCCGTTTTTATATCCGTCTGTAGTCATTTTCCCTTGCGGATGGATATTTCCTGATTGATGTCGCGGCCTTTGCCGAAAATAATTTTGCGTGTATAGGCATTGATGAAGCCGAGACCGTATCCTCCAAGCTGTATTATGGCAGCCGGAACAGCGAGAATCGCTACTTTAACAGAGCGTGTACTTGCCAGAGCGCCTATAAAAATAGCTGCAAAATAAACGCCCAGCGGCAACAGAAACCACGGCGACACAAAAATACCGAGCAGAATCAATGCCAGAGTGCCGAGTACAAAAACCGCCGGCAATAGATGGACGGCTTTAAGGGAACCAGGATATAGCAACTTAAGAGTCACACGCGACATACCGAACACGTATACCTGCCGGAAGAATTTACGGAAATCAACGCGCCGCTTATGCCACACCGCCGCCGGACGAACGAGGCCGATACTGAAGCCGGCCTGACGTATGCGCGTACTCATGTCGATATCTTCCGAGAACATTTCGCGGAATCCGCCGACAGTTTCATAGACAGTGCGGCTGAAACCCATATTGAACGTACGCGGCGTGAATTTTTCGAGACTGACTTTTCCTCCGCGAATACCACCTGTGGTCAGAAAGGATGTCATCGAATAATTTATGGCTTTCTGGGTATCGGTAAAAGAATCGTTTGCTGCGTCGGGTCCCCCGAAGCAATCCAATGGACGTGCATCCAGCTCGCGCGAAAGAGTCTCGAAGTAATCCGGAGGAATGACGCAGTCCGAATCAAAGAAAATGAAATAATCTCCCGTGGCACGCTCCATGGCATAGTTGCGTGCGATAGAGCGTCCCTCGTTCTCTTTATAGTAATATCGGGCGTTGAGGCCGCGGTATTCAATCGCATTTTCGACTATGCCCCTGCACGGAACCGTGGAACCGTCTTCTGCGATGATAAGCTCGAAATTCTTTTCTGTCTGGCTCAGAAGGCTTTCTACGAGATCATCGACTTCCGCAGGACGATTATAGACCGGTACTATAATGGAAAAACGCGGTGCCATCAGCTCATACGGTTTTTATAATCATCATAATCGAAACGTCGGAGATACTCGCATTCGCCGTTACTGCGGCAGAGTACGAGGTCGGGATGATGCACGCCGTTAAACATCGTGGTCTTCACGGTCGTGTAGTGGTTCATATCGCAGAGAGTCAGGCGGTCGCCGATTTTCAGCGGTTTGGCGAAATAATATTCGCCCATGAAATCGCCGCTAAGACAGGAGTTGCCACCCAGACGATAGGCCACGCCGGTAGACTCCTCCGCCGGAACTTCCTCGCGCACTGCCGGGCGGTAAGGCATCTCGAGTGTATCGGGCATGTGGCAGGCGAATGATACATCAAGTATGGCAGTCGTCACACCGTCGTTGCATACTATATCGACCACAGACGCCACAAGATCACCCGTACGCCAGGTGAACGCGCTGCCGGGTTCCATAATCACCTTGAGACCGGGATGACGGCGGCGGAAATCTTTGATCAGCCCTATGAGATGGGCCGTGTCGTATCCTTCGCGGGTCATGAGATGGCCGCCACCGAAATTTACCCACTTAAGTGAAGGAAGCAGATGGCCGAATGAAGCCTCAAAGGCGGCGAGAACCTTTTCAAGATCATAGCTCGAAGACTCGCAGAGTGCATGGAAATGGAGTCCTTCGATTCCTGCAGGCACACCCTCGGCAAGAGCGGATGCATCGACCCCGAAGCGCGAACCCGGAAGAGCCGGATTATAGAGATCAGTATCGATGACGGAGCATTTGGGATTCACACGCAGTCCGGCACTCGCATTCGAAGCTTCTGTTCTGGCGGCAAAACGTTCATACTGACTCAGCGAATTGAAGGTGATATGGCTGCTGAGACGCAGGAATACGTCGAGGTTCGAATCGGTATATGCGGGTGTGAATGAATGTATCTCTCCACCCATATATTCGGCTCCGAGCATCAGTTCGTTGACCGAACTTGCCGTACAGTTGCGGCAATACTCCCGCACAATGTCGAATGTACGCCAGAGAGCATTGGCCTTGAAAGCCATGATTATATCGGCGCCTGATTCGCGTCCGACACGGCTGATCAGCTCGAGATTGGCGCGAAGACGGTCTTCATACACGATGAAAAAGGGAGTGGGAAGCTCTTTTTCGGTCATAAAATCTTGAATTTAGCGAATTTCAACAATAATTTCCGCACCTCACCATCAGAGTCAAACCGCACGACAATGCGATGATCGGGGCTATCGGTATCGATGGCCTTTATAACGCCTTCCTGGAAAACAGGATGGAAGATACGCATGCCTTCCGACAATTCTGCTGCCGTATGGTTATCACATCCCGGCACTTTGGCTTTAGGCGCTGGAACAGACTTGGATACCTCCTGAACCACCACACGGCGCTGTTGCGGAGCAACCGGCTCCTGCGGGCGGCTCGCAGAGCGCGGACGAGGCGCGTCGGCGCGTGCGGCACCGGCTATCGAGCGGATAAAACGACGGTCTATGTCGGCTATGAAACGCGACGGTAAACGATTGGCCGTCTGCCCGTTGACAGTGCGGCGCGCCGCATAGCTTATCATACAGAAACGGCGTGCACGAGTGATTGCCACATACATGAGACGCCGTTCTTCCTCGATCTCGGCATTTGTGCGGCACATACCCGAAGGAAAAAGGTCTTCCTCCGCTCCGACAACGAATACACAGTCGAACTCAAGGCCCTTGGCAGAATGAATCGTCATAAGAGTAATGGAATCATCGCCGGCTTCGGCAGTGTCCTGGTCTGTCAGTAGCGAGACCTCGGCAAGAAAATCGGCCATTCCGGTGCGTTCGCTCCCCTGCTCTACCGCCATCTTCGAAAAATTGTCGACGGCATTGAGAAGTTCGAGCAGGTTGTCGCGCTTGCTTATGGTCTCGGGCGTATTCTCGCTCATATACTCTTTGAGAATACCGGTGCCTTCATAGATTTTCTTGGCCAGATCGGAGGCATTGTTCACCTGCGCCTTGCGTACGAAAGATGAAATAAGGTCGGTGAATCCTTTGAGTTTGGCAAGAGTTCCCTTATTGACATTCACACCTGACGCTTCGGGATTGAGAAGCACGCGGTATATACTTGTACCCGTAGACACGGCGGCCGAAAGGAGCTTGGCGACAGTAGTTTCTCCTATTCCGCGCTTGGGGGTATTGATAATGCGCCGCAGGGCCTCGTCATCGTCGGGATTGACTGCAAGCCTGAAATAACTCACGGCATCTTTCACCTCCTTGCGCTGATAGAAGGCCAGTCCGCCGAAAATACGGTATGCGAGATTGCGGTTCCGCAGTGCCTCCTCAAGCACGCGGCTCTGGGCATTGGTACGATAAAGCACCGCTATCTCGCTGAGCGGACTTTTATAACGCATACGCACCTGAGCAATCCGCGCGGCCACGGCATAAGCTTCCTCATACTCATTATACGACTGGACAAGCTCGATAAGCTCGCCGTCGGCTTTGTTGGAGAATACATTCTTAGGAATCTGCTCGTGATTGGCCGAGATCAACGAGTTGGCCGCTCCGATGATATTTCGGGAGGAGCGATAGTTTTCCTCGAGCTTGAATGTACGCTGTTCCGGAAAGGTCTTTTTAAAATCGAGTATATTGCGGATATTGGCGCCACGGAACGAATAAATGCTCTGCGCATCATCGCCGACGACACACAGCTGTTTCCTGGCGCCGCACAACTGCCGCACTATAAGATGCTGGGCGAAATTCGTGTCCTGATACTCGTCGACGAGCACATAGCTGAAATAATTGCTGAAATGCTCGAGTACATCGGGATTATCACGGAACAGAACATTGGTATAGTAAAGGAGATCGTCGAAATCCATGGCTCCGGCAATACGGCAGCGGTCACGGTAGATTTTAAAAATCTCATGAATTCGTCCGCGTCCGGCATCAGCATCGCTACGCACAAGCGCCCGGTCGGCGGCATAGTCCTCAGGCGAATACAGCTGATTTTTTGCAAACGATATGGCTGCCGCGACCTGTCCGGGGCGATACATCTTGTCGTCGAGATGCAACTCGCAGATTATACTTTTTATGAGCGACTTCGAATCGGACGAGTCGTATATGGTGAAATTCGAGGTAAAACCGATACGCTCCGCATTCATGCGGAGAAAGCGCGAAAAAATGGAGTGGAATGTACCCATCCATAACCGCGAGGCCGTCTCCTCCCCGACAAGGGCACAGATACGTTCGCGCATCTCGCGGGCGGCTTTGTTTGTGAATGTAAGCGCAAGTATGCGGTTTGGAGAATGTCCGTTGGCCAGAAGGTGCACGATCTTGTATGTCAGCACACGTGTCTTGCCAGAACCGGCACCGGCTATGACAAGTTCTGGACCGCCGAGATACTCGACGGCCTCACGTTGCTGTGCGTTCAGTTGAGATAGATAGTCTTCTGCAACCATCGCGCTCACCGGAACTGGTTTATTTCAGGCATATAGTCGAATCCGGCAGCCGAAAGAGTCACCTCAAGCTCGGCTCGGTCTATATCCATATCGTCGCAAAGCGCATCGAGACTGCTGTAATCGTCGCGCAGACGAGTGTTTATATAGCTTAAAAGTATAAAAGGGTCCTTTGGTAAATCCATAGTCTACAAAAAAGCCACACGAACGCAATCAGACGTTGCGGGCAAGATATTTATTTATATTTTCGCCAAGCCACAGTCCGCCGATGATCAGAACGATACCCACGCAGCCAAGCAGTGTTATCTGTTCGCCGAGGACAACAGCCGATACAAGGAGAGTGATGATCGATTGCAGATACATGTAATTGTTCGCCTTGACCGCACCGACCTGACGCACAGTCAATGCCCAGAGAACATATGCCGCGGTCGAGGCGCCAAGACCGAGGAAAAGAAGATTTCCATATACTTCCGGCCGCTGTATCGCCTCAAGAATATTGATAGTATCGCGCTCGAAAATAAGAAAAGGGATGGCCGTAACAAGACCGTAGAAAAAGGTCTTGCGGGTAATAAACCATACGTCGTAACCGGCATTGAGACGCCTCAGCACCAGGGAATAAATGGCCCAGCTGAAGGCTGCTGCAAGTGAAAGAAAATCGCCGAGCGGCCTTACCTCAAGCGACGACGAACTGTTGAACACCACGCAGCCCACGCCCATGATGGCAATCGCCGAACCGACCCAGGTGCCAATGCCGAGTTTCTCTGTCTTGTATACAAGGGCCACAAGCAATGCCGTGATAAGCGGTGACATGGAAGTCAGCAGCGATACATTTGTCGTAAGGGTATATTCGAGCGCGGTGTTTTCGGCTATAAAATAAAGCGAGCCGGCACAAAGACCGCACACTGCAAACAAAGCTTCGTCGCGCAGGCTTTGCGACAGAAGCTTGCGGTGATTCAGGCAAAGAACTATCAGATAAGCGAGAAGAAAACGGAGCACATAGATTTCGACCGGGCCGAGTCCGTTGTCAAGCAACACCTTCGACGATACGAAGGAATATCCCCACATTGACACCGTAATGATACCGGCAAGATGGCCTATTATAGTACCACCAAGCATTTTCGATCGGTTTTTTATACTCGACATATGCTTTTGTTTTGCATTTTACTTTGTGCAAATTTAGCAATTTTTCGCCAATTGCAACAGAACACACCTCCTAAAATAAGACGTCCGACGGGCTACAAGCCTGTCGGACGCCATTCATACGTTTCTTTTATTAGAGCTTCCCAGATCAGAAGAGAGGGAACGAGGAGTTGGTGATAACATATTTCTGACGGAAATTATCGTTGGTCATGCAGAGCATGAGTATACCCTGGATGAAGGTAACGATTTCCCACAGGCCGCAGGTAATTATAGTGAGGCCGATAGTGATAAGACCGGCACCGGTCTTGCCGAGATAGAAATACTGGATACCAAGACCGCCGAGGAATATCGCGAGAAGAGCGGCTACACCGCGGCTTTTGCCTTCGGGACCGCAATCGAAAAGATTGTTGGAGTTGTTGGATTCGTACATAGGTGGCGGAGTTTGATGATTTTCATTATGAGCGAAGCTATGGCCGCAGTTCGAACAGAACTGAGCATAATCTTCGTTATACTGTTTGCATACAGGACACTGCTTCATTGTAGAGATATGTTATTATTGATTCTTAATACTATTTTCAGATAGAGCCTCGCCTCTGAGAACCGCGGCGCGGGCATAAAATTCGGGTATACAGGCTGCATCAAGCAACCATTTGGGTTGAAGCGACTCGTCGGTCTGGCCGCTCCAGTCGTGATAACAGAGACCGGCCTTGTCGCGACAGTGATCCCAGGCATAGTCCAGACCTTTCAGGACTTCATCAATGTACTTAGGATCGCCGGTCACATCATACAAATCATCATAGCCGCGGAAAAGGACAAGATAAAACCAGGGTAGATTCTCGGCATAAGGTATGCCTTCCGCATTATGACGCACAAATGTCTTATAGCTTCCTTCTGCAAGAAATTTGGCGTTGTCAAGGTATTTGTCCTCACCGGTATATCTGTACAGCCGCACGGCAGCCTGAAGTAAGGTACCTGTATTATAGGTATAAAGGTCGGGAGAAACTGCCCCGGCCGTAGTGCTCCACGAATTCCATACAACACCATTCTCGGGATCTTTCAGATATTTGTCGATCCAATCGTAAAATTTGATACCGGTCTCGAGATAATACGGATCGCCCGTAGCCTCATACAGTTTAAGAGCCAGAACCATAGCCTTCCCGTTCGAACACGCCGGCTTCTGATCGCGCACACCTTCGAGCCATGAGACACCCCCGTCGAAATCCTCGCTCCAGCCGCTGAGAATGAATGTCATCACCTGCTTGGCTTTCTCAAGATAGCGTGGATTGCCGGTGACAGCATACGAATCGATATAATCGATACCGACAAGACCATTGTCATCATAATATCGGTCTACCTTGCCGAATTCCACAGGATATGCCTGGTAACCGAACGGCGTGCGTGAAGTATCATAATATTTTTCGACGGCCATCACCATCGAATCCACATATGGAATATATTTGTCCGGATCCAGTTGCGCCAGAGCCACCGCAGAAGAAAACACACCGCTCATCGGCCACAGATATGATACTTCCTGGGCCTGTCGTGTAGAGTCATTGAAATACGTCAGGTCGGGACGATAGTTGTTCGGATAGTATTCCGAGAAAAGTCCGTGTTCAGGCACACGATACAGCTCCCAGACTTTCTGAAACATCTCTTCAGCCCGATCCTTATTGGGGGTCGGTTCCTTTTCATCGGAGCAGCATGCAGCACAGATTGCGAGAAAAATGAAAAAAAGCGATTTCTTCATATCTATTGTTCATCAAACTTTGGTTCACGGGAATCTCAGAAATTCACCTAAACATTATGATGCAAAAATAAACTAAAATCGCTTAAAAAACAAGTAATATATCCGTTCTTTTCAAATATTTATATATGAGATAAGATACTTCCAGTTTTCATGCACGCCAGGAATTGTATCTTCCTTATGGAACAAACCATTCCGGCCATCGGCCTTCTCTGTAAGGTAGAAATGGCATAGCCCTATACCACAATCAAGAATCGATATAGGACTTTTAGGAACATAATAGAAATGAACCGCATTTCCCCTGACAAGAGCCCGCCATGGCTGCGAATTTTTCGATGACGGAGCAAGCCGCATCATCTCGAGAGACTCGCCGAAACGGCTATCGGGCAATAAAGGACTGCAGAAGTTATCGGCGAAGAACAATTCGCTGAATGGGTGCCGACTACGACTCCCCAAAGTCATTCTCGTGATCTTCTCCACCACTGTCTTTCTCGCCGGATAGCCCACAGGGCATACTATACGCAGCCGTTCATTTGCAGGCCAAGTCTGACCACTGTCGAAATCGGTCTCGCGGAATGTCGCCGCAATCCAGCATGTACCAAGTCCGAGACTACTCGCCTTCAGCACAATATGTTCAAAACAGAACCCGACAGAAAGTAGCGTTTTCTCATCATCAGCCATTCCGATAAGGAAGAAATCAGAAGCTCCTTTGATCATGCCATAAGTCGCAGGACGATAACCGTCCTTTAAATCGAATCTTCTGAGTCGTATCGTGAAATCACCCTCGAACGGATCATCTATATTTCCCAAAGATTCAAGAAGTTCCTTGCGCACAGAATCGCTGACATGCTCGCCGTTGAAACTGCGGACCGACCTGCGCTGCCTTATGATTTCTTTTATATCCATATGTGATGCGAAACCTTTCTGCTCAGACTATTTTAAGCCCTATGATAGATACGATAAGTGTACTTATGAAGAAAATCCTCCAGAAATTGGTCGGTTCGTTGAAAAAGAATATACCGACAAGAACAGCCCCGACAGCCCCTATTCCGGTCCATACCGGATATACGGTGCCGATGGGCAAAGTTCTCGCTGCCTTGGCCATAAGAAACATGCTGAGAGCAAGAGCGGTCAGGAAGCCGCTCCACCACAAGACCGCCTCGGTACCCGCGGCGGTCTTGGTCTTGCCGAGACAGAAGGTGAAAGCTACTTCCATAAGACCGGCTATGATGAGATATATCCAGCTCATGCCTTATCCGGATCGATATCCTTACTACTGTTTTTCGGCCAAAGGATTCCACCCTTGCGCTTTCAGAGCGATCTCACCTCCGTCGCGCGTGATGAGAGCGGAACCAAGTTCTGGTTTTGTAACATAACCGATTATCTTCACGCCCTCCATCTTGCTCACCTTATCGTGATCAGTCAGAGGAACCGTAAAAAGGAGTTCGTAGTCCTCGCCTCCGTTAAGGGCTGCTGTCACGAGATTCATATTCAGCTCTTCGGCCATCACTGCCGTCTGATAATCGATAGGGATACGGTCTTCGTATACGCGGCAGCCGACCTTCGAAGCCTTGCATATATGAAGCAGTTCGGACGAAAGACCGTCGCTCACATCCATCATCGATGTGGGCTTCACACCTTCCCTGGCGAGCGCCTCGACTATGTCCTTGCGGGCCTCCGGCTTGAGCTGACGCTCCACAAGATATTCCTTACCGGCAAAATCGGGTACAAAATCTTTCTGGCCGACAGAAACGGCCTTCTCTCGTTCCAGAAGCTGAAGGCCCATATAGGCGGCGCCGAGATCTCCGCTCACACATATCAGATCGGTATCATGCGCCCCGTCGCGGCCTACACCCATACCCTCGCCGACCTCACCTATACAGGTTATGGAAATGACAAGACCCTGATGCGATGCCGAGGTATCACCTCCGACAATATCCACTCCATAGACCTCGCAGGCATGGTGGATACCGTCATAAAGTTCTTCGATATGTTCTACGGCGAAACGACGCGATATGCCGAGTGATACCGTAATCTGCTTCGGACGACCGTTCATCGCATATATATCGGAGAAATTTACCACCGCAGCCTTATAGCCAAGATGTTTGAGCGGAACATATGTCAGGTCGAAATGAACATTCTCAAGCAGAAGATCAGTAGTGACAAGAACGTCGCTTCCGGCTGGATAATGTAGAATGGCGCAATCGTCGCCGACAGCCTTGCGGGTGCTGTCGTTTATATTCCTGAGTCCTTCGGTAAGATGGTCTATGAGACCGAACTCACCAAGTTCGGATATTTCCATATTTTAGAGAGTAAAAAAGTTGAAAGAGTCAAAAAGTCAAGATAACAGTACCGTGACAGTACTCTTATCTTAACTTTTCAACTATAAACTTAACTTATACAAAATCAGCAGCGGACAACCATTTCCTTCATCAGCGATTCCACAGTCGGCTGAGCCATGATGGCGGCTTTCTGCACTTCTTCGTGAGAGGGCACTTCGGTTATATCCTTGCCGCCGAGATCGGTGATGACCGATATGCCGAATACACGCATGTCGGCATGACGGGCTACGATAACCTCGGGCACGGTAGACATGCCGACGGCATCACCGCCGATAACGCGGAAGTATTCATATTCTGCCGGAGTCTCGAATGTCGGGCCTGTGGTGCCGACATAGACACCGTGCATGAGGCGGATCTCCTTTTCAGCGGCGATTTTGTCGGCCAGAGCGATAAGTTCCTTGCTGTAAGGCTCGGTCATTGCAGGGAAACGCGGGCCGAGTTCCTCGTAGTTCTTGCCGCGGAGAGGATTTTCGGGGAAAAGGTTGATATGGTCGGTGATCACCATCACATCACCTACCTTGAATTCCTTGTTCATACCACCGGCAGCATTGGAGACAAACAGCGTCTCAACGCCCAGAGCCTTGAAGACGCGCACAGGGAAAGTGACAGTCTTCATGTCATAGCCCTCGTAGTAGTGGAAACGTCCCTGCATTGCCATTACAGGACGACCGCCCATGGTGCCGAAGATAAGGTTGCCGCTATGGCCCTGCACGGTAGACACGGGGAAGTTGGGTATTTCCGAATAAGGAATATAGATCTTGTTGTCGATATGGTCTACAAGATTACCGAGACCTGTGCCGAGAATTACGGCTATTTTAGGCATTTCGCCTACGCGACCGCGCAGATAGTCGGCGGTCTGTTTGATTTTTTCAAGCATTGCGTTTCGGTGTTAGTATGTTAAGACAACGTCCGCGCCCCTGCTGATGTTCAGATCAGAGACCGGCCGCCGCTATTTGTTTTTCAATGACCTCGATGATGTCGGGGCCTTCCTCGAAAGTGTCGAACCGTACTTCCACAGGGAGGTAGTAGGTATGGGCCTTCAGCTCGTAAGGATAGTAGGGATTGCAGGCAAGCCGGACTGCGTCTTTCTCGGTCGTCACGATAATGCGCTGATTTCCTTTAAGGCTTTTGAAACGGGCCAGAATATGCTCGATATCTTTCTTGGTATAGTTGTGATGGTCGGGAAATACATCGACCTTCACTTTTGCGGCAAAACTCTTCAGACGCTTTACAAAAGGCCTCGGATTTCCTATACCTGCGACAGCAAGAATCGAATCCTGCGTCGTGAGATAGTCAAGAAACGGCAATGCCATAGCCATGTCGGGAAATACCGGTTCAAGCGGCATATATTCGAAGTGCGAAAAGAAGAGATACTGCGACGGGAAGAGATCGAGATATTTCACCACAAGACGGTAATCCATCGGCCGCATATTGTCGGGACACTTCGACACCACCACGATATCGGCGCGGTTAATGCCGCGCTTAGGCTCGCGCAAACGGCCGTACGGCAACATCGAGTCACGGTAAATCGGATTGGTATATTCCGATACGACAACCGACACAGTCGGCTTGACATAACGATGCTGGAATCCGTCATCAAGAATTATCATGTTGATCGACGGATTAAGCCTTTTGATTTCGTTTATTCCGAAGACACGATCCTCGCATACCGCGACTGTTATTTTTCCGTCAAACTTATGATATATCTGGAACGCCTCGTCTCCGATATCACGTGGCGTCGAATTGCGACCGGCCATTATGAAGCCTTTGGTACTCCGGTGATAGCCGCGCGACAACACGGCAACATTGCGCGACTTGCGGAAAGCTCCGGCGATATACTCTACAAGAGGTGTCTTGCCGGTACCGCCGACCGCAAGATTGCCCACACAGACTATCGGAATATCGAATTCCGTTTGTTTGAGCACCTTCATGTCGAAAAGCTTATTACGGGTATAGGTTATGGCGCCGTATAGTTTCGAACACGGCAACAATACGAGTTTCGACAGAAGAGTGCGTCTGTTCATTTAATTTCGATAGCTTCCATGCGGGCCTGCATGGGATTCATTGTACGGAGGTTTTTGACTACATTAAGCATGCGCGCAGTCTCGGCATCATATGGCATTTCGCCAAGTTTCATATCGGAAAACTCACCCGAATTGCGAAGCACTGTCATCCAGAATTTATCTTCGGTCTTAGGATAGGCAACAACCTCATCCGATGTCATGTCAAGATCACGGGCCATGGCGCTGACAGTAGCGTGAAGCGAACCGATATGGTCTACAAGACCGAGCCGTATTGCATCGGCTCCGACCCATACACGGCCTTCGGCTATAGCCTTGACCGAATCAATATCCATATTTCGGCCGGCAGCCACACGTCCGGTAAACAGCTCATAGATACGATCTACACCTTTTTGCATGGCAGCGTGCTGTTCGGGGCTCATCGGAGCAACCAGAGACACGCCTGCGGCATTGGGATTGCTTTCTACAGTAGTGAACGTAACTCCGAGTTTGTCGGTCACAAGACCCGACAGATCGGGAATCATGCCGAATACTCCGATAGATCCCGTAAGGGTAGTGACATCGGCAAAAATACTGTCGGCACCACAGCTTATATAGTAACCGCCCGAAGCCGCATAATCTCCCATGGAGACATAGAGCGGTTTTTCTTTGCTCTTGAAATACTGCAACGCTTCCCAGATCTGTTCGGAAGCGAATGCGCTGCCGCCTGGAGAATTCACGCGAAGCACCATACCCTTCACATGGTCGTCGTCGGCAAGCTCGCAGATCTGCGATACCATATCCGGGCCGACAATACCGTCATCACCTGTATCCACGATATCACCTACGGCATACAGAAGGGCTATATGTTTTTTATCGGGTTTGCCGAAAGCATTTTTCAGTTCTGAAGATTCGACATACTGCGATGCCGAGATAAAATTGATATCCTCATCTTCGTCAAGGCCGAGTTGTGCGCGGATAGCATCGTCTACCGTACGTTCATAGGCAAGCGATGTCACAAGTTTTTTCTCGACAAAGGTCTCGGCAGGACTCTGTCCGATAAAATTTGCCGCCATAGAGCGGATTTCGGAAACTGGAATATCGCGGTTCGCAGCAATCGTGCCCGAGGCAAACGACCATATCGTATCGATATACTGCTGCATCTGGCGTTTGGCAGGTTCACTCATTTCCTTGAGAATAAAGGGTTCTACTGCACTTTTATAAGTGCCGACCTTTATGATCTGTACTTTCACACCCAGCTTGTCAAGAAGTCCGGTAAAGAATGGTGTCATGCCGCCTACACCATGGATATCGACAGCACCGACAGGATTAAGCATAATACTGTCGGCAGTACTTGCTATGAGATAGTCGCCCTGCATATAGGTATCGGAATAGGCATAGATCCATTTTCCGCTCTCCTTGAATTCACCGATAGCTTCAAGAAGTTCTTCACGCGCGGCCATACCCATAGACGAACCACCGCATTTGATATACATACCTTCGATGCGCCTGTCGTCGGCGGCTCCGCGCACTGCCGTAAGGAGTTCTTCAAGTGTCGGAGCCTTGTTTTCGCCTTCCTGTAGAAAAGCCATCAACGAACCAGGTTGGAAGCGCTCTTCCACATTCCCCGAAAGATCAACTACAAGCACCGAATTCTTGCTGACTTTTACTGTAGTATCGCCCGCACTTTTACCGAGAGCGACTACAGCCAGCATTATACCGCCGAATATCAGCAGGAAAATTGAAATCCAAAGACCGGCCATAGTGCCAAGCATGGATATAAAAAAACGTTTAAGCATCGTGCTTTATATCGTATTTAATTATTAATCAACCATTAAGCATCAACAACAGTGCTGACAGGGCATCATCGTCGACATATTCTCCACAAAATTAGATAAATTTTGCATTTCATTCAAATTCTCCGTCACATTTTTCTTTTTTACGGGTCATCGCTTCCTGACGCACTTTTTTCCTGAATCTGGAAAACTGTACATATAGTGCGGCAGCAATCACTGCGGCCCCAACAGGCTGCCACCATTCATTTGTGCCGCCAAGCGCAATCTCTGTCACGAAGCGCAATATACAGCAACACTGCACCACAAACATGATGAGGCATACATTCCTCGATATTCTATCTCTTATCATATCGTTGTTTTTTAAATTAGACGACATAAACACCGAAAAATTACAATCCTCAAAAAAATGACCTGTCTAAGCATAACAGTAACAGAAAATATTTCATATTATTTGGAAAGTTCATATAAATCCCTACCTTTGCACGTAATTGACCAAACACATTCAACCGATCAATCCATTCAACAAATATCAACCGATATGAAAAAACTGTTCTTGATTCTGATGCTTGCAGGCATCTCATTGGCCGCAAACGCCCAGGCTTATTTAGGCGGCACTCTTGGCATAGCTATCGATCATGCAAGTAGTGACGGAGTTTCAGTCACCAACTCGGCATTCTCGATATCTCCCGAAGGTGGTTATAACTTCAATAAAACATGGGCTTTAGGCGCATCTATCGGAGTCCAGTATCAGGATCTGGCAGGAACCGGTGTCACCACATTCTCTATCCTTCCCTATGTAAGAGCGACATTCGCCCGTGCGAGCGTTTTCGATTTCTTCGCTGAACTTGCAATGGGTTATGCCCATGAATCAGCCGACGGTTACGGTGTCGGAGGATTCGTGGCTGGAATCCGACCCGGATTCGTGGCACACCTAAGCGACAAATTCGGGCTGGTCGGTCGAACTACATTACTCCGTTACAGCCACTACGACGGTGTCAACGGCATCGGATTTGCCATAAACAGCAATATCGAATTAGGTGTACAATTCACTTTTTAAGACATTTACAAGCCTGCGGACTTACGGCGCCTGAAATAAATTTGGAAATAACAGCCGGATTATGTAACTTTGCAGCGCTTTTCGGGGCGTAGCGCAGTCCGGTAGCGCACCTGGTTTGGGACCAGGTGGTCGCAGGTTCGAATCCTGTCACCCCGACGGCTTCTGCAAGTAGGCTTAATCCAATTGGTTAAGCCTACTTTTTTTCAAACGCCCGATACCGGAATACGAAACCGCCACATCCTCCGGCCACTGCAGAATCACCGACATTTGCGGCTTTCGGCTATTTGATGTATCTTTGCATTCCGATAGAATACATCTGCGATCAATGTTCAGAATGAAACGTCTCTATTCATATATGTTGCAGCGGTTCCTGCCGCTGCTCGCCATGACGTTTTTCATCTGTCTGTTCATCGTGCTAATGCAGTTTCTGTGGAAGTCTATCGATGACCTTGTCGGCAAGGGACTGTCCGTAGGCATTATAGCCGAACTTTTCTTCTATGCGGCTCTGTCGATGGTACCTACCGCACTACCCTTGGCCGTACTTCTGGCTTCACTGATGGTTTTCGGTAATCTTGGAGAGAAATTCGAGCTAACGGCGATGAAAGCCTCGGGCATCTCTCTTTTCCGTATCATGCGTCCGCTTATGGTATTCATGGCTTTTCTTGCGACAGCGGCATTTTTCTTCCAGAACGATGTGCTGCCGATTGCCAAGACAAAAATGTGGACGCTTATGTTCTCCGTGCGCCAGAAATCGCCCGAAGTCGAGATTCCTGTACGCTCATTTTACGACCAGATACCCAACCTCAACTTGTATACCGAGAGCAAAAACCCTGAAACAGGCATGCTCTACGGCATGATCATCTATGACCTCTCGCGAGGATACGACAACACACGCGTAATTCTCGCCGATTCGGGCCGCTTCAACTTCACCGAAGACAAAACACGTCTTTTTCTTCATCTCTACAGCGGCGAGATGTTCGAAAATATGCGCGACAACAGCATGGGCGCAAGCTCATCGCGCTATCTGCCGTTCCGGCGCGAACATTTTATCGACAAACAGGTCTATTTTCCATTTGATGCCAACTTCAACCGCCTCGACGAAGGCGGACTGCGCTCCCAGTATATCGGCCAGAATGTGAGTCAGCTGATGCACTCCATCGATTCCATAGGCCACGAAGTCGATTCGGTCGGCACGATCTACGCCCACGAGATTCGCACCCTTCCCTACTACGGAATCTCCCCGCGCACCGAGACGATGCCCGACGGCAGCCGCCGGAATATGACACCGAAGACCATAGTGATGGAAAAGCCTCTGGATATCGATTCGATCTATCAGGCACGAGGCCCCGGTATGGTCAAGAGTTATGTCAATCAGGCTCTTTCCAAGGCAAAACGACAGAAGCAGGAATACCTCTACCGCAGTCTGGCTCTTGAAGAACAGGCCAAACTCATGCGTCGACACGACATCGAACTACAGCGTAAATTCACACTTTCCTTTGCCTGTATTATCTTCTTTTTCATCGGCGCTCCACTTGGCGCAATCATCAAGAAAGGAGGTCTGGGCACACCTTTGGTGATTTCCGTATTGCTGTTCATCGTCTACTTCCTCATCGACAACATAGGCTATAAAATGGCCCGCGACGGCAAAATTCCCGTATGGGAAGGCATATGGCTCAGCACACTGGCACTGCTACCTCTGGGAATATTCTTCACATACAAAGCAGTGGGAGACTCCGCGGTGTTCAATATCGACGCATACCGGAATTTCTTCAGGCGTCTGGCCGGACGCGCTATTCCCCGTGATCTCACGCTAAAAGAGGTTCGCATGATTGATGTTGAAAACGGCCGCGCCGTCGAACTTCTGCTCGATTTCCTCGGAGATGTAGACGTTCAGACCAAACGTCTTTCCCATACAGGCCGTATCAAAAGACTTCTCGCGCCGGGTATTCCGCCCGAGTTGCGTCTGAAACTGAATCAGCTTATCGATTACCTGTCGAACAGCACCGATATTTATACAATCAATCTGCTCAACCAGTATCCTTTCAAACCGACTGCACGGAATATGGCCGCGATACGCTCGACAACACTTTCGCTGCTCGATCGTTTCGATTACAGACAGGATGACACAAAGGACGAGCAACAGAATTCCTCAACACAATGAACGAAAACATAAAACTCGATAGTATAGAGGAAGCCATCGAAGACTTCCGCAAAGGTAAAATGGTGATTGTGGTCGACGATGAAGACCGCGAGAACGAAGGCGACCTCATTGTAGCAGCCGAGAAAATCACACCCGAACAAGTCAATTTCATGCTCAAGAATGCCAGAGGCGTTCTCTGCGTACCACTTACCATATCGCGCTGCCGCGAGCTTGAACTCAACCATCAGGTCGAGCAGAATACCTCCATGCTCGGCACTCCGTTCACTATAACGGTAGACAAGCTGGAAGGCTGCTCTACCGGCGTGAGCATAGAAGACCGCTGCGCCACAATCCGTGCCCTCGCCGACCCCGAATCAGTACCCGAGACATTCGGACGTCCCGGCCATATAAATCCTCTCTACGCTCAGGATGCCGGAGTTCTGCGCCGCAGCGGCCACACAGAAGCTGCCGTAGACCTCGCCCGTCTCGCAGGCCTACAGCCTGCAGCCGCACTCATGGAAATAATGAGCGATGACGGCTCCATGGCCCGCTTGCCCGAACTACGGCGCCGCGCCGACGAATGGGGCATGAAACTGATATCAATCCGTGACCTCATAGCCTACCGTCTGGCATCCGAGCAGCTCGTGGAGCAAGGTGTGGAAGTCGATATGCCTACAGCCGACGGACACTTCCACCTCATTCCTTTCCGCCAGAAAAGCAACGGACTCGAACATATCGCCATCATCAAAGGCGACATCACTACCGACGAGCCCGTGCTTGTCCGCGTACATTCGTCGTGCGCCACAGGCGACATATTCGCCTCCAAACGCTGCGACTGCGGCGAACAGCTCCACAAGGCCATGCAGATGATAGAGAAAGAAGGACGCGGAGCCGTGATATATCTCAATCAGGAAGGCCGCGGCATCGGCCTGATGGACAAGATCCGCGCATATAAGCTTCAGGAAGAAGGTCTCGATACTGTCGAAGCCAACATACATCTGGGCCACGACGCCGACGAACGCGACTACGGAGTAGGCGCCCAGATCCTCAATCTGCTCGGAATACGCAAAATGCGTCTCCTCACCAACAACCCCGTGAAGCGCATTGGTCTGGAAGGCTACGGACTCGAGATTGTCGAGAATGTACCTATCGAAGTAGAACCTAATCCCTACAATCTGCGCTACATGCACACCAAAAAGGAGCGTATGGGCCATAATCTGAAGCAAGTAGAATAATGGAACTTGACGAAGCACTGCGCAAGACGGGCGAAGATACCGCCCGTCTCGCCGAACGTCTGCGCACGGCGACCGACAACCGCGATAAAACAGCCGGAGAGCTTCTCATGTCCTCGGCATCGCACATGAAATATCTCGAAGCCGCAGGAATGGGAGGAGATGCGCTCGCCACGGGCATAATGACAGTGCTCACTCTCATTCATACAAAAATAAACCCTGAGGATATCGCCGATGTCTACACGGCGTATCTTCAGGATCTTTATATTCTGTCGTTGCGGGTCTGCCGGACAGAGACCGATCCGCACAGAGCCGAACATTACATGGAAATCTGCATGCGCCTCGGCGCTCTCGCGATTGTCACGTTCAGAGCTTTATGTTCAGGTGAAGGTCATCACAAGGCGCTCGGCGAACGAAACAACGCTTTCGAGGATATGCTTCGCGATGCGCCCTCGGAGTTCTGGAGGTTTCAGGACAAAACCATACGGCCGCAAAGCGCCATCGACATCATGTCGGATGCGGCAGCACGCCTGGCCTCACTCGGCCTGATGGAATAATTATATGTAAAAAGCTGCCAGATGATCATAGAGAGTATGAAGAGGCAGCCCCATGACATTGTAAAAACAGCCGTCGATACCTTTTATACCAACCGCCCCGATCCACTCCTGTACACCATATGCTCCGGCCTTGTCGAAAGGACGGTAACGGTCTACATATTCCTCAATCTGTGCTCTTGACAATTCAGCGAATTTAACGGCAGTTGTCTCGCTGAACACGTCGCGCTTATGACCTCTGGCACTAAGGGCGACACCTGTAACAACATGATGAGTGCGTCCGGCAAGACGGCTTATCATATCAATCGCCTCATCGCGGGAGTGCGGTTTGCCGTAGATATGACCATCAAGAATCACCACGGTATCGGCGGTGATCATAAGCTCGTTGTCTTCAAGTAAATCGTCGTGCGCCTTAGCCTTTACGACTGCAATATAGGCGGGTACGTCTTCCGGCTTGAGATCGGACGGATATGATTCGTCAACGTCGATATTGTCTGCAATTTCGAACGACGGCAATATCATCTGAAGAAGCTGCCGGCGCCTGGGCGAATTTGAAGCCAGCAGAACTTTGACTTTTTCGAAAACCGGTGCCGGATAAGGTGGCAAAATTTCAGGTATTTCCATATCACCAGCCGAAAGCATGTGTATCGAGCATCCAGAGCCCTTTGACCTTGAGAATCTCCTCGACAAGCTCGCGGGCTACGCCGTAGCCTCCGTCAGCACCGGTGACAAAGGTGGCTGCAGCTTTCACCTCGGGGGCAGCATCTCGTGGAGCAACAGAAAGCCCTACAGCACTCATCGGAGGAAGATCGGGTATATCATCGCCGACATAAGCCACTTCTTCGGGAGTATAACCGTTGCGCTCCATCCAGTCGCGGAGTATAGGCAATTTAGCCTTGCATTTCAGAAAAATGTCTGTCATGCCTATCTTACGAAAGCGCTCCTCTACTCTATGGTCGTCGGCACCGCTGATTATAGCAAGATGAAGACCTCCTTTGACAGCCTGTACCATCGCATAACCGTCCTTCAGGTTGGCCATACGTTCGGGGATACCTTCGGGCGACAGAGGAACCGTCGAGGGCGACAGCACGCCGTCGACATCGAAGACTACAGCCTTTATCTTACTCAGATCATAGTTTATTTTGCTCATCTGTAGGATTATGTATTTTCATTATCAGATCGGAGAGAACTTTATATGTCTCGCGGTATTTTGGGTCGACCGCAGCGAGCTGGCGCATCATCACTTCGATGTCACCTCGGACCGCAGGCCCTGTCTGCGCGGCAAAAGAACCTATCGCGGCAGCTTTCTCTATGGTCTGCCGCAACAGTGGAACTGCTACCTCGGCCGGATAATCGGAAGCCTTGAGTTCCTCTTCGACAGCGCCAAGAAGCACATTCACGAAATTGGATGTAAAAACGCCTGCGATATGTAGATGCCTGCGCCGCTCCTCGTCAGAAACATAGACATGAGGTGAGATGGATTCTGCAAGAGTCTTTGCTATCGCGAAATCATCCTCATAGGCAGTTTCGATGAAGAATGGCACCTCCGCCATATTGACATCAAAACCCTTCGTAAAGGTCTGAAAAGGATAAAATATACCCGTGCGGGAACTTATCGGCTCAAGACACGATTTGTCGAGCGTACCCGAAGTATGAAGTGCCAGAACGGTATCAGCCATCCGCCCGATCTGTCCGACGACTTCAGTCATGGCTCTGTCGGCGACCGAAACAATAATAATGTCCGGATTCAGGGCTGCAAGCTCCGAATAGGCGCATGCTCTTGAATTTGTCCGGGCTGCAAGAAGAACGGCATGATCAGGATTGCGGCTCGCTACAGCCTCAAGCGTGCAGGCGGATATATGGGCAAGGGCTTCGGCGAGATGAGAGGCAACATTACCCGAACCGGCAATCGCAACTCTCAATGGTACCGTCAGTCTGTCTGAGCCTGATTCCATGTTCCGATATGTACTTTTTCCCAAAGAAGCTTATCGGGGTTTACGGGCTTACGGGTTTCGTCAGGATACCCGAATGTCATTATGCATTCGACAACCATATCGTCGGGAATACCGAGGATCTCGCGCACGATATTCTCCGACGGCTCGCCGTCGGCGGCATAGCGACCGCGCACCTGCACCCAACAGGAACCTATGCCCAATTGAGCGGCCTGCAAATGCATGAATATGGCAGCCACTGAGGCATCCTCGATATAAGCCTCGCTCTTGGCCGGATCGGCACATACGACTACGGCGAGACGTGCGTTCTTAACCGAAGCGGCATAATTGGGCTTGCATTCCGACAGACGTTCAAGAACAGCAGGATCCTCCACTGCCACAAACTGCCATGAGCGGGCATTTTTGGAAGAGGGAGCAAGAAGACCGGCCTCCAGAATGGTCTTGACCTGAACTGCATCGAGAGGCTGATCGGTATATCGCCGAATGCTATGGCGTGAAAGGAGTAATTCTCTCAGATTTTCCATGTAAAGAAGAAATTGTAGGTAGCAGACGGTTGCCTGTCACCTTTTTACTTTAAAATCATTTACGACAGATCCACGCCGTCGGGAAGCGTTCGAGCAGACCCGCGTTCTCCGCTTTCGTCTTGACCGTAGAGAATGAATCGCCTGACGCCGCGTATACACGGCACCGTCCTTCAGTCTCAAGGATACCAAGAGAAGGCGTATCGGAATGCCCTGCTATAAATTCACGGGCGTCGCCGGCAGTTGCGAAAGATGCAACTATTAGAAAATGGCTGTCGTCAGGGTTACGGCCGACAATATTTCCAGAGTTCTTCTCCGCCGGATCGACAATGCACATTCCGTCGGCGGGAGTATTGAGAATCAGCACAAGCGCCTTGTCGGCGGCAGGTTCTCCAAGCGGTTCGGTCACAGAGCTACGTTCAACTCTTTCAAATCCGAAAGAGGCCATTTGCGGTTCGGGATTGCCTTTCCGGGGCAACTGGGATGCCACAAAAGCGATAAGTGCGAGAAGAGCGATCGCTGCGGCACTGGAGGCTGTCCGCTGAAGCGACTGTACGAAAATATTACGTCGTTTTTCAGTCTCTTCGTCGTATTTCACATCTGTCACCTGCTCAAGTTCGACAAGCTGTTCTATCGGTTGCAGCCATGAAGAAGGAAGAAGACGGGTGCATGCCGCAGAAGCCTCAAAGACGATACCGCCTAATGCCGGGGCGGCGACAAGTCTGCCCATACCGTCCAGTCCAACGGTCTGACCGGCTTCAAGGCGCGCCTTGACATCGGCTATATCGTCGGTTACACGGTCGGCCGCGCTACTGATGTCGCATGCAAGACTGCGGGCTACAGACTTCACAAGAACGTCATCGCTACCACCGTCATGGGCTATGAATACCAGTTCTTCCGACGGCGGCATGAGTATATCTCCATCGAAACGCGCACTGACACGCCGCCGACGGAACACACCCAGCCCCGGTACCGCAAGATCATCGCGGTCGCGCAGCAAATGACTGATATGTCGGATTGTGATATTCATAATTCCATAGCAATTCCTATGCCCGAAAGCATATTACTCTGCAAAGTTAGCACTTTTTCCGCTTTCCGCCTCCATTTTCCTCCTTATTTTTTTACTAATTTTGCGCTGAAAAGAAAAATCTCATGAAATTATTGAAGAGTATATTGGGACTGTTGGGCGGTCTGCTTGTCGGGGTAATCATAGGCGCTTTAGCCGGCGGTCTGATAGTAATGGTGTTTACCGATACTACTTTTGAGGAATATATCGCCAAATATAATACGATAGACTTATGGGAGTATGCGGCGGCGGCACTTGTCGGCGTTGTGAGTCTTGTCGTGTCTGTGACACTACTGGTACCGCTCCATGAGGGCGGTCATCTAATATGCGGACTTGCAAGCGGCTATCGTTTTGTATCGTTCAGGATTTTCAGTCTCACATGGCTTAAAGACAATGGACGTCTTCGGGTCAAACATTACTCCATAGCCGGAACCGGAGGCCAGTGTCTGCTCTCCCCTCCCGACATTCCGTTGTCCAGGATACCGACAGCGCTCTACAATCTCGGAGGCATTATCGCGAATTTTGCGGCTCTGTTAATTGCAGCCTCTCTTTTTCTACTTGATTCAAATGCTTTCTTCAAAGAATTTCTGGCCATATTCTGTCTCATCGATGCCTTTATGCTTGTTCTGAACGGCATCCCGATGCCATTTGGCGGGATAAACAACGACGCGTACAATGTCCGCATGCTGCGCCGCAGTCCGGAAAGCAAACGAGGATTTGTAATCCAGTTACGATCCAATGCGCTCATACAGTCCGGAGTAAGGCCTAAAGATATGCCGGCGGAATGGTTCGCGATACCTGACAGGATCAATTATGCCAATGCCTTGGAAGCCGCCATACCTATAATGGCGGCCTCCAGACTATTAGACCGTAAGCGTTATGAGGAGGCTTATGAGGCTTTTGAAGACTTATACTCGAAACGGACCGAAATAATGGGCCTGTACGTAAAGGAAATTCAATGCGAACTTATCTACACGGCTCTGTTTACCGGAAGAAAAGACAGAGCCAGATCTTTACTCAATAAAGAAATCTCGGAGTATATAAAGTCCTCCAGAAAAAATATGTCGTCGAAAGAACGGATACTCTGCGCCATAGATTTATATCTGAACGACGATTATGACTCAGCATATGGCATCTACACTAAACTCATCGAAAACAGAGACCGCTATCTGCTCCAGGGTGAGGTCAGCAGTGACATTGCACTTATGTCAGAGATCTTTCGCAGGCCTTGACATAAACGAGCCCGGTTTTATTTTACCTTCAAAAGCACCACGTTCTTTCAGAATTTTCACAAAATCCTCAGCATCTTTTGGTCTTGGAGCATCACCGAAAGAAGTGTGCGTTTTCCTATCGGACGTTCCTATCATCCAGTCCACGAAAACCGATTTTTCAAGAATATATGGTTTGAAATAGCCATCGACCGGTATAAAAGCCTCATAGAGCGGAAGCGGAGCTTCGGCAGGCTCCGGAAATTTCCATACATATATCTTCTTGCCGTCCAGTTCTACAATCTTCACCGAAAAATCGCTGTCCTGATAAGGACTACGCAGACCTCTGTTATAAGGCACGATGGTATTGAAAAAATTAGGGTCGGCAAGCGCAGACTCGTTATCGCTGCCGACTTCTGTGGCCGCCGCCCATACAGGCAACCACTGGAAACAGAACTGGTATTTAGTCATTTCCTGTACAGGACGGCTGATACGTTCGGCAAGAGCCAATGCTTCAGACTTAAGGGATGCCTCGGCATGAGGACTGTTCTCTATCATTTTACAATAATCCAGGGCTTTATCAGTATCACCAGTCTGCGCCGATATCAATGCCATATTAAATCTGATAATATCCTCTTCGGGATTACTCGCCAATGCCTGTTTAAGATAACTCATAGCCTCAGCATAATTTTCTCTGGCATAGCTCACTGCGCTCAAAAGTGTGAGCATCTCCTTGTCGCCGGGAAATATCTCCAGAAACAAACGGCCAAGGCGTTCAACGTCATTCCGCGCGTTTTCATCGTCATCAACACCATACAATTCTGATATGCAATAATTTGAAACTTCGCGAATGTGCGGTAAAACAGAATCGGCCGGCAGACTGTCGACTTCGCAGTTCCAACCGGCAGAATTCTCCTTTGTCCGGCTAAGCATTCCGTCTACAGCATCCGCAAGAGCGCTCCAGCGCCCGGCCGTCATAGCACCTTCTGCTTTATCGGTTCTGAGCGACAATATGTCGGGATATCTTTCTATGCCTTTATCGATGTTTTCAAATGCGACATCAAATAAGGAATCACTTTTATCCGGCCCCGCATCAATACCCTTTGACAAATAATATACAAACCTGGCTTTATACAGCCTCGGATCATCAGGTGCTTCCTGTTCCCATAATTTAAGAATGCTGTCGGCCTGTTCCATTTTTTCATCGACGATCCATGCCTTGAATGACGACTCGTAATCGGAACCAAACGCCATCGAAGCACAGGCAAACAGTAAAAAGAGGAGCTTTTTCATAGAATCAGATTTAGAGGTCGTTGTCAATAACCACAAATATACGAATAAATGGAACCATACAAAATTTAAAGCTGAAAAAATTTGATGTTTGAGGTTTAATGAGTATTTTTGGGCACCTTAAATCGCGAATGCCCGATGATACACCTGAGGCTACCGTTCTCACATCCACGAAGACTGCCCTTCTATCTTGCCATGGAAGAGTGGGCTGCCCGTAGTCTGCCGCCTAACGAATATTTTTTTTCATGGCGTGTAAAACCGACAGTAATCTGCGGGCGCAATCAGGAAATGGATAAGGAGGTGGATATGGAATACTGCCGCCTGAACGGTATCGACGTTGTACGACGCCGTAGCGGAGGCGGATGTGTATTCGCCGATATGAACAATTTCATGTTTTCCTATATAAGCCCCGGCGACGAGATCACAGCGACTTTCGCGCACTATACCACCATGATTGCGGAAACCCTCTGTCACCTCGGTATTGCCGCCCGCGCCACCGGACGTAACGATATCATGATAGACGGTCGTAAAGTCTCCGGAAATGCCTTCTATCATCTGCCCGGTCGCAGTATCGCACACGGAACAATGCTTTATGATTTCGACCCGTCGGTGATGAGCAGGGCTATAACGCCATCGAGAGCCAAACTCGAATCGAAATCGGTAAAGTCGGTTCAGTCGCGTGTAACCTGCCTCAAGGAAGCTGGAATCACACTTGGTCCCGACGATTTCGAACGATATATGATATCGTCTCTATGCGATGGCGAAATATTGCTATGCGCCGAAGACATAGCGGCAGTAGAATCAATTGAACAAAACTACTACGATCCGGCGTTCCTTTACAGAAAAGGAGAAAACGAGACACAGAGACCATGCAGCGGAAAAATACGACGTATCCACAGGCATATCGACGGTGTAGGAGAAATTGAGATAAGCATAAGCACCGATGCTGACGGCCGGATTGACGGCATGGAAGCCTCAGGTGATTTCTTCCTGCTCGACGATCCCGACAGGATCATATTCAGCCGACTGAAAGGTATTGTGCCGGATACAGGCGCCATAGCCGAGGCTCTGGCAGATACCGAACCTGAAAAAGCCATCGCCGGTCTCGACCGCACGACACTGCTACATATATTGACAGAAAACAACTCTGATTATGGAATCTGAAATGAAAAAAACATGCCTCTTCGAGCGCCACAAAGCACTCAATGCAAAAACAGCGCCATTCGCGGGCTATGAAATGCCGATCGAATACGATGGTATCGACACCGAGCATAATGCCGTCCGCACCTGCTCGGGACTCTTCGATGTATCGCACATGGGCGAGATATACATAGCCGGACACGATGCCGTGAAATTCGTGGACCATATATTCACCAACTATGCCGCTCCGATGAAAAAAGGACAGGTTCTGTATGGCATGATGACATACGAGACCGGCGGTACCGTCGACGATCTGCTTGTATACCGTCTCGGCGACGAGAGCTTTCTTCTTGTCGTAAATGCCTCGAACCTTGAAAAAGACATCGACTGGGTACGCGACTGCGCCAGGGGCTACAATGTCGAAATACGCGATTATTCCGCAGAATGCGGCCAGCTCGCGCTCCAGGGGCCCGACAGCGAGGCCATAATGAAAACCGTTCTCGGAATCGACGCATCCGCCTTGACGTTCTATACCTTCAGCGTCTTCGACGGCAACGTGCTTGTCAGCCGTACAGGCTATACCGGCGAAGACGGTTTCGAAATCTATGCCGATCCGCGACGGATAGTTGAAATGTGGAATTCACTCATAGCCTATGGCATACAGCCTTGCGGTCTCGGCTGCCGCGACACTCTCCGCTTCGAAGCCGGGCTGCCGCTTTATGGCGATGAACTGGCCGAGGACATCACACCCATTGAAGCAGGTCTCGGCATGTTCGTGAAACTCGACAAACCCGATGGCTTCATAGGCAGCGATGTGCTCGCCCGCCAGAAAGTGGAAGGCCCGAAGCGCAAGCTTATAGGTCTTGAGATCGACTCCCCGGCCACAGCGCGCCACGGTTTCGAGGTACTTGATCTCGACGGAGCCGTAGTCGGCCATATCACTACAGGCTACAACTCTCTCACCCTCGGCAAAAACATAGCCATGGCGATTGTCGACGCCCGATATGCGCCGCTCGATACCAAACTTCAGGTTCGCATACGCCGCAAACTCGCTCCCGCAACCGTAATCAGAAAAAGATTCTATGTCCCCCAATATAAAAAATAAGAATACCATGGAAAAAATCTATTATCTCCCCACACACGAATATATCAAAGTCGACGGCGAAACCGGCTACATAGGCATTTCCGAATATGCCGCAAAACAGCTCGGCACCGTGACATATGTCGATGCTCCCGAAGACGGTGATGAATTCGAGGCCGGAGAAGAATTCGGCGCCATCGAAAGCCGCAAAGCCGCTTCCGATCTTTTCGCACCCGTAAGCTGTGAGGTTACAGAAGTGAACTTCGCTCTCGAGGGCGATCCCAAACTCATAAACAAGAATCCCCTCGAAGCCTGGATCATCAAGGTCATAATCAAGGATCCGACAGAACTTGAAGACCTGATGGATCAGAAAGCCTACGACGAATTCTGTCTCACCGAAAAGCACTGATCATGGCACAACACCGCTATTTTCCCCACACCGAAGACGATATAGGACGTATGCTCGTCCGCTGCGGAGTGGAGAATATCGACGCCCTCTATGCCGATGTCGATCCGTCGCTGAGACTGAAAAAAACTTATGACCTTCCCGCGGCCATGAGTGAGCCTGAACTGGAACGTTATTTCAGTTCCCTCGCATCGCAGAATACCCCACTGACCTGTTTTGCCGGCGCCGGCTTTTATCATCACTATACGCCTGCAGTCATTCCGGCACTGATGAGCCGCTCTGAGTTTCTGACAGCCTACACACCATATCAGCCCGAGATATCGCAAGGCACCCTGCAATACATCTTCGAATACCAGAGCCTGATGGCCGATCTTACCGGACTCGACGTCAGCAACGCCTCCATGTATGACGGCGCAACAGCAGCGGCCGAGGCCATGGTGATGGCGGTGAACTCCACGCGCAAAAAACGTCGCGTGCTTGTCAGCGCAACCGTCGCGCCGGCAGTACAGCAGGTTCTCTCCACATATGCCGAAGGCGCCGGCATAATAATCGAGATCATACCTGAAGACGAAGGCGTGACCGACCGCACGGCATTCGAGCAAATGCTCGGAGCAGGCGATGTGGCAGGTGTCATGGTGGCGCAACCCAACTATTACGGCATCATAGAGGATATTGAAGGATGGGCCGAAAAATGCCACGAAAAGAAAGCGCTTCTGATAATGGACTGCCACGCATCAACGCTTGGAGTATTGCGTTCGCCGGGAGAATGGGGAGCGGACATCGCATGCGGCGAAGCCCAGTCGCTCGGTATGCCTCTCAACTATGGAGGCCCGTACCTCGGATATCTTTGCTGCCGTGAAAACCTAATGCGCAAACTTCCCGGACGTATCGTAGGCGCCACCCTCGACAAAGACGGCAAACGCTCCTTCGTCCTTACATTGCAGGCACGCGAGCAACATATACGACGCCAGAAAGCTACTTCCAACATCTGCTCCAACCAGGGCATAATGACTCTTCATGCAGCCATGTACCTGTCTCTTATGGGTGCGGAAGGTCTTGAGAGAGTGAACCGTCTCAGCGCCGACGCGGCCCATGCGCTTGCCGCTCGCCTCGAAAGCACCGGACTGATGAAACTCAAATATCCGGGCAAGCCGTATCTCAACGAATTTGCCATGGAAATCACAGATCCTGAGCTGACAGCAGACCGCATAATCGGCGCATGCGCTGAAAAAGGCATCCTCGCCGGCGTGAAAATCACCGACAGTTCTATTCTGATAGCAGCTACAGAAATGTGCTCTCCCGACGATATTGCCCGATATGTATTAGTAATCCAGAATCTGAAGTCATGAACAAGAATCTCTATTCACCCCTCGTTTTCGAGCTATCGCACAAGGGTCGGCATGGCTACAGTCTGCCGGAATACAACTATGGAATAAGTGCCGCCCTGCCTGAAAATCTCGTCAGAAAGACAGCACCCGGACTTCCCGAAATCGACGAGCCTGCGCTTGTGCGCCACTATACCAACAGCAGCAACAACAACTTCGGAGTCGACACAGGCTTCTATCCGCTCGGGTCATGTACCATGAAATACAATCCCAAAGTGAACGAAGCCATGACCGCGACAGCCGGAGTCGCTTCCCTCCACCCCATGCAGCCGTCGTCGACCGTCCAAGGAGCGCTCCGCATATACCGTACGCTCGAAAAATATCTGAGCGAGATAGGCGGTATGGCCGAATTTACGCTAAATCCTTTTGCTGGAGCACACGGCGAATATACCGGCCTGATGGTGATACGCCGCTACCATCTCTCTCGGGCCGACGAAGCCCGTCGCAAGATCATCGTCCCCGATTCGGCTCACGGTACTAACCCGGCGAGTGCCGCAATGGCCGGATTCGAGATTGTGGAAGTCAAAAGTCTTGCCGATGGAACAGTAGACATCGAAGACCTACGCGGCAAACTCGGCCCTGACATCGCCGCCATGATGATGACGAATCCCAACACGGTCGGCATGTTCGAAAAAGGAATCCCGGAGATAGCCGAGATGGTGCATGAGTCCGGTGCCCTACTCTATTACGACGGAGCCAACCTCAATCCCATGCTCGGCATTGCGCGCCCGGGCGACATGGGCTTCGACGTTATGCACATCAATCTGCACAAAACGTTTTCGACACCCCACGGCGGCGGCGGCCCCGGAGCCGGACCCGTAGGCGTACGTGCCGGACTGGAGGATTTTCTTCCCAATCCGCGGGTGATTGAGAAAACGGACGGCACACTCACCGTTACATGCGGCGACGAGGCGTTCGGCCGTGTCAGCTCATGGCTCGGCAATTTCACGGTATATATCAAGGCATTGAGCTATATACTGACTCTTGGTGCCGAAAACCTGATGAAAGTCGGACCCCTGGCGACACTCAACGCCAACTATATCATGAACTCGCTCAAAGACCTCTACGAGTTGCCGATTCCGGGACCTTGCAAACATGAATTCGTATTCGACGGCCTCCGCGACAAATCTCAAGGTGTAACCACAATGCACATAGCCAAGTCTTTGCTCGATTATGGCTTTCACGCTCCGACCATCTATTTCCCGCTTCTCTTTCATGAGTCGCTCATGATAGAGCCTACCGAGACAGAATCGGCTGATACACTCGACTCTTTCATAGACATAATGCGCAGAATAGCCCAAGAGGCCGCCTCCGATCCTGAAAAGATAAAAGGAGCGCCATATACGACTCCTATATCGCACCCGGATGAAGACGAAGCCGCATTAAACCCGATCCTCACCTACAGCCAGCTATGCAGGAAACAGACCTTATAATTATCGGGGGCGGTCCCGGCGGCTACGAAACAGCCGCCGAGGCCGCTTCGGCCGGCCTGAAAGTGGTACTCTTCGAGCGCGACAAGCTTGGCGGCACATGCCTCAACCGCGGTTGCATACCGACGAAGTGTCTGTGTGCCACGGCAAAACGGTTGAACGACATCAGAAAGGCCGCTGACCTCGGAGTGTCGGCGGCAGATCCGGTGTTGGATTTCGACTCCGTACGTAAAAGACTCGGCGAAGTCACCGATACTCTGCGCGATGGCATAGAGACCGTTCTTGACGGTGTGGAGATCGTAAGAGAGGAAGCCTCGCTGAGCGGCCCCGACTCGGTAACTGCCGGCGGCAAAACATATACGGCGCCTCGCATAATCATTGCCACAGGTTCCGCTCCGGCCCGACTGAATGCAGACAGTGCCGGAAGCGCGTTGACCAGCGACGATGTTCTTGCCCTTGACCACGTTCCCGAAAGCATGCTGATCATTGGCGGTGGAGTCATAGGGCTGGAATTCGCCTCGGTCTTCAATAGCTTCGGCAGTAAAGTGACAGTACTGGAATACTGCAAAGAAATCCTTCCTGGTTTCGACCGGGATATTGCCAAGCGGCTGCGCAGCTATCTCTCGCGTCGGGGAATCGAATTTGCCACCGGCGCCGAAGTGACGGCTGTCAAAGGTTCGTGCGTGCGCTACGTGCAAAAAGGTAAAGAGAAAAGTGCCGAAGCGGCTTGTGTAGTCACTGCCGTCGGACGAAAAGCGGTCGTGCCAGACGGCCTTGAAAAAGCCGGTATAGAGACCGACAGACGCGGATTCATAAAAACCGATGCGGACTTTCGCACCACGGTTCCGGGAATATATGCTATCGGCGACGTGAACGGACGCTGCATGCTCGCGCATGCGGCCGCCGCTCAAGGCCGTGCCGTTCTGGGAACAGAAGTCAGCCTCGATATTATGCCGGGGGTGGTATTCACCGATCCTGAATGTGCAATGGCGGGCCTGACATCCGAACAGGCCGACGAGCTCGACAGGGAATATATGACCGTAAAACTGCCATACGGTTCAAACGGCAAAGCCCTCGCTTCAGGTGAGAGCGATGGATTCGTAAAACTTCTTGTAGACAAAGAATCCGGCAGAATCATCGGCTGTCATTGTATAGGCGCGCATGCAGCCGACATAATAGCCGAAGCCGCCACCGCAATGCAGACCGGCATTACAGCCCGGCGTCTGGCCTTCGGCTGTATACACGCTCACCCGACAATCAGCGAACTTCTTTCGTCGGCCGCCGCTATAGCCCGTTGAGACCCAAAGCCGCAAAAAATCGTTTTCTGACCGACTCGGCGACGGGTATAAGCTGCTGCCCCATGATAATACAGTTCCGCTCGACGATACGGACTCTGTCCATATTCACTATGAACGAGCGGTGAACACGCATGAAACCGGCCTCGGGGAGCATTTCCTCGAGGCTTTTCATACTCATGAGCGTGAGGACAGGTTTTTCGCCATCAGAGGTCACGATTTTCACATAGTCTTTCAGGCCCTCTATATAGTCTATGTTCTCAACCGGTATACGGATCAGACGGTATTCACTCTTGACTGTTATGAACCCGCAGGAATGATCGGCAGCCGTCTCCTTGGGAGTATAAAATGTCAGAGCACGCGATGCGGCACGCATGAATTCATCGTAACTAACCGGCTTTAGAAGATAATCGAGTGCGTTGACGGCGAACCCGTCGACGGCATGATCCGAATAGGCGGTCGTAAAGACAATCCTCGGGCCGCTCTGCAACTGGCGCGCAAGCTCCATGCCCGAAAAAACGGGCATATGGATGTCCAGAAATATAAGATCGACGGGATTGTCGTTGAGAAATGCAAGAGCCTCCGCTCCCGACTGCGCCGTACCCGACAGATTAAGAAACGGCGTACGCTCGACATACGATGCCATCAGCCGCACCGCCAAAGGCTCGTCATCGACTACAAGACAATTCAGTTTCCGGCTCATAAGGGTAAAGAAAGACTTGTTTTGAATATGTTGTTGTCGACCGACGTCCGGAACGAGGCCTTCGAACCATAAATGAGCGAAAGCCGGCGGCGCAGATTGGCAAGACCGATACCCGATGCCTTCGAATCAACTTTATCCCGCAAGGTGGAGAAAGAGTTTTCCGTACAGCAGCAGAATTTACCGTCTGTCACTTTCAGGCTTACATATATCGGGAGCCCGGGATCCGAAGTCGAGCCATATTTGAATGCGTTTTCAATAAGAGTGACAAGCAGTAACGGCGGCACACAGTCGTTTTCATGTCCGGCGATATCGATCTCGACCTCTATCGGCCTACCGGCCAACCGAAGACGCATTAGCTCTATATAATCCTCGATAAACCCGATTTCCTCGCTCAGCTTCACCATCACCTCGCTTTCATAAAGCATATAGCGCAGAAGCCCCGAAAGCCGATGCACAGCACTTTTGGCAAGCTCAGGATCGAGGTCGACAAGAGCATATATGGTATTGAGGGTGTTGAAGAGAAAATGCGGATTGAGCTGATTTTTAAGACTGTCGAGTTCCGTGCTGCGCTGTGCGGCAACAAGTTCCTGTTTCTGCTGCTCCATGTCTTTCCATTTCATGGAAAGTCGCAGAGCGACGGCCAGACCGATCGTAAGAATGATCATCACCGCATCGCGCATTAAGAACGACGTCCATTTGAGCAGATGACGTATCGACGGCTCGTCGTGATGCATGAACCGTCTCGTCGGAAACCACATGCTCGATGCCAGATAATCTATCAGCAGACCGATGAAAATCAGAACGATATTCCAGAATACAAAACGAAGGATCCGACGTTTTCCATAACCGCTGAGAGTACGGTCGACAATGACGAAATAGTTTATATAGAATACAGCTATGAATATCAGGGTCTTGACGTAAAAACCGGGATAAAAGTCGAACGCCGGTCGAGCCGGCCGCGATATGGTCCACACCAGATCGGGCAGAATAAATATGATGACTATAAATATGAAATGGGCAAGGAATGTAGCCAGACGGCTACGGCCGTTGTCCTGTCGGTCTGAAAGTTTCATACACAAAAGTATAAAAGTATTCGTCAATCCGCAATAATTTATCGACCAATCGCCTTCTTTTCCCCGCAAGACATCGAAATCGCTCTATAAGAAGTTTTACGTTATTAGCACCACCGATGCGATTTTTTGCATACACTGCCATAAACCATGCCGGAAGAGGTTTGTTTTATAAATAAACGTGATATTATGCGCTCTAAAATTCTCATCCTGTGTATCCTGTCCGCCGTATGCTTTATTACGGCGAAGTCCCAGATAAAACCTGACTTCGGAGCAAGACTTTCGATGGAAGTCACAGTGCCCGGAGGCGGATCGTCATATTACAAGACCGGCGCCGGCTTTTCTGTCGGCGGAGTAATGAAGCTGGCACTCCCCCGTAACTTTTATTTCGAGCCGGGACTACTCTTCTATTATACGGCAATGAGTTCCAACGATCTCATACCCTTTGACGATTATTATTATCAGGGAGCAGTAAAGGAATACGGACTCCGGCTACCGCTCAACGTCGGTTATACATTCGACTCGGGCAAAATATGGACCATAGATGTCTATACGGGTCCTTGGATCAATTTCAATATCAGCGCCACACAGGCCCTCGATCCTAATTTCTCGAATCCCGAACCTGTGCCGGACAAGACCATTAACATGATGAAACACGGGTGGAAACGTGTCGATGCAATGTGGGGATTCGGTCTCAGCTTCACATTCGCCGAAAATTACCATATCGGCTTGAGCGGTGGAATCGGCTTCACACCTCTCGCCAAATTCGGCAACCGCGACAAAAAAGTACGCATACACCGCAATATCGTGGCAATCAGCCTCGGATACAATTTCTGATCTACGACGGTCAGATGGAGAGGCCTGTGCGTTCGTAAAGGCCGAAAAGAAGATTCATGATATGCACCGCGTTACCTGTCACGCCCCTTGTCAGAGAATCGATCGAGGCATATACCGTCAAGGTATCCTCATGGCGCGCGAGTCTGATAAGGCATTTGTTGCTGCCGCGCAAATCTTCCTCTACGGGGCCTTCTCCCGGCACGACATACGTGAAATTGTGGTCTTCGTAGGTTTCTCCGTATATCCTCTCGATCTCGTCCAGGGCTATGGCTATCTTCAACACTGCTTTAAGATCAATACGCCCGTATGTCGTTTCCGCTCCGCAAGTGCATGTCAGTCTATGAGTGAACGACGGTTGCACATGCATAAGAAAGCGACGTGCCTCTTCAGCAGCGGTTGTCAGATTCCCGCTTACACCACCCATCGATACATCGATATCCGAATCAAGCAGTCCGTATTTCGCGAGGGGGAAAAGCGCCAGCTCCATCAGCAACGCCTCAGAAGTAGGATTGAAAGCCGCCCGGGCACCACGTACAAGCGCTTTACGGCTGTACTCGGGAAAACCGTATACCATATCACCGCTTTCTCCTATGAGTCCCGATGTATTGCCAAGCACAATAAGCCTGAAATCATCGTCATCGGTATATCTGGCTTTTATCTCGTCGGTGAGATTTTCCTCGTCGATCACAAACAGCACGTCAAGGCCGTCGAGTTTCAGCGTCCTTTCAAGAGTCAGCCCGGTCTCGCCTGAATAAACAGGATGCAACTCAGCCAGAGGCATCGCATTACCGGCCGGAGAGGCTACAGCACGCAGATCGACATCGGGATGACGGAGCAAAAGACGTAGCAGCTGTTTACGTACCGGGCTATTGACCTCCGCCGGGCCATATATACCAACTTTTATCATAGTATTACGATTTTATCCGAGGAAAGAGATCGGCCATTATTATGTCGCTCGCGCCTATATTTGATTCTATATAGTGTCCGGCTGCTTTACCGGCCCTCTTGCGCGATGCCTCGTCAAGCAAAGACTCCATAGTGGCCCGGAAGGCGCCGGTAGAATCAATGCAGAACGCGCCTCCGCAGCCGATGAGGTCGGAGGCTTCCTTGAATTTGGAATGTTTCGGGCCGAAAACCACAGGTATGCCATAGGTTGCGGCCTCGTTTATATTATGTATGCTCACGCCGAAACCTCCACCGACATAGGCCACATCGGCATAGGCATATAGGCTGCTGAGCAGACCGAAACAATCGATTATCAGATATTTCAGTTTGCCTGCGGCTTTGGCAGCTTCTTCAGGCGACGACTGATATAACGTTTTGAAATCGGAGAAAAGCATCGTCGAGCCGCTTCCGAGCCGACGACGCATTTCGGCAAGCCGGTTTTTATCGAATTCATGAGGCGCTATGATCGCCCTGACATCAGCATGTTCCTTCAGCCACGGCACATACACTTTCTCATCGGCTTCCCAACTGCTGCCGAAGACCATTGTAAACGATTTTTTCCCTCCGGCCGACAGAAAGCACTCTATTTCCGGGATAGCTTTCCGATTCTCACGTATGGCTGTCACCCGGTCAAAGCGGGTATCTCCCGCCACAGTCACCCTGTCGATGCCTATGCCGGCTAAAAGACGCAGCGAACGCTCGTCCTGAACATAAAGATGCTCGAAATTCTCAAGCATCTTACGGAACATCGTGCCCCATGGCTTGAAAAAGCGCTGCGACGGGCGGAAAATAGCCGAAATGATATACGTCGGGATTCCTCGCTTCTTAAGTTTCTCAAGATAGTTTCCCCAGAATTCATATTTCACGAATATAGCCATCCGGGGTCGGGCTGCATCAAGAAAAGCATCGACATTTCCGGGTATGTCGAACGGCAGATATACCACCGCGACCCGCGGATTGTAATCGCAGCGCACTTCATAGCCCGAAGGAGAGAAAAAACTCAGAAGTATACGTTTTGCCGGATCATGAGTCAGAAGTGAATCTATGATAGGCCGTGCCTGCTCGAACTCACCCAAAGAAGCCGCATGAAACCACACGTCGAAGCCGTCGGGAGCCATATGTTCGCGGAATGCGCGCAGGCGTCCTATAGTCTCTTTCTGTCCCGAAAGCATATGGCGCACCTTGGGAGAGCCGAGCGATACGAGTCGCGCGGCTCCTCCGTAGACAGCTATGCCTGCAGTATAAAGCGGATTCATTCAGCCGGAACGATTCGTTCTACAGCCGATCTGATACGCGCTATTGTCTCCTTCCGACCGATAAGATCGGTTATGTCGAACATATGCGGACCCTTGCATTCGCCTACCACGGCAAGACGGAAAGCATTCATCACATTGCCCATGTGATAGCCGTTGCTTTCAATCCATGCCATTACCTCAGGCTCAAGAGACGCGCTTCCGAAATCGGCCGTATTCTCCAGAATATCGACAAGCTGAAGCATGATTGCGGGCATTTCGGCACTCCAGCGTTTCTTCACCGCCTTGGGGTCATATTCTGTCGGGGCTACGAAGAAGAAGCGGGCGTTATCCCATAAGTCTCCGACAAAGTTTATGCGGCTCTTCACCAGACCGACAACGGCAGCGATATACTCGTCGGAAAAATCGGCCGGATTGACGCCATGAGCCTCAAGCACGGGCTTGAACAGCGCGGCAAGTGCGGCATTGTCCATTGCCTGGAGATATGTGTGGTTAAACCACTTGGCCTTGTCGAAAGCAAACTTGGCACCCGAACGCGAACAATGGGCGAAAGAGAATTTCGATATAAGTTCGTCCACACCCATCACTTCGGTATCGTCACCGGGATTCCAGCCCAGTAGAGCGAGGAAATTGACTACAGCCTCAGGCAGATAGCCGCTTTCGCGATAGCCGCGCGATGTTTCGCCGCTCTTGGGATCGTGCCATTCAAGAGGGAAGACGGGAAAACCGAGGCGGTCGCCGTCGCGCTTGCTGAGCTTGCCTTTGCCGTCGGGTTTGAGTAGAAGGGGCAGATGTACAAATTCAGGAGCAGTATCAGCCCATCCGAAAGCTTCATAGAGAAGCACATGGAGAGGGGCCGACGGCAGCCATTCCTCGCCGCGGATCACATGCGACACCTTCATCAGATGATCGTCGACAATATTGGCAAGGTGATATGTAGGAAGATCGTCAGCGCTCTTGTAGAGCACTTTATCATCGAGAATATCACTCTTGATTGTCACCTGACCGCGCAGAAGATCGTTGACGACAACATCGCGTCCGGGCTCGATCTTGAAGCGTACCACATACTGTGCGCCGCTGTCGAGAAGACTCTGCACCTCGGCGGGATCCATGGCGAGAGAATTGCGGAGAGAGCCGCGTGTCGAGGCATCATACTGGAAATTGGGTATTTCAGCACGCTTGGCCTCCAGTTCGGCAGGGGTATCGAACGCTATATAGGCCCGTCCGTTGTCAAGAAGCATTTTTACATGCTCGCGATAGATATCGCGGCGTTCGCTCTGTTTATAGGGGCCGTAGGGGCCGCCTTCGCGCACACCTTCGTCAATACCTATGCCGAGCCATGCCAAAGCCTCGTTTATATAATCTTCGGCTCCCGGTACGAAACGCTGGGAGTCGGTATCCTCAATTCGCAGAATCATCTTGCCGCCGTTCTGACGGGCAAAAAGATAGTTGTAAAGAGCGGTGCGTACACCACCGATATGAAGTGGGCCTGTTGGCGACGGAGCGAAGCGCACACGCACTTCCCGATTTTCAGTCGACATTGCTTATTAATGAGTCGTGGTTCGTTATGATATATAAATGTTCCGCAAAATTACGAAATTTCCATGGTACTGCAAATTATATTTTTCACGATGTAATTTTTGGAACTTCATGCACGTCTTATACATAAAAAACAATATGAATATACATCATATACTCTTTGCTTCAACATTAGCGGCTCTGTGCATGACTTCATGCTTATCGGCGGGGAACTCTGCGAAGGAAACCGACAGCGGCGAAGGCTATAAGACCTTTGAAACAGGTGAGTTCAAAGAACTTATAGCCTCCGATGTCGAAGTATACGTAGCGATAGGCGAACCTACGGGAGAGTTACGTCTCGAAGCCGCCCCCTCTGTCATCAATGACATTGAGGTTGAAAACCGGCAAGGCAGTCTGTCCATCAACGATCGCAATGATAAATCCGGCAAGGAAGGCACAGACAAGGCAAAAGCCTATATCACAGTCGGACCCTCCCAACTGCATACAATTATAGCATCTGCCGGTGCCGAAATAATACTTCAGCAACCGACAGATGCCGAGATTTTCGAGACCGACGCTACGGTAAGCATCTCGCCCGGATCGTTCTAACTTGCTCTGGCCGACAGATATTCTTTCATATGGACGTCTGTATCGGTCACATAGCGTCTGAGCACATTGCCGTAATGCGTCAGGTCATCTATCGCAGCCTGGGCAACACCGCTTTCTGCGGCAGCCTTGACAACGGCCGGTGGTACGGTCGTAAGAAGCCGGCGGTCGAAAGGCTTCGGCAGAATATAGTCGGCTCCGAACTTCAGACTATGGACTCCGTAAAGCTCACGTAAGGAAGCCGGCACCGGTTCGCGGGCAAGAGCGGCTATGGCATGTGCCGCCGCCAGTTTCATAGGTTCATTGATTTCCGAAGCGCGACAGTCGAGCGCACCGCGGAATATATACGGGAACCCAAGCACATTGTTTATCTGATTGGGATAATCGCTGCGGCCCGTTGCATATACCAGATCAGTCCTTACCGCAAGAGCCGTGTCGCGGGCTATCTCGGGCCTGGGATTGGCAAGGGCAAATACGATCGGCTTTTCCGCCATTGTGGCAAGCATTTCGGGAGTAAGCACGTCTGCGACCGACAACCCGAGGAAGACATCGGCACCTCGTACAGCGTCGGCAAGCGTGATACGCCCGTCAGGCTCGATAGCGAACTCCGCTTTCGACTCATTGACGCCTGTCCTGCCCTTATATATCACACCCTTGCTGTCGCACATCACTATTTTTTCCCGATCCACGCCAAGTGCTATCATGAGACGGGTACATGCTGTCGCGGCAGCTCCGGCACCGTTCACAACGAGCCGGATATCACGGATTTCTTTCTGCTGCACAATCAGAGCATTGATGAGAGCGGCTCCGGCAATGACGGCTGTGCCGTGCTGGTCATCGTGCATCACGGGAATATCGCATTGTTCTCTGAGCGAGTTTTCAATTTCAAAACACTCGGGCGCCTTGATATCCTCGAGATTGATACCCCCGAAGCCGGGTGTCAGCGACCGCACGATCTCGACAAATTTCTGTGGATCAGTTTCGTCCACCTCGATATCGAACGCGTTAAGACCGGCGAATATCTTGAAGAGCAAAGCCTTTCCTTCCATCACAGGCTTGGATGCGGCAGCTCCGATATTACCGAGTCCCAGCACTGCCGTACCGTTTGAAATAACCGCGACGGTATTGCCGCGATCGGTATATTTATAGATATTATCTGTATTATGGGCTATTTCAAGACATGGGAACGCGACTCCCGGCGAATATGCCAGCGAGAGGTCTTCCGGAGTCGAAAAAGGTTTAGTAGGCACTATCTCTATTTTACCCGGACGCGGATACCGGTGATAGGCAAGCGCCCGCGCCTTGTCTGAACTCAATACTTTCTTCATGATTGTCTAAAACCTGTTTTTTGAATAAAAACACAATTTACACCGACAATGTTCTGAGAAAAAAATTTGGTGAATCCAAAGAAATGCACTAATTTTGCAGAACGAAATCCGCGCATGTGGCGTAATTGGTAGCCGCGTTAGACTTAGGATCTAATGTCTTAGGACGTGGGGGTTCGAGTCCCTTCATGCGCACGCAATAAATCAGCCGACTCACATTTTATGTGCCAGTCGGCTGATTTTTTTACTATATTTGTCACTCGTTATTGAGTGTGATACCATATCTTTCCGAATATATTAAGACGGCATTCACACATACCTGAAAACTGCCGTAAACCGAATTCAAAATTTATCGAAATGTATTTATTAGGATACGATATAGGAAGTTCTTCCGTGAAAACGGCTCTGGTAGAAGCCGAAAGCGGCCGTTGTGTGGCCTCCGATTTCTTTCCCAAATCGGAAGCTCCCATAAAGGCGCTCCGGCCCGGATGGGCTGAACAACAGCCCGATGCATGGTGGTCATACCTTAAGGACGCAACAGCTTCTGTCCTTGCCGAATCAGGAGTTGATCCGGCCGATATCAAAGCCATCGGTATCAGCTATCAGATGCACGGACTTGTGGCCCTCGATAAAAATATGATTCCCCTGCGCGATGCCATCATCTGGTGCGACAGCCGCGGTGTTCCCTACGGACGGAAAGCGTTCGAGGATTTAGGATCCGAAAAATGTCTCGGCAGTCTGCTCAACACGCCGGGAAATTTCACGGCCGCAAAACTCGCATGGGTCAAGGAAAATGAACCCGATGTATTCGCCCGCATATACAAGATAATGCTTCCGGGCGACTATATTGCATTCCGTCTCACCGGCGAAATATCCACAAATCCCGAAGGACTCTCTGAATATATGCTCTGGGACTTCAGAAACAATGCTCCGGCACGTTTTCTGATGGACTATTACGGTTTCGACGAGAGCATTCTGCCCCGTGTCGGCTCCACATTTTCAAATCAGGGCGCTCTTACCCCTGCGGCAGCCGCCGAACTTGGCCTCGCCGCCGGAACGCCTGTTACATACCGCGCCGGCGACCAGCCCAACAATGCCTTGTCGCTGAATGTATTCGAGCCGGGCGAAGTCGCTTCTACAGCAGGTACATCGGGGGTTGTCTACGGTATCAACGGCACCGTTGACTACGACCCGCTGTCGCGTGTCAACAATTTCGCGCACGTGAACCATACTGCCGCGGCTCCGCGTATCGGTGTCATGACCTGTATCAGCGGCACAGGCATCCTCAATACATGGATCAAGCGCAATGTGGCCCCGGGAAATATATCATATGCCGACATGAACGATCTGGCCGCACAGATAGCCCCCGGCAGCGAAGGAATCTCGATACTGCCGTTCGGCAACGGTGCCGAGCGCGTGCTCGAAAACCGCGAGCCTGGTTGCACATTCCTCGGAATCAACTTCAATATCCACGATCGTCGCCATCTGATCCGTGCGGCTCAGGAAGGCATAGTATTCGCATTCATGTATGGAATGGAGGTAATGCAGGGCATGGGTATGAAAATAGACCGCATCCATGCCGGACACGCCAATATGTTCCTCAGCCCTGTATTCCGAGAAACCCTCGCCTCGGTTTCCGGTGCCGTAATCGATTTATACGATACCGACGGTGCTGTCGGAGCCGCAAAAGGTGCCGGCATAGGCGCAGGAATATATGCATCTCCTAAAGAAGCTTTCGCCACTTTGACAAAAATAGGCGAGACAGAACCTAACAGGAACCGCACGCCATATCTCGAAGCCTATGCACTCTGGAAACAGCGTCTCGCCGACATTATAGGACAATAATATCCATTATCTTAATTAATAACAACAAAATGACTGTAAAAGAATATTTTCCCGGTATTGGGAAAATCAAATTCGAGGGTACTGACAGCTACAATCCCCTCGCATACCGCTACTATGACGCCGAGCGTGTCGTTCTCGGCAAACCGATGAAAGAATGG
>CAJKRG010000019.1 GCA_905202215.1 uncultured Porphyromonadaceae bacterium
CCATCTCAGACTTTTTGGCCTGTGGTTTAACAGATATTATGAAACACCCTCTAAATCGATGATGGCATTGACCTACCTGCTTGAGGATGACGAAGCTGACAAGACTGTTGCATATTACAGTGTGCTCAACGATAAGATTGTGTTTGACCCCGGTGAGAAGAAACTTTGGAATAGACTTAACCGCCATGTCGCTAATTCAAAACGGCGTAAGGAATATCCGGCTGTCAAAATTGGCCGTCTTGCCGTATCCAAGGATTATGTAGGAAAGCAGATCGGTCGAGCGATTCTCTTGCAGGTGAAACACGTTTTCGCCACAATGCGCCGAAGTGCCTGCCGCTTCATTACGGTCGACGCATATGCTGCGGCTGTGCCTTTCTATGAAAAATGCGGATTTATGTTCCTTTCCGAGAAAGATAAACATTCTCCGACAAGGGCTATGTATTTCGATCTGATCAACTTTCTGAATTGAAACATATCACACGCTATTTGCAAATCCTCCAAAAATATTGCAATTCGATAAGGACATCATTCTTTTTTCAGTCGGATTACAGTCAATAGCAACCGTAAATTGCTGAAAACTTGAACAATCAATACCGTGGTATATGCAGTAGCGAACTGCATTGAGGGGGCATTCGAACTTACTCTTTTTTTATTTTTTCATGTAATTTTTTCGACAGACAACCCGTATGTCGCGGTACTCGATATACGGTTGAGAAAGAGCGTGGATATGCTAAAACACAGGTGCTTTTGTTGCTTTTTCCGATGAATTTCGGTGAAAATATTAGAGGTTGTTAACAACGGCTAAATGACGGCGTCGGTCATTTTGGCGGACAGGGGGGCCGGTGGCGATTCTAACTTTGCAATGTCAACTAAAAAATTACCGACGCCATGGAAGAAACAAACAGACCATCCGCAGACTTGCACGATGACGAGGCTCCCCGCCTGCTCGCTGCAATCCGTTCCAATCCCGAAACCGCCCGTGTCCTCGCAGGCATAGCCCTCGGCGGCGACCCCGTGGCACTCATCGCCGAACTCGCCCCGCCAGCACCTCCGGAGCCGCCCGCGCCCCCGAAACCTTCATGCCCCGCTTTCCTCGACTACGTCCGCGAAAGCTTCTGGCAGTAATTAGACTGAAAGGCAACCACTCCTAACTCCACACTAACCCCTAACCATTAACCCATAACCCTTAACCCCAAAACATGATCACCACACTCGAAACCATGGCGCAGCAGTCGCCCGAATTACTGCGAAACAGTATCGACGAACGCATCGTAAAAGTCCGTCCCATGTCTACACCCGTCGACCAGCTCTCGCGCTGCGGCCGTGCGCGCCGTGCCGGATCCATGACCGTCGAATACTACTCCGTAGACACAAAAAAGACCGAGGCAAAACTTGCCGAAGCCCATCCCGGCGGTGCCGGCAGTAAAAAATCCGACGATCTCTATACCTATATCCTCAAGACTACCGACGATTCCCTCTTCGAGATCTCCGAGACTATCCTCGTGCCCTCTCAGCCCGGATATGACAGGAACGGCAGGCCCTCGGGCGCGCTCATGCTCTATGTCGTCGACCGTCCGTCGGGCGGAGGCGTCGAGATTGCCCCTGTCAATGCCCGCGAGACCGAAATCATGGGCGGAAAAACCTTGCAGATGCCCTCGCTGCAGGTCGGTGAGCTGCTGGTGCGCATGGCCCGTGCCGCCACCGAGCTTGATGTGCAGACGGCCCAGTTCGCCGCCCTCCCGCAGAAAGCGTCGAACAACTGTCAGATATTCAAAATGCAGGTAGAGCAGAGCACTCTGGCCAAGATCGCCGATAAGGAAGTCGGCTGGACGTTCTCCGACCAGGAAGAGGCCGCCATCATCGACATGCGTCTGGGCATGGAGAAAAATTTCCTCTTCGGCAGCCGCGCCCGTCTCTTCGACAGCACCAAGAACGAGCACATATACTTCACCGGCGGCATCTGGGGACAGGCCGGACGCGAACACGAGCTCCTCATCGACGCTCTCACCGAAGGCGACCTCGTCGATCTCTGCAGCGCCGCCTTCTCGCTCAACAACGGTTCGCGCCGCAAGATCCTCATAGCCGGAACAGGCCTTGTGGAGGCGCTGAGCAAACTGCAGTTCACCCGCACACTGTCGGCCGGCGACACCATGGTCAAGTGGGGCATAGAGTTCAAGGAGATACGCTCCAATTTCGGCTCGCTTTATCTCCTACATTCCGAAGTCTTCGACCAGTGCGGTCACCGCAACGACGGCTTCGTGCTCGATCCCGACTACATGACCAAATATGTGCATGTGCCATTCCAGGCCGAAACCCTCGACCTGCGCCGCTCCGGCCAGCGCAATACCGACGCCGTCGTCCTCACCGAGGCTTCCTGTCTGGTGCTCCGTTATCCCGACGCCCATATCCGTGTAATCGGCACAGTCGCAGGAGAATGAAACTGACCCTCACACGCAGTGAAATGCTCGGCCGCCGGCGCCTTGCCGGCGGCTTCGAGCCCCTGCGCACCGACTGCACCGTCGGGGAGACTGCCGGAACCGACATCGACGCCCTTCTCTCACAGCAGATCCGCAGCCGCTATCTTGAACTGCTGGACAGCGCCGACCCTGCGCTCCTTGCGCCCGAGGATGTTGCCGCCGATACGGCTCTGACGCCATTCGGGGCCGGTGGCGTGCTGCTCTCGCTTCCTTCGGTGTGCCGCCGGGTGCTGTCGGTGAGGCTTGCGGGGTGGAACGGCATCGCCCCGGTTCTGCCGGAGTCCGCGCTGACCCGTGTGCGCGCCATGCTCCTCAATCCTTTCACGGCCCCGGGCGCCTGTACACCTGTCGCCGTGGCTCTCTCCGCCGGCCGTGTCGCCGCATGGCCCGGCGGTAGCGCCGCCCTTGAGGTCATTGCCGTGTGCGACCACGGCCCCGATATTTATAAAATCGACGAGCGGGCGCTCGGGCTGCTCTGCGAGTCGCAATTCAATCCCCCGTTATGAAAAATGCATTTGAAGCCGCATATGCCGCATGGGCCGCGGGCGCCTCCCTCAGGGCGCGCCGCCGCCGGTACAAACGTTTTACCTACGGCGACCAGTGGAGCGACATGGTCGAGCTTGCCGACGGCCGGTTCGTGCGCGAGGACCGCTACGTGCGCCAGAGCGGCAAACAGCCGATGACCAACAATCTAATACGCCAGCTCGTGAAAAATATCGTGGGCCGCTACCGCACACGGTGTGCCGAGGCCGGAACCTATTCTGCCCTCGGAGAGATCGCCGGGGCCAATTCTCTCGACGAGCTCGACAGCCGCATGCTCGAGGAGTTTCTCATTTCGGGCTGTGCCGTGCAGAGGGTGTGGGGCGGCGAACGCTTCGGGCGCGCCGGCGTGTGGGTCGATAATGTCGATCCCGAGTCGTTCTTCGTCGGCCCTTTCCGCGATCCGAGAGGCTGGGACATCGGCCTTGTCGGCATGCTCCATGACATGACTTTTCCCGAGATGGTCAACCGTTTCGCCGGTTCCGACGCCGCGCGTGAGAGTGAACTGCGGAGCCTCTTCGAGTCGTGTACGCGCTCTGTCGGGGTGGCCGCCGCGGGTGGCTCATCCGGCTCCTTCGGGCTTAGCGCCGTTCCGGGGCATTGCCGTGTGGCCGAGGTCTGGACGCTCGATGCGCGCCGCGAGGCCGACGACTCGCCGAAACGCGTGTTCACGTGGCATTGCCGCTGGTTCGCCCCCGACGGACGTCTCCTCGACGAGTACGACTCGCCCTTCGCGCATGCCTCGCATCCGTTCGCGGTGAAATTCTATCCTCTCACCGACGGCGAGGTACATTCTTTTGTCGAAGACGTTGTCGACCAGCAGAAGGCCATCAACCGTCTGATGGTGCAGATAGACCATATCATGGCTACATCGGCCAAGGGTGTGCTCCTATTCCCTATCGACCAGAAACCTACCGACATGTCATGGACCGACATATGCGAGCGCTGGGCGCAGCCCGACGGCCTCATCCCCGTCACGGGTGTAGGGTCGCAGATGCCTCACCAGGTGGTGACGAATAACGATAACAACGGCGCCTATCAGCTCCTTCAGCTCCAGATGAAGCTTTTCGAGGAAGTGTCGGGTGTCAGCGAGGCCCTTCTCGGCAAGGGTCTTTCATCGGCCCGCGGCTCCGAACTCTACGAAAGCCAGGTACGCAACGCCACTGCCGCCCTGACCGACCTCTTCGAGTCCTTCGGCTCCTTCATCACCGCTCGCAACAACAAAATTAGGCTATTAGGCTGACGAGCTGACAAGCTGACAGGCTGACAGGCTGACAGGCTGACGAGCTGACAGGCTGATGGGCTGACGAGTGCTCCATATATTGATAACTTAGACGCCTGTCCGCCCGACCGCCTGTCCGCCTATTTGCTTATATGGGGATTTTTGCGGATATTTGCAGTATAAATCACATTATTATACTCCTTGATGATAACTAAATTGCTTAAAAAGCTGCTTTGTGGCATCGCCGTGTTTGCGGCGCTGCCCCTGCCGGCTCAGATGAAAGCGCCATCGCTCGACAATCTGAGAATCAACGGCATGCTGATGTATGACAACAACCGGAGCGAGGACGTTCTGGGCTTTTACGAATATAGCGTCACTGCCCCTGTGAGCCGCCGTGCACTCGTTCTCTCGCCGCGCAACTATCTGTCCGGTGATGCCGTGGTGGTCGACGGGAAACTGTATACCTATCACCTTGAGGTGCAGTACGGATATGTGAACTCCGCCTTCTATACCGTGATCGACGTCGCTACCGGCGAAGCCGTCAAGAGCCAGAATATAAGCTGGGATCTCGGCGCCGCTTACTCCCACTATGCCACATCTGCGGCACTCAACGCCGTCGACGGCAAGGTATATTGCTCCGGATATGAATATAACGAGGCCGACAAGACTCTGACACCGACCCTGAAGATATGGAATGTCAGGGAGAACTCGAAAGAGACTGTCGGCACCATGCAGGCGTCGCTGGCCGTGATGGCATTCGACAAGGCCGGCAATCTCTACGGTATCACAGGCTCGTCGTCGCGCACAGCCGACGATGGCGGCCGCCTCGTGAAAGTCGATACGGCGACCGGCTCGCTGACCATTGTCGGCGACACAGGTGTGCGCCCGTGGTTTGACCAGAGCGGCGTCATCAGTCCCTACGACGGTCGCCTCTACTGGTTTGCCAACGAGATCGTGCCCGGCGGAGGCGCCAACGACGCATATGCCCGCCTCTATGCCGTCGATACGGCTACCGCGGCGGCCGAATGCATAGGCGACATGCCCGAAGGCGACGAGGTGGTGGCCGCGTGGATTCCGGCGCAGACCATTGACGATGCCGCTCCCGGCGTGGTGTCGGGCGTCACTCCGGCCTTTACAGCACCGTCGCTCGCAGGTACGATCAACTTCACACTGCCTTCGAAGAGCTATTCAGGCGCCGCCCTCGACGGCTCCCTTGACTGGAGTGTGTCGGCCGGAGACAAGGTGTTTGCCACGGGCCGGGGTACAGCCGGAGCCTCTGTCTCGGCTGATGTGACTGTTGAAAAGAGCGGCCCGTATTTCTTCGAAGTGTCGGCCGCCAACGGGGCCGGCGCCGGTGTGCCGGTGCGCACGGAGGCTTATGTGGGCTACGGCGTGCCTGCTCCTGTCGGTCCGGTGACTTTTGCGGTCGAAGACGGACGCCATGTCGTGACCTGGGATCATGTGACAGCTCTCGCAGCCGGTGCATATCTCGAAGGCGGCCATGCCTCCTACCGCGTGGTGCGTCAGCCGGGCGATGTGCTGCTTCATGAAAATCTGAGCGAAAACCGCTTCGAGGAACCCGCGCTCGACGGCGCGATACAGGCCACATACTACGAGATAACGGCTGTCAACGGCGACATGAGCGCCGCAGCCACACGGTCGAACTCCGTCGTTACCGGCAGCACGGTAGCGCTTCCCTTCACCGAGAACTTCGAAGACCAGTCGGCTCTCGGACTCTTTACCATAAACGACGCCAACAACGACGGCACCACATGGGCCTACTATTCCTACGGCAAGGCCGTGCAGATACGTCAGTCTACCTCCGCCGACCACGACGACTGGCTCGTGCTGCCGAAGGCCATGCTCGAGGCCGGCTACAGCTACGAACTGAAATTCAGCTGCTATGCCAACGTCGCAAGCTATGTCAATATCCTTGATGTGGCGATGGGCGCCGATCCCGCCGACATGAGCGAGACCCTCGCCTCCGATATCGAAGTGACCGGTGCGCGCTCGTCGTCGATGAAAGAGGTGAGCGTCGTCATAAAACCCGAACGTACGGCGGCCTACAATATAGGTATCCATATAAAGAGCGCCAAGCGTCAGGGCACCTTCTCGATCAAGAATGTTTCGCTGTCGGCCGGACAGTCGACAGCCATTCCCGCCGCTCCCTCCGTCGTGGCCACGGCCGCTCCCGAAGGCGCGCTCGCTGCCGTGCTCACCATCGGCGCCCCGACTCTCACCGCCGGCGGCGATGCCCTTGCCAACGCAGTGACCGGCTTCGAGATAATGCGCGACGGCACTCCTCTGGCCACCATCGATGCCGAGGCCGGGAAGACCGAATATACCTATGAAGACCGCACGGTCGACGCGGCCGGTCTCCATACCTATACCGTATGCGCCGTCAACGCCGACGGCAAGGGCGAGACAGCCGAAGCCGCCGTCTATGTGGGCCGCGACCTGCCTGCCGCTCCCGCCGGATTCGTTGCCATCGACAATTTCGACGGTACCGTCACCCTGAGCTGGGCCGAGCCGTCGGCCACCGGCCTCAACGGCGGCTATGTCGATACCGCCCGTCTGGTCTACTCCGTGACCGACTCCGACAAAAATGTCACCGAAGGCCTGCGCGGCACTTCGGCCAAAAGCACTATCGCGAAGACCGGCGACCAGAAAGCAGTGACCTATATCCTCGGCGTGAAGTATGACGACGATGCCGCCATGAAGGAGCAGACCGCCGAGTCGAATACCCTTGTGGCCGGCGCTCCCTACATGCTGCCTTTTGCCGAAACATTCGCCAACGGCGCCGCCGGAACACAGCTATGGACCAAAGAACCCGTCAGGTTCGAGAAATCGTATGATCTCGAGTTCAGTGTCAGCTCCGACTCCGACCACGGAGGCGACGGCGCGGGCCTTAAGGTATATTCGTATGCAAACAACACCGCAGGCCGCTGGATATCGCCCGGCATGGATCTGTCGCAGAGCGTGAATCCGGAGCTGACCATGTGGGTGAAAATGTTCAGTTTGGATGCCTCCTTCGAACTTCAGGTACAGAAGGAATACGGCGAGTGGGAGACCGTCGCCACGGTCGATCCATCGACAGAGTGGGTCGAGCTGAAGGCCCCGCTGTCGGCTTACCGCGGACGCTTCGTGCGCCTCGGCCTCACAGGCGTCTTCGCCAAGGGCTACAATGGTGTGTATATGGACGATATCGCCGTGCGCGAATCGACCTCGGGCATTGACGGCGTCGCCGCGCCCGACACCACCGGTACGGAAATCTATAACGTGCAGGGCCTCCGCGTGAGCGATACCGCCGCGCCGGGCGTCTACATTGTCCGCAAGGGCGGCGAAGTGCGTAAAGTGATAGTCCGGTAGGACTCTCTGCAAAAGACGACGACAGGGCGTCCGGCGGCTGCCGGACGCCCTGTCTGTGTTATTGGAAAAAAAGTTGTATATTTGTGGCTGGAATCAACTAAGAGGTTGTTTAATAACATATGTGAAATCACAGGTTGGTGTATTTTGCTTAAATTGCACATTATGAAGAGGGAACATAGCGGTGGCTATGTGACCGATGAGTGATGGGCAAGTTAACAAAAAGACGCCAGGACTGCACTAATGTTAAAAACGCCTCGTTAAAATCTTATCAAAAACCATTGTAAGCATGGGAACAAAGGCTTCGCCTCCAAAAATTCGGAGTGTCTTCATATCTTCGACTCAGTCACATAGCCACCGCTATGCTCCTTCGTCTCAGATATAAATCCATATCCGACTTTTTGGCCTGTGTTTTCACATATGTTATTAAACAACCTCTAAAACACATTTATACTATTTTATACGGCACATGAGAAAGTGGCGCATCGAAGACAGCGAGGAGCTGTACAATATCCCCGGTTGGGGACGCAACTATTTTTCGGTCAATGAACGCGGGCATATGGTGGTGACACCGCGTGCCGGCTATGCCTCGGTAGACCTCAAGGAAGTGATCGACGAGCTTCAGGTGCGCGACATCAGCGCGCCGGTGCTGCTCCGTTTCCCCGATATTCTCGACAACCGTATCGAGAAGATATCCAACTGTTTCCGCAACGCCGCCGAGCAATACAGCTACGAGGCCAAAAACTATATGATCTACCCCATCAAGGTAAACCAGATGCGCCAGGTGGTGGAGGAGATAGTGAGCTACGGCAAGAAATTCAATATCGGTCTCGAGGCCGGCTCGAAGCCCGAGCTTCATGCCGTGCTCGCCACAAACATAGCCGAAAACGCCCTTATAATCTGCAACGGCTACAAGGACGAATCGTATATCGAGCTTGCCCTTCTGGCGCAGAAGATGGGGCGCCGCATCTATCTCGTCGTTGAGAAACTCAACGAACTGCGCATGATAGCCGAGATTGCGAAGCGCCTGAAGGTACGTCCCAATATCGGTATCCGTATCAAACTGTCGAGCACAGGATCGGGCAAATGGAGCGAGAGCGGCGGCGACCAGAGCAAATTCGGCCTCAACTCGTCGGAACTGCTCGAGGCCATCGATATCCTCGAACGCCGCGATCTCAAGGACTGTCTCAAACTCATACACTTCCATATCGGAAGCCAGATAAACAAGATCCGCGTGGTCAAGAACGCCCTGCGCGAGGCCACGCAGTTCTTCGTACAGCTGTCGAAACTCGGCTTCGGCGTGGAGTTCATCGACATAGGCGGCGGTCTGGGCGTCGACTACGACGGCACCCGCAGCTCGTCAAGCGAAAGTTCGATGAACTACTCTATCCAGGAGTATGCCAACGACGCCGTGAGCGCCGTTGTCGACGTGTGCGTCAAGAACGGCCTCAAGCAGCCCAATATCATCACCGAGAGCGGCCGTTCGCTTACGGCGCACCACTCGGTGCTCATTTTCGAGGTGCTCGAGACCACGCAGCTGCCTCTGTGGAAGGATTCGCAGGAAATAGAGCCCGATGCCCACGAACTTGCCCGTGAGCTCTACGAGATATGGGACCGTCTCGACAGCCAGCGCCTCTTCGAGAGCTGGCACGACGCTCTCCAGATACGCGAGGAGGCCCTCGACCTCTTCAGTCTCGGCATGCTCGACCTCAAGACCCGCGCCCAGATCGAGAAGCTGTTCTGGAGCATAGCCCGCGAGGTCGGCGAGATCGCCGGCGGCATGAAGCATGTGCCCGAAGACCTGCGCAAGATCTCGAAGATGATTCCCGACAAATACTTCTGCAACTTCTCGCTGTTCCAGTCGCTGCCCGACAGCTGGGCCATCGACCAGCTCTTCCCTATCGTGCCGGTGTCGCGTCTCGACGAGAAGCCGACCCGCACCTGCACCATACAGGACATGACCTGCGACTCCGACGGCAAGATAGCCAACTTCATATCGGCGCAGGGCACCTCGACGGCCCTTCCGGTGCATCCTCTCAGGCCGGGCGAGCCTTACTATCTGGCGGTGTTCCTTGTAGGAGCATACCAGGAGATACTCGGCGACATGCACAATCTCTTCGGCGACACCAATGTGGCCCATGTGAGCGTATATAAAGACCGCTACGAGATAGAGCAGATCATAGAGGGCGAGACTGTCGACGAAGTGCTCGACTACGTGCAGTACAATCCCAAGAAACTCGTCCGCAATCTCGAGACCTGGGTTACGGCCTCGATGAAAGCGGGCACAATCACGCCCGAGGAAGGCCGCGACTTCATCAGCACCTACCGTTCGGGCCTGTTCGGCTATACATATCTCGAGAAATGAGGTGGTTCATGCGGCTGTCGTACCGCGGGGCGGCCTACCACGGCTGGCAGGTCCAGCCGGGCGACGCGAGCGTGCAGGGCACCATCGAGGACGCGCTGTCGAAACTGCTGCGGCGTCCCGTGGCAGTGACCGGCGCCGGCCGCACTGATGCCGGGGTGAACGCACGGCTGATGGTGGCTCACGTAGACCTGCCCGACGGTACCGATCCGCGCGACCCGCTCTTCCTGCGCTCGCTCAACAGCATATGCGGCCGCGACATAGCCATATATTCGTTCGCACCCGTGGCACCCGACGCTCATGCGCGTTTCGACGCCACCGAGCGTTCCTACCGCTACTTCGCCCATACGGTGAAAAATCCCTTTCTGGGGAATCTGTCGTGGCAGGCTCCTCCGACGCTTGACTTCGGGGCTATGAACGAGGCCGCTGCCCTCATCACGGGGCGGCGCGACTTCACATCCTTCTCCAAACTCCATACCGACGTAAAGACCAATAACTGCGATCTGCGGCGTGCGGCGTGGACCGACATGGGCGAGGGCCGCTATTATTTCGAGATAGCCGCCGACCGCTTCCTGCGCAACATGGTCCGGGCCGTCGTGGGCACACTGGTCGACGTCGGACGCGGTAAAATGGCGCCGGAAGGCATTCTCGACGTGCTTGCGCGCAAAGACCGCTGCGCCGCCGGCACCTCGATGCCGGCCGAGCCGCTATTCCTCTGGAACATAGAATATCCTTATGACTGCTGAGCCGTCGCTCCATCTTTTTTTCCCTGAAAACGATCTGGCGCTTGCCCGCGATCTCGACCGCTACACGGCGCCTCCGGCCGCCGTGCGTCTGCGGCATGCGGGCGAGGCCCTGCCGCTGTGGTACGGGGCCGACGGCGACCGTTTTGTCGCATCGGGCATAAACGCCGTGTGGCTCGACGGCATGAAGGCCCGCTTCGGCATGGATATAGACGTATTCGACTACCGGCCGGATGTCTACCGGGCCGCTCCGTGGGGTTGGTCGCGGGCTTCGAGGACAGTCTTCAGGCGTCTGGGCTTCTCGCCTGAAACGCTGCCCCCCGACAGTTTGCTTGAGTTGTTGCGAGCACTCTCGCATCGCCGCACCGCCTCCGAAGTGGCCCGGCTTCTGCGCCAGGCCACGGGAACAGGCGCGCCTGCAGAGGAGATCTTCTCGGCAGATGAACTCGCGTCGTTTCTCGAGCGTGTGCCGTGCGCGATAGTGAAGCTGCCGTGGTCGTCGTCGGGTCGCGGTATGGTCGCCATAGACCGCAATACCTTCGGCGCACAGCGCCGCATGGTCGAAGGCATGATACGGCGCCAGGGTTCTGTGATGGCCGAGCGGCACTATGACAAGGCGCTGGATTTCGCAATGCTCTTCAATATGAGCGGCGGCCGCTGCATGCCGGCAGGACTGTCGGTATTCGAAACTGCCGGTCTGGGTATTTATACCGGCAATGTCCTTGCCGGGGAGGACGAACTGCGCGACATGATATGCTCCCGCACGGGCGAAGCAGCCTTCGACGCTGTGAGAGCGGCGCTGCCGGGAGTTCTCGAGAGGGTGATCGGCAAAGACTACGAGGGGCCGCTGGGCGTAGACATGATGGCTACTGCCGACGGTGGCTTCGTACCTGTAGTGGAAATGAATCTCCGTATGACCATGGGGCATCTATGCGCCCGATTCTACGAGCGCTACGTCGGCACCGGTGCGCGTGGCCGCTTCGCCGTCACGACGGAAAGATGTGCCGATTCGGCCGATGTGCGCGGAGGCCGTATGCGCGGAGGGTGTCTGAACCTCAATCCTCCCGGAGGTGATTTCAATTTTTGCGTCACTATGTGATTTTGTTTTGCGAATGCCACGGATTTGTGGTATATTCGCGCAGAATCCATGACGAAACACCTTATAAACCAGACTATATGAAAAACAGAACCGTATCTTTCATTTCCATTCTTCTGACGGCGGTCTTTTTGGCCGTGACCGCAGTGGCGCAGTCATTCGAGGCCGATGGCCTTAAGTTCGACATCGTATCGGCGACCGACCATACGGTGAATCTTTCGGGGGGCACTGTCGAAAACGGCGTTCTCGATATCCCCGGGACAGTGTATAACGACGGCACCGGCTATACGGTGACCGGAATCGCATGGTGGGCTTTCAAGGAGCGCGCCGACATTGTGTCGGTCAATATGCCAAACAGCATACGCACCGTAGGGGCGAGCGCCTTTGTCGGCTGCGCGGCCCTGACGGAAGTGAGATGGTCGGAAAATCTGAAGACTCTCGGACAGTTCTGTTTTTCTTCGTGCACGTCCTTGCAGAAAGCAATATTGCCCGAAGGACTCGAGACCCTGGGCAATGATGCATTTTATCTCTGCACGGGCATGACGGAGATACACCTTCCGGCGTCGCTGCTTTCTATCGGAGAGGCTGCGCTTGCAGGCTGCGACAATCTGACTGAACTCGTGATACCGGAGAAGATCACAGTCATCAGGACAAGCGCCATATCGGGCGAAAAGATAGAGACGCTGGTGTTGCCCGCAGGGCTTGAGACGATAGAGAGAATGGGCGTATCGACATGCTTCGCCCTGAAGGAGGTGCGTCTGCCCGAAGGGCTGAAGAGCATAGCCGCCGACGCTTTCTTCCGCTGCGATGGGCTGAAGACGGTCTATGCGCCGTGGGCGCGTCCGGTGAGGCTGGGCGACAGCGGTCTTGACGATGCCACGGTGCATGTGCCTGTAAACACGTCGAAATACTACAAGGCGGCGAGCTATTGGAAATATTACACGATAGTAGAGGATCCGGCGCTGGGCGCTTACTACGATATAAGCGTTGTCGCGCCCGAGCACGGCATCGTGACGCTGAGAAGCGGGGGCAAAGAGCTGACGGAGGGCTATATCGGCTCTTCCGAGACTCTTGAAATAGTATTGACACCCGACGAGGGATACGAGCTGAAATCGCTGACAGTCAACGGTAAGGACGTGACTGAGGAGGCGAACGGAGGTTCGTACCTCATACACGATCCGGACTCAGACATGACGATAGAGGCCGTGTTCGGGCTGTCGGATCATATATGGCTGACCATCAGGCAGGCTGACGGGGGACAGGCCCGTGTCAGAATTCTCCGCGGGGCCGACGTAACTCTCAGTCTGACTGCCGAGAGCGGCTGGAGTCTCCATTCGGTGACGGTGAACGGAGCCGATATGACCTCGCAGGTCGAAACGGACGAAAATATTCTTCGCATACCCTCGGTCGACTCGCCGGTGACAGTGAATGTCTCGTTCGAGAAGGATACTTCCGGCGGGGCGGAAGTGCCGACGGGTGTTGAGGCCGACATGCGGGTGACAGCGTCCGACGGCGACATCGTTGTCGGAGGTGTGCCCGAGGGCTATGCGGTTAGAGTGTATACAACCGGAGGGATGTGTCTGCGTTCGGCCTGCTCTGACGGAGACATCATGCGCTTCAGCGCTCTCGCCCCGGGCATATATATCGTGTCGTGCGGTAGCAAGTCGGTGAAAATCGGGCTGTGAGGCTTAGAGGTTGTTTAATAACATATGTGAAATCACAGGTTGGTGTATTTTTGCTTAAATTGCACATTGCGAAGAGGGAGCATAGCGGTGGCTATGTGACCGATGAGCGACGGGCAAGTTAACAAAAAGACACCAAGACTGTACTAATGTTAAAAAGGACTCATTGAGATTGCATCAATAAACATCATATAATGAAAACAAAGGCTTCGCCTCCAAAAATTCAGAGTGTCTTTATCTCTTCGTTTCAGTCACATAGCCACCGCTATGCTCCTTCAACTCAGTTATAAATCCATCTTTGACTTTTTGGCCTGTGAATTCACATATGTTATTAAACAACCTCTTATGCCGAGCGCTTTATGCGCCGGTCGACGGGGAGGGCGGCGGTGTGCGCGAGGGTGCTGTACCATTGCGCCAGAGGAAGGGCCGTTCCCGCAATGGCGCGGGCGAGGACTCCGTAGGCTATGGCTGTCTCGATGTTGGTGCGCAGGCATGCGACAGTGGCGTCGTGATGGGCGACGTCGTATTCGATGGTGATGATGTCGTCGCCGGGGCCAAGTGTACCGATGTTTGTGGAGCGCACGGATGCGCCGAGAGAGGTGATGGTCTCGGCTGTCAGTTTTACGATGAGGTTTTCGATTGCATCCGAGTGGGCGCGTGTCAGCGCGGCGGGTGTGTCGATGCCGTGCGCTGCGGCGTCGAGAGCTGACTGGGCGTATATGCTGTCGGCAATGCGCGATATGGATATGGCGAGGGTCATTTTTTGGGGGGCGTGTGGAGTTGGAAATTAGAAGTTAGGAGTGGTTGCTTGTCAGCCTAAGGTGACGGTGCGGGTGATGTGGGGGCGGAGGAGGCGGACGGCGCGTTCATGGTCGATGTAGAAGCGGGTGGGGCGGCGGAAGCAGAGGACGTAGGAGAGGGCTTTGTCGAAGGGTAGGGCCTGGGGGCCGTGCATGGCTTCGCGAACCTGGTTGTGTATCTCGATCCATTTCATTGCCGAAAGAGGGGAGCGGAGGATGGAGGTGCCGTTTCGCTCGATGTAGTGGAGAATGCGCGAGGCTCGTTCGTAGCTCACGTAGTGGCACCGCGGGGAGCGGTGGATTGCTTCGTCGATGACGTTCGGAAGCGATGGATGACGGCCTGCGGCGTGGTCGCGGCTGATGATTTCCTTGCAGATTGTGATGAATTCGTTGTCGCGTGTCTGTGTAGCAGTTTTCATAATCGGTAGAAGTTTAAAGTGATGTCGCAAAGATACAATCAAAATTGACAAAAGTCAATAGTTGTTGCAATTTTTATTGCAAGGAAATTGAAGAAATGTTTATTGGGATGATGTTGTTGTGGAGATATGGGTGGTGTAATGGTGTTAGGACCAGGCTCGTATCTCCGGGATGTCAGTTTCCGGAGATGGTTTTTGCCTCTGCGGTGGGCGGTCTGACGAAATATAATAAGCTGCGTGGCTGCAACATGTCGGGTATGCTATGTCGCAGCTACGCAGCTTATTAGTGTGGTGTTTGTTTTGTTTACCCGTGCTGCGCGCACCGCTGGTGCGCTTGCGCGGGCCTATTATTCTTGAGGCTGCTCTGCAGCCAATGTGCTGCTATGCGGCGTTAACCGCTGCCGTGCTGTGTGATTATTAAAGCGGTTTGCGCTTTGGCGCGGGCCTATTTTTTCGGATCGCTGTTATTAGTCGATCTTGATGACGAGGTAGTTGGAGAGGCTCCAGAACAGGGCGGGATTTGTGATACGGAGCACTTTGTGTCCGTTGAGATCGTCGATTGAGTATGAACCGGCGGGCTGGTTGGTGAGAACTTCGGCCTTGGTAGAGTTGAGATCGATCTGGGTGAGGGTACGCTTGTCGGCGCGGGTGAAGAAGTTGCGGTCGAAGTCGCCTTCCATGATCTTGGTCTTGCGGAGGAAGCCGGTCTCGATGATCTTGTTGTCCTTGAGCTCGTTTTTATTGCCGATGGCATAGTAGCATGTGTTGAGCTCGTTTGTGAGTTCGGTATTTGCGTTGTCGGTGGAGTCTCGTTCGGCCACAACGGTGTTTACTGTCGTGCTGAGAGAGTCGACCTGAGTGTTGAGATTTTCGATATGGGCCTTGGCCTCGTCGAGATTGGAACGCAAGGATTCGATTTCGCGAGTCTGCGAGTCGATCTGGTTCTGGAGCTGAGAGATCGTTTTCTTGAGGTTGGAGTTGGAGAGGTTGGATGAGTTCAGTTTCTTTTCGAGTTCGGCGAGTCGTTCGCGGCGCTGAACGAGCGTCTGCTGTATTGCGGCGATGTCGGCAAGAATCTGATCGCGCTGTCCGGGAGTTTCGTTTGCGGCGTTGACGGCGAGAATGTTTTCAAGCTGTTTGATCTGGTCCATTCCGCTCGAAATCTCGTTGACGAGTCCGAGCAGCTGGTCGCGGTCGGCGACGGCAGAGCGGAGTTCTTCGGCAGTTGCTTCGTTGAGAGCCTGCTGCTGACGCAGTTCTTCTTCTTTTTTGTTTGAGCACGAGGATGATGCAATTAGCAGAGCAGTCAGTGCCAGTGTGATGATCTTTTTCATAATCAGTATGGTTGAGTATCTGTATCGGTGTCGTCGCGGTATTTGTTGCGGTGTCTCCGCTGTTCGGGATCGGGCCGTTCCATACCACTAACTACGATAACAATTTCACCCTTTGCCTGGTTCGCACGGTAGTATGCGGCAAGTTCGCCGAGAGTGTCGCGGGCTACAGTCTCATGTATTTTTGAAATCTCCCGAACGACAGCGGCGGGGCGTCCGGCCCCGCAGGCTTCGGCGAGAGCCTCGAGGGTTTTTGCGAGACGAAGGGGCGATTCGTAGACGATGAATGTGACGGGAAGCGCGGCGAGAAAATCGAGGCGCGAGGCACGTCCTTTTTTTACGGGGAGGAATCCTTCGAAGAAGAAGCGGTCGCAGGGGAGGCCCGAACTGACGAGTGCCGGCACGAATGCGGTTGCGCCGGGGAGTGTCTCGACTGTGAGACCGCGGCGGCGGCACTCGCGGGCGAGCATGAATCCGGGATCGGATATGCCGGGCGTACCGGCGTCGGACACGAGGGCGATTGTCTCTCCGGCCTCGATCCGGTCGAGAATGGGGTCGAGGCTTTTGTGTTCGTTGAACTTATGATGGCTTGCCATGGGGGTGGATATGCCGAAATGGCGCATCAGGACGGCAGACGTGCGTGTGTCTTCGGCGAGGACGAGCGAGGCCGCACGGAGTGTCTCGACGGCCCTCGGCGTCATGTCGGCCATGTTTCCGACGGGAGTGGGTACGATACAGAGTTTTCCGGGCATGGTCAGGCTGGCATGTTGTCCTTGAGGATGGCGAAGAAATCTTCGACCGCGGGATTGCGGGTGTCCCAGAGGAGATCGTTGGTGAGATAGTCGACGGCTTCGGCGTATGAGGGCATCTGGGCGAGGAGTGCCAAAGTGTCGGCGAAGTCCTCGATGTCGCCGTTGAAGAGTTCGCGGCGGAAGCGGAATTTATCGTTGAGTGTGAACGCCCGGAGCAGCTTCTGGTTTTCGCCGGTTGCCGGAGCGGGCGCGGGCTGTGCTACAGGTTCGGGATCGACCGGGCATACCGGCTCCGGTTCGGGGTCGGGCTTTGCAACCGGAGTTTCCGGTTCGGGCACGGGTTCCGGAGCCGGTGTCGGTTCCGGAGTAGGCGCGGAGGGTGCGGATTGTTCGGTTTCGCCGAGGTATTGTCCGATCATGGCCGAGTATTGCGAGAATTTGTCGGCGAGTAGCGTCCTGGCTTCGGGGGCGGTGCGGTCGGCGAGGACACGCAGCAGCCCCTCGATTTCGACGTTGAGGCGTATCAGTGAGTTGATATCGGTCATTTGAATGTGTTTATAAGGAGGTTTTCGGCGCCTTCGCGCACCTGACGTCGCGGACAGAAGAACCCGTTGACGAGAATGACGATGACGTGCGACGGTTTTCCGTCGGCGTCGAGCTTATATCCGGCATATGCCTGTACGGAGCTGACGCTGCCTGTCTTGAGGGCTATGCGTCCCTTGAGGGTCGATTTGGCGAGGAAACCGCGCAAGGTGCCTTCCTTTCCTGCGCGGGGGAAGAATGAAGCGTATGTCTCGCCCTGAGGCGATTTTGCCATCCACTCGAGGACATCGCCGATGAAGCGTGCCGACAGGCGGTTTGCCCGCGTAAGGCCGCTGCCGTCGTTGATGATGGTGTATTTCGGGTTTATGCCGCGCGTGGCCCACAGTTCTTTCTCGCGCTTGATGACGTCCTTTCGCGTGGCCGAGGGGTCGATCGCGCGGAGGATTCCTTCGGCGAAGAGATTGTCGCTGCGCACCATGAGACTGCGCATTATTTCGGCGAATGTCGGGGAGCGGTGCGTGTATACTGTTTTTTCTTTTGGGTTCTCTCCGCATGCGTTTTCGGCTTCACCGAGGGTGATGCCCTTGTCGCGGAGCTTCTTGCGGAGTTCGGCCGAGAAGGCTGCTGCCGGATCGGGCATTGATGTGCGGACGGCCCATTTGCGGTCGGTGGTGCTGCGGGCGTAGACGATGAGGCGGTCGCTGTCGATGCCGCGCACGAGATCGTTGCCCTGCGAGGACCGGCGCAGTTCGAGGTCGAGGCCGGGAATCTCGGGTTTTGTCTCGCCTGTGGCGGGGTAGAGGGTGAATGTGTTGTCGCGCCAGTTCATGCCGAAAAGACCGGCGCCGTATGGCCATGCGACATCTTCGATTTCCCACTGCGCTATGGGGCCGGCATTCGATAGGGGCTGCTCGACGATGATTCGTCCGGTGACCTTGCAGAATCCGGCGCGGCGTATGCCTGCTGCCACTGAGTCGCAGAATCCGAGGCGCGACTTGAAGTTCTCGCTCTCGATGGTTGGGTCGGCGCATGTGCGCACCACTATGTCGCCGCGCCAAGTGTCGCCGTCGGGATGCCCTTTGAGGACAACCGGGGTGGAGAAGCGGCGGTCGGGACCTGCGATGGACAGAGCCGAGGCCGTGGTGATACTCTTCATGACGCTTGCGGGGGTTAGGGCGAGCTGCGAATTATGGTCGGTCAGGACTTTGCCTGTCTTCAGATCCTTGATATAGATGCCGACGGAAGTAGATTCTTCGCCGTCAATGCCGAGCACGGACTGCGCGGCGGCAGAAAGTGTTGCCGAGAGCGCGAGGGCTCCGGCAAGAAGTATGGTGTGTAAAGTATATTTCATGAATCAATGTCGAACTGAACGGCGAAATTAGTGAAAAAAGCGCAAAAAAGCACCCCGCAGGGTGCTTTTTAATCGGGAAAAACCTTACTTTTTGGCTGCAAGATACTCCTGATGGTACTCTTCGAGGATCTGGCGTACTTTCTGACCGATGATTACATAGGCATCGCGGTCGAGATTGGCCTCGGAGGTGCGGATAGACCATTCTGGGCCGTCGAAGCCCGAGCCGTTGAGAACGACAATGCCTTTCTCGACGGCCAGACGCATGGTGACGTCGAGAGGATTGTGGGCCGTGGGGAGCCATGCCACGAAGTCGTCGCCGTAGAATTTCCGCGCCCATACCATCATGTCGATCTCGCTGTAATAGCCTACGCGCAGTGGATCGTGCGGCATTTTGAAGCCAGTGTTCGCCCAGAGGGCGTCGAGGCGGTCGTGGATCATTGCCTGCATGCGGTCTTTGTATACGTCTGCGGTGTCGATGATGCATTTGAGGGCGAAGAGGCTCATCTGTATCTGCTGCGGTGTGGAGAGGCCTGCGGTATGATTGAGTGCCACGTCGCGGCTGTCGGCCACCATGCGGTCGATGAAGCGCAGAGAGGGGACGTCGAGGGTGAGGCTTCCGTAGCGTTGGGCGAGGTCGTCTTTCTCGTTCTGCGGGAGGGCGGCGATCATGCGGTCGAATATGTTCTCGCGTGCTGCGGCGATGACTGCGAGACGCCAGCCTGTCGCGCCGAAGTATTTTGAGAATGAATATACGCAGAGGGTGTTCTGCGGTAGTTTGTAGAGGAGCGACTCGAAGTTTTCGGCGAAAGTGCCGTATACCTCGTCGGATACGATGATGAGGTCGGGGTTGTCGTTTTTCACAATGTCGATGAAACGCTCGAGGTTATGGTCGGAGAGGCGGTAGGATGGCGGGTTGGAGGGGTTGATCATGCAGACGAGCCTGATCGAGGGGTCGCGCAGTTTGTCGAGTTCGCTGTCGGGGTACTGCCAGTAGTGGTATCCGTCGGCCTCGACTTTGTTGGCGCTCACGGTCACGACGTCGAATACGAAGCGGTCGAGTTCGGGGATTTCGATATAAGGGGTGAAGAGAGGCGCCATCAGGGCTATCCTGTCGCCTTTTTTGACGAGGTGGTTTGCCTGGAGGGAGTCGAATACGTAGCACATGCCTGCTGTTCCGCCTTCGACGGCGAAGAGGTCGTATTCCTTGCCGGCTCCGGGATCGCGCTGGCCGAGCTCCTGTGCGAGATAGGGGCGTATGGCGGCTTCGGTATAGCGTAGTATGCGTGGCGGGGTGGGATACTGGTCGCCGATGATTCCTTCGGCCCATTCGTGGACGAGTTCGTCGCGGTCGGCGCCGAGGGTGTCGACCATGTAGCGGTATGCCTGTGCGAGAAGTTTTTCGCCTTCGGTGGCCTGATGAGCCGCGAGGTATTTTTCGAATCGGTCGGCGATGCCTTTCTTTGTCGGCATACCGGCGATTCCGGGTGCTTCGGAGTGTGTCCGGCGGCATTCTTCGAGGGCGTATGCTCCGAGTGCGAAGAATGCTTCGCGTGCGTCGGCGCTAATCCAGTTGGGGTTGCCGCGTCCGGCGTTGAGAAATGTGGCGCTCGATTTCCGGGCGTCTTCCTGGGCCAGCTGTATGAGCTGGTTTTTGATTTCAAACGGGCTCATTTTGCTGAGCCGTGCTTCGTAGTCGTTGCTGAGAGGGTTCATTTGGGTTAGTGGGGTTATGGGTTAGTGGGGAGTTACAAGTTAGAAGTTAGGAGTTGGGAGTGGCTGGCTGCTGGGGGTGCTTGTGTAAGTAAACGTGGAGGGGGAGGCAAGAGTTTGACGCGGTTTTGCAATTTCGGCTATTCTTTAGTAATTTTGCGGTCATGAAAACCGTCGGCGACATAAAGAAGTCAGTAGAACGGCACACCCGCAGTCCGTATAAGAATCCGGCGCGTTATCGCCTCGATTTCATCAAGGAGAATACATTCAACCGGCTCTGGACGGTGCGCATGACCCGCGTGCGTGTCGTGATTGTATCGGTGGCGGCCATGCTGGCTCTCATGGCGCTGGTATGGGCTGTGATCGTGTATACTCCGCTGCGGCATTTCGTGCCTGGTACGCTGAAGGGCGACCTGCGCGCGCAGTATCTCGAGACCGCGCTCCGGCTCGACTCTCTCGAACAGAACGCCCGCGCCAATGAGGCGTATCTTGCGTCGGTGCTGGCGATCATGAGGGGCGAGACCGACAGCATAGTGCCAGCCGCGGTCTCGGCGGTTCCCGAGACCCCGTCGGCCGACTCTCTTGCGCGTGCGAGTGCTGCGGAGCGTCGCTTCGTGAGCCGTTATGAGGAGGAGGAACGCTTCAATCTGTCGGTTCTGGCGCCGATCGCGGCCGAGGGCATGATTTTCGCGTCTCCGGTACCGTCGACTGCGACAGTGGAGTCTCTTGCGTCGGGCGGTGTGTCGGCGGTTCAGGCTGCCGTGCTTCCTGTGTCGGCTGTATACCGCGGCACTGTGACGGGTATTTATTATGACAACGACGGACGCGCTGTCGTGACGGTGCAGCATCCCAATGATTTTGTGAGTGTCTATTCCGGTCTTACAGATGTTTTTGTGAACAAGGGTGCCAAGGTGGCGGCTTCGCAGCGCATAGGCCATACGGCCGCGGGCCGCAGGCTTGTTTTCGAGCTATGGCACAACGGCGCTCTGCTCGCGCCCGGCGACTACGTTGCTTTTTGAAATTATGAATTATGGATTATGAATTATGATATTTCGGCATTAGCGGTATTTTCATGAATCCAGATCCATATTCATAACAGATGACAGATTATTCCAATAGTACAATTAATTCATAATCCATAATTCATAATTATCAGATGAAGAGGTATTGGCCTACGATGATATGTCTGGCGGTGATGCTTTATGCGACTTTGTCGGCCGACCCTATGGCAGGGGCGGAACTGCCGCTTATTCCCCATCTCGACAAGCTGATACATGCGGTGATGTTCGGCGGTCTGGCGGGAGCCATTGCTTTCGACTGGCAACGCGCGCACCGCGACCGCAATGTAAAAGGCCGCGTGATGGCTGTGATCTGTCTTATTTGCCTGGCGCTCGGTGTGGCCGACGAGATCGCACAGACTTTCCTGACAAAGGTGCGGTCTGGCGAGGCACTCGATTTTGTGGCCGATACGGCGGGGATCGCCGTGGCCTTCTTTGCAGCACCTCCGGCTGTGAGGAAGGTGATAGGGTTGGGTAAATAAATGATAAGGGGTTTGATGGCAGGTAAATTTTATAGGTATAATGGCAAGTAATGTGGATATGCTGCGCGGGCCTCTTGCGAGGCCGATGGTTGTGTTCGCTCTTCCGCTGATAGCGAGCGGAATACTGCAGCAGTCGTTCAATTCGGTCGATGTGGCGGTAGTAGGGCGCTTCACTGGCAGCCTCGCGCTTGCGGCCGTCGGCAGCAACGGGCCTGTGATAAGCCTGATAGTGAACATGTTTATCGGTCTGGCTGTCGGCGTCAATGTTGTCATCGCCAAGTGTATAGGTCAGCGTAACGGGGCCGGAGTCCGTGCGGCTGTGGCAGCTACGGCGCAGCTTGCGGTGTTCGGCGGCCTGCTTCTGTTCGCCATAGGCACCGGTGTGTCGCGTCCTATCCTGGAGCTTCTCGGCACACCCGCCGATGTGCTCGACCAGGCCGTGCTCTATCTGCGGGTATATTCGATCGGCATGCCGTTTATGGTGATATATAATTTCGGAGCGGCTGTACTGAGAAGCGTAGGCGACACAAAGAGGCCGTTCTATAGTCTTGTGGCTGCGGGATGTGTCAATGTAGGGCTCAATTTCCTGCTTGTGGCCGGTTTCGGCATGGGGGTTGCCGGTGTGGCGTGGGGTACGGTGATATCCAATATCGTCAACGCGGGGATAATAACGGCGATACTGATGCGCGAGAAAGGCGACATACGCCTCAATCCGCGTTCGGTCTTCATGCGTCCCGACTTCGGTCAGCTGGGCAAAATCGCCGGTATCGGTTTTCCAGCAGGTCTTCAGGGCACGGTATTCGCTTTTTCCAATGTCTTTATCCTTTCGGCCATCAATACTTTCGGGGCCGACGGCGCCGCGGGATCGGCCACGGCCATCAACTTTGAGGTATACTGCTATTTCGTGCTCAATGCTTTCGGACAGACGGCGGTGGCTTTCACGAGCCAGAATTTCGGCGCGGGTCAGCTCGACCGTTGCCGCCGGGTTTTCCGGCTGTCGCTGCTGATGAGTGTGGCAAGCACCGTGGCTCTCAACGTCGGTCTCGTAGCGTGGCGCTATGGGGCGATATCGGTGTTCACTACCGATCCGGGTGTGGTGCGCTTCGCCTCGGAGCGTATGGTGACGGTGCTTCTCTTCCAGGGCATAGCGTGCTATTATGAAATGGCGGGAGCGGCCATGCGCGGTCTCGGCTACTCGATGACACCGGCGCTGATCACCATTTTCGGCACCTGCGTGCTGCGTCTGATATGGGTATGGTGCTTCCATGGCTTCAACGGGCAGTTCACACATCTGATGATGGTCTATCCGGTGTCGTGGGCGCTCACCGACGTGGCAATGGCCGTGGCCTACGTCCGGATATGGCGCAGATTAAAGGTTAAGGATTGAGCAAAAATCGGGGGCTGAAAGAAGAGAATTTTGGGCGTTTTACCGAATTTTACTATCTTTGCAGCCGTAAATCGCGAGAAAACACAATCCTACATATATGATTAACGCACAAGACATCAAAAACGGCACTTGCATCCGTCTGGATGGCCAGCTCTACTTCTGCGTGGAATTCCTCCATGTGAAGCCGGGCAAGGGCAACACTTTCATGCGCACCAAGCTCAAAAACGTTGTCGACGGCCGCGTTCTCGAACGCCGCTTCAACATCGGCGAAAAGCTCGAAGACGTACGCGTCGAGCATCGTCCCTATCAGTTCCTCTACAGCGAAGGTGGCGACGACATCTTCATGAACCAGGAGACATTCGAGCAGATTCCCATCCACAAGGATCTCGTTACCGGCGTAGCCTTCATGAAGGAAGGCGACATCCTCGACGTTGTCAGCGATGCTTCGACCGACACTGTCCTCTATGCCGAAATGCCTATCAAGGTTACCCTCGAAATCACCTACACCGAGCCCGGCATCAAGGGCGATACCGCCACCAACACACTCAAGCCCGCTACTCTGGAGACCGGCGCCGAAATACGTGTGCCCCTCTTCTGCAATATCGGCGACAAGGTGTGTGTCGACACCCGCGACGGCTCATACGTTGAGCGCGTGAAGTAATCACCACCGCACACCATAAAAAACCTCGGACCGAAGCCACCGCTTCCGCCCGAGGTTTTTTGCATTTGTGGATTGAGTCTTGATTATGAGACATAAACAACCTTTTATTCAAGCAGCCATTGCCATGCCGGAACCACATGTATCGTCATTCCGGCAGCTGTATGAATTTCTTCTGAATTATCCGCTGTTATAATCAGGAGGTTTCGGCAACCGGTTGCTTCTGCAGCCTCTATGATTCCGTTTATTTCCCTTCGCCGTGTTTCCTCATTGTCCATATTCCAGGTCACCTGAATCAATTTTTCGATTTCGGAACCGCGCTGTACTACAAAATCGCATTCGCCTTTGCCTTGATAGTAGAATATCCGGTCGATCGGAGTTCTTTTGCGATACAACTGAAGAAAAACAGTGTTTTCAAGTTTCTTGCCGTCATCATCACTCTGAGGGAGCAGGACAGCATCGCGCAGACCGTTGTCTATGCAGTAGTATTTGGGCTGAGAACTTTTGGCTTTCTGCAACGATTTGCTGTAGTTGGATATGCGCAGGAATATGAAAATGTCGCAGGCGTGGTCAATCCAGTCGTATAAGTCATCCTTGCTTACTTTTAGGCCTTGTGATTTTATGTCGCCGTGTATGGCACGCACCGACGTCGGTTTTGTGAGGTTTGCCATTATTCTCTTGAGAAGATAGCGCAATACTTCTATGTTAGACAGCTCGTAGTGCTCTACAAGATCTTTCAAGAGCATTGTGTCGAAGTATGTCTGTAATATTTTGGCTTTAAGCAGAGGATTGTCTGTAAGGACAATCTCAGGAAACCCGCCTTCCGTATTATAGGCAATAAAGGCATTTTTTACTTTTGCAATATCTGCCTCCAGCCAGCTGTTTGTCTTTATGCCTTTGAATCCGCAATATTCCCGGAAAGAGAGTGGTAGAGTCTCTTCTTCAAGAGGCCAACCTCTCAGTGCCGACTTAAGTTCGCGGCTGAGCATGGTGGCATTGCTTCCGCTTATATATATGTGTTTGGAATAGTGCTTATAAAGGCGCATTACGAAATATTCCCATCCTTCTATCAGTTGTATTTCATCGAAAAACATATATACTGAAGAAATTGCAATTTCAGGATACATTTCAGTATAGGCCTCTATTATCTGATTTAGCTCGTCGGTAGTCATTCTGACGAGGCGTTCGTCATCGAAACTTATCCATAATATTCGTTCTCGACTGACACCTCGCTTGAGGAGGCTGTTCGCGACAGCTTCCATTTTCGATGATTTCCCGCAGCGCCGCACACCCGGTATGGTCACTATTTTGTCATAGTCTATCGGCAGTTCGTTTTCGCGCTCTTTCAAATCAGTTGGAAATTCTGCCTGGCGCATTGCTATCTGGGATTTGAGATATGTCTTATCCATGGTTGTCCTAAAATTTAGGACAAAAATAGTGTTTTTTGTCCTAAAAAAAAAGACATGATGGGTTTTTGTGATCCGGGGGCTGATAAGCCGGGCAAGTCTGAACTGTCAGACCGGGTGTTAACGCCCGAATCTTAAAACTAAGTTAAATATGTTAAAGTTGGGGCTTTTTTGCCCTTTCAGGACAGCGAAATGAACAAGTTAATGAAATTTTAACTTTCTTTGCAGTGGACTTTGAAGTCCGGCTCTCCCTGAGGGCATTTATGAGTAGGATTATATCGACAAACTAAACACACCTTATGACATCTGCGGAATCTACCGCGGAGCAGTTCTGGTACCAGCGGAAAAAAATCTCCAGTCGGGAATTTATCGGAATGTCAGACTCATTCGGCGGGTGTTGCGTCATCTTTATAAGAACTATATACCATAAAATAATACTTACTTACTAAAAACACCCCTTGCATGAAGAACATTTGTTTTCAAATGACCCGGAAGGCACTGTTCGTGTTCGCTCTGATGCTCACGGCGGCTCTACCGGCTTTAGCGCAGAACATCACGGTGACAGGTACCGTGTATGAGCCCGAAGGCGAACCCGCCATCGGCGCAAGTGTCGAGGTGAAAGGCACGCCGGGCAAAGGCGTCGCCACAGATTTCGACGGCAACTATAAAATCTCCGTTGCCCCCGACGCCGTGCTCGTGTTCTCGTATGTGGGCTGCGACTCACAGGAAATTCCTGTCGACGGCCGCACCCAGATCAATGTCAACCTCAAGACCAATACCGTTGCGATGAACGAACTCGTAGTCGTCGGCTACGGTGTCGTGAAGAAATCGGATGCCACCGGTTCTGTCGGCGTTGTGAAGCCGACCGATATCGAGGCCGGTCTTGCCACCACAGCCCAGGATCTTCTGGTAGGCGCAAGCCCCGGTGTCGTTGTATCGACCCAGGGCGGTGACCCTGCCGGCGGCGCAGCCATCCAGATCCGCGGCAGTGCCTCGCTCAACGCCTCGAACGCCCCTCTTATCGTAATCGACGGTGTGCCTATGGACGGCAACACGGTGAAAGGCTCGACCAACGCCCTTTCGCTGGTAAGCCCCGAGAATATCGAGAACATGACCATCCTCAAGTCGGCCTCTGCAACGGCTATCTACGGTAGCCGCGCATCGAACGGTGTGATCATCATCACCACCAAGCGTGGCAAGGACGGCAAGCCTCAGGTGAATTTCGCCGCAAACTTCTATGTGGCAACTCCCCGCAAATATCTCGACATGATGAGCGGCTCGCAGTACCGCAACTATATCATCAACAAATACGGCGCGGAATCGGCCCAGGCCGGCAAGCTCGGTGCTGTCAGCACCGACTGGCAGAAAGAGGTGCTGCGCACCACTTTCAGCCATGATTACAGCCTCTCTGTAGGCGGTAAGACTGGTGTGCTGCCCTATCGCGTAGGCGTGAACTATACGGGTACCGACGGCGTTGTGCGCGGCACCGACAACCAGCGTCTTGGCGCCACCATCAACCTGACACCGTCGTTCTTCGACGATCTCCTCAACATCAGCGCCAACGCCAAGGGTTCCTATATAGTGAACAACTACGGCAGCGGTGCCCTCGGCAGCGCCATCGGCTTCAACCCGACACTGCCCGTGCACATGGACAATGTGTTCAACAACTACACCACATATCTTATCGACGGCAGCGTGGCTCTTCCCGACTCTCCCGGCGGCAGCATAAGCAACATCTATGCCAAGAACCCGGTGTCGCTGTGGAAAGACCACTACAGCCGCTCCAAGGTATACCAGAGCGTGGGCAATCTCCAGATCGACCTCAAGATGCCCTTCCTCCGCGAGCTCCGCGCCAACCTCAACCTCGGCTATGACTACAGCCACGGCGAGGTCCGCAACTTCGAGCAGCCCTTCTCGCCCGCCGCATGGGACGGCAAGTTCCAGGTACACGGCACCGACGGCGGTGTCGTGAACGTGCAGCAGGGCTACGGCAGCCTGAGCAAGGAAAATCAGGAGCGTTATACCCTCATGCTTGAGTTCTATCTCAACTACCACAAGAATTTCGAGGCCATCAAGAGCGACGTGGACGTGACCGGCGGTTACTCCTGGCAGCGCTTCAACAACAGCGGCCACGACTTCACCGTAGCCGACCCGCAGATGGCATCGTCCGACATCATGTTTACCGATCCCAATCTCAACGGCGGTCAGCCCGTTGCTCTGAAAGACTACGCCGGATACCAGTATGGCCCGACAAGCTACTATAAGAGCCGCTATCAGCTTGTGTCGTTCTTCGGACGACTCAACTACACCTTCATGGACCGCTATCTGCTCACCTTCACCATGCGTCGCGACGGTACCAGCCGCTTCGGCAAGGACCACCGCTGGGGTTCGTTCCCCGCAGCGGCTCTCGGCTGGAAAATTCTCGACGAAAGCTTCATGGAAGGCGCCCGCGGCGTGCTGAGCGAACTTAAGCTCCGCTTCGACTGGGGTATCACCGGCCAGCAGGACGTAGGCAGCGACTACTTCCCCTATCTGCCCGTATACAGCACTCTTATCGGCAACGGCAACTCGTACATCATCAACGGCCAGTATGTGCAGCTCGCATATCCCAACCCCTACAACGGCGACCTCAAGTGGGAGGAAACAACCACCAAGAACATAGGTCTTGATTTCGGCTTCCTCAACAACCGTATCACCGGTAGCATCGAGCTTTACGAGCGCAAGACCAAAGACCTCCTCGTGCAGGCCAACTTCCCCGCAGGCTCCAACCTGTCGAACGTAGGCTGGCTCAACCTGGGCGACCTCAAGAACACCGGTTTCGAATTCAACCTCAGCACCCGTCCGGTCGTTACCAAGGACTTCACCTGGACATCGAACCTCAACCTCGCATATAACAAGAACAAGATCACCCGTCTTGCCGACGGCGCATCGGCCACTACCGGCAGCCTCGGCAACGGTGTCGACGTGCAGAAGCATGTTGTCGGCGAAAGCGCGTTCTCCTTCTGGGTTTACGAGCAGGCCTACGACAGCAACGGCAATCCTCTCGAAGGCGTCTATGTAGACCAGAACGGCGACGGTGCCATCACCGACGAGGACAAGATCCTCTTCCACCACGTTCACCCCGACTGGACCGCAAGCTGGCACAATACCTTCAACTACAAGAACTGGGACTTCGGCTTCGTGCTCCGCGGCTCGTTCGGCAACTGGGCATACAACAAGAACCAGATGGACAACTCGTTCGCTGCCATGGCCACCAACCAGCCGACTCTCTCGAACCTGATGAACAACACATACCTCTTCGAACAGACACGTACCACCGAACTCATGCTCAGCAGCTACTTCGTGCAGAACGCCTCGTTCGTGCGCTGCGACAACATCACTGTCGGCTACACCTTCGACAATCTGATGAAGAACAAGCTGAAACTGCGCCTCTTCGGTGCCGTGCAGAATCCGTTCGTGATCACCAAGTACAAGGGTCTCGACCCCGAGCTGACCTATCAGCAGGGTATCGACGGCGCTCCCTATCCGCGTCCCGTGACCGTAACCTTCGGCCTGGTGGCAAATTTCTAAAACCGGTAAACAAGACATCAATATGAAATTTACAAACCATATACTTGCGGGCTGTGTAGCCCTGATGGCTTTCGCCGGCACTTCGTGCGTCGGCGACCTCGACCTCACGCCCAACGACCCCAACACCAAGCTCGAGCTGACATCACAGGCCGAGTGGGACGGCTTCCTCGGTCGTATATATGCCAACCTCTACCGCGACGACATCATCTCGACTTCTGACGGCGGTGCAGGTACATTCACCCGTACGCACTTCAACCTCAATGAGATTGTCGCTGACGAGTGCTTCATCTCCGAAGCCTGGAACGACCCCGGCTATCAGCCGCTGAACAAGAACCAGTGGAGTCCCGACAACGAATGGATCTACGCTGCTTTCGCACGCGAGTTCTTCAACGCCAAGATGGCCGCCGAATTCATGTCGGGCATGCGCACCCAGGGAGCAGCATTCTTCGATGAAACCGAGGTCAACGCCCGTATAGCCGAGGCATCGGCCCTGCGCGGTCTCGCCTACTACCAGATGATCGACCTTTTCGGCCGTGGCCCCTGGATCGACGAAAATTCGACCACCGGCGCCACTCCTCCCACCTACGACCGCAAACAGCTGTTCGACGCTATCACGGCCGAACTGGAGCAATATGTGCCGCAGCTCAAGCCCGCCGCACAGCAGTCCTACGGCCGCGTCAGCCGCGAGGCCGGCTACATGCTCCTCGCCAAGCTCTATCTCAACGCCGAAGTCTATACCGGCACGCCCATGTGGCGTGAATGCGCCGAGGCCTGCAAGCAGGTAGTATCGACCGGTATCACTCTTGCTCCCGAGTACAAATATCTCTTCTGCGCCACCAACGACAAGTATGCCGGCAACGGCGAGCTGCTGTGGGTCGTTCCCCAGGAGCAGGGCCGCATGGAGGCCTGGGGCGGCACAACCTACCTGACCTGCGGCGCATGGTTCGCATCGGCAGGCGAGGAAATCCTCAAGAAACTCAACTATAAGGACGCCTGGGGCGGTCTTCGCCTTCGTCCCGAGCTGTCTAAGGCTCTCGACCGCGCCGACAAGCGCCGTCTGATCTTCGAGGGTACATTCCAGGAAGAAATCCCCACTCTGGGCGGCAACGACGCCACCTCGTGCGGATATATGCTCATAAAGTATTCCAACAGCCCCGAGACCGACTACGAGAACACCGCAGGCAACAATAACAACAACGTCGCCATGTCGAACGCCGACTATCCTCTGTTCCGCCTCGCCGACACATATCTGATGCTCGCCGAGTGCCAGATGCACGGCGTCGAGTGCGACGGCCTCCGCTACCTCAACCTCGTGCGCGAGCGTGCCGGCATGCCTGCCCGTACTTCTATCGATGCTGACGAGCTTCTGCGCGAACGCATGTGCGAGCTTTACTGCGAGGGACACCGCCGCAGCGACCTTATCCGCTTCGGCAAGTATACCGGCAGCAACTACATGTGGTCGTGGAAAGGCGGCGACTATGCAGGCGCAGCGCTGCCCGCTTACCGCGCATTGTTCCCCATACCGACACAATATACCGAAACTGTAGGCCAGAATCCCGGTTATTGATTTAAGTTTAATAAGTGAAAGGAGTTTATAAAGTTAAGATAATGGCTTCTTCGTACGTTATCAGTACTATTGTCTTAACTCTGTCGACTTTATAGACTTTATAAACCTTACAAAAAAAGAAATAATGAAATTCGCTAAAATATATACTGTTCTGGCTGCTGCGGCTGCAATGCTTGGCGTGGCATCGTGTTCCACTCCAGACACTCCGGTGATGCAGAAACCGACCGAGTTCAAACTCAATGTGCCGCCTTTCGCCCAGCAGTACTATGACCTCACCGAAGGCGGTGTGCTCGAGTTCACCTGCTCTCAGCCCGACTACGGTATCGGTACCGTTGTGAACTATTCTGCGGAAATCTCTCTCACCGAGGATTTCGCCGAGTACAAGACTCTTGCCAATATCAACGGCGCCAGCGCCACGATCGGCCTCAACGAAGCCGATGTTGCCATCGCAATCTGCGAAATGCTCGGGATCACCGACGAAGACACCTGGCAGCCTTATGCCGAAGACCATGTGCGCCCCCTCTACGTCCGCGCCGTGGCTCAGGTAGGCTCATATGAGTGGACCAACATCACCTCGAACGTCATCGAGCTTCCCCGCGTAGACTTCTACTACGCTCTGAAGACTCCTGCGTATATCTATCTCGTAGGCGCTCCCAGCGGCTGGACCGAGCCTATTGCCGACAATGCCGACAAATATAAGGACTGGCGTCTGTGGGAAGCTGACGACGCTGTCGGCTCCAATGTGTACTCGGCTGTGTTCGATATGCCCGCCGACCCCGTATTCCGCTTCGCAACCGCCCTCACAGGCTGGGATAGCGACTTCATCGGCATCGCCGGCGGCCCCAACGACGATAAGGAAGTGGACTGCATTCTCGCCGACGGCGAATACAACGGAACTCTTGCCGTGACCAAAGATAAACTTGAATTCAAGGACTTCACCGGCGGTAAGATGACTATCACCGTAGACCTCAACAAGATGACTGTGAAGGTTCAGGCCGGCGAGCAGGAAGTTGTGACTCCGAAATATGTCTACATGGTGGGCAATCAGGCCCTGTGGAAAGAGCCCTCTGCAGACAATGCCGAAATCTACGACAACTGGCGCCTCGAATGCACCGATGGCTCGGGTGTCTTCACCGGCACATTCGAAATCACCGAGACTCAGGATAACAATCCCGACCTCTTCTGCCGCTTCTATCAGGAACTTACCGGCTGGGGCGCGGCTCAGTGGGCTTCTGTTACCGGCAAGGACTATCCTGTCACTCCCGGCGTTGCTGCCGAAACCGCTGTCGGCGAAGGCCCCTTCCAGCTCGAAGGCGCTCTCGGTGCAACTATCAGCGTGTCGCTCGATACGAAGGCAAATACAGTGACATTCGATTTCGTCGATTAACCCAAGTCAAAACCAAGTTTAATAAGTAAAAAGAGTTTATAAAGTTAAGATAATGGTACTATAAACTATTATCTTAACTCTATAAACCGAAAACTTCCTCAACTTACAGAAATGAAGAAATATACAATACTTCCCATATTGGCTCTGGCTCTTGGCTTCGCGGCCTGCGACGAAGTAGAACTCGGCACAGGTATTCCCGTTGTCAATCCCGAACTGCCCGCCGCCGGTCCCGACCAGGTGACCGTCGCAGCCCCCGCCGACATGCCCGCAGTGGCCCAGCTTGCCACATATATCAGCAAGGGCGAGAATGTGCCTGTCGCTGTTGCTACTGCCGCCGAAGGCTGGCCTGAAGGCTACGGCTTCGGTGCAAGCGCCCAGGTAAGCACCGACGAGTCTTTCTCGAGCTTCTTTACGGTGCCTGTCGTTGTCAGCGGCGATAATTTTGCTGTAGACCCTGTCGCCCTTAACGAAGGCGTGCGCGAGAACATAAGCAAGAATCCTGTCGAGACAGCGCTCTGGCTGCGCTATAATGTGAGTGCCGTCAAGGGCAACGAGAGCATTGTGCTCGGCGGCCCCGACAAGTTCTTTGGCCCGACCAAGCTTACTGTCGTAACGGAAGCCCCGCGCTTTATCGACCAGAAGTACTACTTCATGTGGTCGGCCGACGGCAACGACTGGAATCAGGCCAACAGCTCGGAGTTCACACACAGCGACAATAATGTGTACGACGACCCCGTGTTCAGCCAGATTCTCAATCTCAGCGCCGCAACAGTCGGTGATGGCATTTACTGGAAGATTTTTGGCGAAAACTACTTCACCAACTCTGATTTCTCGTCTATCATCGGTGTGGCCGAGGCCGACAAGAACAGTGCAAAAGGTGCTCTTGACCCTGCCGAGACTCAGGCTGCCGGTTTCATGAAACTCTCCGGCCCTGTCGAATTCCGTATCGATATGGACAATCTCACCTACGAGTATAAGCAGGCTATTCCTAACTTCTGGCTTGCCGGCAACGGTGTGAACGGCACCAGCTGGAACAACGGTCAGTTCGCCATGGTGATGTGGACAGAAAACTACACCGACTATGCCGGATATGCCAACCTCTACGGTGCCGACCAGCCCGAGTTCAAGTTCAGCCCCACAAATGCGTGGAACGGCGACTTCGGCGTGGGCGAGGCTCTCGAGTTCAAGACCAATCCCGATACCGGCGTTCTGTCGGCTACAGGCAAGGCTAACGGCGGCAGCAATATCAAGGTTCCCGCTCCCGGTCTCTATTTCATCAGCCTCAACTACAGCACCCGCGACCTGAGTGTGACCGCTATCAGCACTGTAGGCCTCATTGGCGATTTCAACGGCTGGGCCGCTTCCGAGCCGATGACTCCGTCGGACGACAATCTCACCTGGAAGGCGACTGTGACAATGAGCGCCGGTAATGCCTGGAAGTTCCGCATGAACAACGGCTGGGATATCAACCTGGGCGGCAATCTGCAGAACCTCACCGGCTTCGGCAATCCTGCCAACCTGGTGTGCGATGCCGACGGCACATACGAGATAACTCTCTATCTCGGCACTATCCCCTACACCGCGACAATGGTCAAGAAATAACATAATTTCTCCATGCAAGGGCGGCGTCCGTGATCCCGAAAGGGTCAGCGGGCGCCGCTTTTTCTTTGGTTAGGGGTTAGTGGATATGATCCGGTGGCGGATTTTTATTCAACCGCTAAGGCGGTTGGGCAATGACATAAAAGCCCGGGGTATGGACGCAATTCAGCGCCAGACCCCGGGCTGTGTTAATATTTAAGCGCTACGCGCTTCGCCTGTCAGCGTGTCGGCTTGACAGCTTAATAATTGTTGGCTTTGCGCTGGAACCAGCCCTGGTCGCGGCCGCAGACGGGGCAGCGCTTGGGCGCGGCCTTGGCGGTGATGGTGAAACCGCACTGGCGGCACATCCATTCGACCGGTTCGGCTTCTTCGAATTCGGTGCCTGTCTGGAGGCGCTCCATCAGCTTGATGTAGCGTGCTTCGTGCATCTGCTCGACCTTGGCGATAAGGCGGTAGGTATTGGCGATCTGGGGGAATCCTTCTTCCTGTGCCACTTTGGCGAAGTTCTCGTAGAGTTCGCCCCACTCCTCGCGTTCGCCGGCCGCAGCCTCGGCGAGGTTGGTCTTGGTGTCGGCCACAACGCCTGCGGGATATGCGGCGTGAATTTCGACTGTACCGCCTTCAAGCAGGCTGAAGAACAGGCGGGCGTGGCTCAGCTCCTGTTCGGCTGTTTCGAGAAATACGGCTGCGATCTGCTCATAGCCTTCTTCCTTGGCTTTTTCGGCAAAGAGGGTGTAGCGGGAGCGGGCCTGGCTCTCGCCGGCGAAAGATGCCAGAAGATTGTGTTCGGTGCGTGTGCCTTTTATGCTTTTTGTCTCCATTTCGTAGTGTTTTGTAGGTTAGTAGCTACCCTATAAAACACCCGAACGGTCTAAAGGTTCATTTCGGCTTCAATGAGACGCAGGTATCGCCTGGCTACGGCGCGCGCGCTGAAACGATTCTCGACGCTCCGGCGCAGGAGGGCCGGATCAAAACGTCCGTCAAGGGCCATGACGAGGCCTTCGGCAAGATCGGCGGTGTCGCGGTAGCGGGCTATGTAGCCGCTGATGCCGTGCTCGACGATGTCGGCCTGTCCGCCCTCGCCGAAGCTCACGGGGAAGCAGCCTGCGGCCTGCCCCTCGACAAGGGTGCCCGGCAGAGTCTCGTAGAGCGATGAGGAGAGTACGGCGGTGGACTGGGCATACAGCTCGTGCAGGAAACCGGTGTCGCTTACCGGGCCGAGGGCTGTATGGGGCAGCCGGAGGGCGTCGAGGGCATGAGGGTCGCGTATGGCGCCGAAGAAAACGGCGTGTGCGTCGGTGCGGCCGCTGTCGGCGAGGCGGTTGAGAGCTTCGACGGCGAGAGGAAGGCCCTTCACGGGGTCGTCGAGGCGCGCCGCTCCCATCAGAATCAGTTTTTTGCCTTCTGGCAGCCCCATGTCGGTGCGGCTGCGGCGTGGGACGATATAGAATTCGTCGACGGGGAAGGCATTCGGTATCACCTCCACGAAGCAGCCCTTCATCACCGAGCTTTCGGCACATTTGCGCTCCAGCCATGAGCTGACGGCCACGAAAGTGATTCGGTCGGTGGAGTATATGGCCCGTTTGAGTTCCCAGGTGCGTCGCGACAGGTCGTTTTCGGCCGCACGGCCATGGAGAAGAGGGCAGTTACCGCAGCCGGGACGCAGGCGGTAGCGCGTGCAGGTGCCGGCGTGATGGCAGATGCCGGTGAGGTTCCACATGTCGTGCATGGTCCAGATAATCTTCTTTCCCATCATGATCAAGGTCATGATCTCGCTGAAATCAAGCATGCCCTGGTTGACCCAGTTGAGCATTACGACGTCGGCCTGCTCCACCTGAGGCAATGCCGACAGCGGCAGGCCGTCGGAAGCAATCGATACGGCGAAGAGGTCGCGCCTGGTGAAGCCGTTGGCGGCGAAAATACGCGCGTGCTCCAGCAGGAATGGTATCTTGCGGCTCAGAGCGCTGCCGACAAGGTGTACGTCGGGGTCTTTTCCGGCTTTGTGAGCCACGGTCATCGACACCTCGGCGCCTTCGGCGGCAAGGGCCTTCATGAGGCGCATGCTGACCACGGAGGCTCCTCCGCGGCTGTCGCTGTGATTGATTATGGCTATCTTCATCGGCGGCGGAGGTGCGAGGCCAGTGGCCCGGCGAGCGATTTCAGGGTTATGCCCTCGGTACGGATGAAATATGCCACGAACACACACAGCAGGACCAGACGGATAGCGCATTTGAGCAGGGTATGGCCTCCGATAGCGTTGACGCCGCAGACACCGGCGGCATAGAGCAGGGCTGCCACGGCGAAGTATGAGAGAATGCGGCCGGTCGGATAGCCGACGGGGTATATCCTGTTGCCGATGAAGTAGCTCGCGAGCATCATAGTGCCGTAGCTGCACAGACAGCCGATGGCGCAGCCCATGTAGCCTATGCGTGGCACCAGGAGTACGTTGAGCACTATGGTGACGGCCAGTCCGGTGAGGGAGAACCACATGCCGTAGACCGTGCGGTCGGTGAGCTTATACCATACCGAAAGGTTGAAGAAAATGCCGAAGAAGAGTTCGCCCATCATCACGACGGGTACGACGGCGAGGCCGCTGAAGTAGCGCGGCGATATGAGGTAGCGCACGAAGTCGAGGTAGAACATCACGCCCAGATAGATGAGCAGCGCGAAGGCCACGAAATATTTCATGGCGTCGCGGTAGGCCTGGAACTTGCCCTCGCCGGCTTCCTTGCTGCGGGCGAATATGAATGGCTCGTAGGCGAAGCGGAATGCCTGGAGGAAAACAAGGAGTACGACGGCGATCTTATAGTTGGCGCCGTAGATACCGAGCTGATACATGGCGTCGGCGTGATCGGCGACAAGGCTCGGGAACATAATCTTGTCGATGGTCTGGTTCATGATGCCGGCCACGCCGAGTACGAGGAGGGGTGCGGAGTAGGCCATGATCTGACGCCACAGCGTTCGGTTGAATTTCCAGGGGAAACCCCTCAGCTCGGGTATCATCATCACGAAATTGACGATGGAGGCGATGAGGTTGGCAAGGAAGATATAACCGATGCCGAAATCGGGACGGTAGAACCAGGTCACGGTGGCGGGGGCATGTTTCATCAGCCAGGGGCATAGGAGTATGAAGAAGAGGTTGAGGCCTATGTTGAGGCCTATGTTGACCAGGCGGATTGTGGCGAATCGGAAGGGCCGTTTGGCGAAGCGCAGATAGCTGAATGGAAGGGCCAGAAATGCGTCGAGAGCCACGCAGACGGCCATCATGAGCACATACGAAGGATGACCGTCGCATTCGAGCCAGTGCGTGGCCGGGCGCAGGAGAGCGGCCACTATCACTACGAATGCCGTTGATGTGGCGGCGAGCGATATGAGGCAGGTGGAATATACCTCCATCGGGTCTTTCCAGCGCTCGTGGTTGGCGAAGCGGAAGAAACCCGTCTCGAGTCCGTAGGTGAGTATTACCATTGCCAGGGCGACCACCGAGTATACGAAGGTGACGACGCCGTATTCGGCCACGGGAAACATGATGGTGTAGAGAGGCACGAGCAACCAGTTGAGGAACCGCCCTATAATCGAGCTGACTCCATAGATCGCTGTGTCTTTCATCAGACTTTTGACACCGGCCATTGTTCGAAATTATGAATTATGAGTGATGAATTATGAATTTAGACGCGAATTATGAATAATGGCTTATGAATTGAGAAAACTGGCAACTTTCAATTCATAATCCATAATTCATAATTTTTTGTTTATCAGCTTGACTGATAAACAAGCGGTGAGCATGTAGACGGCGGCGAGGATCCAGAGGGCAATGTAGTCGCGGCCGACTTCGGAGAGGGCGGCGGCGTTGCTGTTGATGCGGATAAAGCCCTCGACGCCCCATACGCCGGGCACGCAGTTGCCGAGCCATGTCCAGAGGGGACTCATGGCGTAGCGCGGCCATGTCAGACCCGAGAGGAAGAGGAATATCACAGATGTGAACACTATGATGATGAAGGCGCTCTCGCGCTGCTTCATGAAATAGTTGAGGGTAAGGCCGAGGAATGCCGATGCCAGCAGGAGGGGGAAGATGAAGAGATAGTAGTCGGCCGGATTGCCGTAGTGCGGCAGATTGAACATCTCGGGTATGAAGCGGAGTATGTAGATGGTCATCGGGAAGTAGAAGACGGTGTAGCACAGAGCCTTGCCCCATACTGTGGCCGAGGCGGACACGCCCTGCACCTCTTCTGGGTCTATGCCTCCGTTGCGGCGCCTGCGCTCGCGCGATGTGCCTCCGAGGAGCGTGATGCCGAGTATCATACTCTGCTGGAGTATGAGAATGACGATACCGGGTATGACGAAAGAGGCGAATCCCTGCTCGGTATCGCCCAGGAAGTTACTCTCGCTTTTTATTGGCGCTGAGGCATCTCCGGCGAGCGACTGCAGCCCGGCCATCTGGAGCTTCTCGCCTGTTACGGCCGAGATCATCTCTATCTGGAGATCGGTGAGCGCGGCCACGAATGTACGGTAGCGCAACAGGAGGCTCATTTCTGCGTAGAACTCGACATGGGCCTGCTCGCCGTTGCCGAGTTTCTTTGCATAGTCGCCGGGAATCTGCATGATTCCGAAGACCTTGCCTTCGGCCATGAGTTCTTTCGCGTCGGCCATGTTGGGGCAGCGGGCGTATATCTCTATCGAGGGCGAGGCCGAGGCCTTGCGTATGAAATCGCGCGAAGCGACGGTCATGGACTCGTCGACGACTGCCACGGGGAGCTTGCGTATGACTTCGGGGTTGTAGATGAGGGTATAGACCACGGGATAGGCCAGCGGCAGCGCTATGAAGAAGAGGAGCACGCCCGGGTCTTTGATTATATGCCGCAGCTCGCGGCGGAACACGCGACCCAGAGCGGCGAACCAATTCCTGATGTATCCGAATGCATTCATACTATGGGACATAAACGGGATTTAGACATGCGTTCCTGAGCCGTCGGAGCAGTACGCAGGCCACGAAGGGGAAGAGTATGAGGGCCACGTAGTAGAAACGTGAGTAGTAGAGGGCCACGCCGTCGAGGCCTTCGTTGATATAGATGAGGAACCAGTAGCGTATCGGCGCGAGCCAGCTGAAGATACCGAGTGCGCCGTACATGCTCTGCACCGGAAACGAGAAGCCGGTGAAGGAGAACGACAGAATGCCGAAGAGGGCGCATATGCTGAACGACAGACGCGGATTGGGTACCACCGAGCATACGAACACTGCGAAGCCCTGCGAGGCGGTGACAAGCAGGAATGTGGCCACAGCGAGCCAGAACAGACTGCCGTTGAGCGGGAAAGACGACAGACCGAACATGAGCCAGAGCATGAACATGCCTACCGAAGTGAAGACCACGGTCTGCGGCAGGAGCTTGGTGCTGAGCGCCTGCACGATGCTGCCGCCGTTTGTGGCGAGCCACTGGGGCGATGTGCCGTCCTTGATCTCCATGGTGATGGAAAAGACAGTCATGAGCATGATCATGAGTGCGAATGTGGCCATGGAGAACGAGGGTGTGAGATAGTATGAGTAGTTCATCCACGGGTTCGAGAGCGGAAACTGGTCGATCACCACAGGCTGTATGATCGAGGAGACGTTCTGCGGATCGACACCCATGCTGACGAGTGTCTGCTGCACCACGCCGCCGGCTGTCGCCACGGCTACGGTCTTGAAACCTTTGAACGATAGTGTGCCGGGCACGAAGTAGGTCATGTTGGTGTAGTACTCGAGTGTCGGGGTGTTGCCGCTAAGCGCATCTTTCTCGAAATTGGCTGGAATGACGAAGAAACCGAATGTCTCGCCGGCACGTACCTGGTCGAGCGCCTGGTCGTAGCTTTCGGCGTTTTTGCTGACGTCGAGCAGCTGCAGGGCTCGCAGCGAGCGGGTGACAGTGCGGCTCATGGTGGAGTGATCGAGATCGACCACTGCCGTCGGCACATGCTCCGGCAGGCCCGGTGAAAGGAGGTCGAGAAAGAAGAATATGGTGAATACCGGCACGACGATCATGCCGAAGATATACATCTTCCGCGAACACATGCGGTGTATTTCCCGCTTTATGCCTGAAACGAAGCTGTTCATTCGTCGGTGGTTATGGGTTAGGGGGGAGGTTATGGGTTAGGGGGGAGGTTATGGGTTAAAGGTTAGGGGTAAGGGGTGGGGGACTTTTATTCCTTCCTGCTTTTCACTTATACCGGATCCCTTGCTGCTTTATTTCTTACCCATTACAACTTGTCCTTTAACCTTTACTGTTTATCCCTTGTTCCGGTCCCTTGTTACTGATTATTTGTAGTCGGGCTGTTCGAAGACCGCCGACATGCCCGGGCGCAGACCGGGCACCGCCTCTGTCGGACGGGCCTTGATCTGGAATGTGCGGCTGTCGTAGCTGCCTGTCGATTTGGTGGAGTGCCATGTGGCGTAGTTGCCCATGTCGCGCACGTAATATATCTTTACATTTATTTCCTTCTTGCCCAATGCGGGAATCATCACTTTTATCTCTTTGCCGATCGACAGTTCGTTGAGGAGTTCCTCGCGCACATTGAAGGTGACCCAGCGGTCGTCGCTCCTGAGCAGGCTCATGATGGGAGCGCCGAGCGACACGAGTTCGCCGACTTCGGGGTATATCTGGTCGATGGTTCCGTCGAAAGGCGCTGTGAGATAGCTGTCTTCGAGGACAGCCTCGACCTGCTTCACGCCGCTGCCGGCAGCCTGTACGAGAGCCTCGGCCGATTCCTTGTCTTCTTTCTGCGCTCCGGCTTTTGCGAGCGAGAGCTGGCTTGCGGCGGCGTCGCGTGCGGCTACGGCGGCATCGTATGCAGCCTTGGCCTCGTCGCGCTTCTGCTCGGCGATAACACCTTCGCCATAGAGGCGTTCCATGCGGTCGTAGGTCTTTTTGGTGATTGTTACGGCGGCTTCGGCCTGACGGAGGAGATCGGCGGCTGCGTTGATGATCTGCATTCGTGTGCCGGCGTCGACTTTCTTATTCTGTGCGGCGGCTACCTCACGCATTGCCTCGGCCTGTCCCAGCTGAGCCTCCACTACCGACGAGTGGATACGCACAAGTGTGTCGCCGGCATGGACGGTGTCGCCTTCCTGCACGTAGAATTCCTGCACGCGACCGGCGAGCTTGCCCGAGATACGGATGTTAGTGCCTTCCACCTGACCTTCGATATAAGAGTCTGGGCGGTTCATGAAAATGAAGCCTACCACGGCTATGACTGCCACGGCCACAACGACCACACCCATTGTGATGAGTAATGTCTTGTTGGCCCGTTTTTCCTGGTTTTGACTCTGTGTCATATTGTGTTTGTTTTTTAGTTTCCTGTTAATTGCTGAAAACTGCTGTTTCAGCTTAATAGAGTGTGCCGAGGGCCTTGCTCAGATATGTCTGGCAGAGCTGCACCTCGATCATGGCATCGATCTGCTCTGAATGTGCCTTCAGCCACGCTGTCTGGGCCTCCATCACATTGTCGGTGGTGGCAACACCCTCGCGGAAGCCGAGAGTGGCCGAGCGCAGGTTTTCGTCGGCTTTGGCGAGATTTGTCATGGTCATCTCGTAAGTCTTGTATGCTTCCTGGGTCTTGAACGAGGCCTGGCTAACCTGCAGGCTTACCAGTTCGCGGGCGTCGGCGAGCTCGAGCCGCCGTATGTTCTCGTCGGCTTCGGCAGCCTTGTACTTGGCGCGGTTGCCGCCCCAGTGCCATATCGGAATGCTCACCATCGCTCCGACTGAGAAAGCGCCTTTGAAACGTTTCTTGAATCCGTCGTACAGATTGGGGTTGGACACTTCATATGAGCCGATGAGCGCTACATTGGGCAGCATTGCCGAGAGGGCCACGCGTTTCTGCTGTCTGGCGGCCTCGACACCGTATTCGAGTGCGCGGAGATCGGGGCGGCGGGCGTAGACGCTCTCCATGTCGTATCCTCCGGCAGGAGCTACGCCTTCGGCAGGCACGGCGTCGCGGTTATCTTCGTCGGCGAGGGTGAAGACCGTGTTGACCGGGAGGCCGCAGACCTGTGCGAGCGCCATGCGCGACAGCACAAGGCCGTTCTCGACCTTTACGAGATCGACCTGGGCAGCATTGAGTTTCACGTCGACACTCAGGGCGTCGGATTTTGTAGCCACGCCTTCGTCGAGCATGAGGTGGACGTTTCGGCTGAGAGAGTCGAGCAGGTTGACGTAGCTTACGGCCAGCTCTCGCTTGGCCTTGAGCGACACGACCTGCCAGTATGCGCCGTCGACGGCGTATATTACGTTTTCGGCCTCATTTGTCTCCAGTTCGCGGGCCGCGCCTTCGGCAGCCTTTGTCAGTTTGTTCATGGCCACGATCTTGCCGCCCATGAATATAGGCTGTGTGAGTGTGACGGCTCCGAAAAAGACGTTGTGAATGTCGTATTCGAGGGCTTCTTTGGGAAGATAGGCCACGCTGGCGGGTATATACTGGCCGTCGGGGCCTTTGACAGGCTCGCCGGTGACGGGATTTTTGACGAGGTCGAACTGGTAGGACTGAGACTGAAGATCGAAGCTCTTGATCGGCAGCATCTGGTCGGAGTCGAACATCGATATCTTGCGCTGGTTGTATAGATATCCGCCGGCGAAGTCGATTGCCGGGAGGTATGCCGCAAAGGCTTCTTTGTTCTGGTATTCTGCCTTTACTATACGCTGACGGGCCATCATCAGCTGTTTGTTGTTGGTGAGCGCCATCGCGCGGCACGAGTCAAGCGACACGATGCCCGGCAGTGTCACGGTAGCATCGGCCGAAACCATCGGTTGCTGCGCAGTCACGGAGGCCGACATGCCGGCCGCAGCCAACAGCATGGCCACGACACCGGAGCGCAGTTTACGGTATTGATTATGGAGCTTCATTCCGGATTAGTTGAAACGTTAGTATATAAAGAACCTCCGGCAGCGCCTCATTGTTCGATTCGGGCGTTGCAACAGGCAAAATTAGCAAATTTTTTTGAAGTTTCAGCGAAATGTAACGAGACGGTTGAATACGAAATTCGCAAGGGTGTAGACTATGTTGCCCAGGAGTGTGGCTATGCCGTATCCGGATATGACTATTCCGAGGATCCTGAAGTCGTAGTGGCCGAAGTCTGATTGTGTCAGCATCCATACGAGCACGAACTGAAGGGCGTAGCACACGCCGAAGCCTACGAGGAACCGCACCGCCTCACGGCGATAATGGCCTTTGGACTTGAATGTCCATTGTTTGTTGCAGAAAAAAGAGTTGGTGACTCCGGCTATATAGCCGAGGGCGTTGCTCACATAGAGGTTCCAGCCCAGCATGGATTTGCACATGTATATGACGCCGAGGGTCACCAGCGTGTTGAGCACGCCGACAATGCAATACCGTATGAACTGACCGATCTGTTCTTTCATAATTTCTTTGGAAGGTCTTCGGGGGGAACTTTCAGGATCGGGAGCGACCAGTCGTAGTGGACGGCGGCTATGCGGAGGCCGATTACGGCGACGGCACATGCTATCTGCGGCACCATCTGCGGCACTCCGGGTATGAATTCGACGAGCCAGTATACGACTCCTCCTGCCAGACAGGCCGTTGCGTAGATATCTTTCTTGAAGAAGAGCGGGGCCTCGTTGATGAGGATATCGCGTGTCACACCGCCGAAAGAGCCTGTGATGATACCCATGACTATCGCTACCCATTCGGGGTATCCGGCGGCGAAGCTTTTCTCAATGCCTACGACCACGAAAAGCGCCAGGCCGATGGCGTCGAATATGAAGAGCGTGCGCATGCCTCCTACGAGAGCGCGCCTGAATATGATTACCGCGATGAGAGATATGAGGGTGACGAGGAGGAACATGGAGTTCTGCATCCAGAATACGGGCACGGCGAGGAGGACGTCGCGCAGTGTGCCGCCTCCGATGGCGGTGACGAGTCCGACAACATAGGCGCCGAACCAGTCGAAATTTTTGGCGGCGGCCAGACGTATGCCCGATATGGCGAAGGCGATGGTGCCGACAACCTCTATCGTGAAAATGAAAACGTTGCTTTCATCCATGGTGTCAATCGCTGAATGACTTGGCTTTGGCCACGGCGCGGGCCTCTTTTGCAAGAGCCCGCTCGCGATAACGGCACACGTCGGCCAGAAAGCAGGCGCCGCACTCGGGTTTGCGGGCCTTGCAGACATATCGGCCGTGAAGTATTAGCCAGTGGTGGGCGCGGGCTATCGCCTCCTGAGGAATGTTTTCAGTGAGGGTTTTCTCCGTGCTGAGCGGTGTCTTGCTCCGTGTTGTGAGACCGAGGCGCTCGGCGACCCGGAACACATGAGTGTCTACGGCCATGGCGGGCTGCTCGTATATGACCGACAGAATGACGTTTGCGGTCTTGCGGCCGACCCCCGGCAGACTCGTGAGAGTCCCCATGGTGTCGGGCACCTGGCCGCCGAAGTCGCTCATGAGCTTGCGCGCCATGCCGAGAAGGGCTTTGCTCTTGTTGTTGGGGTATGATACCGACTTGATATAGCCGAAAATATCGTCCTGTGTGGCGGCGGCGAGAGCCTCGACGGTCGGATAGGCCTCGAAGAGCGCCGGAGTGATCATGTTGACACGCTTGTCGGTGCACTGCGCCGACAGGATCACCGCTACGAGAAGCTGATAGGGATTGGCGTAGTGGAGTTCGGTCTGTACTACCGGCATCTCCTTCTCGAAACGCGCGATGACAGCCTTGTAGCGCTCAGCCTGTTTCATTATTTCGCGGCTGTGAACTCGTCGAGGAAGCGGACGTCGTTTTCGGAGAACATGCGGAGGTCTTTCACCTGATATTTCAGGTTGGTGATACGCTCTATACCCATGCCGAGTGCGAATCCGGTGTATTCTTTCGAATCAATGCCGCATGCCTCGAGCACATTGGGGTCTACCATGCCGCAGCCGAGAATCTCGACCCAGCCGGTGCCCTTGCAGAAGGAGCAGCCTTTTCCGCCGCAGAGGTTACAGCTGATATCCATCTCGGCCGAAGGCTCGGTGAAGGGGAAGTAGCTTGGACGGAGACGTATTTCGGTCTGGGGACCGAACATTTCGCGGGCGAAGTAGAGCAGGGTCTGGCGCAGGTCGGCGAAAGTCACGTTGTGGTCTACGTAGAGGGCTTCGACCTGATGGAAGAAGCAGTGTGCGCGGGCCGATATGGCCTCGTTGCGATATACGCGGCCGGGGCAGATGATGCGGATCGGGGGTTTCTGCGAGGTCATGACGCGTGTCTGCACGCTCGAGGTGTGGGTGCGCAGGAGCACGTCGGGGTTGCGGCCGATAAAGAAAGTGTCCTGCATGTCGCGGGCGGGATGGTCGGCGGCGAAGTTGAGGCTTTCGAACACATGCCAGTCATCCTCGATCTCGGGGCCTTCGGCGATGGTGAAGCCGAGACGGCGGAAGATGTCGATGATCTGCTCGCGTACCAGCGAGAGCGGGTGACGGGTGCCGAGGGTGACGGGTGCGGCGGTGCGGGTGAGATCGGGCACGTCGGCTTTGGCGCGGCCTGCCTCGGCTGCCTCGCGGAGCGAATTGATTGTTTCGGTGGCGAAATTTTTCAGCTCGTTGAGCGCCTGGCCGAGTTCGCGCTTCTGTTCGGCGGGTACGGTCCGAAAATCGTTCATAAGGGCTGAAATAGCGCCTTTCTTGCTTAAATATTTGATACGCAGGGCCTCTACATCGACAGCCTCGCCGCTTGCGGCGAGAGCGGCCAGTTCGGCACGGAGGGCGTTTATCTTGTCTATCATATCAGTATGGTATTTTGCGCAAAATTACAAAAAAAATCGCGCCCGTGCATCTTATCCTCAAACTTTCGCGTCCGGGGTTTTTCGCCGGAAGAAAAACGGCATGGAATTTTGCAGGTAATAAAAATGTGCCTACATTTGCGCTAACAAAATTGTTAGTCAAAATTGTTTATATGGATAAGCCAAAGAATGAGCAGCATACGACCGAAGAGCTGATTCTCCTTGCCGCCGAGAGGGAGTTTCTGACAAAAGGATATGCAGGCGCTAAGACGACGGCCATAGCCGAGGCGGCGGGTGTGACCCACGCCATGCTCCACTATTATTTCAGAACCAAGGACAAGCTCTTCGAGAAGATAATAGCCGACAAGATGGCGAGTCTGGGCGAAATTCTTTTCGGAGTCATAGGCAATCCCGGGCTTTCTTTGCGCGAGCGCATAATAAACGGTGTCGGGCGTCATTTCGATTTTCTTGCCGCTAATCCGACCCTGCCGCGTTTCATATTCAACGAACTGTACAGCAATCCGCATCGTCTCGAGACGATGAAAAGCAGCATATCGTCGATGGCAGCCCGGACTATCGACTGTCTTCAGAGCGCCATCGACGAAGAGGCCGCCCGAGGCCGTTGCCGCCGGGTGGAGGCGGGTATGCTGTTGCTCGACATGGTGTCGATCAATATATTTCCCTTTGTGGCGACGCCGATCATAGATACACTGGCCGGAAATCTTTTTGAGAGCCGGGAGGCGTTTCTGGAAAAGCGCAGGCGCGAGAACGTGAATACCATACTGAATAAACTGGGAATACTATAAGAGGTTGTTTAATAACATATGTGAAATCACAGGTTGGTGTATTTTTGCTT
>CAJKRG010000020.1 GCA_905202215.1 uncultured Porphyromonadaceae bacterium
TCTGTTGGCCGCTTAGATCGGACTGGACGACCTTTAATTTTACCGAATCATTGTCATTTATGAATCTATCTGATAATCGGTTTGTATTTCTCCCTGAATTCTTCAGGATTTAATTTAGAAGTGTTTTCATCATATCGCACATAATTACCTAAGCCCTCGTACGCTTGTGTCGTATAGACTTTAAAAACAATATTTTGTTTCATAGTTTCTTTAACACCAAACGCAAATTTTTTTTCCTCGTCCGATGGCCAAAGTAAGCCAGAAGGATGTGAATGGATATGTTCCCGGATTATTGTTCCATCTTTTTTAAGCTGATTATCAATTAGAATACCTGCGGCCTGCTCATTATCATTTTTACGGGAGGTGCCGATATAATTCAGTTCGCTTATCTCATCTGTCGTGCATTTCAGTTGAGAATACTCGACCTTTTACAGCTAAACTGCAATGGTCTCCATCGTGTTGAAGATAATCCATCCGCAGTGCCAGCGGACGAACCTGCTCAAGGCTGTCCGCCGGTACGTTTTTTTCCGCATCGGCCGTTTCCCTCCGGCAGGCTCCCAACAGCACTGCAAAGAGTAAGATTATCACAGCTCTAATATTCCGGCCTATCAGGCAAGCCATGTTCTCTCCGTATATGATTTTCAGTCGCTTCATAAGCCTCATTATGTTTTAGACCAACAGCCCGTCAGCGCAATGACGCCACGCATCGCCACCGATTTTAGATATAAAGACAGACAAACGTCGGTTCATGGCTGCAAACGGATTAAGGTGATGATGCAAATATAGATAGTAATATTGTGTTTCCCAAATGTTTTCGGGCCGAATTTCGGATATGGTCTACCACGACAGTTCGGCAATTCACACCCATTGTTTTCTGCCATTCTCAGCTATTGCTCCTTATATGGCTCATTTATTTTCATACTGTCCGGCAACCAGAGAAGAGATGGAATACCGGCCTCTCTGAACAGAGAAAATTTCCGTTTATTTTTATATACTTTTTTAATAGGACGGAACCCCGGATCATAAGTCTCTCTCCTGAGCTTTTTCAGCCAGCTTATACCCCAGTCGAGAAAACTTATAAAAACCAAGTTGTTGTTTCTCAGTACAAAATCCCATTCAGCACAAGCATCATTTATTGCGTAAAAATCTTTTAACGCTTTAAAGCAAACCTTTCTCGACTTGTTTCTTTTTACTAAAGAACACGATTTTTTACTTATAATAATTACGCGAATGCCATCTATCACAGCGACTGAGTATTCATACCCGTTTCTCAAAATATAATCTGTTTCTTTTAGCTCCTGTCTGATATGTAAATATAGTATCACTTGGAATTCAGTCTCCATGTTTTCATTTTCGGAGATTTTGAGATAGATCCTGTCATAGTCTTTATCCCCATTATTGTTCCGGTAAATCGGGAAAATACACTCTCTGAGAAAACCGATTATTTGCGGACATTCCAACTCCACGAGCGGAAGACAGCTTTCGGTCTCCGGCCAACTCTCACGGATATCAAGGACAAAATCATCGGCTCGTGCCGGCAAAACACAAATCAGCAGCAATACAATCTTGCTTGCGATTATCGCAATTCTATTAATCATATAGTCTGTAGTAATAATTAGTAATGACAATAAGTCCCTCCTTTATAATAAATTTTAAATTCAGTAAATGGATTATTGGAATATTTATCTGCGAAATCCTTATCCGCAGACCCTGCCGGATTTCGCCCAGGATGATTATGACTATGCGATCTGACTGTTACATTTGCATTCACCAACGCGTCCATGACATTAGTTCCGGCCGTATCGTCGTTCACACTATGGGAAGTCGTGATATAATTATTGGCATTCTGTCCTTCTTCTCCTGTTTGTATATGAGAGTACTCGACATCAGTATTATCGGCAAGGAACTCAAATGCCGAGGTACTGTTATCATCACCTTTCACAGTCATATAGACATAATCGGTCCTTCGATCCGAAGGATCCGTTAAATCTATGGTACCTGCTGGCATCTGGGAAGATTCTATGTTAGGAGAATCCTCCTTTATAATGCGGATCATGTCGTAATCATCGGTTTTTATTCGTTCTATAACATTGCCCATACGGTCCATCTCGAATATATCCTTGCCGGTGGGATCAACGTATTTTATCGGGTTCGCATTGCAGAAGACCCAAGGGGAGAGCCAGGGGTAGTTGCCGGCGTGGACGTCGGGGGCCTGCCAGAGGCCGGTGGAGGTGGTGAGGAAGCGGGCGTGGAAGTCGCTGTCGCCAAGCGAGGCGAAGCGGCGCCGCTCCTTGCCCCCGAACAGATAAGGCTGTCCGGCGGGTTCGCGCCACGGTTCGCCGTAGGGATAGTAACCCGTGTGCTGCTCCACACGGCCCTTGCCGTCCACTACCATTTCTATCGACCCGATGGCATCGGCAAGCATCCAGTGCACCCCCGCATTGTCGAAATAGCCGCCCGGGAAGTCGACGCGCATAAGGGTGTCGACTCCGTTGTTGCCGCTGGCGAAAGTAAAATTATCGATGTATGTGCGCTTACCCGACAGAACTGTGGCACCACTCGACTTCAGAATTTCCCTGACCGATATCAGCTTTCCGCCCGACGAATGTACACGTTGCTCTATCTTGTTGGGCGACAGCGGACGCGTCGTGCCGATCTCTATCTCCCGGGCCTGACCGAGGCGGTTATACAGGGAGCGTTTCAGCTGACGCCCCGTATCTGTGGTCAGAAGACCCGCTGCGTTGTAGCCCAGCGTCGTGCCGTGGGCGCCGGGCTGTCCGAAGAACTCCGTCGCCTCGGTCTCGCGGGTGATCGACGACGGAAGGGCGCCGACGTAGCTGTAGGAAAGGCCGTCGAGGAGTCCGAAACTCTCCTCACCGCCGTCGATACCCAGGACGCCGTAGCGCCGCAGCGTCAGCGGTCGCCCGATCGCATCGTAGGTATACGAGGTTGAGAAATCCTCGCCGACACTGTCGGTCGACGCCGCTGTATAGTCCGCGCCTATGAGCCGGTCGTGGACGTCGTAGCGGTAGTCATACCGGCTGCCGAAGGTCGTGGTGCGACCCGACATCTCGCCCGTGTAACGGGGAAACGCCCCGTCGGCATAATGCATCCTTTCGGTATAGTTCACCGACAGTATCTCCAGTGGTGGCCTTATTATAAGCGGAAGAGTATCTCTTCTGACAATATCGCTGTAATACCTCTGACCGAGCTGGAGATCTCCCGGATTGACTATCTGCCGGAATGGAAGAAGGGTCTCCGTCCGCACGGGCCATCCGTGGATATCGTACTCGTATCTGCGGGCAAGATTGATGCCGAAATCGGTACGCGAGAGTCTGCCTTCATTATTATGTGTGTGCTTCACCCGAACGGAGTCGTTTTCAAAACGATAGGTGATCCGGTATGGCCTCTCGCCCTGGTCGTATTCGGTATGTGTGGCGAATGTAAGGGTCGTATCCGGACGAAATACAGTGATTCTTTCGTCCTCGACCGCGCCGGTATAGTCATGACGAATACTGCGGATAACATCCCCTTCGGGTGCATGCGAACGGCTCTGGATCATACGCCCCAGTCCGTCGTAATAGTAAGCCTCATAGCGGAACTCGCCGTCATCGCCAAGATCGACGCTACCCGTCGGCAACCCCCAGACATCGGCGGAACGCGTTGCGGCAAAACCGGCTACCGCCTTGAAGCCGAGATCGAGGCCCGACAGACGCAGATAGCCGTAATCGTCGTAATAACTTGCCGCGACGGGCTGGAATTCGTCGGGGAAACCGTCGGCGTGACGGAAGCACAGGGTGGCGGTATTGATCGGACTAAAAGAAACGATATGACTCCCGGCTACGAATGACTCCAGAGAGGCGTCGGTAAACGGAGCTATCCCTTCAAGCACCTTGCGTCCTGTCGAGTCGTAGAAAAATACCCGCCACTCACCGTCGGCCATCGCCGGAAGATGTTCTGCCACGAGCCTGCCCGCGGCAGAATAGCGCCGCAGAGTCGGCACCGATCCCGGAATGCGATCATAGATGCACCGTCCGGCGCCGTCGTAGCGGTATTCGAATGAGTAATCCTCGAGGTCTGTGTCATCACTGTCATAGCTCTTGACTTCAAGTATGGGCTGGAGCACCCTGCGCAGACGGCCGAAACTGTCGTATATGTAATATGTGGAAAGCCAGTCGTCGCCGGCACCCTCGCGCCGCATCAATTTCCGACCTTCGAAGTCCGACGCCTCATAGACGGCATGCCCGTCTTCGTCGATGCTCTCAGTCACCGTCAGCACTCCGGCAGGCCACAGGCCCTTATAGTCCACTCCTCCGTCAGATGTCAGCTCGAACCGCGGACACGACCACGGCATGACGGCCGTGTTTACAGCGCGCGTGGCCGTAGCCGCCCTCGCTCCCGATTTCCACTCTTCTCCGGGCCTGGTCTCGGCCGTTTTCACGCCTCGCGGAGAAGGCTCATATGCCATATCCGTCCAGGCGGCGGCATCTGCCGGTTTCGACGAGGACGGCACCGAAGTACGGCTCAGACGGCCCATTGTATCGTATTCGGAGAAGACCGACAAGGCCGAACACGACTGCCTTCCGGAAAGTGTTATGATCTCGCGGGTACCCCCGCCGGAAAAATCCTTTGATTCGACCTGACGTCCGCGGTAATCGTAATAAACAGCCGTAGTATGCTTGTCGCTGCCGCTGCTGTCGAGCCAGCGATAGGAGGTCACACTATTGTCGCCATCGTGATTTATACGGTAGGCATATGTCGAGACCGTACCCAGGCCGTCGACCGAAGTCTTTATCAGACGTCCGACAGCATCATATTCGTAGCGCTCAACCACACCTGTAGGCTGCGTGAGCGATATCACACCGACCCCGGGCGCATACATGGCTTTTGTATAGAGCCTTCCTGCAGAAGACCCGAAATTGTAGAGTTCGGCATTTCCGCCGGTTGCAAGATAGCCGTGGATACTCTTAGCCGTTTCGAAATCGATACCGTCGATACGAAATACCGGCAGATTTCCCTTGTATCCCCATATGTAGGCCGACGACACCCCGTCGGCATCGGTAAACCCGGCAAGCCGGTGACCGTGGTATTCATAAACCGGAGATACAATCGTATCTGCCGCCCCCTCATACCAGGTCTTTATACGGCGCGGACGATACAATGCACCTCCAAGCGGCATATATTCGGCCTCTGAACGAAGTATAGCACCCCCGCGGGTACTTGAAGCCCGGAGAGGAACATTGACTATATGGGACCGGGCCATACCTTCGGCGACCGGTCCTTCAGCATCGGGAGCGAACACATAAGACAGCGAACGCACGTCATCGCCACAACTCACGACCATCCCGGCCACTATCGAAGATCTCGGAGAATAGGAGATCTGCTTCCTGACAACAATGCTGTCGCCATTATGATATGTCACCGTCTCCGTAGCAATCAGACGCTCTGTCTGGCGCTCGACACCATAACCTATCGCGGAATATGGAAACTGATTGTCTCCGTGATAATCCATAAGGATATCGGGAGTCGTGCCGTATGGTCCGGCTCCCCTCATTATATGCCCTTCGTCAAAGTCGGGCTCCACGCCGGAATTGGTACCCATCATTATCATTTCCCGGTTGATATGGGTCGAACTTATCGCTCCATAATAGTATGTGCGATAGGTATTGCGTTCACTCTCGACCTTCTCATAATTTCCGGCTGTACCCTTATATATATTTTTTTCTACAAGTTGCGGCCCCGTACTGAACACCTTTGAAAGATTGCTGATCATTCTGATGCCGAAACGATCGTAGAAAGAATTGGGCAGCGATATCATATCCCTGAAATGATACTCCACTTTTCCTTCATCATGGATTTCTGTCACATGGTCATACCAGAGAGGTGTCTCGCCCATGTCATAGCGCATGTAATCGGACACCGGTATAACGTTGACAAGCCGCACAGGACAATAATAACGTGCAGACAGTGAACCCCACAGGCCCTTGGGCATTATGGCGCCCGATACATTGACAAAGGTCGACGCCGACGGCACCGCCCGCACTCTTGCAAGCGGATATTCATAACGGATAACCTGAGGAGAAGTGTCGGCATCTCCGTTCCGCATTGTCACCGTCTTCACACGCAGACCTCCGCCGTGATCAAGATAGACATCATACTCAGGCGATATGTTTTTATTGTTTTCCATACGCATCTTCTCAAAATGATGCGTCTCATATTCAAACTCTGCGACAGCACCGGTCGGATAGCGTACGCTTTTCAGGATATCCGCTTTCATCGCTTCCTCATTTATGCTGCGGTCGGCCTCCCCTATATATAAAGTGTATACTCTTGCGCTCTCGTCCCTGTGGGGCGACTGTTCATGCATGCACAAACGCGGTTCGAGCGTACTGTTCTCAATCGCATTATAATATCCCCACCAATCCTGTGCATGAGGATTCCAGACACCGTTTCCAACTGAATAATAATCGAAGACATAGGGCGAATCATTTCCGGTGTCAACCTCCGTCAATACCCAATGGGCATATCCGGTCTGTTTATATGTCAGATCTATTTTACGTAGTTCGGTATCATCATTGGATATAATGACAGAACCAAGAAAAAAGCCGCCCGTCCCCTTATATGTGAACTGCACTTTTCCGCCGGGATAAGAAATGCTCTCCGGAAGCAACATTTTATCATCCGGCAGACTATAGGACAGAACACCTGAAGCCACAGATGAATTTCGGAAATCATCTGTATTCTCATACCCGTAAAAATCGTATAAATCACGATTATCGATATATGAAGCTCCGCCGAGATAGGTCATTCGGGGGCCATAACCGAGATTATTAGACCATTTAAGATCAATCGAACGGCCGCTGGTAAGATTGATTTTATTCAAGGCCCAGCCTGTGCGGAATTGAGGCATCGCATCATCTGTTGTCTGGTATTCATACGGTGCTCCGAAAATATAGACAGTTCCGTCCGGACCGGTAACCGTTATCTCGTTAAGTTCATCGTCGGACTGCACAAGATATTCGTCGTCATCAACCCCAAGAAACTTATATGGCTTGCTCCTGGCGTCAATAACACGCGTAATGGTTTTACCAGGAATAGCAAAGGTAAAGATGTCATGCTGACTATCATATAGCACGTCGGTATCGAGAGTCAGTGCCCTGCTGTTCGCCATACATTGAAATGCCGTATACCATGGCTCCATTCCTCCGAGAAAATCCCCGACCTCCTTGAATTCATATTCTTCGTCCGGACGTCCCATTATAGTACGTGAAGCCCTAAGGGCCGGAGTCAGACTCCAGCCAAGACCCAAAGGTGCCGACTGATCGAATACTTTTACGCCATTGCTCTGATACTGCAATGTCACAGGTATTGCAAGCCCGTCGACTTCTATCGTATGCAAGGGTATTGAGAATGCCGCCGCTCCTGTCAGGACGGACGGCCTTGGCATCTCCGCCTCTATCATGGCTGCAGACGAAGGTGACGGTGGTATCAGATCCGAACGAACCGGCGACAGCAGTTCCTGCGCGCTGACACTTAAAGAAACTATGAGGCAAAATACAGCAATGACTCTCTTCATAATGTCAGCATTCTTTTTTCTGTTACAGACTCATCCTTGCAAGAGATCACAAGCATATAAGCACCGCGGGGAAGCATAGAAACCGGAATCCGGACAGTAGAGCATACATCGACTGTCTGATGGCATCCATGCCCGTAAGAATGTCCTGAAGAATCAATAAGCCACACTTCAACTTCAAACTCCGTGTCCGACTCAAAATCAATTTTAATCTCTGATTCGTTCTGACTTACAACCGCATTCGACAATATGCTTGCCATATCGCTGCCATTATCCGCCTTATCGGCATCTGATACGGCGGCATATTCAGATACATATAAAGCCGCATCATCGAAATCATCGCCGGATATTGAGAACTGGACGGCAACCGGCAGACTGTCTGACTCTGTATACCAACGATAAAACTCAAGTACATAATCATTAAGAGGCGTTTCGCTTTCTGCAAGCGATTCGCGCACAACATGCTTTTCCCTTACTAAAAAGACATTTGACAGGGTATCGGCCACACTGCGCACAAAACGTCCTCGGCCTATAACCTCACTTTCAAATTCGGTAATAGTTTTCAGCCTGACATCATCTCTCAAACCCCGCTGAACAAAAGAAGAATGTCTTTTAGAACATTCAAACGGCCGTTTCAACGCAATCGTCAGAGAATCATTTATCAGCCCCTCTCCACGTCCACAGGTATATCCCCGATAGAACAATGAATCACCACGGAGGAGATATAGGAAATCAAAATTATCTAAATGTTCCGAATATATTCCCGATATCCCTATATTTCCATAAGCTTTACTGCGATTATTCAGCACACCAAGACGTGTAGCATCCCAAAGATCTGTTTCAGCAATACCACTGTCAAAGGCATCATAGACAATATCGAAAGTACGCCATCCCTGAGCAAGACAGGAAACTGCAATAAGAAGGGAAAAAATACAACAGTGAAGTCTCATGGCTGGCTTCAGATTAAGGTTCTGTGGCAAATGTAACATATAAGTTCGTATTTGCCAAATATTTTTACTGTCTGAGAACAAAATTACAGAAAAAAGGCCCGCAATCGCGAGCCTTTTTCATGTAACAGATTATAAATAGGTCTACATCAAGCGTTGGCCAGAGGAGAGGGCACATTGTATACACGTGTGGCGAGCTCCTGATCGAGCATGTAGAGGGCGAGACCGTTGTCACCGATAAGTTTCAGACGGTCGATGAGACCCTGGGCGGTCTCTTCCTCTTCAACCTGCTCGGAAACGAACCAGTCGAGTTTACCGCGGGTGGCATAGTCGTGCTCGGCTTCGGCGAGAGCATAGATATTGTTGATGAGGGCGGTCACTTTCTCCTCATGGGCAAGAGTAGCCTCGAAAGCCGCAAGAGGGCTTTCCCAAGACTGGGGAACTTCGTCGATTGGCTTGAGGATAACACGGCCGCCGCGGCTGTTGAGATAGTTCATGAAGATTTCGGCATGAGCCTGCTCTTCCTTGAACTGGATTTTAAACCAGTTGGCGATGCCTGTGCGGCCTTCGGCCTCGAAATGCATACCCATTGCGAGATAGAGATATGCCGACCAGAATTCGGCATTGATCTGGGCGTTGATAGCGTCCTGAATTTTAGGGCTGATCATAACTTATTATATTAGTTGGGTTGTTGTATATTGTCTTGTCTGCGGACAGCCAGACCGATCGGTTCGCGATGGTCGCACGAGCGCGGCAACAGAGGTTCGTAGTCGAAATAACGTCCGAGGCCTGTCGTATCGGCACGTTCCGACACCAGCAGGAGCGTGCCTGCCGGATAAGCGGCTGCCTCTTCGAAGCTTTTTACAGTCCGTATTTTGTCGTCAAGATAGTAATTGAGAGTGAACAGACGGTGATTATAGAAATATTCAAGCGACAGCACCTGTGCCGTCGGATCGGCCGTAAGACGGTCGAGTACCCGACGGTCGCTTCGCGGATTGAGCACTGCGGGAGCTACTACTGCAATGTAGCACAGCAGCATGGCCCACACTATGGCGATCACATGCCCTACCGCGCTATGACGGTTGATGATCCATGCTGTTCCGGCTGCCACAGGGACCGCAAGCACAATATAGTTCCACCACCGCAGCGGTGCCATCACCACCGCGGGATGAGGCCATATCTGCAAGGTTACTACTGCCAGAGGCGCCACAATAGCCAGCACGGCCATAAACCATGTGAATGCCCGCACGGGGCGCACTGCTGCACCGCTGTAGAATATCGAAGCCACGGCATACGCCATGAAGGGATATGCCGGCAGCAGATAGACACTGCGCTTGCTCTCGGGGATACAATAGAATACAATCACGGTCAGCGCCATAGTCAGACTGAAGAGCCCTGCCGGCGTGAGTGCCGTCCGGTTCCACCGCCGCCATGCGAAAGCGGCCATGATCACGGCGAGAGTCCATGGGAGCATTCCGGCAAGAATAGTCAGAAAATTATAATATATCGGCTGCACATGACTGTCGTATGACATCGTGCCCATGAGACGTCCGATATTCTCCTCCATCATAAGGTCGATGAAATGCTGGCCTCCCTGCTGGGCCGCTACATAGAACCACCACGCCAGCGGCAGGAGCGCCGCAAGGGCAAGCCCGAGCATTTTCCCGAGAGTCGGGAAGAAACGGTCTCCCCTAAGCAAGGCATATATGCCCATTGCAAAGCATGGTAACATTGACCCGACCGGGCCTTTGGTCAGCGCGGCACAGCTGAAAAGCGCCCACGCGCCAAGCCAGCGCAGAGCCTTGAAACGGCAGTCGTGCCTGCGCAGCCCATAGAGCACATAGAGACCTCCGACCATACACGCCGTCAGAACCATATCGAGACGGCACGCTATGCCGGCACGGAAGACCTCGACGCTCAGGAATGTCACAAATGAAAATATAAGAGCGAATCGGGTACCGCGTTCGCGGCGCGCCCAGGCATATCCGCCCATCACCATCGCCATCAGGGCTACCACCGAGGGCAGTCGCGATATATACTCGCTGACAACGCCTCCGTTAAATACCAACGCGAAGATACTCATGAGCCACGCCAGAAACGGTGGTTTGAACGGAATATCCCCTCCGTAGTTTGTCGGCAGAATCCAGTTGCCGCTCTCAAGAATCGATACCGCCACGATAGCCTCGCGCGGTTCTCCCTTGGAATTGAAAAGTATCTCGCCAAGCCACGGCAGGAAAAGAACTGCCATCGCAAGTAAAAGCAGGAGTGCCGCTCCGGGCATATGGGGATCGAGCCTTGATTTCATCTTCAGATCAGTTTTGTGGTGTATTCTCGAGTTCCGACGGATGTTTTATGAAGTATTGGCGCAACATCTCCGCGATATCGAAATAATAACCCTCCTGTGTATTTTTCGCATTCTTCTCCACAGCGATAAAGTCATAGTGCGGAGGCTCGAAACGCTGACTCTGGGCCGTCTTTCCCGAAAGATTGAGAAAATCGTACTCATGCTGCGGATATACCACGATAAATGCGTTATCAGGATCAGTTCCCTTCCCGGAAGCCGCGATCACAAGGAGCAGATGATTAAGCTTATACTGCCATATGCGCGCAAGATCGCATTTGCCATTCTGCTCATACACAAAAATACGGTTGGTGAGCTGACGCAAGTCTACCGGATTGTCGTCGAGCACCTGAAGCGCATAGTCGAGCATCTTCGTGCGGTCGGCGCGTGTGCGCTTGGCCTTGGCATATATCGGCTGGAGCTCCTGAAGCAAGGTCGGATTCGGAGCCTCGCGATAGGGGTCGTAATCTTCCTGAAAGAATGTACCGTAATAGAAATACTGGAATTCCTCGGCCGTCATGGTGGTATCATTGGCCGTAAATGCTTTCAGAAGCCTGGGATAGTAATATTTCGAATTTTCGTCGGTTGTCGAACGGGCTATAGCATCGAGATCTGGACGGCCCAGCTCCTCGCGGGCACCTCCCTTGGCAAATGCGGTCACCGAGACCGCTATGGCGATTGCAGATAGAACAGATCGTAGATTCATAATACTGAGGCGGCCGTTATGCCGCAGATTGAACACGACACCACGGCGCGCAGCCCGGTGTCGCACAGAAAATTTATGAAAGTCGGAGAGAAAACCGGAAGATGGCCACGTCCCGCGGGAGTACTGCGGAAAGCAAGTGCGCCAAGCACCGCGCCGAGAGCGCTTCCGCTGATAATGGAGGCCGAAGTCGGAGCGGCTACATAGCCGAGCAACGCGCCGGCGATGGCTCCGACCGTGACATACGGATTGCCCGACCGGATGACCGCGTCGCGTCTGGGCGTAAAAATACCGATGCCTACAACAAGCACCGCGGCCACAAACCAGAACACCAGCACGCTTCCGTCTATATACGGAGCACCCGCAAACCACGCGCACGACATGCCCGCATAGGACAATACAACACCCGGCAGACGGGGTACAAAACAAGCGAGCACCCCGAGGGCACAGAGTACTATGGCGGTTATGGCGAGTGCTGACATAGACTGAATATTCGGTTTTTGTGAAAGACAAAGATAGCTATTTCAGCCTTGCCCGCATTCCTTTTTAACTAAAATTAATCTTTAGTCACGGAGCATTCGAAGCACACCGGAAAATTTTTTGGCAATGATGAAACTTTTATGTACTTTTGTGCGTCTAATCAACTGAAAACAGTCTTTCCACGTTTTTCAACGTCAGTTCAAGTTATTGAAATATAAAACACAAACAAAGAAAGTACTTTCACGAAAAAATCTACTCTTCTAATCATTGCCGAGAGGTAATACAACAAGCAAAGACAATTATGGAATCGAATTCGAACGAAAAGAAACCCAAACGCCCCCGCATCGGGCAGACCTATCGCGTGTCGGAAGGACAGAATACCGACGAACGCCCGCGCTTCCAGCGCCCCGAAGGAAACGAAGACGGCGAATATCGCCCGAAACGTCCCTATCAGCCGCGTCCTCAGGGCGGCTATAACAACGGATATCAGCAACGCAACAACTACAATAACGGAGGCTACCAGCAGCGTCCCGGTGCATATCAGCCACGCCCCTACCAGCCGCGGCCCCAGCGTCCCGACTTCGAAAACAACGAAGGCCATACAGCCGAGAACGGCGAGGAACAGCAGCGTCCCGCATACCAGCCCAGGCCCTATCAGCCACGTCCTCAGAACGGATACGGAAACAACCGCCAGGGAGCTTACAACAACCGTCAGCAGGGAGGATACCAGCCACGTCAGAACGGCGGCTACAACAATCGCCAGGGACAGCCTCGTCAGCAGGGTGGCTACAACAACCGGCAAGGAGGATACAACAATAACCGCCAGAACGGCTATAACAATAACCGCCAGGGAGGCTACAACAACCGTCCGAACGGATACGGAAACAACCGTCAGGGTGGCTACAACAACCGTCAGCAGGGAGGATACCAGCAACAGGGCGGTTTCCCGGCACGCGGCAAGAGTTTCACTCCGCGTCCGAAACCGGTGGAATACGAAATGCCGATTCCGGATCCCAACGAACAGATCCGTCTCAACAAATATATGAGCAATGCCGGCATATGCTCGCGTCGCGAGGCCGACGAATTCATCCAGCAGGGCCTCGTGAAGGTCAATGGCGTCATCGTGACCGAACTCGGCACCAAGATCTCGCACAGCGACGTAGTCGAATACGATGAGAAGGTGGTGACCATGGAGCGCAAATGCTATATTCTGCTCAACAAACCCAAAGACTGCGTGACCACCAGCGACGATCCCAACGGACGTCTCACCGTCATGGATCTTGTCAAAGGAGCATGCAACGAACGCATATACCCCGTCGGACGCCTCGACCGCAACACCACCGGCGTACTCCTGCTCACCAACGACGGTGATCTTGCATCGAAACTCACCCATCCCAAGTTCGTCAAGAAAAAGATATATCACGTATGGTGTGACCGCGACATCGCCGAAGACGATATGCAGCGTATCGCTGACGGTATCGAACTCGAGGACGGTCCCATCCACGCCGATGCCATCAGCTACGCGACCGAGACCGACCGCAATCAGGCCGGCATCGAGATCCATTCGGGCCGTAACCGCATCGTGCGCCGTATCTTCGAGAGCCTCGGATACCACGTGACAAAACTCGACCGCGTATACTTCGCAGGTCTTACGAAGAAAAACCTGCCCCGCGGACGCTGGCGCTACCTCACCCAGGAAGAGGTAAACTACCTTAAAATGGGCTCTTTCGAATAATTCATCAGCATTATATGAAACGCACTAAAATATCCGACATCTTCAACCCCGCCCTTGTCGGCACGCGTGTAAGCGTGAAAGGCTGGGTGCGCACACGCCGCGGCAATAAGCACGTACAGTTCGTGGCGCTCAACGACGGTTCGACCGTAGCCAACCTCCAGATTGTATTCGATCTCGAGAAATTTTCTGACGAAGATCTCAAACCCGTCACTACAGGTTCGTCAATCCACGTAGAAGGTATCCTCGTCGAAAGCATGGGCAAAGGCCAGAGCTACGAGGTACAGGCCGACACTCTCGAGATCTACGGCACCGCCGACCCCGAGACATATCCTCTCCAGAAAAAAGGGCATACCCTCGAATTCCTGCGCGAAAAGGCCCATCTGCGCCCCCGCACCGCCACTTTCGGCGCCATCCTTCGCGTTCGCAGCGCACTTGCCTTCGCTATTCATAAGTTTTTCAACGAAAAAGGCTTCTTCTATCTCAACACACCTCTTATCACAGCCAGTGACTGTGAAGGAGCCGGCGCGATGTTCCAGGTGACCACACTTCCTCTCGACAAGCTGCCCAAGACAGAAGACGGCAAAGTAGACTATTCGAAAGACTTCTTCGGCAAGCCCACCGCACTCACCGTCAGCGGACAGCTCGAAGGCGAGCTCGGCGCCACAGCCCTCGGTGCGATATATACTTTCGGTCCGACCTTCCGCGCCGAAAACAGCAACACACCGCGCCATCTGTCGGAGTTCTGGATGATCGAACCCGAAATGGCTTTCTATGACATCGCCGACAACATGGATCTCGCTGAAGAGTTCGTGAAATACTGCATCGGCTACGCCCTCGAGCATTGCCGCGCCGACATCGAATTCCTCGCCGAGCATTTCGACAAAGAGCTTATCGAACGCCTCGAATTTGTACTTCACAACGACTTCGTGCGCCTCACATATACCGAAGGCGTCGAAATTCTGAAAGCATCCGGCAAGAAATTCGAATTCCCTGTTGACTGGGGCACCGACCTACAGAGCGAACATGAACGCTATCTCGTCGAAGAGCACTTCAAGAAACCCGTGATACTCACCGATTACCCCAAAGAAATCAAGGCTTTCTACATGAAGCAGAACGAAGACGGCAAGACCGTGCGTGCCATGGACGTCCTCTTCCCAAAAATCGGCGAAATCATTGGCGGCAGCGAACGCGAGGCCGATTATGACAAACTGCTCGCCCGTATCGAGGAACTCAATATCCCGATGAAAGACATGTGGTGGTATCTCGACACACGCCGCTACGGTACAGTGCCCCACAGCGGCTTCGGTCTCGGCTTCGAACGCCTCGTACTCTTCGTGACAGGCATGACCAATATCCGCGACGTCATCGCGTTCCCCCGCACCCCCGGTAACGCCGAATTCTAATAAAGTTACAAAATTATAAGTTAGGAGTTAGAAGTTTTCTGCTTCCAGCTCCTAACTTTTCTTTTATCAAAATGGTTGTAACTTCTAAATCATAACTGAAATAAAATGCCAAAAGTATCAAAGCGTGGCTGCGAAATGCCTGCCTCTCCTATTCGCCGTCTGGTGCCGCTGGCCGATAAAGCCAAGGCGCGTGGTGTCAAAGTATATCATCTCAACATCGGGCAGCCCGATGTTCCCACTCCCCCCGAAGCCTTCGAGGCTCTCAGAAACATAGACCGGAAGATTCTCGAATACAGCCCTTCGGCCGGTCTTCTTTCGCTCCGCGAGAAACTGCGCCAATATTACAAACGATTCAATATCGACGTGGAGACCGACGACATCATCGTCACCTCAGGAGGCTCCGAAGCGGTGCTTTTCGCCTTCATGGCATGTCTCGATCCAGGCGACGAAATCATCGTTCCGGAACCGGCATATGCCAATTACATGGCTTTTGCCATATCGGCCGGAGCAAAAATCGTCACAGTGCCGTCAAGTATCGACAATGGCTTCGAGCTGCCGCCGGTCGAAGAATTCGAAAAACTCATAACGCCGCGTACCAAAGGCATCCTCATCTGCAACCCCAACAACCCCACGGGCTATCTGTATACGATGAAGGAAATGCTGCAAATACGCGATCTCGTGCTTAAATACGATCTATTTCTCTTCTCCGACGAGGTATACCGCGAATTCTGCTACACGGGCGCGCCATACATATCGGCGTTTCATCTCCCGGGAATAGAAGACAAGGTCGTGCTCATAGATTCTGTGTCGAAACGCTACAACGAATGCGGCATCCGCATAGGCGCTCTCATTACAAAGCACAAGGAACTTAAAGCCAATGTGATGAAATTCTGTCAGGCCCGTCTGAGTCCTCCGCTCATCGGTCAGATCGTAGCCGAAGCCTCTATCGATGCCTCGCCCGAATACATGCTCGCCACATATAATGAATATGTAGAGCGCCGTAAATTTCTCGTCGACCGCATAAACAAGATTCCGGGATGCTACACTCCAATACCGATGGGGGCCTTCTATACGGTCGTACGCCTGCCGGTCGACGATGCCGATCGCTTCTGCAGCTGGTGTCTCGACGAATTCGAATACGAAGGCGCCACAGTATTCATGGCTCCGGCCTCTGGCTTCTACACGACTCCTGGCAGAGGTACAGACGAGGTCAGAATGGCATATGTACTCGACAAAACCGAGCTTGACCGCGCTCTGACGGTACTGGAAGAGGCTTTGAAGGCATATCCGGGCCGAAAATAAATGTTATGCGACATGTTTTGATAAAAAGCCCGCATAATCTTTGCCAACGCAGAAAAAAAAGTGTAAATTCGCCGTTGATACCATATCCCCTTTATACGTTTTAAACGGGATTAAAAAGAAAAACGACAATAAAACACAACTAATATACCTAACCATCTTAAACCAATATGAGTTATCTTAAATTTGATAAGAAGCTACTCATAAACTTGGACCAGTCGTTGCCGAAGGAAATGCTCCGCACCAATCAGGCCGGAGCCTACCACTGCACCACGCTGACGGGATGCAACACCCGCAAACAGCATGGGCTGCTGGTAATTCCTATCGAAAGCATGGGCGACAAACCACATGTCTTGCTTTCGACTCTTGACGAAACCGTCATACAGCACGGAGCACCCTTCAATCTGGGACTGCACCGTTACCGAGGCGGAGTCTACAGCCCCAACGGCCACAAGTATATACGAGAGTTTGACTGCGAGGGCGTCCCCCGCATGACTTATCGCGTCGGCGGTGTCATTCTGACCAAAGAAAAAATCTTCATCAGCCAGGAAAACCGAATTCTGATCCGTTATACCCTGGTAGAAGCCCATTCGGCCACAACACTTCGATTCAGACCCTTCCTCGCTTTCCGCGAAGTAAACAGTCTCTGCGTCGAGAACAACGCCATCAACAAAACCATCGAGCCCGTCGACAACGGTATTGCAACCTGTCTCTACGACGGCTTCCCGACCTTATACATGCAGTTCAGCCATAAGGCTACATGGGTAGATCAACCCAACTGGTACAAAGACATCGAATATGTCAAAGACCTTGAACGTGGTGTGCCCTACTGCGAGGATCTGTGGGTGCCGGGATATTTTGAAGTTCCTATCAAAAAAGGCGAAAGTATCATATTCTCGGCAGGCGTAAGCCCGGTAAGCCCGCGTAGTCTCAAAAAAATGTACGAGACGGAGATCGCAAGCCGCACGCCGCGCACATCGTTCTTCAATTGCCTCAAGAACAGCGCCAAGCAGTTCTATATCCGCAAGGGTGACGCCATGTATCTGATTTCAGGCTTCCCCTGGGGTATCGTGCTGGCCCGAAACACATTCATGGCTCTTCCCGGACTGACACTCGCCATCGACCACCGCGCCGACTATGAAGCCATCATGAACACGGCGCTCAAGGCCCTGCTCCGTTTCGCCGATACCGGCGAGACATCGGAACGCATTCACGGAATCGACCTTCCCGACATTCCCCTCTGGGCAATGTGGGCCATACAGCAGTATGCGAAGATCGTCGGCCTCGACCGTGCCCGCGAACTGTACCTCCAGCCCGTGACCTCGATTGTCGACTATATTCTCCGCGGAGGACACCCGAATCTCTTTGTCGATGCGGACACCGGCCTTCTCTCTACCGACGGTCATCTCACACCCGTATCCTGGATGAACTCGACACTCGGCGGGGCACCTGTGGTACGCCGCACTGGCCGTCTCGTAGAATTCAATGCCCTTTGGTACAATGCCCTCATGTTCGCGGCCTCGCTCGCCGAGACCGAACCCGCACTTGAAGGACGCCGCACCGCATGGCTCGCCGAAGCCGAGAAGATGAAAGAACCGTTTATCGACACATTCCTCAACGAAAGCGGCTATCTCTACGACTATGTCGACGGCACATATGCCGAACCGAGCGTACGTCCGAACATGGCGATCGCGATCGGTCTGGACTACTCGCCTCTCGACCGCCGTCAGCGCAAGGGCGTTCTCGATGTCGTGACCCGCGAACTTCTCACCCCCAAAGGACTGCGCACGCTGTCGCCAAAGAGCTACGGCTATCGTCCTAACTACGTCGGATCGCCAGAAGAACGTGACTTCGCAATGCATAATGGCCCGTCGCGCCCCTGGCTCATGGGCTTCTATGCCGACGCCTATCTGCGCGTATTCGGCATGAGCGGCGTAGGATATATAGACCGCATGCTGATCGGTTTCGAAGACGAGATGAGCCAGGGCTGCATAGGCTCGCTCAGCCAGCTTTACGACGGAAATCCCCCCTATACGGGCCGCGGCGCCGTCAGCCATGCCACCAACGTGGCCGAAGTGCTCCGCGCATACCGCACAGTGAAACGTTTCGAACAGTAAAATCCCGACTAAATATATAACTATGAAAGCTTTAATGTTCGGTTGGGAATTTCCGCCCCATATCCTCGGCGGTCTCGGCACCGCCAGCTACGGCCTCACCCGCGGAATGTGGGAATGCGGCGACATGGATATAACATTCGTCATTCCCAAACCTTTCGGCGACGAAGACCGCAGTTTCGCCCGTATCATAGGTGCCTCGCAGGTGCCCGTGGCATGGCGCGACGTAAGCCGCGACTATGTGGAGTCGCGCATCGGCAAGGTCATGGATCCCGACCTTTACTTCCAGCTCCGCGACCATATCTATGCCGACTTCAACTACATGCGGACCAACGACCTCGGCTGTATCGAGTTCTCCGGCAAATATCCGTCCAATCTTCTGGAGGAAATCAACAACTACTCCATCATGGCCGGTGTGCTCGCCCGCACCCTTGACTTCGATATAATCCACAGCCACGACTGGCTCACCTACCCTGCCGGCATACACGCAAAGCAGGTGACCGGCAAGCCCCTGGTAATACACGTACACGCCACCGAGTACGACCGCTCGCGAGGCAAGCCCAATCCTACGGTCTACGGCATCGAGCGCGACGGCATGACCCATGCCGACCATATCATCACGGTCAGCAATCTCACCCGTCAGACCGTGATAGACCATTACGGCGTCGATCCGGCCAAGGTAACAACCGTTCACAACGCCGTGGTGCCTCTCAGCCAGGATCTGCTCGACATCGAGATGCCACGCGCCACCAAGGAGAAAGTGGTCACATTCCTCGGCCGTATAACAATGCAGAAAGGCCCGGAATATTTCGTGGAAGCAGCCGCCAAAGTGCTCCGCAACTGCTCGAACGTGCGTTTCGTCATGGCCGGATCGGGCGATATGATGGACAAGATGATCCAGCTCGCCGCCGAACGCGGCATTGCCGACCGCTTCCATTTCCCGGGCTTCCAGAAAGGACGCCAGGTCTATGAAATGCTGAAGGCAAGCGACGTCTACATGATGCCTTCGGTATCGGAACCTTTCGGTATCTCACCCCTCGAAGCCATGCAGATGGGAGTTCCGTCGATCATCTCAAAGCAGAGCGGTTGTGCCGAAATCCTCGACAATGTCATAAAGACCGACTACTGGGACATTGACGCAATGGCCGACGCTATCCATGCCATAATCTCATATCCGGCGCTCTACAAGCAGCTCCGCGAGGACGGTCTGGCCGAAGTGGCACAGATTACCTGGGACAAGGCCGGCCAGAAAGTTATCAATATTTATAATAAAGTACTGGGTCGCAGCTAAACAGAAGCCGACCGCCAAAATATACAACTAAAGATGAAAGCCATCTGTTTCAATTTCGAAATACATCAGCCGTTCCGTCTGAAGCGCTATCGCTTCTTCGATATAGGCCGCGACCACTACTACTTCGACGATTTCCTCAACGACGACATCGTCACCCGTATTGCTCATAACTCCTATATTCCGGCAGCCGAAACCCTTCTGCGCATGATCGAACAGAGCGAGGGTAAATTCCGCTGTTCAATTGCTATTTCGGGCGTGGCCTTCGAGCAGTTCGAGCATTATGTGCCCGAATTCATCGATGTGCTGAAGCGTCTCGCCGATACAGGGGCCGTGGAATTCGTAGCACAGCCATTCGCCTATTCTCTGGCAAGCCTCGCCGATCCCGAAGAATTCGCAGCACAGATCGCCGATACACGCTCCATCCTCAAGAGCCGTTTCGGCGTTACACCCAAAGTGGTCCGCAACACCGAGCTTATCTATGACGACGATCTCGCCCCGCAGCTTGTGCATCTCGGCTTCAACGGTGTTCTCACCGAAGGCGCCAAGCATATCCTCGGCTGGAAGTCGCCCGACTATATCTATACGGCAGCCTCCGCACCCAAGCTGAAACTGCTGTTGCGCAACTCCAAACTCAGCGACGATATCGCATTCCGCTTCTCCGACTCTTCCTGGCCCGAATTCCCCCTTACGGCCGACAAATACATCGACTGGATCGCATCCACTCCCGCCGACGAGCAGATTGTGAATATCTTCCTTAACATGGAGACATTCGGTGATCTTCATCCCGCTACAACCGGCATCTTCCAGTTCCTTGAAGCTCTGCCCCGCTTTGCAGCAGAGCGCGGAGTCGAATTCCTCACTCCGTCCGAAGCCATAGCCAAGATCAAGCCTGTCGGCGAGCTTAGCGTCATGCACCCGATCTCGAGCGCCGATGAGGCCCGCGATACCTCCGCATGGCTCGGCAACCGTCTTCAGAACGAGGCCTTCGAAAAACTCTATTCCGTATCCGAGCGTGTGCGCCAGTGCAACAACCGTCAGCTCAAGAAAGACTGGGAGTATCTTCAGACATGCGACCATTTCTACTATATGAGCACCAAGCAGCGCGGTGGTTTCAGCCCGTACGAAACCCCCTTCCAGGCATTCACCAATTACATGAATGTCCTCGCCGACTTCCTCATGCGCGTAGAGGCCGAATTCCCTTCTCAGGTCGACAACGAAGAGCTCAATTCGCTCCTGCTCACCATTTCCAACCAGGGCGCGGAAATCGAGACCCTCAACAAGGAACTCGCCTCCATGCGCAAGAACGTAGAACAGTATAATATCGAGCACCGTCTGCGCGAAGAGGCTAAAGAAGAGCCGAAAGAAGAAGCCAAGCCCAAAGCAAAAAGAGGCCCGAAACCCAAGGCAGAAAAAGCAGCAGAAGAAAAGCCTAAAAAAGCACCTGCAAAACGTGCCAAAAAAGCAGAATAATCCCTTATCCCTATAAACAGAAAAAGACCCGCCGAAACGGGTCTTTTTCAATTTATAGCTAATACCTTGGCTATTGTGTGATATGCCAGTAGACGGTGTAGCGGCGACGGTGGAGGTCATAGAGCGGCTCTAAGACTGTGCCGTCGGGAGCCGTGAAGCGAAGTGTGCCCGGCGTGCGGCTTAGCTCAGGCAATCCGTTCTTAAAGGTCAATTCGGTTTTAAGCCCGGCAGGAATGTGATAATCGTAGGTATAGTAGTCGTTGCGCACTGTCGGATCGGAGAAAGGCGCGCAACCAGTCATGCCATCCGTACCCATGTCGCCTGCAAGCACCACCGGCCCGTAGAGAACAACGCCCCGGGTTGAGTCATTGCCCGCATATTCCATATGCAGCCCCATCGGGAAATCCGCCTCGATCCGGTCGCCGGCACGCCAGCGACGTTCGATATCGATATATGACGACGGTCCCGTCTTTACTTTAACCGGCTTGCCGTTGACTTTAACGACGGGACGGCCGCTCCATGAGGGATAACGCAGTGAAATCACCGCCTTGCGTCCGTCAGCCTCGTCGACAGTCAGAACTGTACGGGATGATACCGGAAACTCGGTCGCCTGCGTCAGCTTCATGCCGCCATCCCGCCAGTCGAGCCGGGAAGGAGCGAACAAATTGACAAAAAGACGTCCCGGAGCATGATAATAAATGCCTTCGGCGTATTTTGCATGACTCTCGAACCCACTGCCGACACAGCACCAGAAGGAATGTTCCGGTGTACTGTAGACCTTGTAGGCACCACTGAGCAATGGCAGGAAATAGCACACCATACCGCTTTCGGGATCCTGCTGAGCAAGAATATGATTATATAGCGCGCGTTCGTAGTAGTCGGCTACAGCGGGGTCGGCATTCCAGCAGAAGAGATGTCGCGAAAGCTTGAGCATATTGTATGTGCAGCATGTCTCTCCGGTATATCCGTTGATGTTTTTCGACATTTTCGTCGGATCGAAGAAATGCTCTTTCTGGCTTAGCGAACCGGTCGCGAAACAATGATCACAGATCATAGAGTGCCAAAAGAGTTCGGCGAGTCGGCGCGACTCCTCATCGCCGTCAAGCTCATAGTTTCTGGCCTCGGCGATAACCTTCGGTATAAATGTATTGGTGTGTTTTGTGCCGAAATCCGTATTGCCTTCTTTGAGCGGATCTATGACATCGTTATGATAGAAAAAGCGTGCAAGATCGCGATAGCGCTCGTCGCCGGTAACGGAATAAAGATTATAAAAAGCCTCGTTTACACCACCGAATTCATTGCGGAGCATAAGCCGGCGTGTCTCTTCCGACACATCTGTGAGCTTTGCATGCGCCCAGTCTCCCATCTTGCGGGCAAGCTCGAGGGCCTGTGCATTGCCAGCCAGCAAATATTGGTCAATCAGGCCGGACAGAATCTTATGGAGGGTATACCAGGGTGCCCATACCGACTTACCCTTCATATTACGGTTTATAAGTTCTTCGGGAAAAGCACTCAGATAACCGTTGCCGAGCGCAGACTGTACTTCGGCAAGACCAGCTACAATACTGTCGCCCTTAAGCTTGAATATTTCAGCGCCTGTGGCAGCATACATCAGTCCATACGCCGACATCAGATGGCCGGTCGTATGCCCCCGCAGATCGCAGTCGAGCGACTCCCAGCCACCATATTTGCGCACACTCTCATATCCGCCCTCAAAGCCGGCGAACACGCCGGCGTTATTGCGGAAACTATGGAGCAGACGGCGCGTATCGATATTTACCATCCAGGCAGAGTCCCGCTCGAGATTATCGCGCAGACGTCCCGGCAGCAATCTTACATCAGACAGCGGAAACGTCTCGGCACTGACAGAACATACGTTTTCTTTTACAACACCACCCGACACAGAGCCGGGATATACCGACTGCGCCTGCGACATCAGAGGCGCGACAGCGATAACGAGAGCATATAAAGACTTTTTCATACCTTATGATACGTTACGAGACGTCTTTACACTCAATTATCTGGTTATCTCCGGCCTAAATCATATTTTTTCGCGAAGGTACCGGCCCGTAATGCTGGCAGTATCCGCGGCTATCTGCTCGGGAGTGCCTGTCGCGACAACATTACCACCGTTTTCGCCGCCTTCGGGTCCCATGTCGATTATATGGTCGGCACATTTGATAACGTCGAGATTATGCTCTACCACGATTATCGTATGCCCCATAGATATAAGCCTGTCAAATGCCTTGAGAAGCAGCCTGATATCATGAAAATGCAACCCGGTGGTCGGTTCGTCGAATATAAACACAGTCGGACCGGCATGATCCTGACTGAGGAAATAAGCGAGTTTCACGCGCTGATTCTCACCGCCCGAGAGAGTGCTGCTCGACTGCCCAAGTTTGATATAACCCAGACCCACCTCCTGAAGAGGCATGAGACGACGCACCACACGTGGTTCTGCCGCGAAAAACTCTATGGCTTCATCGACAGTCAGATCAAGTATATCGGCGATATTCTTGCCCTTGTATTTTACCTCCAGCACCTCCGACTTGAAACGCTTGCCGTGGCACTGCTCGCACTCGATGGTGACATCGGCAAGAAACTGCATCTCAATAGTTATGAAACCCTCGCCCTTGCATGCCTCGCAGCGGCCGCCTTCGGTATTGAACGAAAAGGAAGCCGGAGTGAGATCGAGCTGCTTTGCAGCCTGCTGCGACGCCATAAGCTGCCGGATCTCATCGTATGCCTTCAGATATGTCGCCGGATTGGAACGCGTGGAGCGTCCGATAGGATTCTGATCTACGAAAGTAATGTCCGAAATGCGCTTTATATCCCCTTCCAGACGGCGAATGCGCCCCGGAGCATCACCTTCTTCGAGCACTGCCCGCGAAACGGCCCGGAAGAATATGTCGCGCACAAGAGTGGATTTTCCCGATCCGCTGACTCCGGTAACAGCAGTCATTACACCGAGCGGGAACTGAACGTCGACGTTCTTGAGGTTATGTTCTGTCGCACCGACTACCTTTATGCTGTCGCGCCACTTGCGGCGTGCCGTGGGAACGGGAATACTCATGCGACCGCTGAGATACTGCATGGTATAACTCTTTTCAACCTTCTCGAGATCGGCAGGAGTGCCCTGGAACACGATTTCGCCCCCGAGACGCCCGGCGGCAGGGCCTACGTCTATTATGCGGTCGGCGGCACGCATTATATCCTCGTCGTGTTCCACTACCACCACAGTGTTTCCGAGACGCTGCAGGCGTCTGAGAACGCCGATAAGGCGCTCGGTATCGCGCGAGTGCAGCCCTATCGACGGCTCGTCAAGGATATACAGCGATCCCACCAGGCTGCTGCCGAGTGAAGTCGCCAGATTTATACGCTGACTCTCGCCGCCCGACAGGCTGTTGCTCAGACGGTCGAGGGTAAGATAGCCAAGCCCGACCTCGCACAGAAATCCGAGACGTTTATTGATTTCGACAAGCAGACGTTCGGCAATTTTCGCATCACGCTCATTGAGTTGGAGATCGGCAAACCATTTTTTCAGCTTCTCGACAGGCATACGCACAAGGTCGGCGATAGTAGCATCGCCGACACGCACATACGAAGCCTCGGGGCGCAGACGCGAGCCCCCGCAGGCATGGCATGTTGTCTTGCCGCGGTAACGCGCCAGGATCATGCGATATTCTATGGCCTGACGCTGAGTGCCCACCCAGTCGAAGTAATCCATAATGCCGCGTACATTGATGCCGTTGCCGCGCCACAGAAGTTTTTTCTCGGCGCCGCTCAGCTGCCAGTAAGGCTTGTGGACCGGGAATCCGGCACCGCTGACCGCGTGTATGAATTCATTTTTCCAAAGTTTCGACTTCGGACCGCGCCATGGAGCCACAACATCGTCAAATACCGACAGCGATTCGTCGGGTATGACAAGTTCCTCGCTGATGTCGAGGGTCTTGCCGAAACCTTCGCAGACAGGGCAGGCACCCATCGGATTGTTGAAGTTGAACATCTGGTCATAAGGCTCGGGAAAAGTCATTCCGTCAGCCTCAAAAAGAATCGAGAAATCTGAAATATCTACCCCTCCGTCCGGCGACCACACGAGCAGACGGCAACGCCCGTGTCCCTCGAAAAAAGCTGTTTCGGCCGACTCGGCAAGTCGCGACAGTTCATCGCCTTCGCGGCGAAGGGCAAGACGGTCGATAAGAAGATCGGGGACTTTATCCTCTTTATAGTCGGCAATATCTATGAACTCGCCCGCTGCGGTAACGACACGAGTGAAGCCCTCTTTCACATAGATGTCAAGCTGCTGCGCGAGCGTGCGGCCTTCAGGCAGACTTATCGGAGCTACAATGGCCGCGCGACTGCCTTCGGGATAGCGGGCAGCCGCGGCTATGACATCTTCTACTGTGTGTTTTTTTACCTCCACGCCTGAAACCGGAGAATAGGTGTGTCCGACACGTCCGAAAAGCATACGTATATAATCGTATATCTCTGTCGATGTGCCGACAGTAGAGCGTGGATTGCGGGTGTTCACTTTCTGCTCTATGGCGATGGCAGGAGGAAGGCCCTTTATGAAATCACACTCGGGCTTGTTGAGACGTCCGAGAAACTGACGGGCATATGCCGACAGACTCTCCACATAGCGGCGGCGACCTTCGGCATACAGAGTATCGAACGCAAGCGATGACTTACCAGAACCGGAAAGTCCGGTAATCACCACAAGTTGATTGCGGGGTATCTCTACATCGACATTCTTGAGATTGTTGACGCGAGCCCCCTTGACTGTTATATTGGAAACCATCTTTTTAGTTAGTAGTGAGGAGTTAGAAGTTAGAAATAGAGGCTATAACTACTAACTTCCAACTCCTAATTTGTAACTATTTTACGGATTGTAGAGATCTTTATTATAAAAATCCATGACCCGGCGCGCCTGTTCGAGAGCTGTGGCCGCCTCCGATCCAGGCTCGAGACCTGCGGCCTCGGCGTAGAAGCTTATTGCCCGGCTTTTTTGGCCGCGTTTCCAGGCTATGCGCCCCTTCATATAGAGCGCCCATGCACGGTCTGAATTATTATCGGAGAGACGATCCAGTGCGGAATCGGCCTCATCGAGCCTATTGTCATCGAACAGGGCTGAGACGGCCTCACGCGACGGATTTTCGGTTTCTATAACCGACACTAAATCGGTAAGGACGGTTGCCGAGGCTCGGTCTATGACAGCACGGCGGTCGCCCGCGAGATTCAGCAGTCTGGTCTGTGTGCCGTGTGGCCCCGCGATAGCCGTCCATACCGTACCCACAGGCTTGCCCGGAACAGCCCCGCCGGGTCCGGCTATACCGCTTGTGGCAACGGCGTAGTCAGCACAGAGACGCATGCGGACGCCTTCGGCCATCTCTCGCACGGTTTCCTCGCTCACGGCTCCGTAAGCCTCCAGAGTCTCAGGCCGTACGCCGAGAGTCTTCATCTTGACGTCATTGGAATAAGACACCACACCACCGACAAAAACGTCGGAGGCCCCGGCGATCGAGGTCACAAAAGCCGAAATGTTTCCCCCCGTACAACTTTCTGCCGTAGCCATGGTCAGTGCGCGGCTACGCAGACTGCCGATAACCAGCTCTGCCGGAGTCATCTTGCCGTGTCCCGCGAAATTCGCGCCGATCTGTTCGACAAGCTTTGCGGCCTGAGCCTCGAATGTTTCGGGAGAACCTTCGAGACGCAATACGATCTCCCCCGGCGAAGGCAGATATGCCAGCTTATACCCGGCAGGGAGCGCATCTTCGAAAGCGGCGAGTCTCTGGGCGAGAGCCGATTCGGAAATACCCGTAACGGTAAATTCACGCCTCAGCGTATCGGGCGTGATATGAAAATATTTTTCAATCTCGGCGGCAACGGCAGGGAGCATGGTGCGTGTCTCGGCGGGTACGCCCGGCATTGCCACAAGTACTTTACCGTCTTTTTCAAACCACATTATAGGCGCGGTGCCTACAAGATTCTGAATCACACGGCAACTCGTCGGTACCATAGCCTGCAGCCGCGTAAGATCATTGAGCTTTATTCCCCGGCGCTCAAAAATCCGCTCTATGTTTTCAGCCACGGCAGGATCATGCTGCATCTTGCCTCCGAAGTAATCTGTCAGGACGGTCTTGGTCACATCGTCGCGCGTCGGACCGAGACCGCCGGTAGTGACTACCAGTTCGCTTTCAGCCAGTGCAGACTTGACAGCGCCGCTGATGGCCTCGGAGGTATCCCCGACTGTTCTGACCGACTCTACATGCCAGCCCTGACCGGCCAGCGTCCGGGCAATAAGTCCGGAATTGGTATCTGTGACGCGACCAAGCAAAATCTCGTCGCCTATAATTACTATCGACAGTTTCATAATACAAAAATAACGCTTTTTCCCCGAATATAATCATGTTTAACAGTTATTGTCCCGTGATTTGAGCGTAGACATTGACCGATGTTGAGGTTTTTGTCGTAATTTTGCGGATATGAAGACTGGACGATTATTTTTTTGTTTGGCCATGTTGCTGACGGCTCTGGCAGCCTCAGCCGACAGCATTTCGTCGTTCTACTACCGGACTTCGCTTATCGCCAATGCCTCCACCGGCGATTTCGCGCCTTATATGCTCGGTTCGTGGAACTACGGCAAAATCACTGAAAAATCGGGCATATGGAATAACGGGTATATAGCCAAGCCCTTAGACCGCAGCAGCCGTTTCAGCTGGAGTGCCGGATTCGAATATATGCTCGGCTATGGCTCGGCAGCCCATTATGACGACTACCGCACAATGCCGGACGGAAGACCGGCAAAGCGCGCTGTGCGCCAGTCGCCCGCACGCATCCAGCAACTCTTCGGCGAAATAAAATATCGCGGCGTCTACCTGCTCGCAGGCATGAAAGAGCGTCACTCGATCCTCCTTGACGACAGGCTGTCGTCAGGCGACCTTGTGCGCAGCAATAACGCCCGGCCGATTCCCGGGGCTGCAATAGGGTTCATCGACTTTCAGGATATACCTTTTACAAATGGCTGGGTACAGATCGACGGAGAAATCATGTACGGGCGCTTCTGCGACACACGTTTCGAGGAAAAGCGCTTCAATTATTACAGTGGCTATCTCGACGGCGACCTGATGTATACTTACAAGCGATGCTACTTCCGCACCAAACCCGACCAGCCGCTCAGCATCACCCTCGGCATGCAGACAGCCGCCGAATTCGGCGGCTATACACATTTTTACCGCAGCGGAGAGCTTGTCGAAACTATGAACCGCGGATTCCATTTCCGCGACATTTTAGACATGTTCCTGCCTCTCGAAGGCAACGGCGAAGATTACTACAAAGGCAATTCCCTTGGCTCCTGGGATTTCAAGGCACGCTACGCCCTGCCTTCAGGTTCGAAGATAAGCGCGTATTTCCAATGGCCCTTCGAAGACGGCTCGGGCATAGGCAGACAGAACGGCTGGGACGGTCTCTGGGGGCTTCAGTATGATTTCGCACCGGGCAAAGCGGTGGCGTCTGTCGTTGTGGAGTATCTCGATTTCACCAATCAGAGCGGTCCTGTCCACTGGGCTACCGGCGATAATCCAGGCACCGATGTAAATCATGAGATAACCGGCGGCGACAATTATTACAACAACAACTATTACGGAGCATATGCGAACTACGGCTTGTCGATCGGTACACCGTTTCTCATGTCGCCGCTATATAATCTCAACGGCTTTCTCGAATACATGCACAACCGCGCCCGCGGCTTCCACGCAGCCGTAGGCGGCAATCTCGGCACTATTGCCTACCGCGCCATGTTAAGCTATCAGAAAGCCGGCGGAATGGGCCGTATTCCGGCACCCCGCAAGCTCCACGACACATCGGCCATGCTCGAGGCCGTATGGACTCCGGCCCGAAAACTCCCCGGCCTCCGGGTGAAAGCCGCCATAGCCCTCGACAAAGGCAATCTGCGCGGAAACAACTTCGGCGCACTCATGTCTGTATCGTATTCAGGCTCGTTTAAATTCAGAAAGAAATGAAAGCGCTGCGAATATTAATATTGCTGCTGACCGTTGCCGCCGGAAGCGCATGCACACAGAACAACGGACACATCGGCCCGCTTTTCGGCTCATGGCATCTTGAAAACATGACATGCGACGGCGAAAACCTCCCTCAGCCGGAAGGCACCGATACATACTGGAGTTTTCAGGGTGCCATTCTCAACGTGCTCCTTGTAGAGACAATGTACGAATCTCTGTTCTTCATCGCCACATGGGAACGGGACGGCGACAAACTGGCTCTTGACTTTACACACAGCAGCGATATCTCCGAACCCGGCACCGGATTCTACGCGGCGCCATACTGGATGGGCTTTCCCGAAAACGAAGTGCTGGATCTTGACATCCGACGACTCGACGGTTCAAGGCTTATACTCCACTGGACTTCAAAAGAAGGTAAGAAATATATCTATAATTTCAATAAGACATGGTAGACAAAACAGCGCTCGTCACAGGAGCCGACGGTTTCATAGGCTCTCATCTCACCGAGGCACTTCTTGCCCGCGGATACCGCGTGCGCGCTCTCTCGCAATACAACTCATTCAACAACTGGGGATGGCTCGAAGACATTCCTCAAACCGACAGACTCGAGATAGTATGCGGTGACGTCCGCGATCCGGATTTCTGCCGCCACATATGCCGCGACATAGATGTAGTGTTCCATCTCGCCGCACTTATAGCCATTCCATACAGCTATGTGGCACCCGACAGTTATGTAGACACTAACATCAAGGGTACACTCAACATGTGTCAGGCCGCACGTGATTGCGGTGTCGGTCGCATCGTCGTAACATCGACCAGCGAGGTCTACGGCACCGCCCAATATGTGCCGATCGACGAAAAGCATCCACGACAGCCCCAATCGCCCTATTCCGCCACCAAGATTGGCGGAGATGCCATAGCGGAAAGCTTCTACCGGGCCTTCGGTTTGCCCGTGGTCATAGCGCGTCCCTTCAACACCTATGGCCCGCGCCAGAGCGCCCGCGCCATAATACCGACTATCATCACCCAGATAGCTTCGGGCAAGAGAAACCTCAAGCTCGGCGATCTCTCGCCCACACGCGACTTCAACTATGTGACCGACACCGCGGCCGGATTCATAGCTCTGGCAGAGACTCCCGGTATCGAAGGCCGCGACATAAACATTGCCACAGGCAAGGAAGTAACCATGGCCGACACGCTCGCAGCGATAGCCGGTATCATGAATGTGGAGGTCGAGACCATAACCGACCCGCAACGCCTGCGTCCGGCCAAGAGTGAAGTCAACCGTCTCTGCGGCGACAACACGCTTATCACCTCTCTGACCGACTGGCGACCGGCCCATACTCTCGAAGACGGACTGCGCAAGACCGTCGAATGGTTCTCCCGGCCTGAAAATCTCGCAAAATACAAAGCCGACATTTATAACCAATGATTACATTTCTCTTTCTTGGAGGAGCCAAGCGTGTCGGCATGGCCCGTCTTTTTCAAAAGGCGGCCCGCGAACTCGGCCATGAAGCCGAAATTGTAGGATATGAGCTTGACTGCGCGTGTCCTCTTGCCGCAGTTGCTGCCGAAATGATCGAAGGACTGCGCTGGAGTGATCCCGGCATCTTCGGGCATATCGACGATACCGTGACTCGCCTCGGCATAGATGTGATAATCCCCTTTGTCGACGGAGCCGTCGGTATCGCGTCAGAGTACGCGGCCCGCTATCCGCACCGCAATGTCTTCGTCCCGGCTTCCACACGCGACCTCGCCGACAAGATGTTCGACAAAGTCGCCGCAGCCGCTCTGTTCGAGCGAAACGGACTGCCCGTACCTCCGACATATCATGCCGGCGATCCTTGCCTGAGGCTCATAGCCAAACCACGGTTAGGCTCGGCTTCAAAAGGAATCGTGGAAATAAACAGTCTCCAGAAACTTTATGAGTTTCAAGGCCGTGAAGACAGATATCTTATTCAGGAACGTATCGACAACCGCGAGGAAATCACTGTAGACTGTTATGCGGAAGTGGCTACAGGACGTATCGTCGGCGCAAGCCCGCGCATACGGCTCGAGACCGCCGGAGGCGAGGCCGTCCGTACTGTCACCGTAGAATCGCCTCAGGCGTCGGAACTTGCACGGCACGCAATCGAGTCTATCGGACTGCGCGGCGCTGTTACCGTTCAGGTAATACATGACCTCGACAACGACAGATATCTGATCATGGAGATCAATCCGCGCCTCGGGGGCGGAGCCGTAGCCTCGGTCTACGCCGGCTTCAATCTGCCGTCAGCAATAATTCAGGACGCCCTCGGCGAGACACCGGTAACCGCAGGCGCCGCACAAGCCGGAGTGCTCACCACCCGTTATCTTGACGATGTAGTATTCAGACCCAATGACTGACAATCACGTAATAATCATAGCTGAAGCCGGTGTGAACCACAACGGCGACATCGAAATGGCGCGTCGCATGGTTCATGCGGCCAAAGAGGCAGGCGCCGACTATGTAAAATTCCAGACTGCCGTACCCGAACTGGTCATATCGGCCTTCGCGCCCAAGGCCGAATATCAGAAATCGACTACCGGAGAGGCCGAAAGCCAGCTCGAGATGTGCAAAGCCATCCATCTTCCTCTGTCTGACTATGCCGGACTGAAGGCACTGTGCGACGAAGTCGGAATCGGCTTCATGAGCACACCGTTCGATCTTGTTTCCATCGACTGTCTCGCTCCACTCGGCATGGACTACTGGAAAATACCGTCGGGAGAGATCACCAATCTGCCCTATCTGATGAAAATAGGCGCCCGTAATGAAAAAATAATACTGTCGACAGGAATGGCGACCCTCGGTGAAGTCGATACAGCGATTCAAGTGCTTGAGAAAGCGGGCACACCACGCAATAAGATATATGTGCTCCACTGCACCACTCAATATCCGGCTCCGCTCGACTCAGTGAATCTCCGCGCCATGGACTCGCTCGCGGCACTCGGCTGTGCCGGTGTAGGCTACAGCGACCACACTGAAGGTATCGAGGTATCAGTTGCAGCCGCAGCCCGCGGTGCCCGCGTCATCGAAAAACATTTCACTCTCGACCGCAATCTTCCCGGCCCTGACCACAAGGCTTCGCTCGAACCCGATGAACTCGCCGCACTTGTTGCCGCAGTACGACGGGTAGAAACCGCTCTCGGCAGTGGCGCGAAAATCGCGGCCTCGGCCGAACGCCCCAATATAGCTGTGGCCCGGAAAAGTATCGTGGCCTCCCGTGCCATCGCTGCGGGCGAAGTCTTCTGTGAGGAAAATATCACTGTCAAACGCCCCGGCAACGGTATTTCGCCAATGCAATGGTTTGATGTTCTGGGTAAAAAAGCTCCGCGGTCCTTTTCGCCCGACGAACTCATCGAACTTTAGACAGCTACCGAATAAGAAACGGGGTGCGACTCTCGAAGATGTCGCACCCCGTTTCTTATTCGGTGGTCTGTCTGTTATTTCTTGAAATAGCGGTTGAAAAGACCCTGGAAGCCCTGACCGTGACGAGCTTCGTCCTTAGCCATTTCATGAACGGTGTCGTGGATAGCGTCGAGGTTGAGCTGTTTTGCACGGGCAGCGATACGCATCTTATCCTCGTTGGCACCGGCTTCGGCCATCATGCGCTTTTCGAGGTTTGTACGTGTATCCCATACAACATCACCGAGAAGTTCGGCGAATTTAGCGGCATGCTCAGCCTCTTCGAAAGCATAACGCTTGAATGCTTCTGCGATTTCGGGATAGCCTTCGCGATCAGCCTGACGGCTCATGGCAAGGTACATGCCGACTTCGGTGCATTCGCCGTTGAAGTGAGCGTTGAGGTCGGCGATCATCTGCTCGTCGCAACCTTTTGCAATGCCTACCTGATGTTCGGTGACGAACTTGAGGGCTTCATCGGGAGTAAGCTCGCGGAATGCAGATTTGGGGGCATGGCAGAGGGGGCATTCTTCGGGAGCCTCGTTGCCTTCGTGGATATAACCGCAGACGGTGCAGATAAATTTCTTTTTCATAATTTACGGAATTGTATAAGGAGTTGTTTTTGTATCAGAGAATGCCGTGGTGTTTGAATACCTCGGTAATCTTCTCAAGCGCTTCGTTCACCTGATCAGGAGTATGTGTTGCCATGAGACTGAAGCGGATAAGAGTATCCTGGGGAGCTACTGCCGGCGATACTACCGGATTGACGAATATACCCTTTTCGAAGAGTTCGCTGGTTATAGCGAATGTCTTGAAGTTGTCGCGGATATAAAGCGGGATAATAGGTGTGGAAGTGTTGCCGATTTCGAAGCCGCGCTCGCGGAAACCTTCGAGTGCCATATTGGTGAGCTTCCACAGGTTTTCCTGGCGTTCGGGTTCTTCGACCATTATATCGATAGCCTTGAGGCAGGCAGCGGTAGAGGCCGGAGTAATGCTGGCTGTGAAGATGTATGAACGCGAGTGATGACGAAGGAAGTTGGTAATCTCCTTGTCGGTAGCGATAAAGCCGCCGAGCGAGGCAAATGATTTTGAGAATGTGCCCATAACCAGATCAACATCGTCGGTCACACCGAAGTGGTTGCAGACACCTCGACCGCCTTCACCGAAGACACCGATGCCGTGAGCCTCGTCGACCATCACGCTTGCATTGTACTTTTTTGCAAGCTCTACGATTTTGGGCAGATTTGCAACGTCACCTTCCATCGAGAACACGCCGTCGGTAACGATAAGTTTGATTTTATCAGGCTCGCATTTCTGAAGCTGGGCCTCGAGACTCTCCATGTCATTGTGCTTGTACTTAAGCGACTTGGAGAACGACAGGCGACGTCCTTCGATAATCGAAGCATGATCCTGCTCGTCCCAGAGAATATAGTCTTCACGACCGGTAAGCGTCGAAACCACACCGAGATTGACACCGAATCCGGTGGAGTAGATCATCACATCTTCCTTACCGATATACTCGGCGATACGAGCCTCAAGTTTCTTATGAAGATCAAGAGTTCCGTTGAGGAAAGGCGAGCCGGCACATCCGGTGCCATATTTGCGGGTAGCCTCGATTGCGGCTTCCTTGATACGGGGATCGTTGACAAGACCGGTATAGCAATTGGAACCGAACATAAGCACACGGCGGCCGTTGATGGTTACTTCGGGATCCTGCTCGGAAGAGATGGCACGGAAATAAGGATAGATTCCGGCTGCCTTGGCTTCCTGAGGAGCGGTATATTTGGAGAGTTTGGCTTGTAGTGGTTTCATAGCTGCGTGATAAACGATGCTTTAATAAAGTGTGCCTTTACGGCCCAAATCTGAAAGCCGGGGCAAAACACAGCGGCAAAGTTAGTAAAAAAAGCTTAATAATTTTCTAAAGACCTGAGCCTCTTTCGCATTTTTTAATACATAATTGCCGTTTTTCCAAGCAAGCTGCCAGCCACGGGTCATTCATGCGTATTTTTCTACTTACGTAGAGCTCCGGACAACCGAAGGAAAGAATAATCAAACATATCCCGACGCTACGTATCTTTGTCTTACAGCGAATTGCAGGCCCTGCGGCCTAAAACAGGGAGGAATGGAGAGGATTATCGATTTTTTATGCTAATTTTGCAGTTCCAATAAAATGCTTTCTATGAAAAAAATAGGATATATAGTTCTTGCGCTCGCCGCTGTCATGGCTCCGACCGCATCAGGAGCATCACAGCGTTCGCAGCATGTCGGAGCACTCGCGCCCTACAGCTATCCGGAGAACCGTGCTCCGAAACCCGATGTAGCATTCATGCCCGACGGCACATCGTATGCCGAGCGTTCGGCCGACAACCGCAAGATAGTGATAAAAGATATAGCCACAGGCAAAGAGACCGACGTCCTTTTCGATCTCGACCGCACCAGGGAGACGACTCTTCCGGCTTTCGAAGGATTCATCGTCAGTCCCGACGCGTCGAAAGTGCTCGTATGGAACGGCAGCGAGTCGATCTACCGCCGCTCGTTCACAGCGCAGTATTATGTATATGAGGTTCGTTCACGTCTGCTCCGACCGCTGTCGAAAACTTTCGACCGCCAGCGCGATCCGCTGTTCTCACCCGACTCGCGCATGGTCGCATTCGTGGCGCCCGACAACAACATATATATCGCAAAACTCGATTATGAGACGGAAATAGCCGCCACGACCGACGGCAAAATCAACGCCGTGATCAACGGAGCCGCCGACTGGACTTACGAAGAGGAGTTTTCCACGACTTCACTGATGGCATGGGCCCCCGACAATCTGACTTTCTGCTATGTCCGCTTCGATGAAAGCGCCGTGCCGACATACTCGCTGCCGCTCTATGAAGGCACATGCGACCGTAAAAGCCAGTATGCCCTCTATCCCGGCGAGATAAGCTACAAATATCCTGTGGCAGGACAGCCCAATTCCACCGTAAGCCTCAACAGCTACGACATCGAAACCCGCAAGACAAAATCGGTGGAAATACCAGGATCGCCCTGCTATATTCCCCGTATAGCATACGGACCCAAGCCATCACAGCTTATGGTAGCCACTCTCAACCGCGACCAGAACCGTTTCGAGCTTTTCTCGGTCAACCCGAAATCGACCGTAAGCCGCTCTGTATATACCGAAGAGTCCAAGGCATGGATCGAACCCGAGGCCTATGAGGCACTCCACTTCGGAGAAACTTCTTTTGTGGTGGCCGGAAGCGGTGAAGGCTTCACACGATTCTATGAATACAGCTACTCCGGTGCAAAAATCAAGGCCATAACCCCCGCCGACTGCGACGCCACGGCCTACTATGGATCGGACGCTCTCGGAAACCACTATTTCCAGACAGCCTCGCCCACACCGATGGACCGCACCATACAGCGCCTCGACCGCAAAGGCATAACCTCGGTCATAAGCAAAACGGCCGGAACATCCGGCGCATCTTTCGCACCCGGCTGCAACTTTATGCTAATGTCCTACAGCGATATCGAAACACCGCCTGTATACACATTCAATAAAGCCGACGGAAAACAGCTTTCGGTCGTGATGGACAACAAAGACTATGCCTCCCGCACGACTCCACTCCTCGGAAAAAAGGAATTCTTCAAATTCAGCTCCGGAGGCAACGAGTTCAACGGCTATATGGTGAAACCGCGCGATTTCTCCGCCTCACGACGCTATCCCGTCATAATGAGCCAGTACAGCGGTCCCGGCTCACAGAGCGTGCTCAACGTCTGGAGCCTCGACTGGGAAGCCTACTTCGCCTCTCAGGGCTACATAGTGATCTGTGTCGACGGACGCGGCACCGGCGGACGCGGGACTGCATTCCGCACGGCTGTCTACAAAGACCTCGGCAATCTCGAGACCACAGATCAGGTGGCGGCAGCCCGATATGCGGCATCTCTGCCCTACGTGGATCCGGCCCGCATAGGCATCTACGGCTGGAGCTTCGGCGGCTATGAGGCTCTGATGTGCGCCTCGGCCGAGAACTGCCCTTACGCCGCAGCGGTAGCCATCGCACCCGTGACCGACTGGCGCTATTACGACACCGTATACACCGAGCGCTATATGCTCACTCCGCAGCAGAACGAACGCGGCTACAACGACTCATCGGCCATCCTCAGGGCACTCCATCTCGACTGTCCGCTACTGATCATGTACGGTACCGCCGACGACAATGTACATCCGGCCAACGCCCTCCAGTACGTATCGACTCTTCAGAGTCTCGGCATGCTTTGCGACATGTTTGTGTTCCCCAACATGAACCACTCTATCAACGGCTGTAACGCCCGTGCCGTAGTATACGCCAAAATGCTGCAATATTTCGATTCAAAGTTAAAGTAATGGACATGGCAAACCATCCGCAGGAACTCACCAGGACAATGTGGCGCAACTGGGCTGTGTCCTATGGCGCCATAACGCTCCCTCTGGTGCTCTCGCTGTTCATGTCGCACACCTGGCTCCCGTTTGCTGCCCTTTTCGAGGTATATGTGCTGGCGACCCTGCGTAAATCCGACATTCTCAGCGCCGTCAGCTCATGCTCCGTGATGACAGGCATCGCAATCCGCACACTACTCGCTGCGGCACTCATCATGATAGTCATAAACATAATGTGTACCGACTGGCTCATACCGACGGTATGGCGACTGCGCGTCTACAACAGCGAGATTCCGTTTATCGTATGTCTCATCATATCGCCGCTCACCGTGATTTTCTGCGCGTTGTCTCTGTGGCTCGGCCTGGGGGCCGCCTCATGCCGCGAATGCCAGCGCCGCAACGGTTTCTATGCCGGCGACAGCATGGCCGCTACACTGTACTACCGTGAAGCCCGCTACCAGACCACCGTTCTGCTGAGTCTTTCGGCCGTAATGGGCGCAGTGGAATACTGGTACTACTTCGCACGCTACATAAACGCCAACTTCAACGATCCCGACCGCTTCTTCTTTATCTATATGCCGATGGTTATCTATGCACTGTCGCTGCTGATACTACGCGGTCGGTATGATTCCATGACAATGCTCTGCGAGGCACTTATCCAGGCCTCCGGAGGACGTCATTCCGGCACTGTCGTGCGCTATCTCGTATTCAAGGGCGATGACCTTATGCTGCATCAAAGTGCCGACGGCCTGTGGGACACTCCGGTCGAAGGACGTGTGGAACGCCGGACCGGCATGGGGGACCACGAAGCAAGAATGCTTTTCACGGAACTGAGCGGAATAGAGGACTACGCCCTCCGCTACTGCTTCACGAACCGGGCATTCGCCTCCAATTCCAATATGATCCATTATGCCGTTTTTGTCGACAGCGACAACGGAATCAGCACAGACGACAAGAAAAAGTGGTTTAACCCATATATGCTCGATACGGGACTTGCAACAAATTCGCTCAGTCCGGTGCTCGCCAACGAATTATACCGTATCCACACCATCACGATGGCATGGAAGACTTATGACCGCGAAGGTCGGCGTCTGTATCCGATCAAGCATTATCGGCCGACGTTCCGTCTGCGCGATCTCAAGGACTGGGCCGTCGACTACGACGATGAATCGTGGTTCGATGTGGCGCAGCAGAACGAAGACCGCCGTTTCTACCGCACACGTCTGCTTTGGGAACGCCTTACAAGCCTTCTCAAGCCCAAAAGCCGCAAACTCGGATGAAAAAGGTTATCGCGGTCGTCGGTCCGACAGCCTGCGGCAAGACACGCCGCGGAGTTGCGCTCGCCCGTGCTCTCGGCGGCGAGATAGTGAGTGCCGATTCGAGACAGGTATATCGCCGCATGGACGTAGGAACCGGCAAAGACCTTGCCGATTACGGTAAGGACGTCCCCTACCACCTCATCGACATCGCCGAGCCAGGCTCGAAATATAATCTGTTTGAATTCCTGCGAGACTGCCGTCAGGCTGTCGACGACATACAGGCACGACACCGGCTCCCCGTGATTGTCGGCGGAACCGGCATGTACGTCGAGTCTTTTCTGAAAGGGATCCGTCTTCCGGAAGTACCTGTCAACCCGGCTCTGCGCGCATCGCTTGCCGGAAAAAGCCTTGAGGAACTCACCGCTGTTCTCGGCTCGATGAAACGGCTGCACAATACCACCGATGTCGATACCTGCGCCCGTGCCGTCCGCGCCATCGAGATAGAACGCTACTATCTCGACAACCCCGATCTCGCAGCCGACACACGAGGTGCCGAACCTGTTCCGGCTGTTATCGTCGGTATCGATATAGACCGCGACAAACGCCGAAAGCTCATCACGGAGCGGCTGCGACGACGCCTCTACCGCGAAGACATGCTCGCGGAAGTCGAAAGCCTTATTGCCTCCGGGGTAGATCCGGAAGCGCTCATATATTACGGCCTTGAATACAAATACCTCACTCTTCACGTCATCGGACGCATATCGCGCGAGGAAATGGAGCGCGATCTCGAAATCGCCATACATCAGTTCGCCAAACGGCAGATGACATGGTTCAGAGGCATGGAGCGCCGTGGATTCACGATTCACTGGCTGCCGTTCGACATGCCCGATGCGGATTTTACCGAAGCCGTCAAAACTCTCATGAAATGAAAAGACTTATCGGAGCACTGCTCATTTCCATCTTCACGACAGCCGGGGCTGAACCTCCGGTATCTGTCAGCACGGGCAATGCGACCGATTTTTCCTATCACATACGATATGGGCTCCAGGGTCACGGCAGACATACAATGACACTATCGTGGCCCGACGACACGGATTCTACGATCTGTCTCGCAAAAGCAGAAGTCATAGCCTCATCATTCGACGACCCGCTGTTTCCTGCAAAAGCCCGCTACACCATAACTCGGGAAAAAGCCGACAGTCTGAGCATAATCGCCACAGGCGATTTCGAATGCAACATCGGACGGAATCCTGCGTTCTCGATCGTACTGCGCCGCACCGCTTCGGGCTGTGCACTCACACTCGGCTCGGATAAGGCGAATACCGTCGTTCCTGTACCATTCTGTGGCGACACACTCCGTGCCGAAGCGGTCGAGGGAAGCGAAATACTGCGCCACACTCTGATTATCCGAAACATCGGTACAAAAGACAAGGCACCGTTCGAAACCAAGGAAGAACTCATCGGCCACATTGCAGATTCAGCCGATCCGATGGAAGCGGTATGGGAATATCTCGACAGAGATATAAATACCGACGAGGCACGCCTCGGCGGCAAATACACTATAGCCACCGTCCTTGCGCCCTATGGCTATGACATAATCTATCTCTCAGGTGCCGAAAACACTCCGGGCGACTGGGAAGCCCTTGACATCAAAGGGAAACTTATAAATACGGCATTCGAGGGCCACTATGACCTCGAATGGGTTGACGCCACGCGTCATATGGCCGACCCGGAAGCAAGCGCCACAATCGGTATTGCCGGCGAAGTCCTCGAACTGAATTTTCCGACCCTCCGCTCACGCCTGCGCTTCCGCCGCAAGGCCAATTAAGAGCTTGGTACGGTACCGCTTATAGCGCCTGTCTTTATATCGTAAATCAGATCTGAATTCAGCAACGACAGAGTATACCGGAGGCTGTCGCGCTCCATACTGAACACGGAGTCGAGCTGCTGTGAATCCTGAAGATAAGCGTACAGTCTCGGAGGCAACTGATCGAAAAGCATCACCTGAGGCAAAGGCATGCCATAGCCGTCGACGACCTCCCATGCATAGTTGTTGTCGAAAGTAATTCCGGGACCGTCATCGATTCTCACATGATATCCCGTGCTGCTATGTGAATAAGATCCTATGCCCTCACCGGGAAAATATTTCGACACAAAATCGGCAATTTCCAGAGGCATTTCATCCCATTCTTCATTATTATGGCACGAAGAGGATACGAACAATAGCGCTGCCGACATCATCGCAGTCAGCAGCATCTGCAACACCGGCCTTATATCGGCCGTTTTGATTCCAACTATATTCGGGCGCATATTTTTCACTTTTAGAGCATTCGTTATGATTTGATAACATTTGTAACATGCTCTTTGTTCTAAAAACCGATTTTAGACTGTATCCTTTTCATAACGATACAGTCGCAATTTAGATTTAATAACATTTGTGGTGCGGAGGATTTTAGCGGCATGTAGTAATTTTGTACGATCCAAATGAGTATGACCAATCAAGTTAGACTAAAATCATTTATTGCATTTCTATTGTGCGGTGCCTCGGTTTTTGCCGAAGAGCCGGATACAGCGGTCGTCGAAATGCAGGAAGTGGTCGTGACAGGCAAGCACTCGATGCTGAAAATGCGCGGCACCGCCGCCAACTCCGAACTGATCACCGCCTCCGATCTCAAACGTGCGGCATGTTGCAGCCTCGGAGAAAGTTTCACAACAAATCCGTCGGTCGATGTAAGTTACAGCGACGCCGCCACCGGCGCGCGCCAGATCAAGCTGCTCGGTCTTTCGGGCGCATATGTCCAGATGCTTTCGGAAAATGTGCCGGCACTGCGCGGAGCGGGCGCGCCTTTCAGCCTCGGATACATAGCCGGCCCCTGGATCCAGTCCATCCAGGTGTCGAAAGGTACCAGTTCGGTAAAAAACGGCTTCGAGTCCATTACCGGACAGATAAACATCGAGATGAAAAAGCCTCAGAACGATCCCTCTCTGTCACTGAATGCCTATGTCGACCACATGGGCAAAATCGAAGGCAATTTCGACGGAAACATACATTTAGGCGACAAATGGAGCACAGCCCTGCTCATTCACGGAGAGAATGCGTTCAAGGCCCACGATAACAATCACGACGGATTCGCCGACATGCCCCGGACCCGTCAGTTCGCTGCAATGAACCGCTGGGCCTATCTCGGCTCCGCCTATGTATTTCAGGCAGCCGTGAAGTGGATAGACGAAAACCGCCGCAGCGGGCAGATAGCCCACGGAGCGCACTACACCAACCCCTATGTAATCGATATAGATACCCGCCGCGTCGAAGCTTTTACCAAAAACGCATATATATTCGACCGTGAGAACGACGGCAACATAGCTCTCATAGCATCGGCCAATTTCCACGACATGAATGCCTCTTACGGCGACCGGCGCTACTCTGTGATTCAGCGCGACGCCTATCTCTCGGCAATGTTCGAGCGAAAATGGACCGGCGGACATTCTCTTTCGTCAGGTCTCAGCCTCGTATACGACAATTATCACCAGATGCTGCCGCCGCTCAACACATCCGACGACACATACCGTCCGGCCGACTCACACGAGACTACTCCGGGCATCTACGCCCAGTACACCTACAATCTCGACGACCGCCTTATAGCCATGGCAGGTATGCGCATAGACCGCAGTTCGCGCTACGGCATGATGTATACTCCGCGCCTACATGTTCGCTATAATATCGCCACACCCCTCACCATGCAGCTGTCGGCCGGACGCGGCTACCGCTCCCCCCACCCCATGGCCGAATACCATAATCTTCTCGCCTCCTCCCGGGCCATATACATAGCGGACGATCTGCGGCAGGAAAGCGCATGGAATGCCGGCGCATCAGCCAACGGCTACATCATGCTCGGTTCACGACGGCTGGGACTGAGCGCGGAATACTACTACACCCGCTTCACCGACCAGCTGAAAGTCGACCTCGACGCCGATCCCCACGCCGCATACATATCAACGGCCGGAGGTCGATCCTACTCGCATACATTCCAGGCCGAACTGACGTTCGACATCCTCGATGATCTCGCATTCACTGCGGCATACCGCCTCACCGATGTCAAGACCGACTACGGACACGGGCTCGTTACAAAACCGCTCACTTCACGCGACAAAGGACTCTTCACACTCGGCTGGACACCCGATATGGGTATCTGGCAACTCGACGTCACATGCGCCATAAACGGCTCCGGCCGCAATCCTCTTCCCGCAACAGAACATCCGCTATGGGAAGAGCGCTACAAGGCATACGCTATGCTCAACGCCCAACTGACCCGCAATTTCAGACACTGGAGCATCTACATCGGAGGCGAAAATCTCACAGGTTACCGCCAGAAAAATCCAGTAATAGGCGCCTCCGATCCCTGGGGACCTGATTTTGACGCGACAATGGTTCATGCGCCGCTCCACGGCGCAATGATCTATGCCGGAGTGCGCTATAACTTCACAAAATACCTCTGACAACCAATTCCTCCTACATTTCAGACATATGAAAAAAATAATCATCGCCATAGCCATAGCGGCAGCTGTCTGCGGCAGCGCTACCGCAAAAGAAAACGCCGATTCCACCGTAGTATTCACCGTACAGCCCAAAATGAGCTGTGCCAACTGCGAAAAGAAAATAAAGACCAATCTTCGTTTCGAAAAAGGCATAAAGAGTATAGCCACCTCTGTTCCCGAACAGACTGTGACCGTTGTCTTCAACCCGAAGAAAACCAACGTCGAGGCCATAACCAAAGGCTTTGCTAAAATAGGATATAAAGCATCCCCCGCAACCAGATAAAACCAAAATCATTACCATGAAAAAAGTGCTTCTGCCCGTGATCGCTCTTGCAGCGGTCTCCTGCGGCCACACGACCCGAATCCATGAAGCTGAAAATACGCCTGTCACAGCTTTTCCGGCTGAAAATGTGCGCCTCACCGATGGCCCTTTCAGACATGCCCAGGATCTCGACCTCGGATATCTCCTCGAAATAGACGCAGACCGTCTGCTCGCGCCCTATCTCAAGGAAGCCGGACTCAAGCCGAAAGCCGAAAACTACACCAACTGGGAAAATACAGGCCTCGACGGCCATATCGGCGGCCACTATCTGTCGGCTCTCGCATACATGTATGCCGCCACCGGAAATGAGGAAATCGGCCGACGCCTCGACTATATGCTTTCCGAACTCAAACGCGCACAGGACGCGGCCGGCGACGGCTATCTCTGCGGCGTTCCGGGCGGCCGCGCCATGTGGGCCGAGGTGGCCGGAGGCGACATTCGGGCCGGAGGATTCGACCTCAACGGCCGCTGGGTACCACTCTACAATATCCACAAAACCTATGCCGGCCTAAAAGACGCATGGCTGCAGACCCATCGTGAAGATGCCCGCGACATGCTCGTTGCTCTCTCCGACTGGATGGAGACAGAAGTATCGCAGCTCTCCGACGAACAGATTCAGGAAATGCTGCGCAGCGAGCACGGCGGCCTCAACGAAATCTTCGCCGATGTTGCAGCTATTACCGACGATGACAAATATATGCGTCTCGCCCACCGCTTCAGCCACAACACCGTGCTCGAGCCTCTGCTTCAGGGAGAAGACCGTCTTACAGGCATGCATGCCAATACCCAGATACCGAAAGTAATCGGATTCAAGCGCATAGCGGATCTCGAAAACAATGCCGACTGGGAAAAGGCCGTGGAATTTTTCTGGGACGACGTAACGTCCAGGCGTTCTGTCTCCATCGGCGGCAACAGCGTGCGCGAACACTTCCATTCGCCCGACGATTTCTCAAGCATGCTCGAAAGCGAGCAGGGACCCGAGACCTGCAACACCTATAATATGCTCCGCCTCACCCGTATGCTGTATGAATCGAGCGGCAAACCGTCATACATGGACTACGGAGAGCGTGCCATCTTCAACCATATCCTTTCTTCACAAAATCACGACAATGGCGGCTTCGTCTATTTCACGCCAATGCGTTCGGGACACTACCGTGTTTACTCGCAGCCACAGACGAGCTTCTGGTGCTGTGTCGGCTCGGGCATGGAAAATCACGCCCGCTACGGTGAATATATCTATGCGGCCGACGCCGACAGCAACATCTATGTAAACCTCTTCATTCCCTCGCAACTCAGCTGGAACGGCAACACTCTCGAACAGCACACCGACTTCCCCGCCTCCGACAAGACCACAATCACCGTCAATCCGGCCAATCCGTCATCTTTTGCCGTGAAAGTGCGTGTGCCCGGATGGACAGATCCTTACAAAACTTCGCTGGAGGTCAACGGCAGTCGTGAAGACATTGACATCATCGGCGGCTATCTGACAGTAGACCGCACATGGCAGCCCGGCGACAGTATGACAGTGACATTCCCTATGGAACTGCGTGCCGAACAGCTGCCTGACAGCTCGCCAAACTACTCGTTCCTCTACGGTCCGATAGTTCTGGCTGCAGATCTCGGAACCGACCGCCAGGACGGTCTTATGGCCGATGACAGCCGCGGCGGACATATCGCCGCCGGCCCGCGCCTGCCACTTCAGGATATGCCTGTAATAGTAACAGAAGCCACAGACATCACCGAGTGCATCAAGCCCGTTGAAGGCGAAGATCTCGTATTCACTCTCTCCGGCGTATATCCTGAGAAATACGAGGGCATGAGACTGGTGCCGTTCTCATCGCTCAACGAATGCCGGTATATGGTCTACTGGCCTGTGATGAAACCGGCGGAACTTCAGAATAAACTTGCCGAGACAGCAGCGGAGCAACAACGCCGCGACGCGCTCGATGCCCGTACCGCCGATATGGTGATATGCGGCGAACAGCAACCGGAAAGCGATCATTTCGTGAAAATGGACCGCACCGAGACGGGCTACGACGGCGACACGCACTGGCGTCGCGCCTGGCGCGAAGGCTGGTTCTGCTACAACATTGCAGGAAAAGGCAAAGAGGCCGACATAGTGCGTATATCTTACCGCCCCGAACCGTCACGTTCGGCATCCGTCCTATTCGACGGCAAGACCATCGGAACCATCGAAAGTAACGAATACGGCGCTCCGACCATTATCGAAATCCCGGTGAAAATCAACGATCCGCAGGCCACACACACCCTCAAGATCGCCGCAGGCAAAGACAAGGACACTCCCAATATCTACGAAATACGCCTGATGAAAGCCGAATGAAACATCAATAATTTCAAACTGATAAAAACACATTCCTGCCTGCCGCTATAGCCTAAACCCGGCGCCTCAAGGCGGCAGGCAGAATATAGCTCAAGAAACACGAAACTTCTACCGATCCTGATTGTCAAAAAAATGACTAAAATTTTTGCAAAAAATTTGCAGGTAAAATAAAAATGTAGTAACTTTGCACTCGCAAATAAGGCAGAGGCCAAACGGCTCCTTAGCTCAACTGAATAGAGCATCTGACTACGGATCAGAAGGTTACAG
>CAJKRG010000021.1 GCA_905202215.1 uncultured Porphyromonadaceae bacterium
CATCTCAGACTTTTTGGCCTGTGGTTTAACAGATATTATGAAACACCCTCTTAATTTGCATACATTGTTTTTATGTCCTATATTTGCACTATGTTAACCAAAATCATACCATTAGCTCTTGCATTGACGCTTGAAGCCTCGTCGGTAAAGGCCGCCGACATCGAACTGTTCAACTATGCCGAGCCCGACGGCAATTCGGGCCTGCGCCTGGCCTGGCGCACCGACAGCACGTCGCAGTGGCAACCTCTCGGATACGATTTCGTCAGAAGCGACTTCGGCCCATGGGGCTCGTTCAAGAAAATGTTCGGACCTAAATTGTTTGTCAACGGTGCCGACGGTCGCTGGACGGCCATATGGAATGCCTCGCCCGACGGCGACGTGACGGCCCTCACAAGCACCGCCGACTTCGCCTCATGGACACCGCAGCAGTACTTCGCATCGCCCCTTGATCTGCCGCGCGACATGTATCCGGCAAACGCACTTACGCCCGACAGCGCCACGATCGACGGCAAACGTTATGGCGGCTATGTGCAGAAAGCCCCCGCCGCGCTTGTCGACAGTCTTAAAAAGTTCGTGGAACACCGCCGTTCGCTCGACCGCCTCTACGGCGAGCGTGCCGCCGATGACAGCAAGCGCTTCGCAGGGCTCAAAGAAGTAAACATGACAGTCAGCCCGGCCAACGCGCCGGCCAGGCCGATATCCGACATGCTCGTCGGCATCTTCTTCGAAGATATCAACTACGGAGCCGACGGCGGACTTTACGCCGAACTGGTGCAGAACCGCGACTTCGAATATAAACCGTCCGACCGTACCGGCGACCAGAAATGGAATGCCACACGCGCCTGGAGCACCGAAGGCGACGGATCCATGTCTATTCTGACCGACAAGCCCGTACACCCCAACAACCCGCACTACGCCCATATTTCGGCACACGGCGATTTCGCACTCTCCAACGAGGGCTACGACTCCATCGCCGTGAAAAAAGGCGAGACCTACCGTTTCTCGCTCATGGCCTCGGCTCCCGCCCTCTGCAAAATACGCGTAAGCCTAACGGACAAAAGCGGCAGGACTCTCGCCACAAAGACGATCAGCGTAAAAGGAGACTCGTGGAATACATACAAGGCCGAGCTGAAACCCTCGGCATCGTGCACCGATGCCTCACTTACACTGCGCTTCGCCAAAGGCGCCGAAGCCGACATCGACATGGTGTCGCTCTTCCCGGCGAAGACATTCCTCGGACGCGAGAACGGTCTCCGCGCTGACCTCGCCCAGAAACTCGCCGACATCCACCCGCGCTTCGTGCGCTTCCCCGGCGGCTGCGTGGCCCACGGCGACGGTATAGACAATATTTACGACTGGAAAGGCTCTATCGGTCCACTGGAGGCCCGCAAGCCCCTACGCAATCTCTGGGGCTATCACCAGACCCGCGGACTCGGATACCACGAATACTTCCAGTTCTGCGAGGACATCGGCGCCGAACCGCTGCCGGTGCTCGCCGCAGGCGTCCCGTGCCAGAACTCGGGCCAGCCTCACAGCCACTCGACATGCGCCATCGATACATACGGCCAGCAGAACGGCATTCCGATGGAAGACATGCCCGCATACATACAGGACGTGCTCGACCTCATCGAGTATGCCAACGGCCCGGCCGACTCGAAATGGGGCTCGCTGCGTGCCGCCGCCGGCCATCCCGAGCCTTTCAACATGAAATATATAGGCATCGGCAACGAGGACATGATCACCGAAGTATTCGTGCCCCGCTTCAAGATGATTTACGATGCCGTGCGCGCCGCGCACCCCGAAATAACCGTGATAGGCACCGTCGGCCCCTTCTATGAGGGTACCGACTATGAACGCGGCTGGCAGCTCGCACGCGAACTCAAAATTCCGATGGTCGACGAGCACTACTATGTCGCCCCCGGATGGCTCATCTACAACCGCGACTTCTACGACAGCTATCCCCGCGGCGGCACAAAGGTATACCTCGGCGAATATGCCTCGCATCTGCCGGGTCGCCCCAACAACGTCGAGACTGCCCTCTCCGATGCCTTGTATCTCACCGACGTCGAGCGCAACGGCGATGTCGTAGCAATGACTTCATATGCTCCTCTGCTGGCCAAGAACGGCCACACCCAGTGGCGCCCCGACATGATATATTTCGACAACACCGACGTATATCCCACTCCCGAATACTATGTGCAGCGCCTCTACGGCAACAATAGCGGCGACAGCTATATTCCCACCACACTCGCCGTCAACTCGTCCGACCCCAAGGTCAAGGCCCGCATAGGAGTGAGCGTTGTCGCCGACAGCAAGACGGGGCGCCGCGTTGTCAAACTCGTCAACATGCTGCCCGTACCCCTCAAAGCCAATCTGTCGGAACTCGGCATAAAAGCGAAAAATGTCAGCGCGGAGCAACTTACCGGCGATCCTGCCGACGAAACGGCAAAATCCGCCCGTACGACCGTCGCCCTTCCTGAAGCGACACTGCCCCCCTACTCCTTTACAGTCTTCAGCTATTGATTACGACGCCAACAGAAACCAAAAGACCAATCTTGCCGGATTGGTCTTTTTTATGCGCCAAAATAAATCGGGTAAATCTGCGTTATAATATAGCAATGAAGACAATTATCACTTTCCTCGCCATAATCGCGGTTTCGTTCGGACTTGCTTCGTGCATCGAGGACGGATTTTCGAGCTCGCCCTCCGAACAGCCCGTTTTTTCGACCGATACCCTGCATATGGGTGTCATATTCACCGAAGAACCTTCGCCGACAAGCCGCTTCATGGTCTACAATCCGCATGCGAAGTCGCTGTCGATAAGCGATATCCGTCTGTCGGGCGAAAACGCCTCCCGTTTCCGTGTGAACGTCGACGGTATCAGCGGCACCAGCTTCTCCAATGTCGAGATCCGCTCAAAGGACTCGATCTACGTGTTTGTGGAGGCCACTCTGCCCGAAGTTGACGCCAACGAGCCCGTCGCTGTCGAAGCAAAACTCGACTTCACCACCAACGGTGTCGTGAGCAGCGTGGTGCTACGCGCCGACGGCCAGAACGTGCGCCGTCTACGCGCCGAGACCATCGCGGCCGACACCCGCTTCGACTCAGCGGTTCCGTATCAGATATTCGACTCCCTGGTCGTAGCTCCCGGTGCAACTCTCACTCTCGCACCCGGCACCACACTGTGCTTTCATGACAAGGCCGAACTGATAGTGCGTGGCACACTCATTACCGAAGGCACAGCCGAAGCGCCGGTGAACATGGCAGGCGACCGCACTGGAAATGTCGTAGGCGACATCTCGTTCGACATCATGTCGCGCCAGTGGGGCGGCGTTTACTTCGCGCCAGAATCCGACGGAAATATACTGTCCCATACCGACATACGCAACACATGGTACGGCGTAGCCGTCGAAGGCGACGGCGCTTCAACCGACACCTCCCTGACCATGCTCAACTGCCGGCTCCACAATTCAGCCGGTCTCGTGCTCGAAGCGGTGCACAGCTCTGTCGAGGCCACCGGATGCGAATTTGCCGAAGGAGGCGCCGGCCTCGTCTATCTTCACGGAGGCCAACACACTTTCAACCACTGCACCCTCGCAAACAACTATCTCTTCGCGGCAATTTCAGGGCCGGCCCTCGCGTTCGGACATCTCGGCGCCGACGAAAAGACAGGCCTCGACGACGGTTCGGGACTGCCCTATCTCAAAGCCGACATCACCAACACTATCATCTACGGCCTCGGGGCCGATCTGTCGCACGGAGATCTCACAGATACCGGTGTGCGGCTGCACCGCTGTCTCTTCAAGAGCGAAGGCTCCGACGACGACAACTTCACCGAATGCATATGGGATGCCGACCCGCTCTACTACACCATACGATCGGAATATCTGTTCGACTACCGTCTGATGCCCGAATCACCGGCCATCGGCGCCGCCGATCCGGCATACGCCGCACCTGCCGATGCCTATGGCCGACCGCGGGGAACCTCGCCCGATCTCGGAGCATATGTATACACCGAGCCGGAAGTGTAGTCAAAAGGTATTATTATTTGGACTAAAGAGCGTCACCGACGCTCTTTTCTTGTATCAGACGGGTAATCGGCCTATCTTTGCGCTCTGAACAGCAACCCCCCCGTGTGTGTTTTTATTTCATATACATGCTTAACGTATCTTATGAAACGATTCATCGCAATAACAGCAATAGCCATATCTTTAGGCGTTTCGGCCCAGCGATCCGAGCCGATACCTTTCGGCGATTTCAACAACTGGGTCACCCGCAACATCAAGGAATCGCGGGTCATCGGCGGCAATATCCGGCAGGTGTATGCCGTAGGGCCGACAAAGACCATAGACGGCGACGAGCCTTATGTCAATCAGGGCGGGTCGCCCTGGGCGTCGTCGAATGTCATGGCAAAGGTGATGGGCATAACCAAGACAAGCAACGCCGTCTATCCCGACGAGCGCGCGGCAGGCAACAAATGCGCCAAACTCTGCACACAGATGGAAAACTGCAAGGCCATCGGCATAATCAACATCGACGTGATGGTAGCGGGCACACTTTTCCTGGGCCAGATGTTCGAGCCTATAAAATCAACCTCCGATCCTTATTCGAAAATGGAAATGGGCATTCCTTTCACGAAACGCCCTACGGCACTCCGCTACGACTATAAACTCGAAATTCCGACCGGAGGCAGAATTGTATATTCAAGCGGATTCGGCAAGAAAAAGACATATCCCGGCACCGACAAGGCCGAGGTATTCATAATCCTCCAGCGCCGATGGGAAGACGAAGACGGCAATCTCTATGCCAAGCGTGTCGGCACAGGCCGCGAACTGCTCGGACACGCGACGGACGGTTGGAAAAACGGTCATAAACTTGCCGTAAACTACGGCGACATATCCGGAAAATCTTTTTTCAAGCCCAATATGGGTCTCATAGCCGAGGAAAACAGCTACTATGCACGCAACTCGAAAGGCAAGATGGTGCCCGTGCATGAAGTGGGATGGGACGAAGCCTCGGCCACACCCACACACCTCATAGTGATGTTCTCCTCAGGCAGCGGCAAACCCTACACCGGCATTCCCGGCATGACCCTCTGGGTCGATAACGTAGCCCTGGCCTATTAGGCTGACGAGCTATTGAGCTGACAGGTCTTTAGGGTCTTTAACGACCTTAATGACTTTAAGGACCTTGGAAACCCTGATTTATCAGCACCCTGTCAGCCTAAATTGTTGCGGACGGCGGCAAGGTAGGCGGCCATGGCGGCGGAGTCGCGGGAGGCCACGATGTCGCGGAGTTCGGCAAGAGAAGCGCAAATGCGGTCGAGCTGTGCCACGGAGTCGGGATTGAAGAGGATTTCCGACAGCAGATAGTCGTCCTCGCTCATCAGGCCGCGTGCGATGGCCATATGGCGCTTGAAAGTGGTGCCGGGTGCCGGCTGATGTTTCATTGCGGCGCCGAACACAAGGCTCGACGCAAAAGGCACAGACAGCGAGTATGCTATGGTCTCATCGTGTCCACGGAATGTATAATGCTCCATATGAAGGCCGAGCGAGGCATAGAGCTTTTCGAAAAAGGCTATCCCGGCAGGATCTCCCTCGCTGATTATAATTGCGTTCTCGTCGGCAAGATTTGACAAGGAGGCGAATGTAGGCCCGAACATAGGGTGTGTTGACACAAATGGATGCCCGGCCCCGGCATAGAACTCGGGCAACCCCCTCTTCACTGATGCGATATCGCTCAGCATGGTCTCAGGACCTATATAGGGCAGCACCTGACGGAATGCTTCGAGAGTATATTTTACCGTAGCCGCGTTGAGCACCATATCCGGCCCGAAGTCGGCCACTTCGTCGAGCGAGGCGAAGCGGCGCACATTATATGTGAAACGCAGGCGGCCGGGATCTCGGTCGTAAACGGCCACATCGTGGTCAAACGACAGAAGATCGCATAAAAACGAGCCCATCTTGCCCGCTCCCAGTATCAGTATCTTCATTGCAGTTCAATTTGCTGGCGCACCGACTCCTCGTGAATGGAGGCGAGCACATTTTTAATAAAATCGGCATTAAGGTCGAGCTGCACGGCGGCATCCACCCGCTTCTGCATGAGATCGTTGTAGCGTCCCGGCTGGAGTACGGGCATATTGTGTTCCTTCTTATAGCGTCCGATGTCGCGTGCCACGCGCATACGTTTGGCAAGAAGCTCGAGAAGTTCGTCGTCGAGACGGTCGATCTGCTTGCGAAGGAGACCGAGGCTTTCGGTCGATGTTGTCTCTGAAGGAATGACAAGAGTGTCAAGTATATAGGCGAGCACATCGGGGGTAATCTGCTGCGCGCTGTCGCTCAAGGCATTCTCCGGGTGGCAGTGGCACTCCACGATCAGACCGTCGAAATTCATGTCGAGGGCCTGTTGCGAGAGAGGTGCGATAAGTTCCCGCTTGCCTCCGATATGACTCGGGTCGCAGATTACAGGCAGCTCGGGCAGACGACGGTGCAACTCGATCGGTATGCGCCATTTGGGCGGATTGCGGTATATATGCTTGCCGTAGGCGCTGAAACCACGGTGTATGGCGCCTATGCGCCGTATGCCTGCGCCGTTGATACGCTCCATTGCCCCTATCCACAGTTCGAGATCGGGATTGACAGGGTTCTTGACAAGTACGGCCAGCGAGTCGCGACGTTCCTGTGGAAGAGAGGCCAGCACATCGGCGATCTCCTGCACGGCGAACGGATTGGCCGACGTACGCGCACCGATCCACAGCACATCGACACCTGCATCGAGGGCCTCGCGGGTATGGCGCTCATTGGCGACTTCTGTGGCGATCAGCATGCCGGTCTCGGCCTTTACTTTGGTCAGCCACCGGAGGGCGGGCGAACCAATGCCCTCGAAGCCACCCGGCTTGGTACGGGGCTTCCATACCCCGGCACGGAAAATTTTGATGCCTGCGGCGGCAAGCGCGCGGGCAGCCTCGAGAGTCTGCGCCTCGCTTTCGGCACTGCAGGGGCCGGCGAGCACGAAGGGGCGCCGCGCCATTATCTCATCCGGAAATATCTTCTCTAATATCATAGTCTATCGTAATTTATGTTATTCCATCAAGCGTTCAAGAGCTGCCTTGAGAACCGGCAGCGGAGCACAGAGCGAAATGCGAATATAGCGCTCGCCCGCCGACCCGAAGATGAAGCCCGGAGTTATGAAGACATGCTTCTCGGCAAGAATCCGGTCGGCAAAAGCCTCGGCGCTAAGTTCGCTGTCGGGAATACGGCCCCAGAGGAAAAGCCCCTGCTGGCCCGGGCGCCAGGAACAGCCGAGAGCGTCCATTATGCGGCCGCACACAGCCTGACGCGCCCGATATTCGGCATTGAGCGACTCATACCAGCTGTCGGGCGCCCCGAGAGCGCCGACAGCACCTTCCATGATGGCGCGTGGCTGGCCGGAGTCGATGTTGCTCTTCACCTTCAGCACCCATTCGACAAAGCGGGGATTGCCGACGAGCATGCCTACACGCCAACCGGCCATGTTCAGACATTTGCTGAGCGAATTCATCTCCAGAGCCACATCTTCGGCCCCTGGAACGTTGAATATACTCAACGGACAGTCGTTCAGAATCATGCTGTACGGATTGTCATTGACAATCACAATGCCGTGGCGCCGGCCGAAATCGACCAGTCGGGCGAATATATCGAGCGTCGCGGGCGTACCTGTAGGCATGTGAGGATAATTGACCCACATCAGTTTTATGCGTTCGAGAGGAAGACGCTCGAGCTCCTCGAAATCGGGCGCCCAGCCGGTAGCCTCGCTCAGCCGGTAGGTGAATACATCGGCAAGCGCTATGCGCGAGGCTGATGTATATGTCGGATATCCGGGATCGGGCACAAGAACGCCGTCGCCGGGATCGAGAAAGGCGAGCGCTACATTGAGCACACCCTCTTTAGAGCCTATGAGCGGCAGGATATTGCGGTCGGGATCAAGTCCGGTCACTCCATAGCGGCGCGCGTACCATGAGGCGAAGGCACGTCGCAGTTCCGGCAGCCCGACGGTCATCTGATAGCCATGCGTATCAGGACGCTCAAGGCACTTCACGGCCGCATCTACGGCCACTGAAGGCGGGGGAAGATCGGGCCCTCCGATGCCGAGCGAGATAATATCGACGCCATCGGCCCGCAGACGTGCTATCTCCTTGAGCTTGCGCGAGAAATAGTACTCGCTCACATGGTCGAGACGCCCTGCCGGGCGTATTTCCTTAGTCTTTGTCATATATTGCAGAACGGTATTCACCGAGAATTTTGAAATCGTTGATAAGAGGCCGCACCGCCTCGAGAGCCTGCCGGTAGCGCACCACGTTTCCGAAAGTGAGATCGACATAGAAGCGGTATTCCCACTCGCGGCCTATGATGGGCGCCGACTGGATCTTGGATAGATTCATGTCGTAGAACGACAGGATAGCCAGCACCTTCGAGAGCGCCCCCGCGGCATGCGGAAGCGTGAACATGAGCGAAGCCTTGTCGGCCACAAGCTCGTCGGGTCCGAATTCGGCCGCAAGAAGAGGATCGGCCAATATAAGAAACCGCGTGAAGTTGCGTTTGTTCGTCTCGATGCCTTCGGCAAGGATATCGAGGCCGTAAAGACGGGCGGCATAGTCGCCGCACACGGCGGCATGGCCCGCAAGGCCCTCCGAAGCAATCTCACGCGCGCTTCCGGCAGTATCGAAACGCTCCACCATCTTCATGCGCGGATGACGGCGAAGCCACTGCTCGCACTGCATCAGGGCCATAGGGTGCGAATTGACCTCGACTATATCGTCGACCGTCTGACCCGGCAAGGCGCAGAGCACATGCGATATACGCTTCTTATGCTCGCCTATGATACGCAGGTCGGCTCCGCGCAAAAGTTCATGATTGCTCATGATACTGCCAGCTATGGTATTCTCTATAGCGGCTATGCCGAGCAGCGAGGCGTCGTAACGGAGGGCCTCGAAAAGCTCGGGAAAGGTATCGAAACCGACGGTCTCCACCTCGCAGTCGCCGAAATACTCGCGGGCGGCGGCATCGTGAAAGCAGCCGGCCACACCCTGTATGCCTACTCTTATCTTCTTTTTCATATTATAAAAAATGCCCCGCGGCTACCGGCCTACGGGGCATTATATCAATAATAATTATGGCTCACAGCGCCCCGCTTCTATCGGTATGATAAAAGTAATAAAAAAAGGGGTAAAAAAAGCTGAGTGCCGTCATATGATTCTTCTTTTAACAATGCAAAGATAACTATATTTCGTGAAACGCAAACATTTTTCCGAAAATATTATCTTTTCACAAGCTTTTTTATCGTTTTACAGCCTTAACGGTGGCATTATCGCCGCGAAGCAGGTAGATTCCGCGGTCGAGACCGTCGAGAGCCCTCAAGGCTTCGGCGCCTCGCCGCACAAGAATACCCGAGATATCGTAGACATCAACCGGAGCGTCAGGAGCGATCACGGCACCGATGCCCGTCGATACGGGATCTTCCCCGATGTAGACCACCGGCTCGGCGAAATCGAAACCGGGAGTATCGTCGTTCGATATGTAGGCATGTGCGGCCTTAACGGTACGCGGAGCGTCAAGCGAGAACCACGAGCCTTCGATGGAATGCGCGAGCACATAGTGCGAGGCCGAGGCCTCGACATCGACGTGTGTACCCGTGAGAGCGCCGACGGTATATGAGTCGCGATCATTGACAGGCACGCCCGTAAACGATAGTACGGACGTCTCACGGGGCTGCACAGCCGTTTTCTTCACGATATAAGGCACATTGGCCTTCAACGTGCGGCCCTGCGGTGTAAGTTTGAGCACATGGCAACCGTCGCCGTCCTCGACATCGGCTTCAGCCGTCAGATTAGCCTCATATCCCTCGGGCAGCTCGGCATCGAAAGGCAGAATCAGGGTATCGTAGGTCTCGCCCTCCATACTCCACTCCACCGTTGTCTCCTCGGGGCCATAATATATGAGAGTAAGATTATCGAGGAAGAAATTTGTCGCAGACTGGGTTCCGGCCTTGCTGAAATCCAGTTCTATAGCCTGGCCGTCGGCAAGGACTATCCTGTGGGTCAGAACATATTCGGCACCGGTCTCTCCTCTGAAAAGGGCAATGACATCGGCGGCACCGGTCTTGTCGGTAGCCTTAACTGATTTGAAGACATCCTCACCGTTGATTTTATACATCGTATCGTTGTTTCCGGCCAAAGCATTGTCGTGGGTTATCTGCATGGACAGTTCATAGACCCCGGCAGGCAATCCGGCGACAGATTTTTTCAGACTCCAGTTCGTATATTGGCCACAGCCTGTAGATGCCTTATCGTTGTAGCAGCGGAGAAGACAGGCCTTGTCGTTCCAGGCATTTGTGCCGTCGACAACCATATGCGACGATCCCTGTCTGCCAAAAGCGCCCGAATATGAATTTGTGACAACAGTCCAGCCGGCCACGCCGTTATCGGGATTATCGCCGTCATTAGGCAGGAAACGATGACCGCGGATCATATAGGAAATATCGGCACCGTTGTCCCCGGAGGCACCGGCTATCGCCTCGGCGAAATAATCGTCGACGGCAATCACTTCCCACCACTGCATGGGATCGTTCTCGTCAATGGCGACACCGTCGACCAGATATGCCGTCCCGTCGGCATAAGTGTTGGACGCTGCAACGGCGCCCAGAGCCATAGCGCCTCGGGTAAACATGTAATATCCGGAGCCGACACGCCTGGCCGAGAACTGTGCCGGCGATGTATTGTCTACGAAATAATTCTCGCCGATACCGTTGAGGACACCGCCCTGTGTGAATGTGGTGTTGAGGGCATACACATTGTTGGACTGATCAAAGGCAGGGGTTATACGGATTCCGTATTTACCGAGCGCGGCATGCGTGCCCCAGTCGGCACCGGCCGACAACAGTTCGCCTGTCGCGACATTACGCATGAAATACTGGCGTCCTTCCTCCCAAAGATTCTCGCCGCCGGAGTTTTTGAAGAGCTCGTCGTCGAGGATATAGTCCTTGATGTAGTAGAAGTTGTTTTCGTAGATCGCCGGGACGAGTTCGACGCCTTTGGTGTCGTAGCCGTCGTGCGAGTCGGTCAGCACCCAATCGGAGAAGACCGTTCCCGTCGGGCCGCTCTGACCGTTCTGCTGCGCGGTGCGGAGTAGGGAAGTGAAGTGCGGATTGGTATATGTGGCGTTCTTAAGATATCCCTTGGTATTCTCCCCGTCATATGCTCCGGAGGTGAATATCATAGACCAGTCCGGTTTGTAGATACCGTCCTGCCGCTTGACATCGTTGGGGAGACTCTGTGTGCAGTTACGTGCGAAGAGATCGGTCATGGACGAAAGCTCGATCTGCAGCTCGTCGGCATTATCGGGCGAAGAGACGTCGGTCGCGAAAATACGGCCGTTGACAGTGCCGTCGGCAGCATTTGTCGCCGTCACATAGTTGTCGGCCGACCACTGCTCTTCCGAACCGGGCCAGTTGGAAAGATTTCCGGCCTTGGCGATATGGGCGAAATCGATGCGGTCGCGACGGAAGACAACCATTTTGCCGCGGATATCGCTCACCTTGAGATAGGGAGTATAGTCGACTATATAATCGTTGTATTTCTGATTGAAGAACTGGTTGAAAAGCTCGTTATACTGGCTCTGCGAGGCGGCGTCGTCTTTTGCTCCAAGAATTTTGTTGCCGGTCGAGGCCTCGCCGCTGCGATAGATGTTGCCCCTGAAAAGATGTATGACAAAGAATTCTGTCGGATGGGCATCGAGATATGACGTCAGTTTCACGAAAGCCTCATCGAGAGTAAGTTTCAGCCGGTCTGTACCGTGATTGCAGTACAGCGTGCCGTCGGTCATGCCCGGACGGAAATCGAAGGCGCGTATGCCTGCGGAAAGCTGTTCGTCGAGAGTCTTTTCCTGTGTTGTCGAATAGGTCGGGCCGGTGGCCGAAGCCCATTCGTGCGCCGTGGCGGCATCGTGTGTGCCGGGAATTGATACATGAGCCACATAGACCTCGTCGGGGAGATATTTCTGCCAGTTGGCCACGTCGGCGCGGGCGGATACGAGCGCCGCCGCCTGATCATAGGCAGGCACGGCGGCCGACATGTTCAGAGGCACAGCCGCAAGAAACGACAGTGCAATCGGATATAGGATTTGTTTTTTCATAGGTGTTTATGTCGGTAATAGATAATCATAGGAGCGGCACTTCCGAAAAGCCGCGGCCACATCAGGACAGGCATATCCCGACAGGGCATAAAGATGTTCCTGGATGGCAAAAATAAGTGTTATTTGGACACAAACATCCGGCTTAACAGTCTTTAACTTGTCACGCCGATATTTCCTCCCGACCCGGAGAGCATATCAGCTTATCATATAGCCGTGTCCCGAACGATTGGTGATATGCGAGCCGACATCGCCGAGTTTCTTGCGCAGACGCGATATGTTTGTATCGACTATACGCTCGTTGACTCCGGCAGTATCGTCGGCCCATACGCTACGGTGTATCTCTACACGCGACACATATGTATTCACATTTTTAAGCAGCAATGCAAGAATGGAGAATTCCGTCTTTGTGAGCGCGACAGGCTTGCCGTCGATACGCGTGGTCTGCGAATTGAGATCCACTTCGAGCGACTCGAAGCTGATGACTGCAGCCGAGCGGGCCGGAACACGGTGGCGGCGCATGACAGACTTCACGCGCGCGACCATTTCGCGCAGCGAGAACGGTTTCACGATATAATCGTCGGCTCCGGCATCGAGCGCGTCGATGACTATGCGCTCGCTCTTGATATTGGAATAAAGGATGATGCCTATATGCTCCGTGGCAGAATTGTCTTTCAGGTCGAATATCAGATCCATGCCGCTGTAAGGCTGCTGCATGGCGTCGACAATGACAAGCTGCGTTGTCCGGAGGGAATCAAAGTCGATCTGCTCCGCCACCGGACGGACGTCTACGGCATATCCTTCGCTCCGCAAGTTGACCTGGAGCAACTCGCAGATATTAGGATCGTCGTCGACAATCAGTATATTACCCATGGCTGGAGTGAACGGCATGACTTCAGTTTTAGTATTGCAAATTAAATGATTTAGACCGGAAAGACAATACGAGTAACACAATTGTATCTTTATTGTTTCCGAATATTATCATGAAAAGGCTTCCAGAATGCCCTGGAAGCCCTATTTCTCATAAATGAAACACTATTCCGACCGGTTTATGCGTGCCGCTTCTGGAAGTTCTCGCGGAGAGTGTCGATGACATTGATGATATAGTCGCCCGTCTTCTCGAGGTCTCCGACTATATCCATATAATATATACCGGCCTGGTACTCGTAGTGCTTGTCGTTGATATTGCCGACATTGGCACCGCGCAGGGTATTGCGGTAGTTGTTGATCTCGCGTTCCTTGTTATACGATTCTATCAGCGACTTCTGGTTGACATTCTCGATATCTCCCAGCTGCCTGATCATCATGTTCATGGCCTCGCGCACATAGGTATACATCGAGTCGATATTCTTGTATATCTCTTCGTTGAACTCGACACCGGCCTGTATCTTGCGGTTGAGAATCTTGCCCACGCCCATACAGCTGTCGGCAATGCTCTCGATCTCGCTGATAATATTGAGCATTGCGGCTATTCGCAGCTTGCCTTCGTTCGACAGGCGCCCCTCGGCGCATCGGTTGAGGTAATGTGCGATTTCAAGCTCCATGCGGTCGGAGATATCCTCGTATTTCTCCAGGCGCGAATAGAGCTGGTTGAAATCCTCGCTCTTCTCCTTGGTATGGATAAGGGTCTGCGCCATATCTATCATGCGCCCTACACGCTCGGCATAGACGCTGATCTCTTTCTCGGCCTGGGTGATGTTGAGTTCCGAGGCGTTGAGCAGACCGCCCGATATGAATTTGAGGGTGAATTCCTCGTCGTCGCGATGTTTGGACGGAACGACCCACTCTACGATCTTGACATACAGCCCGGTGAGCCATATCATGATTATGACATTGACGAGGTTGAAGGTCGTGTGGAAAATCGACAGGCCGAACGACACACTCATCTGCATGGCCGCTATGTTGCGGAGCACCTCGTGGCCCGCAGGAAGCGAATTGTCGAAGAGATGATTGTATATTTCGGGCTGGGTAGCCTCGATTTCAGTCACATAATGATAGAGGGCATTGGGATCTCCCTGGCCTATAAGCTCGGTGAGCCATGCGTTCATGTTGGCGAAAGGAACGAACACGCACAGGCACCATATCGTACCGAGGAGATTGAAGAGAAGGTGACCCATAGAGGCCCGCTTGGCGGCGACATTGCCGCTGAGCGACGCAAGAATAGGCGTGATGGTAGTACCGATATTGCTGCCAAGCACAATTGCGCATGCCAGATCAAAGGTTATCCAGCCTTTGCTGCACATGATCAAGGTGATGGCGAATGTGGCGGCCGACGACTGTATCACCATCGTCACGATCAGCCCCACAAGCGCGAAGATAAGTATGGAGCGCAGACCCAGCGACGAGTATTCGCGCAGGCTGGCAAACATCTCGGGATTGTTCTGAAGATCGGGAACGAAATCGCTGATCAGGTCAAGGCCCATGAAAAGAAAGGCGAAACCCACCAGCAGTTCGCCGATAGACTTCGTCTTGCTCTTGTTCATAAATAAAAGAACGACGCCCAGGCCTATGAGAGGCAGCATGAACGCCGATATATTTACCTTGAAACCGAATAGAGCTATGATCCAGGCAGTGAATGTAGTGCCGACATTCGCGCCCATTATGACGGCCATCGACTGGCCGAGCGACATAAGACCCGCGTTCACGAAGCTCACCACCATCACCGTCGATGCCGACGAGCTCTGGATAAGCGCGGTAATGACTATGCCCGTCAGAAGACCCGCGAAACGGTTGCGGGTCATGGCCGATAAAATATTACGCAGACGATCGCCGGCTGCCTTCTGTAAACCTTCGCTCATCACCTTCATGCCATAGAGGAACAACCCTACGGCTCCGAGAAGGCTCAGAAAGTCTAAAATACTGTAATCCATCGTTTTGTTAAGCGGTGTATATGAAACTCGGACATCACGCCGACTTTGCTTCGCAAAGATAGAAATAATCCCCGAAATCCACAAAAAATTACAGTTACTGGACTTTGATTTCGGAGATGTCGACGAGTTTGTGGATTATGGCATAGACCGTGAGGGCCGGAGCGGAGTGTATGTCGAGTTTGGCACAGATATTCCGGCGGTGTGTCGTCACGGTGTGGGTAGACAGGAAAAGGGTTGCGGCTATCTCCTTTGTGGACAGGCCCCGGGCTATGCAGCGCACGATCTCGCGCTCGCGCGCCGTCAGTTCCTGCGACAGGGCCTGTTCGGAATTGCCGTCGTCTTTGCCTACCTTGGGTTCGAGTCTCTGCGCGGCCGGAACGAGGATACGGTCTTCGATTGCGCAGTGGTCGCGAAGTTCATGCTCGGTGCCGATGATATCGTAGAGAGCCGAGTTGAGAAGATCGCCGTTGCCCTCGCCCTTGTAGTGACAGATAAAAATTTCCTTGAGTTCGTTGAGCTTCGGCGTTATCGAATGATGGCGGGCCTCGAACTCGGCTATACCGAGAGTGCCTCCGGGCACACCGTCGAGCAGACTCTGTATATATGGAAACACATAAGTATTCTCATATTCCATATGCAGCCGCACTTCCTCGGAGTAGTCATCGAAATACCGTAGCAGAAGCATGGCCACCGAATTCTGCTCCGTCATCGGCAACGCTTCGATAAGTTTACGCCGGATCGAAGGCAGAGCGAAGTCCAGAAAATAGCTGTGAGCATTCTTAAGATATACCATCAGTGTGGCAAGATCGATATTGAAATGACGCCACGCACGGTTTTCCGTAAAATTAGCCACGGCGAGAAAGGTATCCGTATCGATGCCCTCGCGCTCGCAGATCTCGCCTACCGAACCGTTGCCGAAGCCAAGCGATATGCCGAATCGGCGGATAAGCATAAGCAACGACGGGTTGTGACGTATAAGTTCGCGGAGAGAATCTGTTCTTTCAAAGGAATTGTCAGTCATTTAGACACAGATTTTTCTTTTAACTCGCAAAATTACAAAAAACGCACAACTGCCGTCAATACCCTCAAGTGAGTAATTTGACATCGGCCACATTGCATATCCGGTACATGACCGGAGTCCATCCAAGCACATCGATTTTAGCCGGACAATGCAAGAAAATATCGAAAAGCACTTTTTATGTTAATTTTTACCCAGAGGCATTAACAATATCGGCCCATCTGTTAAATCAAGTTAAACAGATGCATTTTTTCTTGCGAAAACATGTTGTATAACATAATTCTTTATACCTTTGCATCAGTTTTTCATGGTATTAGATTTAAGGTGAAAAGATTATTCGTCGTGATGACGGGTAATTTTTTTTATATTCGCCCCTCAGGGGGCTTTTTTTGTAGCCTTGTTCTTCTTTTTCCCCGAGCCGCTCAGATCGCACTGAAGCTGTGCTCCGACAAGGACAATAAGTTCATTACCAAAAGCTTTGGTCTTAAATGACCGTCTTTCAAACACAGGATCTTCATCGCTATACCAAGAATTCCCGTCTTTTAGACGCATAGCAGACAGTACTACCTCATCGGGGCATCCTATGCGATGACGATAATTGATATCCATAATTATGCTGACATATCTGGAGGTACGGTAACCGAATGTGAATCCGCCCTCCATAATAAATCTTCCTATATTTCGTTCGGCTCTGTAGTATTCCTCACCGGCATCTGCCGGGTATTCGAAATCTCTATATGGATGCGCGTAGAGATCGTCATATGCAAAAGAGCGTGTTCCGATACCGACTCGACCGAAAAACTGCCATCGATGTAACTCATACCTGAAAATTGCTCCTGCTGTGATAGCCCATGTAAACGAGAAAGCATATCCCAGACCACACTCTATTTCATAACTCTCAAAATCAAGACCCGGCACCGGTTGCCAGTCGCTTTTCCACGGATCACCGCAGACATCTATCTGACCGTATGCCCCTACGAAACTATTGAAAAAACCAGCCATGCGCAGCGATATCTCGGTATTCACAGATTTACGGTCTCCGAAGAGTAGCGCATCGGCTCTATCGCCCGTATGGAACTGCTTGCCTATTGTCAGGCTCATGATATAAGGGCGTTTCAGCGGCCTGAACCGTGCCGTATCGGCAACAATAGTGTCGGATCCGAACACCGGAAAGGCAAATACAAAGACGCATAAAAGCACCGACAGACATGGTATCAGTTTTCTCATAAGTTACAGAGTTTAAGGCGAGCAAATATAGCAATATTAGGACGAAATTCCAAGAAATTGGGTGATATGGTCTATAAAATTCTTAATCACTCAATTTTTTCGTATTTTTGCACCCGATTCCAATAAAAGAGGGTATTATATATGAAGATAGGAACTGTTGATTTAGGCGAGCGTCCGGTGGTGCTTGCACCGATGGAAGATGTCACCGATGCCTCTTTCCGCCTCATCTGCAAGGAGCAGGGCGCCGACATGACCTACTCTGAATTCGTGTCGGCCGACGCGCTTGTGCGCAATATCGCCGCCACCACCCGCAAGCTCCATATAGCCGAAGGCGAACGCCCCACCGCCATACAGATCTACGGCCGTGAGGTCGGGCCGATGGTAGAGGCTGCCAGAATCGTGGCAGAAGCCCGTCCAGATATTCTCGACATCAATTTCGGATGCCCGGTCAAAAAAGTAGCGGGCAAGGGAGCGGGCGCAGGCATGCTCCGCGATATTCCAAAAATGCTCGAGATAACGCGCGCCGTAGTGCATGTCGTCGATATTCCCGTCACTGTCAAGACCCGTCTGGGATGGGACTGCAATTCCAAAATCATAGGCACTCTCGCCGAACAGCTGCAGGACTGCGGCATACAGGCGCTTACGGTGCACGGGCGTACCCGCTCGCAGATGTATACCGGCAGCGCCGACTGGGAAGAGATAGCCCGGATAAAAGAAAATCCGCGCTTCACTCTGCCCCTCATAGGCAACGGCGACATATGCACGCCTCAGGCCGTTGTCGATGCTTTCGGGCGCTATGGCGTTGACGGCGTGATGGTCGGACGCGCGTCGATAGGCGCTCCGTGGATTTTCCGCGAGATGACTTCATATCTCCGCACAGGCAAAGTGGCCGAGGTGAGCAACGCCGAAAAATTCGCGCTGCTGCGCCGGCAGATACGCGAGAGCATAGAGCGTATCGACGAATACCGGGGCATTCTCCATATACGCCGTCATCTGGCCGCGTCGCCCCTGTTCAAAAGCATACCCGGGTTCAGGCCGACGCGCATAGCCATGCTCAAGGCCGACACCCTCGACGAACTCGAGGCGATTCTCGAACATATCGAAAAAAACATATTGTCTTCACCTACACAAGCTACAATCGAACAATGAAACAGCGAATCGTTATCCTGACTCTGCTCTTCTCCATTATAAATGTATGCGCGCGTGCGGAAGACGCACGCTACACAATGAATGTAGCCAACTTCAACGCGCTCACCGTAGTCGACGGCATTGGCGTCGACTATCACTGCAACGCAGACTCCGCCGGATGGGTAGTATTCACCGCCGATCCTGATCTCGCCTCCAAAATATCGTTCACCAACAATAAAGAACATCTCCGCATACAGACCCTCGCCGACGAACAGCCTCTCGCCGGACTGCCGAGGATACATGTCTACTCCGCCTCGCTGAGATATGTAGAGAACTCCGGCGACTCGACAGTGAGAGTATACTCCCCGGTACCTGCCCAGAAATTCACAGCCAAACAGATAGGAAACGGCACGCTCGAAGTCCACGGTCTCAGCACCGAAAAACTCGATGGCGATGCAGCGGCCGGAAACGGACGCCTCACCCTCGACGGCAAAGCCGACAAAGTGAAACTGCGCAACGTCGGCACAGGGCTGATCGACGCCTCCACACTCGCGACCGACAATATGTCGTGCTTCATTCTCGGGCCCGGTATTATACACGTCCATGCTCCGGGAGAGCTGAAAATCACCGGAGCCGGATCGGGCAAGGTCATCAACCATGCCTCGGCCAAAAAGACATCGAACCGTTCAATCGGAATAAAGGTCGAACCCGCCGGTGAAGCGCAACCTTAGAGGTTGTCTCATAATATCTGTTAAACCACAGGTTGGTGGATTTTTGCTTAAATTGCACATTATGAAGAGGGAGCATAGCGGTGGCTATGTGACTGATGAATGATGGGCAAGTTAACAAAAAGACACCAAGACAGCACTAATGTTAAAACACACCCTCTTTCTTTCAATTCTAATCAAAACATCCGCCATGATGGATTCAAAGGCTTCACCTCCAAAAATTCTGAGCGTCTTTATCTCTTCGGCTCAATCACATAGCCACCGCTATGCTCCTTCGTCTCAGATATAAATAGACTTTTTGGCCTGTGGTTTAACAGATATTATGAGACAATCTCTTAAACAACGCACCGCCGGCTCTCTGAAATGGAACCTTGTCGACCGGCTGTCGACACAGGTTCTCTATGCAGTCACCGGCATAGTGCTCGCACGTCTTCTCGATCAGGAAGACTTCGGTCTCGTCGGCGCCGTACTTGTCTTCCAGGCCTTCGCATCGCTACTTGTCGACAGCGGATTTTCTTTCGCCCTGCTGCAGAAACAGCGTCCCTCGCGGCTGGACTATTCAAGCGTGCTGTGGTTCAACCTCGGGGTGTCGGCCATGCTCTATGCCCTGCTTTTCATCGGCGCACCGCTCGTGGCGGCGTCATTCGGGGGCGACCCGCGCCTCATACCGCTCTCGCGGGTCATGTTCCTGTCGCTGATTCTAAATGCGTCGGTCATCGTGCAGACCAACCGCCTCATGAAGGCCATGGACGTACGCATGGTCGCGGCTTCCAATTTCATAGGCCTCGTAGCCGGCGGCATCACGGGTATCACCCTCGCTTTCGCCGGAGCCGGCGCATGGGCCATCGTGTGGCAGACACTCGTCATGGGTGCGTGCAAGGCTCTCGTGCTCTGGACATCGTCCCGATGGCGCCCCCTGCCACGCATTTCCGCCGCCTCCCTGAAGTCTTTTTTCGGCATCGGCTCCAAGATGATGTTCACCTCATTTCTCAACACCGTCTTTCTCAACATCTACTCCTTTATAATAGGCAACAGACTCGGCATGGCGCCACTTGGCTACTACACCCAGGCCGACAAATGGAGCAAGATGGGCATATCGTCGCTCTCGCAGGTACTCACATCGACCTTCGTGCCTACACTCTCGGCCGTACAGGATCAGCCCGAGCGGTTCCGGCGCATATGCTCGAAAATGAACCGCTTTACGGCCTATCTCCTGTTTCCGGCCATGATAGGGCTTATGGTGATGGCACGCCCGATTTTCCACACACTCTTCGGAGAAAAGTGGGATCCGTCGATTTTCCTCTTTCAGCTTCTTCTCCTGCGCGGCATTTTCACCGTAATGATATCGCTCTACAACAACTATCTCCTCGCCCTCGGAGATGCCCGCATCATCATGCGGCTCGAAATAGTGCGCGATGTCGCCGCCTTGATAGCGCTTGTGGCCACTCTTCCTTTTCTGGCAATCTCGCAGCCCGGCGATCCGGTCTACGGCATAGGCATAATGCTCTGGGGGCAGCTGGCGGCTTCTGTGATCACATGGGTACTGACGCTCTTCTACACCGTGCGTATCACCGGAGCAAAGCTATGGAGCTATCTGTACGATCTGATACCCTATTTTGCCCTGACGGCCGTCATAGTGCCGGTGATGTATCTCGCCTCCGGTCTTTTTGAAACGCCATTGTTAAAACTAAGCGCCGAAGCATTCACCTGCCTGGCGCTATACCTCGGCGCCAACGCCCTGCTCCGCAGCCGCGTGCAGCAGCAAGTCCTCGCCTATCTCAGAGGCCGGTTTTAGGTTTTAGGAGCGAGTTGAGAGGGGCGAGGGACGAGTTTCTTCAGGGGCGAGGGACGAGGTACGAGGTACGAGGTTTTTTAGGGGCGAGGGGCGAGGTACGAGGGTTATAGGCCTGAGGGCGAAAACTCGCCCCCCGCTCCTCGTACCTCGCCCCTGAAAAAACTCGTACCTCGTCCCTCGCTCCTCGTACCTCTCCACTCGCCCCTAAAAAAATCGTCCCTAAAAAGAAAACATGCACATAAGTTCGGCGCGGCGCGCATAGCGGTGCTGACCGCTGAAATTGCCGCGTTTCCCTATATTGACTTCCGCACCGAGCTGCATACGCGGTGTCATATTCCAGAATACATTGGCCGTAGCGACCCAGCCGTACTTATATTCGTCGGGGGAGACTGTATGGTCGGGCAAATAGCGCATCTGGCTCATACTGCCGCTCACAAACAGATTAGGCCGGAAATTATACTGCAAGCCGAGGCAATATCCTGCCGAAGCCGGCGCATAGAGCCAGCCCGGACGTGCCGGATCGCTCACGAGATCATAGTCGCCGAGGAGATCGCCCCCCAGACCAGCATAGCCATGGCCGTAGCAACCCGTGACATAAGTCGTGACCCTATCGCCTACATGAGCCACGGAACTCAGCATTGCGCCCCAGCCCGCACGGTTATGATTGGTCGAGGCAGCGATATCGCGGTACGACAGTGTGCGCACAATACCCGAAAGCCGCACATGTTGGCCCGGCGCCCACTGATACTGCGCGAAAGCCGCGAAATCGGGCATCCAGTTGTCGACTTTGGCGGTTGCGGTGCCGTCGGCGCCTATCGCCGCCGAGGGAGTCTCGGCCGAGACGGCAAATACCCATTTATCGCGTACCACAGGCATATAGCGCACCAGCACCGAGGTCGGAGTTATCTTGTTGGTCGGCCCCTGGGCATCTACCACCGGTGGCAGCGCCGAAGGATCGGAAAAAGTCGAGGTAGCATATCCGACAGTGAAGTCATTGATGATCGCATATGCTTTTTTCAAGGTGAAATCGCGGAACTGGTATCCCCCGAAATTCGCCTCTATATAAAGCTGATACTCGCCGAGTGTCTTATTGCGGCCCAAAACACGGAAATAAAGACATGTTCCCGCCGGAGTGGTGTCGAAATGCCTTTTTTTGGTCGGATCGGGATGCATTGATATAAGATAGGGGATAAAACCGGGGGTAGGCATGGCTCCGCCCCAGTCGTAATAGGCACGCATGCGCACGGCGCCACCTATACCCATGGCGAGCTGCGCATCCTTACTCATAAAAAGGAAATAGGGAGCTGCCGGATCTGAAAAATGACGGAACTGATCGTAATAGAACCTGGAGATCTGCTCTCTTACGGAATCGACGTATGCAGCCATTTCACCATCGGCGGGACGACCGTCGATATACACAAGTTTATGACTTTTCAACAGAGAATCGGTCTGGCTGTCGACCATATTTTTTGCCGATGCCAAGGACACGGACATAAAAAGTCCGATAATCAATGCAATAAACAGAAAGAAGCGACGCATAATGTTGGGAATGTTTTATATCCCAACATCTTGCGCCGCCGCTTTGTTCAAGTATGCGTTCAGCCGCAGTAGAAATGTTCGCGGACAATCTCGAGCATCAGTTCCGGATCACCGAGAGCGCGGGCATACCGGTCGCTGTCGAAAGACCGCAGGCGTTTCTCCACCGCCTTGAGCGCACCGGCCGGAAATACGCCGTATTCCTCAAACACTCCTTCGCGGGCCTCGAGGCAGTCGGCCGAGGCCGGGCAGTTTGCGGGCAAAGTCGGAAGCGAGGCTAATTTCGCGGCATTCTCAGGTTTGTGAATGTCGATATCCACATACTGGCGGCCTGCGACCTCAAGAGCATCCGGCATTTCGAAACCATGGCGCACAGCAACCGCCAGTCCGGCTATGAGCTGATATATGTCGGCCGAACAGTCGGCGGAACGGATCTCAAAGGTCTGCTTCTGACGTGAGTCGACATCCTCGCAGGGAGTCGCACGTTTGGCGCCGTTAGCCGCAGCACACATATTGGCTTTGGCCGTCCACCCCAGGGGCACGCGCACAAGCACCGAGCGGTTGCGGTCGCCCCAGCAGATATTGGTGGGCGCTTCCTGATGAGGCACGAGCCGGAAATAAGATGTCGGATTGGCATTGCCGAAAGCCGTCAGGGCAGGCGCCAGATCCATGAGACCGGCTATGGCGCGGCGTGCGTCGTCGCTAAGACTGCCGTCGGGGGCAAGCATGGCGCTTGTGCCGTCGTCGTGTGTCAGCTTCATGTGTATATGAAGGCCGGAGCCGGCCTTTCCGACAGTGATTTTCGGAGCGAAAGTAATGTCGAGTCCTTCGCGCTGTGCCAGATTGCGGATCACCCACTTGGCGAGCATCAGCTGGTCGGCTGCCTCGCGGGCATCGACGGGCAGGAACTCGATCTCGTTCTGCTCGTATACCTTGCCGTCGAGCGTGAAATTGCCGACCTCGGAGTGTCCGTATTTGATCTGGGCGCCTGTGCGGGCGATATAGCTCATGCATAGGGTGCGGAAATCGTTGAATTTGGCGAAGGGCGCCGATTCGTGATAGCCGCGCTGGTCGGTGGCGGGGAAGGTGCCGGGATCGTCGGCTATGACGTAGTACTCAAGTTCGCCCATTGCATGGAAATGCAGTCCGGTTACGTCGGTGAACGCGCGGCAGGCCTTGTCGAGCATGTTTTCGGGTGCCGATTCGAGCGGCTTGCCGTCCTTGTCGAAGTAAGAACAGAGCATTGTCAGCGTCGGTAGTGGCGCAAACGGATCGACGAAGACCGTGCGGAAACGCGGCACTACGTAGAGATCTGAGCTTCCGGCCTCGATGAAGGGGAAGAGCGACGAACCGTCGACACGTTCGCCCAGCGTGAGGATGGTCTCGAGGTATGCCAGGCTGTTTATGACGAAGTTGAGTGTCTTGAGACGCCCGTCGGCGGCGGGATACATGAAATTAACCATTTCGATACCATTTTTGGTAACGAAATCGACGATGTCGGCCTTAGTGAAGTCGGCCGGTGCTTTCTGCAGGAAGGCCACCACGGCATTCTTGCTCAATTGTAGATCTTTGGTCATGGTATTTTCAGGTCTGTGGGTCAGGGGGTGGTGGTTGATGGGTTAAAGATTATGGGTTATAGGTTATGGGTTAGTGAGTTGTCAAGATATACATATCGGCGTACGCCATGCCATTAACCAATAACCTTTAACCCTTAACCCATAACTACCACCCCCTAACCCCAAATTATACTTTGACTACACCGATGCCGGGACGGTCGGTGAGTGTCACTTTGCCGTCAACTATCTTCATTCCGTCGAAGATATCGTTGGCTATGAGTAGATTACCGTCGAGATCGGCCCAGTCGACCATAGGGGCGAGCTGCGAGGCCGCCGACACGGCGCACGATGTCTCGGTCATACAGCCGAGCATCACCTTCATGCCCAGTGCGCGAGCGAGCACAGCCATCTTGTAGGCCTCGTGCATGCCGGTGCTCTTCATGAGCTTGATGTTGATGCCGTCGTATGCCTGGGCGGCGCGGCGCACATCGGGCAGACGCTGCAGGAACTCATCGGCGATGATAGGCAACGGCGAGCGCTCGCGCAGCCATGCGGTGTCGTCGATGGCAGCCTTGTCCATGGGCTGCTCCACGAAGAGGCAATTGCGCTCGGCAAGCCAGTGGCACATCTCGAGTGCCTTTTCCTTATCGTTCCAGCCCTGATTGGCGTCGACGCAGATAGGCACGTCGGTATGGCGGCGCAGTGCCTCGACAATCTCCTTGTCGTGATCGAGACCCATCTTCACCTTCACCACCTTGTATGGCGCCGTCTCCTCGATTTTCTTGCGCATTTCCTCGGGATCGGCATCATAGCTTATGGTAAACGACGTATTCGGGCAGTTATCGGGATTCAGACCCCAGATTTTATACCAGGGCTGATTCATGATCTTGCCGGTGAGATCGTGGAGAGCGATATCGACCGAAGCTTTGGCGGCGCGGTTGTTGGGCGCCACTTTCTCCATATATTCATGGATTTCCTCGATACGGAAAGGATCGGAGAACTGGCTCAGATCGAGCTTCGAGAGAAATTCGCACACCGAAGCCACGCTCTCGCCCAGATAGGGCGGCATCGAGGCCTCACCGTAGCCTGTCACTCCGTCGTACTCGATTTCGACCTGCACTCCGGGTGTGGTGGTGCGCTGGTTTCGGGCGAGGTTGAAGGCGTGACGCAGTTTCAGCTCATAGGGGCGGAACGACAGATTGAGACGTCCCGATTTGCCCGTGGAACGTGTGGCGCTGTCGAGAGCCGACAGCGATATCGGCGATGCTGCAATCATGGCGCCGAGCATGCCGGTCTTGAGGAAGTTTCTTCGGTTCATTATTATTAGGTGAAAGGTGAAGAGTGAAGGGTGAAAGGTTAGAGGTTAATGGTTAGTGGATAATGGGCTGTGAAGAATGCTCTCTAACCACTAACCATTAACCCCTAACCTTCAAGTTTTGCAAAAACTTGAGTTAAAAATACCACGGATGGTCTATGACCCGTGTAATACCAGGTGTACCCTCATTGCCGGCAATGCGCACGGCATGGAGGAAAGGAGTGGTGAGATAGCTGTCGGCGGCCGGATCCACGCTGTTGCGCTTCACGCGGCCCGACGAATGCACATATTCGCCGTCGTGGTCGTAGATAGCCACATGTGTCACACGGCGCGTATCAGCATCGCCGAAAAAGAGAAGGTCGCCCTTGCGGCACTTGCGCCAGTCCTTCGCTTCGATACGGGTGCCGGTGACAGCCTGCTGGGAGGCATCGCGCATCAGTATACGGCCGTTGTCGAAGTAGCTCACTTTCGCGAGACCCGAGCAATCGAGGGCCTTGGTCGTAGTACCGCCCCAGAGATAGGTGATACCCATCATCGACGAAGCCATATTGATGATCCGGTCGGGATCGAAGGGCTGATCGGCCCATTTCTCGATTTTCTCGACCGCCGGGGAAGGCACATAGCCCTTGCGGCCGTCGGGGAGTACGACAGGCTGCCAGCCGTCGGCAGCATCACCGCCCGACTCCACGATACAGCCGTTGACAAGATCGGAGACCACATCGGTATAATCCTTTATCTCTCCCGGTTTCGACAATACATTTATCTGGAACGGTGAAACGACGACAAAACGGTCGGCCTTGCGCCATGCCGCCATTTCGGCCGGAGTCTTTTCCACTACCGACGACGACGGTATCCAGCCCGTATATCCGTCGGGAGTCTGGATATGCCACCAGTTCCCCTTCTCGATAACGCGCACGGGCATGCCCATGATCGCCTGTGTCGACATTTCGGCTGCATGGCGCCCCTGAGTGCGTATAGATGCCGCCGACAGACGCACCTGCGCCCACTGGTCGACGGCACCGGCGCCGGCATCAACAAGCGCGCGCGCCGCACGGGCGTCATCTTCCTTGGTCCCTGCCATTGCCGACACACACATGGCGGCGCATAGCAGACATACGATCAATCTGTGTATTTTCATTTGGACGAAACTTCAACGGGTTCTACGGAAATAAGTTCGAAATAAGAGTTCCACCCGGGGTAGAACAGATTGCCGCGCGAGCATTCGACCTCTCCGGCCTGGAAATCGACAGTCTCGCTGCGCACGAATTTTTTCGGTGGATAAAGCTCGCCGCAGACGCCCTTGTTGGTCGAGAAACGGTGCGAGTCTATGCCGTGCGAGTAGAAAGTCTGAGCGTCCTTGTCGGGTGTATTGCCGTAACGGCCGAACGACACATCGACAGGCACCCAGCCGACACCCTCGAAGTATGTCTCGGCCCAGTCGTGATAGTTTTTTTCTCCGGGATGGAGCATCCAGCCGCTTTCCCAGCGCGAAGGCACACCGAGACTGCGCATAAGCGAGATATAGAGGAGCGACACCTGGCCGCAGTCGCCGTGACGCTCGCGGAGCACATAGGTGGGAATGCAGTCGATGGTACTGTACTCGCGTGCTCCGGCCCAGGGGAACTGCATGATATAGTCGGCCACAAGCTCGCTCTGGCGATAAGGGTTGGTCTCGGTGCCTACTATGGCGCGGGCAAGCGAGTCGAGCCGCACGATATGGGGAGCCTCGAATGCCGTATATCGGCGATAGAGCTCGCTGTTCTTGTCGTAGGGCTTCAGACGGGCCTCAATCTCCTTGCCCGACACGAACTTACCATTGGTCGTATATGTGCCGACATACTCGAAACGTGCGGTGTCGCCTTCGGCCGGTGCCGGCAGTATCATGGATATGGTGTTGTGCACCGAGCGGTTGCCCGACAGGATATATTCAGAAGGCTCTGTCCCTACGATTATCACGCCGGTCTGACGGTCGCACTGCTCGCTGTCGAGCGGCAGAGGCATCCATACACGGATACTGTCGCCTTCGAGGGCCTTGTCGTAGGGCACCTCTATGCCGAAGCGGTAAGTCACGCGGTGGGCGAGACCTTTGGGATTACGGCCACGGTAGTAGTCGAGCACAGAATCGACATACGACAGTCGTTTTTCGGTAGCATCGTAGCCGCGGTCGGTCACACCGCCGTTATAGTCGGGATTGAGCAGATTGAGGTTGCGGGGCGATTTGCGGTGTATACGCATTACGCCGTCGATTTCGCGGCCCTCGATATAGTGACGTGCGAGAAAGGTGTCGATATCGGCATCGGTGACCTCCGGATGACGCTCGCGGATCACGGCCTTGGCCTCGTCGAGAGTAAGCGAGAAATCCGACATGATACGTCGGTTGATAGCGTCGGCAGAATCAGCCTCAAGCCAGACAGGATCGTCGGCGCGACCCGACACCTCGGCCTGAATCTCTTCGGAATGACGCGAAAGCTCATAAGCGCCGATAGCTCCGGCTACTATGACTAATGCGACAGTAATAGTTTTTTTCATCGGTAATTGTGATAATGGATCCTACCTTGAATAAGGTATATTTTCGTTCAAAGATACGATTTTTTATCGGGGTCTCAAAATTAGTTTAGCTTTTTTAGTACTTTTGCGCAAAACAAACACCCGCTTATGAAACTCAACACTATCTTCTGCTTCATTCTCGCTCTGGCCGCCATGGCCTGCACCGAGAAAAAAGGAGTGGCCGAAGCCGCTCCCTTTACCGTCGATTCACTCATGACAGCCCCCGAGGCATATCTCGGCGACACCGTCACTGTCGAAGGCACCTGCAGCCATCTGTGCAAGCACGGAGGCCGCAAGGCATTTCTGGTCGGCGCCGACAGCACCACCGTGCTCCGCTGCGAGGCCACACCCGAAATGGGAGGCGCTTTCGCTCCCGACTGCGTAGGCAAGACTCTGACCGTGCGCGGAATCGTGCGCGAGAACCGTATCGATGAAGAGGCCGTGGCCCGCATGGAAGCCCAGTACCTCGCCGCCGACTCCGCAGCGCGCTCCCACGAGGCCTGCGATACCGAAAAGAAAGCCCAGGGACAGGCCGAAATCAGCACCTTCGAGGCCCGCATGGCCGACTACCGCGCCAAGATAGCCGCCCGCGCCGAAGCCGAGGCCAAGCCATATCTCTCTTTCTATTACCTCGAAGCCCTCTCCTACACCAAATAGGAAACGGAACAATAGATTCTCTTACCCGCCCTCCATACCGATCAACCGATATGGAGGGCGTTTTTGACGGTGCGCCTGCTATCCAAATAAATTTTGGGGTGTGAGGGAATTTTTGCTATTTTTGTGGCAAAGATAAACATACTCCATAATACAGATATGGCAACAAAACCGTTTCATTACCAAGAGATGTTCCCGCTGGGACCCGATACCACTGAGTATTACCATCTTACCTCCGATTACGTCCATACCGAGACCTGGGGTGGCCACGAATTTCTGGTCATAGACCCCGAGGCTCTTACCGTCCTTACCCGCCAGGCCACACACGACAACGCCTTCATGCTGCGCCGCGAGCACAATGCCATGGTGGCCAAAATCCTGTCCGACCCCGAAGCGAGCGAAAACGACAAGTTCGTGGCCCTCACGATGCTCCGCAATGCCGAGGTAGCCGCCAAAGGCCAGCTTCCCTTCTGTCAGGATACCGGCACGGCAATCTGCCACGCTTCCAAAGGCCAGTTCGTGTTCACCGGCTGCAACGACGAAGAAAAAATATCGCACGGCGTATATCTGACCTACACCACCGACAATCTCCGCTACAGCCAGAACGCACCCCTCACAATGTATGAGGAAGTGAACACCGGCTGCAACCTCCCCGCCCAGATCGACATCCACGCTACCGAAGGCGACGAATACCACTTCCTCTTCGTGGCCAAGGGCGGCGGCTCCGCAAACAAGACATATCTCTATCAGGAAACAAAGGCTACCATCAACCCCGACCGCCTCGTGCCCTTCCTCATCGAGAAAATGAAGTCGCTCGGCACAGCCGCCTGTCCGCCCTACCACATCGCGTTTGTCATCGGCGGCACATCGGCCGAAAAGAACCTCGAGGTTGTCAAGAAAGCCTCTGTCAAATACCTCGACTCCCTTCCCACCAAGGGTAATGAGTACGGCCACGCCTTCCGCGACGTCGAACTCGAAGCCACACTCAAGAAAGCTGCCGAAGAACTCGGTCTCGGCGCCCAGTTCGGCGGCAAATATTTCGCCCACGACATCCGCGTGATCCGTCTGCCCCGCCACGGCGCCTCCTGCCCCATCGGCATGGGTGTGAGCTGCTCGGCCGACCGCAACGTCAAGGCAAAAATCAACCGCGAAGGACTCTGGATCGAAAAACTCGACTCCAATCCCGGCGAACTCATTCCCGAGGAATACCGCAAGAAAGGCGAAGGCGAAGTTGTGAAGATCGACCTCAACCGCCCCATGCCCGAAGTCCTCGCCGAACTGAGCAAATATCCCGTATCGACACGTCTGTCGCTCAAGGGCACCATCATCGTAGGCCGCGACATCGCTCACGCCAAGATCAAGGAACGCCTAGACAAGGGCGAGCCGATGCCCCAGTACCTCAAGGATCACCCCATCTACTACGCAGGCCCGGCCAAAACTCCCGCCGGCATGCCTTCCGGCTCATTCGGCCCGACAACCGCAGGACGTATGGACAGCTACGTAGACCAATTCCAGAGCGCAGGCGGCTCAATGATCATGATCGCCAAGGGCAACCGCTCCAAAGCCGTCACCGACGCATGCCACAAACACGGAGGCTTCTATCTCGGCTCAATCGGTGGTCCCGCCGCCGTTCTGGCACAGAACTCAATCAAGAACGTCGAACTCCTCGAATATCCCGAACTCGGCATGGAAGCCATCTGGAAAATCGAGGTCGAAGACTTCCCCGCATTCATCCTCGTCGACGACAAGGGCAACGATTTCTTCACCGAAATCTCTGAAAAGTGCAAAAACTGCGGTCTGAAGTAATTCTTCCGCCAGAATTCCTACAACCCGCCCAGGCTCCGTCTTTTATTCGGGCCCGGGCGGGTTTAAACCATTTTAAAAGCCGTTTGTCTTATAGCTATACGGCCATTATGGCTATAACTCCATTTCATCTTGTACATCATGCGCAAAACCCTCTTTCTCATCTTCAATGCAATCGCGGCATTGTTTATCTCCCACCACATGACAGCACAGACTCCGGATTTCAAGACGCCCGACTTCGCATACCCCAAAACAGTCGAAGCAGACGCCAAGGCTTTGCTGAAAAAAGCTTCAGGATTCTCCGGCGACGCAGCTGCGGCCACACGCCTGCGCGCCACGCTCGAGCTATGCGCCGCCCAGATTCAGATAGACCGCAACAGCGCGTTCGCCCAACCGGCTCTCATCGCTGAGCAGGCCGATGCCTCCACAGGCACCGGACGCGCCATGCTCCTCGCCCTTGAAGCTACAAAATATGCGCAGATATACAGCAACAACAGCTGGAAATACGACCGCGTCGACGCTCCCCTGGAGCCATATCCTGCCGACGTGTCGGAGTGGAGCGGCAAACAGTTCCAGACACGCATCGCACAGCTTTTCGACGAAGCCATGCAGATAGATGCGCCCACGCCTCTGAATGTTTTCGAGGCCTCGCTCGAATATTCGCCCGAAGCACTGCAATACATTCCCACGGTACAGGATTTCATAAGATACAAGGCATTCACCGTCCTTGACGAGTGCGGCTGTGAGGCGAAAGCCGCCGCAATTGCCGACGAGGCATTTGCCTCGGCTCCACAGGGCTCACCCTCCTATTTCTTCTGGGCGGTAAAAAAATACAACAACGACAAAAAAACTCTTCAGGACATATATACCCGTAATGCAGGTGTCGAAGCCGCCCGCTTCCTGCTGCAGAACATCGTCGATACCCCTTATTACGACTACGGCATTTACGAGGAGGAACCCGAAACCGATGCATCTGAAAAGGCCCGGCATACCGCCCGCGACAGGAAGATAACCATGATACGCGAGTCGCTCGACAAATTCCCCTCGTGGTACGGCAACGCCTCGCTCAGCAACTCTCTCGCACAGCTCACTCAGCCGAAAGTGACATACACATACCCGTCGATGATCGCTCCCGGCGCCGACATAAAGATAAGCTGCGACTACTCTTTTGCAAAAAATATCGAGGCGGCCTTATACACCGTTCCAGCCAATAAAAACGGCATAGACGCCGAGAGCCTGCTGAAACAGCGCAAACTTGTCTCCGCAAGCTATGTGCCCTCCGCCACCGACGGCAAGACCGACATCATCCTCACGGCCCCCGGCGCGGGTACGTATGCCCTGCTCGTCACAGTTGATGGCAAACCATCGATCGACCGGTGGAATGTGCCCGAAATAATGGTTACGCCTCTCATAGGCTTTGCCATAAACGGCTGTCGTGAAAACGCTGTCATAGCCGTCGACTACACCACCGGAATGCCCCTCGCCGGTGTCACCGTGAAATCCAACGAAATCAGCTACCGCCGAAATGCCCGGACCATATCAAAAACGATCGGCAAGACCGGCGACGACGGCTTCCTGATCTGCGATGCCCAGAAGCCTGAATCAGGCAACCGCTACTATACATTCACCTACAACGGACACACCTACAGTTTCGACAACTCCATCCGCATGATGGTGTTCGCCGACGGCACACGCACGACCGAACGCTACGATGTCAAACTCATGACCGACCGCGCCCTCTATCACCCCGGCGACACCGTGCGATGGGCCGTGGCAGTATCGCGGCTGGGTATCGGGAAACATGACGTCCCCGTCGCAGCAGCCGACATGAAGCTGACAGTCGAGTTCAGAGACGCAAACGGCCAGCCGGCCGGATCAGCCGATGTGACCACAGACCGTTTCGGCCGAGCAATCGGTTCTTTCCCGACAAAAGAAGGCGTACTTACCGGTTCTTATTCTTTCCGTATCAACGAAATCAGCTCGTTCTACGGCAATGTGATGGTGAGCGACTTCAAACTCCCGACCTTCGAGGCTAAAATCGACAGAATCGAACGCGACATACCCGCCGCAGGCGACGTCCGCGTCACAGGCTCGGCCCGCACATTCACAGGCATGGCCGTAGCCGGCGCCAAGGTGTCGATGACCCTTACCGGCGCACACCGCTGGCGCTGGTTCGCTCCTGCCGCCGAACTCGCCTCCTACGACACCGTGACAGCCTCCGACGGCACCTTCTCTTTCGACATTCCGGCCACGGTCTTCAAATCAGACAAGGAAAAATTCACTGACTTCATAGTAAAAGCCACCGTCACCTCGCTCACTGCCGAGACAGCCGAGACCTCGCGCAATTTCACCATCGGCAAACCATATTTCCTCTCTATGTCGGGTACCCCGCGCTATGCCGACACCTCCAAGCCTGTATCAGCCGTTTTCGAGGCATATAACGCCGACGACGAGCAGGTGAATATCTCTGTAAACTGGGTTCTCGGCGTCGCCGACGGCGATTCGCTCAAGAGCGTCGTGGCCCGTGGCTCGGCCGTCACCGGTCAGCCTGCCACACTCGACCTCGGAGCAGTTCCCGCAGGCGTATATACCTTCCGCATAGAGGCTGCCGACACCACACTCGCCAGTCCTCTGATGGCCTCGACTATCACATTATATAATGTAGGCCGCAACCAGGTGCCGGAGACCGATTCGCCCCTCTTCGTGCCTGTCAGCGACTACCGTCCCGACGGCCGTTCGGTCGGAATCCTCGCCGGCAATTCAGGCAGCGACCGGATATGTGTGTTCGTGGCCGTACGCTCGGGTGAAAATCTGGTTTCCTTCCGCCGCGAAATGCTTAAGCCGGGCTTCAGCCACATCAAAGTCGATGTCCCCGCATCGTCCGACAAGCTTCAGATACTTCTCTCCACCGTCCGAAGCGGCAATGTATTTACCGAAGACGTCACAGTCGCCCGGCCTGCGGAAGCTCCCGTCAAGGTATATGCCGAAAGCTTCCGCGACAAGCTCACGCCGAGCCTCGGCGAGACATGGCGTTTCCGTCTCACCGACGGCGAAGGCAAGGTTCTCGATGCCGCTATGGTAGCAACGATGTACAACCGCGCCCTCGACAAGATCTATAAAGGCTCATGGCCTTCGGAATTCATGAAAGCGCCCGCTTACGGCTGGCTCAACGCAAGCGTGCCATCCAACGGCCGTTACAGCCGCAATGTCAGCGCTCTCATCAATTACCTCGATGTCACCACCATCGAATGGCCTCAGTTCCGTTTCTTCAGCCCCTTCATGCTGGGAAATAATATTATGATTCGCGGCATTTCCTCAAAACAGAGAATGAATACTCTTGCCGCGGCAGCCGCTCCGCCAGACGGCGCGATGATGAAAAGTGTGGTGACGGAAGATTTAGCCGATATTGAGGTGGCCGCAGAAGCCGAAGAAGAAACTTTCGAGACCGGCAGCACCCGCGAGACCGAAACCGCTGATGATTTCGACTACCGTGCAGCCGAACTGCTGCAGGTGTTCTGGCAGCCTTCGCTCGTCGCCGATGCCGAAGGCAATATCGACCTCGTGTTTACCATGCCGAACGCCATAGGCTCATGGCAGTTCAGGGCTTTCGCATGGACACCCGGCCTTAAGGCCGCCGCCTACGCCGCCGAGTGCATGAGCACCAAGCCGGTCATGGTTCAGGCGAATCTGCCCCGCTTCCTGCGTCAGGGCGACAAGGCCCGCGTGCTTGCGACAGTCTACAACAACAGCGACACCGATGCCGCGGTGGCAACTACCGTCGAGCTTTTCGACATCTCCACCGGCAAGACTACCTCGACCGCCGTCAGCAACGACAGCATAGCCAAGGGCGCCTCCGCCATAGTGGCCATCGACATCGATGTACCCACCGACGCCTCGGCCATAGGCTACCGCGTGCGCTCCGTCTGCGGTGGCTTCTCCGACGGCGAACAGAGCGCTATCCCCGTGCTGGCCTCCTCGGCTACAGTCATCGAAAGCACCGAGTTCTACCTCAACCCGAAGGAGACCAAGCCGTTCGAGTTCACCGTTCCCGCCGCCGGCGACGCCTCTATCACCCTCCAGTACTGCCAGAACCCCATCTGGACCGTCGTCAAGGCCATGCGCGGCATCTCCGAACCGGGCAATACCTCCAACCGCATTGTCAGCTCGCTCTTCTCGGCTCTCGCCGGCAAGCACATTACCGACAAGGACGCCAACATAGCATCGGCCATCGCCCGGTGGAAAGCCAACCCCGGCGAGGAGGCGCTTGTGTCCATGCTCGCCAAAAACGAAGATCTTAAGAAACTGCTGCTCGACCAGACTCCCTGGGTGCAGACTGCCAAAGACCAGACTGCGCGCATGAGTTCGCTCAGCGACCTTCTCGACCCCGAAACCACCGCAAAAGCCATCGCCAGACGCACCGAAGACCTCGCCAGGCTCCAGAACCGCGACGGCGGTTTCGCATGGGGGCCCTGGAGCAAAGAATCATCGGTATGGGCTACCGAAACCGTTCTGACCACCCTCGGAATAGCCAATTCGCTCGGTATGCTTCCGACCGACGGCTCTCTCGCTGCCATGCTCCAGCCTGCTTTCGACTACCTGCAGAAAGAGGCAGCCAAGCCCAAACGCCCCGAAACAGATCGTAATCTCGCCCTTATAGCAGCTATGCTGCCCGATCTTAAGATACGGCCAGAAGCCGACCGAATATTACGCGCCATAGTAGCCTCCATTGCCAAGAACTGGCGCAAAGGCGGCACTGTCGACAAGGCATACGACATTCTCATTCTCAAGGCCAACGGCCGCGAGGCGCTCGCCAAAGAGGTTCTCGCCTCCGTGGGACAGCACGGTGTCGTGCAGCAGGGCAAAGGCCTCTGCTTCCCCAATGTCAGCGACGTGCGCGGATATGCGACCATAATCCAGGCCTACGCCGCCATGGGCGCGCCCGCCGAAGACATCGACGCCATGCGCCAGTGGATTACGGTCTACGCCCAGGCCACCGACAACCTCGGCGCATGCAACCCCGACTACATCATAGCATCGGTGCTCCTGACAGGCTCCGACTGGACCTCGGTTCCCGTGAGCGAGAACGTGACGGTCAACGGGCGTCCGCTCGAGATCGGCAAGATCGAGAGCGCCACAGGATATTTCGCACAGCCCCTCGACACCGATGGCCGCAATCCTCTTGTCATTACCGTGCGACCGAATGGAGTAACGCCTTCCTACGGCTCCGTCATATCGGTAGGACGCCGCCCGATGGCCTCTGTAAAGGCCAAGGCAGGCAGCGATGTCTCGGTAGAGAAGCGTGTGCTTGTGCAGCGCGGCGGCGAGTGGGTGGAGACAACAGCCTTCGCCCTCGGCGAGAGAGTGCGGGTGCAGCTCGTCATCAAGGCCCGACGCGACGTGCAGTATGTGACTGTCGACGACGAGCGCCCGGCGGCATTCGAGCCTGTCGACCAGCTTCCGGGCTACATCTACGACGGCGGACTCGGCTTCTACCGCGAGAACGGCGATGCCGCCACACGCCTCTTCATCGGCTTCCTCCCCAAAGGCACATATCATGTGGCCTACGACATGACAGCCGCCGTGGCAGGCTCGTTCATATCGGGAATCGCCACGCTCCAGAGCCAGTACGCGCCTGAAATAACAGCACACAGCGGCGCGTCCGCCATAACAGTCAGCAGCGCCGAATGAAATATCTCGAAGCGCTCAACGAACGCCAGACAGAGGCCGTGACCACGACCGAAGGCCCCGTACGCGTCATAGCCGGTGCGGGCACGGGCAAGACCCGCGCCCTCACCGCGCGTTTCTGTTTTCTCACCGACATGCTCGGCATAGACCCATCGGCCATACTCTGCGTAACCTTCACGAACAAGGCCGCCGCCGAGATGAAAGAACGTATACGCGCAATGCTCGGCGATTTCGACCTCGGATATATATGCACTTTCCACTCGTTCTGCGTGCGTCTGCTGAAGGAAGACATTCATGTGCTCAACTATCCGGCCAATTTCATCATAATCGACGAAGACGACCGAGTGGCGCTCCTACAGAAGGTGTATACCGACATGGGCCTTACCCTGAAGGAACTGCCGATAAACCGCGCCACCGACTACATATCGCAACGCAAGTCGGCACCAGGCGACGACTATCTACGCTACGTCGAGGAGCTGAACAACACCGGCCTGCTCGGCCGCAGCGAACGCAACGCCGACCGTTTCGACGAAATATTCCAGCGATATATCTACGAACAGAAAAAAAACTTCGCCGTCGATTTCGACGACATAATAATATTCGCCGCATATATCCTGCGCAAATACCCCGACATACTCCTCAAATGGCAGCAGCGCATGCAGTATGTGATGGTCGACGAATTTCAGGACGTCAGTCCGCGCCAGTATGAGATCGCCCGTATGCTCGCGGGCGGTCACGGAAATCTCTTCATCGTCGGCGATCCCGACCAGACCATATACTCGTGGCGCGGTGCCGACGTGAAACTCTTCCTCAACTTCGACAGAATCTATCCGGCGTCCACGACAATAGTCATGGACGCCAACTATCGCTCCACACCCGAGATAATCCGCGCGAGCAACGCCCTTATAGCCCACAACACCGACCGCTATCCCAAAGAACTGCACGCCGTCGGCGACAGCGGCGACAAGCCCCTCGTCAACCACGCCCGCACCGAAAAAGCCGAGGCCCGGTGGATGGCCGACACGATAGCAGGTCTTGTCGAAAGCGGCGCCAGGCTATCCGACATAGCCATTCTCTACCGCGCCCACCATCTGTCGCGTGTGATTGAGGAAACTCTGATAAAACACGGCATAATCTACCGCATATACAGCGGCACGGCATTCTACCGCCGCCGCGAGGTCAAGGACGTGATATGCTACCTGCGCATGCTTGTCACCGCCGACGATCTCGCCTTCGAACGCACATTCAACGTGCCTCCGCGAGGTTTCGGCAAGAAAAAGACCGCATTCCTGCGGGCCGAAGCCGAGCGCACCGGCGCGACTCTCATGGAAACCCTGCGCGCAAATATCGACAATCCCGTGCTCCGGGGCAGCAAGGGCCGCGAGTATATCAACGCAATCGACACCGCCGCCGTGCTGGTGGGCAAGCTGAGCCTCGGCGACCTCATGCAGCGCGTGCTCGACCTGTCGGGCTACGAGGAAATGCTGCGCGGCCTCAGCGAGTGGGAGCGACTCGACAATCTCGCCGAACTGAAAAGAGCCATAGAGGAGGCAGGGCACGACGATGACGCCACTCTCGAAGATTTCCTTGCACGCGTGGCCCTCATGACGGGTATGGACGCCGAACAGGCCGATGTCCCTGCCGTAAAACTAATGACCGTGCATACGGCCAAGGGCATGGAGTTTCCCTACGTGTTCATATGCAGCCTCAACGAGGCCTCATTCCCGTCGCGCCGCTGCTCGGGTCCCGAAGAAATCGAGGAAGAGCGCCGTCTGGCCTACGTGGCCATGACACGCGCCGAAAAGGGTCTCTTCATGAGCGACAGCGAAGGCTTCAACCACGACAACACGGGCAAGACGCCCTCGCGCTTCCTCTACGAGGCCGGAATAGAAAATCTCCGCTTCGACCGTCCCCTGCCGCCGCAGACACCGCTTCCTCCGCCGCCCCGGACATCCGGGGGCAAGGGGCGCCTCGCCAGCGGCGATATGGTCGAACACCCGGTCTTCGGCCGCGGGCTTGTGATGGAAGTCGACACCGCCAGAGAAACCTACACCGTCCAGTTCGACAAAATGCCCACCCCGCGCACCCTCCGCTTCGCCGCCCCACTTTCTAAAATTGTGAATTATGGATTATGAATTATGTTTTCTCATCAAAACTCATCATTCCTGATTCATAATTAAATTCAATTCATCATTCATAATTCATCATTCATAATTTGAATAAGACTTTATATGTCAGCGACCTCGACGGCACTTTGCTCGGCTCCGACAGCCGGGTGTCGGAGCGGTCTGCCCGAATCATAAGCGAACTGTCGCACGCCGGAGCCGATATCACCGTCGCTACGGCCCGCACTCCCGCCACCGTAGTGCCTCTGCTTGCCGATACTTTCACACGCCCCGATGCCATAGTAATGACGGGCGCCGCGACATGGAGCCGGCGCGACAACGCCTTCGGAACCATACACTATATGCCCGAGGCCGACGTAGTGGCCGGACTGACGCTCTGCGCCGCCATGGACGTGCACCCCTTCGTCTACACAATGCGCGCCGATGGCTCGATGCTTGACGTATATCACGCCGCCGTCGCCATGAACAAGGCCGAAGAAAGCTTCTATCTCGAACGCGTCCATCTGCGGCTGAAACGTTTCCACACAGGCACTCCGTTGCCTCCGGTATCTCTGCCACGCACCATGCTCTTTTTCGCCATGGGCGAGCGCGCAAGAGTCGAGAAAGCCGCCGAAGCCCTTCGTAAACACACCGAATGCGCCGTATGCTGCTATCCCGACATCTTCAATCACAATGTGGCCAATCTCGAAGTCTTCGCTCCGGGCGTATCCAAGGCGGCCGCCGTGCTTGAGCTGAAAAAAAGAATAGGAGCCGACCGCCTTGTCGTTTTCGGCGACAATCTCAACGATCTGCCCATGCTCGCCGCAGCCGATGTCGCCGTCGCGGTCGAAAACGCCTTTCCCGAAGTCAAAGAACATGCCGATATCGTCATAGGCCCCAATTACACCGATTCTGTAGCACAATATATACTTCAGGACTATACCCGTCAATGAAACCGATCACATTCATAGCCGCCGCAACCTTCTCGGCTCTGGCGGCAACAGCACAGATAAACAATCCGACCAATACGGGCGACATGCTCCGCGCCGAAGCCTTCTACAGCGCCGGCGACAGCGAAGCCGCGCTCGACCAGCTCAGACAACTCGATCCCGAGGCACTCGATGCCGGGACCGCACTCGCAGCGGCATGGCTCAGCGCCCGAGTCCTTTTCGCCGACGGGCAGTATGCCGCAGCCCGCGCGGCCTTCGCGACCTTCGACACCGACTATCCGGCATCACCACTGCGCACTCTCTGCCGCAAATATATGGCCGACTGCCTCTTCGCTTCCGGAGACTACGCCAAGGCGCTCGCGGCATATACCCGCATAGATGCCGACGGTCTCGACAGCTTCCAGACTGCCGAACTGCATTACCGCACCGGTTTCTGCGCCCTTGAAAAAGGCGACATGGAGCTTGCCCGCCGCGAATTTGCCGCCGCGGCCTCCGGCGCAGACTACGGCTCTGCCGCCCGTTTCCATATGGGGGCCATCGACTATGCCCGCGGCGACTATGCTTCAGCAAAAGCCCTTCTGCGGCAGACAGACACATCGAAAGCTCCGGGCGACATGGCCGACTATTATCTCGCATGCATAGACCTCGCCGACGGAAACTATGCGCAGGCCGCAGCCACAGCGCGGGCCATGATGCAGCGGCGAAGTCTCTCTCCCGAAGCCGAAGCTCAAATGCACCGCGTGGCCGGCGAAGGCCTCTTCCGCAGCGGCTCGCGCTCCGAGGGTCTCCGCGAGCTCCGCGCATATCTTGCGGCAGTGAAAGATCCGGCTCCCGAAGCATGCTATTTCGCCGGACTCGGCGAATACGACGACGGAAACTATGCCGAGGCCGTAGCGCTTCTCGACAAGGCCACGGACTCCGGCGATCCCGCGGTCGTGCAGTCGGCATATCTCTATATCGGACAGGCCCTTCATCACCGCGGCGACAATGATGCCGCCATTCTCGCCTTCGACAAGGCTGTGAAGACCGACGGCAGCGACAGCTCCGTGCGCGAGGCGGCATACTACAACTACGCCGTGGCCCGCTCGGAGGGCGCACACGTGCCCTTTGCCTCCTCGGCCGATATTTTCGAGAATTTCCTGCGCCTCTATCCCGCCGCAACCTATTCCGACCGCGTGCGAGGCTATCTCGCCGACGGATATATGGCCGACAAGGACTATGCCCGCGCCCTCGCCAGTCTCGACGGCATAGCGTCTCCGGGCAAGCGCACACGCTCAGCCAAACAGCGGCTGCTCTATCTTCTGGCTGCCGACGAACTCGCCGCCGGAAACCTCGCGTCGGCCCGCTCCCGTCTCGACAGAGCGAGAGAGTATGCCGACGCCGACGCGGCCACTGCCGCCGAAATCACCCTGCTCCGGGGCCGTCTTGAGGCCGCCGCAGGCAATAACGGGCAGGCAGCCGCCGAATACCGCCGCTATCTCGCCTCAAAAGCCTCCAAAACCAATGCGACTGTGGCCCGCTATGGCCTCGGATACGCACTGATGGCCGAAGCCGACTATGAGGGAGCCCGCAGTGCGTTCGCTCTCATCGAAAACGACCGCAGCCTCACGCCCGCGCAGCATGCCGATGTACTCAACCGCCTCGGTGACATCGCATTCGCCAAAACAGATTTCAAGGAGGCCGCCGCACTCTATCGACGTGCCTACGACGCCGCACCGGCCTCGGGCGACTATGCTGCCTTCAACGGGGCGCGCATGCTCGGTTTCTCGCGCGACTACGAGGGCAAACTACGGGCCATCGATGCATTCATGACCGAATTTCCGCAGTCCGTCCTCATTCCGGATGCCTTGCTCGAGCGCACACAGGCCCTCATCAGCCTCGGACGCAACAAGGATGCAGTCGACACCTACAGACGTCTCATCGAGGCATATGCCGGAACTCCGCAGGGACGCCGCGGCTATCTCGAGATGGCCATGACGCTGCTCGACATGGGCCGCAAGGACGAGGCCGCCGCAGCATACCGCGATGTGATATCCAACTACCCCACATCGGAAGAAGCCCTTCAGGCCTCCGGACTTCTCAAGAACATCTACGCTTCCGACGGCCGCGGCGACCAGTATCTGGCCTTCATGGAAAGCGTCGAAAACGCGCCCCAGGTCAGCGCCGACGATACCGAGCGTCTCACCTACGAAGCCGCTGCCGCAGCCAACCGTCGCGACGGCGATATCTCGGCCCTGCGCAAATATCTCGAACGTTTCCCAGATGCGCCCCATGCCCCTGAGGCTCTCCATACAGTCGCTCAGGCGGAATACGAGGCAGGCCGCATACCCGAAGCCCTCGAACTTTTCAAGAGTCTTGAGGCGAAGGCGCCCAATTCGGCGCTTGCCACCGACGCCCGTCTGGGCATAATGCGCTCGGCCCGCGATCTGGGCGACTACGCCCTTGCCGGCAGCACGGCCGAAACCATCATCAACTCCTCGGCCGCGCCGGCCGCACTTTCGGAGGCCATATATACACGCGGCCTTGCCCTCGATGCCGACGGCGACACGGCGGGAGCGATAGAGTTGTGGCAATCACAGGCAGCCGATACCAAAAACATATTCGGTGCCAAGAGCGCATTCCATGCCGCCGAGGCGCTGTTCGAGTCAGGCGAAACCGACAAGGCGCTCGCGGCCGTACAGAAATTCACCGGCAGCGGGTCGCCGCACGCCTACTGGGTAGCGCGTGGCTTTATCCTCATGAGCGACATATACCGTAAAAAAGGCAAAGACTTCGAAGCCCGCGAATATCTCGAAGCCCTCCGCGACAACTACCCCGGCACCGAAACCGACATCCTCTCCATGATCGAGTCGCGCCTCTCCGAATAAATCCTCTCTCGCCGCCGCTACGCGGCAAATCCGCCTCAAGCGCCGCATAGCGGCAATCATACGGCAGAGCCGC
>CAJKRG010000022.1 GCA_905202215.1 uncultured Porphyromonadaceae bacterium
TTAAGCAAAAATACACCAACCTGTGATTTAACAGATATTATGAAACACCCTCTAAAGATGTAGAATAAAAATACCTCGTTTCCTTCCGTTTTATCTATTATTCCCTTCCCTGTTATATCTTTATCGCTTAGAAATGTGGGTAATGCTTGCTCTCGCCTCGGCTGTATGCCTTGGCGTATATGATATCTTCAAGAAAATATCTCTGCGCGACAACAATGTGCTGATAGTGCTGTTTCTCAACACTGTCTTCGGAGCATTGATCATGAGTCCCGTCATAATAGGCGGAGCCGTTCACGGATACTGGGGACTCGGAGAGACCCTTGCAGGCCATCTGATGATCGTCGCAAAATCGTTTATCGTCCTGGGGTCATGGCTGCTGGGCTATTTTGCCATAAAACACCTGCCTCTTACGATCGCCGGCCCGGTCAACGCCTCAAGGCCCGTAATGGTGCTTCTGGGTGCCTTGCTTATCTTCGGAGAGCGTCTCAACGCGCTGCAGTGGGGCGGCATCCTGCTTGGCTTCGTGTCGCTTTTCCTGATCTCGCGTGTCGGCGCGAAAGAAGGATTTGCCTTCAGAGGAAGCCGATGGCTGTGGTGCTGTTTCGGAGCGGCCGTGCTCGGGGCCGTAAGCGCGCTTTACGACAAATATCTCCTGCGCCGTTTCGAGCCTCTCGAAGTACAGGCGTGGTATTCGCTCTATCAGGTATTCATCATGGGTTCTACCGTGCTTATTCTTAACCATACACGCGCCGGAAGCACGGCGTTCCGCTGGCGATGGAGCATTCCCTGCATAGCCATGTTCCTCACCACCGCCGATATAGCATATTTCTACGCCCTGTCACAGCCCGACTCCATGATTTCCATAGTGTCCATGATACGGCGCGGAAGCGTGCTCGTTTCGTTCTTCTACGGCGTCTTCGCCCTCCACGAAAAACATATCGGAGCCAAGCTCGTCGATCTCGGCATTCTTGCCGCAAGCCTGACGCTGCTGATCCTCGGATCCTGAACGACCTCAAACCATCAGCGCTATACGGTAGACGGCAAATGCCACGATCCAGGCTACGGCAGTGTTATAGATAATGCTGAAAAGCCCGTAGCGGGGGCTGCCCGTCTCGCGACAGATGGCCACGATAGTGGCGAAACAGGGACAATACAGCAATATGAATACCAGAAACGCCAGAGCCGACGGCTGTGTGAAGTCGGGTTTCCCCGTTGCGGGATCGGGCTGCTCGAGGCGCGCGCCAAGACGGGCATCCGACACTGCCTCGTCGTCGGTATAAAGCACTCCGAGAGTAGAAACCACGATTTCCTTGGCAGGCACACCGGCAAGCGCAGCAACCGACGCCCGCCAGTGGAATCCTATCGGCTCCATGACAGGATTGATAGTCTTTCCGGCCATCTCGAGATAGGAGTCACGCGAGGTATCGATGGCCGACGTATCGGCGACAGGTGCCGTATCACGGTTCAGAGGGAAATAATTGAGCGCCCACACAAGCACGCTCGCCACAAGTATGATACCGCCCATCTTCTTGAGATACTGCTTCCCTTTGGCCCAGGTATGGCTCAGCGATGCCTTCATGGTCGGCATGCGGTATGGCGGCAACTCCATCACGAAAGGTGTCTCGTCTTTCTTGAAAAGGAATTTGCGGAGCAGCCTTGCAGTGATGACGGCAACCACGATTCCGCCCACATACAGCCCCATAAGCACAAACGGAGCCGATGCTTCGAAGAAAGTACCGACCATCAGTATATATACCGGCAGACGTGCCGAGCACGACATGAAGGGATTTATAAGGATGGTGATGACTCGGCTCGAACGGCTCTCGATGGCACGCGACGACAGGATTGCCGGCACATTGCAGCCGAATCCCATCACAAGCGGTATGAATGATTTCCCGTGAAGCCCGATACGGTGCATCACCTTGTCCATGATGAAGGCCGCACGGGCCATGTAGCCCGAATCCTCCATAAACGATATGCAGAAATACAATATCAGGATATTGGGCAGGAAGACGATCACACCGCCGACTCCGCCTATGATACCGTCGGCTACAAGGTCTTTCAGCGGCCCCTCGGGCATAAGTTTGTTCACCATATCGCTAAGCCATTCGACCGCGGTCTCGATCCACTCCATGGGATACTGACCGATCACAAAAGTAGCCCAGAATATGAAGAACATTATAAGCAGGAAGATAGGAAATCCGAGCAGTTTGTTGGTCGCAAGAGAATCAAGCAAACGCGTCGTGCGGCCCGATACGATTTTTCCTGCCGTATATGTCTCGGCGAGCGCTCCGGCGATAAAGCCGTATTTCTCGGCCGCCACTATCGACGATATGTCCTCGTCGCGGAGCGATTCGATTCGTCCCCGCAGTTTGTCGCGCAGCAACAGGATCGGGCTGTCGGCTCCTGCGCGCAGATGCTGCCTCCACACCCGGCTCTCCTGATGACGGAACAGACGTCGGCTCTTGCGGCGCTTCACATCGGGCGCGCCCGAATCGTCTATCGACAGCTCGTCTTCAATCTCATGGTCGCCTTCGAGGAGCTTGATGGCAAGATAACGGGGCGAGAACTGCTTGTTTACACCCGGCGTCGCCTTTATACGGTCTACAAGCTGACGGATCGCACCCTCGAGATCGGCGCCGAGATTCACATGGATATGACGCACGGTCGTGTCGCGGCCTTCGAACACCGCCACAACGGTATCAAATAGCCTATCGACACCCTCTCCGGTCTTTGCAACGATGGGCACCATCGGAACACCTATCATGGCGCCGAGACTGGCATAGTCAAGCTCTCCTCCGCGTGCACGCACTTCGTCGTACATATTGAGGGCAATCACCATACTGTGGTCCATGTCGATAAGCTCGGTAGTGAGGAAAAGATTTCTCTCGAGATTAGACGTATCGACCACATTGATAATGACATCGGGTGTATTCTCTCGCAAATACTGGCGCACATAAAGCTCTTCGGGTGAATAGCACGTCAGGGAATACGTACCCGGCAGATCGACTATATTTATCCTGTATGAGCCATGTTCGAAATATCCTTCCTTAGCATCTACTGTCACACCGCTGTAGTTTCCTACATGCTCGCGGGCTCCCGAAGCACGGTTAAACAGCGACGTCTTGCCGCAATTGGGATTGCCTATCAGTGCGACATTGATGATATGCCTCTCATGATGATAGACTTTGCGGGCCTCAATGTCTTCGATCGTCGGCGACGGTGCTGTCACAGCCCTGGTGCCAAGCACTGCGGCTTCCTCGGGCGACACCTTGACCACCTCGACAAGATCGGCTTCCGAACGACGCAACGACACTTCATAACCCATGATATTATATTTGATTGGATCGCGCAAAGGTGCATGGAGCACGACAGAGACTCCGTGGCCTTTCACGAAACCCATTTCAATCAATCGTTTCCGGAAAGCTCCGTGACCCAGAACCTTAACCACGATGCCGGTTTCACCGGTGTGTAGCTGCGACAGTTTCATTATAAGTCAAATGAGTATCGAACATGTTTTTGAAGATGCAAAATTGCAAATAAATCCCAACATGACCAATACCCGCCCGAAGGTAAACTCTATCCAGTGCGCCGTGAAGATTCCAATAAGAAGTGCAACAGTCTGAACTTACATTATGAAATTCAAGATTTTTTACTAAATTTGCATAGTAAGAGAACCTACAGCGGCCCGACCCCTGCACGACCTCAAAATGCATAGGACCGGATCGGGTTGGTCCTGGAAAGCAATCACAGATATTCAAAATTTAGGTAAATCAATAAACAACCTCTAATAATCTATGTCAAATTATTTTGAGAAAAGAGAAGAATTCAACGAGGGACGTAAAAAGTATTTCCAGGAAAAGACTAATTTGCGATTGAAAAATATTGCTCTTGTATCGATAGCCATCAGTATTATATTATTGCTTACAATGGCCTTGGGCATTGTTGATATATCGAAAAACGCAATGTTGTTTATGCGGGGTTGTGCCGGTATTTTTGCAATAATCTTTGTCGTGTTAGTCGCGATCATTGTCTATCGGGTGAATGTTTCCTATTTCAAGGATAAAATCAACTCTAACGAGTAATACACCGTCAATGTGCGTTTGAATTTCCGCTGTATGGTTTTTTAGCGTGGGAGATGGGGCGCGGGCGAGTTTTTTTGCGTACTTTTGCAGAACAATGCCCAAGAATAATCAACAGGACATACTCATTCAGGGAATTCCTGCATTCAACATCAACAACCGGCGGTATTTAGGCAATAAATACCGCCTGCTTCCTTTTATCCGGCGCGTCGTGGCCCAGAACTGCCGCGACATACACGTTTTCGCCGATCTTTTCGCCGGGACAGGCGCTGTATCGTCGGCTTTCAGCAACGATTGCGCCGTAATAACCAACGATATCCTCTACAGCAATTATCTCACCAACCTCGCATGGTTCAGCAACGAAGGATTTGACGAAGACACCGTAGCCGACTTCATCAATTTCTACAACGACATTGCCCCGCGTGAAGAAAACTATATGTCGGAAAATTTCGCCGACACTTATTTCTCGGCCGACGACTGCCGGAAAATAGGATTTATCCGCGGTCATATAGAAGATTCTTTCGCCGCAGGCATAATCAACGGCAGGGAACGCGCACTGCTCGTCACCTCTCTCATGTATGCCATGGACAAGATAGCCCGCACATGCGGCCACTACGATGCCTACCGCCGCGGAGCTGCTTTCGACGGGCATATCAGCCTCCGATTCCCGATGGCGCCCCATGCCAATAACGCCGCCAACATCTGCCATAACCGCGACATAAACGAACTTGCCCCCGAGGTCGAGGCCGACATCATATATCTCGATCCGCCCTATAATTCCCGCCAGTACTGCGACGCATACCATGTGCTCGAAAACGTGGCGCGCTGGCAGCAGCCCGAACTTCAGGGTGTGGCACGCAAGATGGATCGTACGGGACTCAAGAGCGACTACTGCACACGCCGTGCCGGAGAAGCCTTCTCGCAACTGGTCGGCGCGCTGCACTGCCGATATATCCTCCTTTCATACAACAACATGGGCACCAAAGGCGATGATCGTTCCAACGCCCGTATAAGCGACGACGAAATCATGCAGGCCCTCGCCGCCCGCGGCCGCGTGGCTATATTCGAGGAAGAGCACCGGCCTTTCTCGGCCGGAAAATCGAATATAGAGGACAACAACGAGCGTCTTTTTCTATGCACTGTCGAATGATATGGTAAAGTCGCCTCTCAACTACACCGGCGGCAAATTCCGGCTCCTGCCGCAGATTCTGCCACTTTTTCCGCACGACATCGACACGTTCGTCGATCTGTTCTGCGGAGGAGGCGACGTCGGGGCCAATGTCGAGGCGCAGACAGTAGTTTTCAACGACGCCAATACCTGCGTTGTGTCTCTGCTCCGCATGTTCGCCAATACCGACAGCGGGCGTTTCATTCGCTCCATCGACCGTCTCATAAGACGCTATGGCCTTTCCGACACCTTCTCGCAAGGCTACGAAGCCTATGGGGCCGACAGCGCGAGTGGACTCGCCCACGTAAACCGCGAATCTTTTATTGCCCTCCGCAACGATCTCAATGCCCTGCGCCGCGGCACTCAGCGATACCGCGCAATGCTCTACACCGCCATAATATTCGCCTTCAACAACCAGATACGCTTCAACGGCGCGGGCGAATATAATCTCCCCGTAGGAAAACGCGATTTCAACGCACGCATGCGCGAAAAGCTTACAGCCTTCAGCGACAGGCTCGCCGCATTGAATCTGCGTTTCTCCACCATCGACTTCGAGGCATTCCGCTACGATGCACTCGGTGAGCACGACTTCGTATACGCCGATCCGCCGTATCTCATCACATGTGCATCGTATAACGAGAACGGCGGCTGGACTCAACGCCACGAAACCGCCCTCTACAACATTCTCGACCGTCTGAACGGAGCCGGGATCCGATTCGCTCTTTCGAATGTTCTTGAAAACAAGGGACGCACCCACACCATGATGCGCGAGTGGCTCCGCCAGCGCCCACAATATAATGTTCATCATCTCAATTTCGCATACTCCAACTCCAGCTACCACACAAAAGGCCGCGGAGAGACATGCGACGAAGTACTCATAACCAACTATTGACCCCATGACTGCTCCTCAGACAACCTCCTACAAAAGTTTCTGCTGGTGTCTCGGAACGACAAGCTTCCGCGTCGCCGACCTCAACCGCCGTATCGAGCAACAGCTAATGCTGCTCGACCAATTCTGGAATCTCGACGAAAACCACGGTCAGCGATGGAAAAACAACCCTTCCCTTCAGCAACGGTACTACGATTTCATGAAGGCCCACGGCTTTCTCAGCGGTAACGCCAGGCGCCCCGATAAAGACGCCCGGCAGAAAATATCGGGTCTCTCCAACCTCGGCCTTGTCGATGACGACCGCCGCCTCACTCCGGCCGGCGAAAGCCTGCTCCGCATAAGCTATTCCGGCGATTTCACATCCGACAATCTGCTCGGCATCGCACGCGACAGCTTCCTCTACCTGCGTCAATTGCTCAAAGTATCCCTCTCGGTCAATACCAGAAATGAATCTGTGAGGCCCTTGCCTCTGCTGATCCATCTTCTCCTTGACCCAGAACTTGGCGGATATCTTTCACTCGAGGAATTCTGCTATCTTCTCCCGCTATGTATAAACGCCGATACCACCGCAAAAATGCGGCTCAATATCCTCGATCTGCGCGCCGGGAGAAAAAACATCGACAGCTGTCTGCTCGACACCATTCTGCCGATGGACAACTACCGCTATGCCCGAAAGATATTCATAGCGGCTCCGGCGGTCACGCCCGAACTGATCATGACAGTCGGCATGAACCGCAAAAGCCGCACCGAGAAACAGAACTACGATCTGCCCTACTACTATCTTTATCTCGCTCTCGAACGGCTCTATATGAACCGCGACGGATCTGCCGGTCAGGAAGTGGCAGATGCTCTCGCCGGCCTTAACCAGAGCAGCATCAAGTCGTCCTGGAGACGCACGCTTTTCGGCAACGCCAAGAACCGCGAAATAATCGCACGTCCGCTTCAGGCCACCGCAATAGACAACCCTTTGGCCGCTTGCGGCGACATAGCCGAGTTCAGAGGACGCTTCTTCGACCTCATGCACCTCATCAAGACCAAAGCGACCCTCGAGGACTACTGCGACCAGAACCGGCGGTATTTCTCAACCGCCGACATTCTGCTTTTCAACGACAGCAAAGTAAGCCTCGACGTCGTGCCGGCTCAGTTCTTCGCCTCTTGCAGCGCCGAACTGTACGCGCTCGCATTCACACCCTGCGGATTCCTGAGAGAGGACTCTTCCCTCGAAGAGATATCGCCGGCGCTTGCCGTAAGTGCCGACACTCTGCTGGCCGGACTGCGGTCGCGCTTCAATAAAAATTTCACCGACATAGGCGACGCCATGTCGGAAGTCGACCGCGAACGGCTCGCCCGTTTCAACAGTCTGATCGACGATATCTTCACAGACAATGATCTGACCGATCTGCTCACATACTTCGAGAACCGCGACGACAGGCTCATACAGCGGCATATCACCGACAACGCCACCGTTCCGACACTTTTCGAATATGTGCTCGGCATAATATGGTACAAACTCAGCGGTCGCCGAGGCAATATCCTCGAATACATGAAGCTCTCGCTCGACGCAAACCTGCTTCCCAGAAGCCATGCCGCCGGCGGAGGAGCAGATATAGTCTACGAATATGCCGGTACGGCGGCATTTCCGGCACACAACATGCTCCTCGAAGCCACCCTCTCCGAGAAAACATCGCAGCGCAAGATGGAAATGGAACCGGTGAGCCGTCATCTCGGCGACGAACTGATAAAAACACGCAACGACAGGAGTTATTGTGTGTTCGTCACCGACGAGCTCGATCCGAATGTGATAAGCGACTTCCGCGGACGGCGCAATCATACCTACTATGACCGCACCGGTTCGGGCGAGAAGGTGACAAGCATGAAAATCATACCGCTCGATATAGCCGACATCAAAAACATCATCGCACAGGCGATAGACTATGAGCGGCTTTACGATATGTTCGACCAGGCTTATCGCTCCGGCGAATTCGACGACGATCCCGTCGAATGGTACAATCATTCTGTAAGAAGCCCTTTAATAATATGCTGACACACTTGTGGATATCGAGGCGAATGCGGCTCGGCACCGACGGAACTGCCGTCGGCACCGTCATCGCCGTGACAGGAGTGGCCCTCGCCCTTACCGTGATGGAGCTGACTCTTGGTATAGTCGTCGGTTTCAAAGACGAAATCAAACGCAAGCTCATGGGATTCGACGCCCAGATAAGCATAGAAGCCGCCTACGACCCCTACACCCGCACCCAGGCGGCCACAATCGCGCCCTCGTCGGCACTGATGGATATTGTAGGCGACGAAGCCCCGGGAACCGAGAGCCGGCTTGTGCTGCGACTGCCGGGTATCCTCAAGACCGACAGCGACTTCGAAGGCATAGTTTTCGTCGGACAGTCGCCTGAAAGCGATTTCTCTTTCGAGCGCGGAAACATCGTCGAAGGCTCATGGCCCGACTATGCGTCCGACAGCTGCCGCAACGACATCGTCATCTCGCGCGCCACAGCCTCGGCGCTCGGCCTCGCGGTCGGCGACAAAGTATATTCCACCTATATCATAGACGAAGCCGTGAAAATGCGCCGCAATACCGTTGCGGCCATCTTCGAAGCCGATTTCGGAGAATACGACCGCACTGTGGCCTATGCCTCGCTCGCCGCTCTCCAGAGCATAGCGGGCCTCCGTCCCGACGAAGGAAACCGCCTCGAACTGCGCGGAATGCCCGAAGAGATGATATCGCCGGCGGCATCTAAAATAGAAAGCGCAATGCTCGCAGCCATGGGCAATGGAACGCTCGACGCTTACTATCCCGTTCAGACTGTTGAACAGAGCGGCGCCATATATTTCAACTGGCTCTCCCTGCTCGATACCAATGTAGCCGTGATATTCTGCCTCATGCTCTGTGTGGCGGCATTTACCCTTGTATCGAGCCTCTTCATTCTCGTGCTCGACAATGTACCCGCCATCGGCATTCTGCGCTCGATGGGAGCCTCGCGCAGGCTCATCCGCTCCATTTTCGTCGATCTCGGCATGAGGATAGTGCTACGCGGCATGATCGCCGGCAACATTCTCGGTCTCGGACTGCTGTTGATCCAGAAATATACCCGCATGATACCTCTCGATCCCGAGGCTTATTATCTCAACTGCGTGCCCGTCGAAATACGTCCGTGGAGCTTTGTGGCCCTGAACATTGGCGTCGCTTTGGCCGCATGGCTCGTTCTGTGGATTCCGGCCCGCACCGCATCTTCTGTCGATCCGGCAAAAACCATAAACTTCGAATAATTGTTAAAGTATCGTACATTCGCCCCGACGCGGGCGGCGTCTTAACGAAAATTCATTATATTTGCTCTCTAAAATTAAAGTTAAATTAACTAATGTCTTCAGAAAAAGACCTACAGCAACTCGTCATAGAAGGAATCCAGGAGCGTAAAGGACACGCCATCACCGTAGTAGACCTCAGCCATATAGAATCGGCAGCAGCCCATACATTCATCATAGCGCAGGGCAACTCCACAACTCAGGTGGCGGCAATCGCCGACAGCGTGGAAGAATATGTGCGCATAAACGGAGGCTACAAGCCCTATAACATCGACGGCATGACAAACGCCGAGTGGATAGTCATCGATTACGGCGACGTATGGGTTCATATCTTCACTCCCGAGACTCGTCTGCGCTATGCCCTCGAAGACCTCTGGAGCGACGCTAAAATCACAGAAATTCCCGACTTAGACTGATACACGACAACACATTATGGCATTCCCTCCAATAAATAAACCCGACGGAAAGAAAAACGGGCCGTTCAAATTCAGCCTGTGGTGGATGTACGCCATAGTATTCCTCTTTTTGGCCGGTATTTTCTATTTCGATACCAATGTAGTCACAAAAAAGGTGAGCTACAGCGACTTCGTGCAGTATGTCGAGCGCGACCACGGTATCTCCAAAATCATAATTTATTCCGATAAAAAACAGGCCGAAGGTCTCCTGACCGATTCTCTGGCCTCGGCATTGTTCAGAAATCACGATTTCAAACCGGGACAGGGCGTTGTGGCAAAAGTAGAAGCCAATATCCCCTCGGCCGACAAACTGTCGGAAAAAATCGACCAGTGGCGCAGCTCCGGTGCTTTCACCGGCGATGTCGAGTTTGAACAGACAAGCCAGTTCAGTAATCTGATATGGTCTATCCTGCCTTTCGCTCTCTTCATCGGTGTATGGATTTTCCTAATGCGCCGCATGTCGGGCGCAGGAGGCGGAGGTTCCGGCGGCGGTGGTGGAATCTTCAGCGTAGGCAAGTCGAAAGCCATGCTTTTCGACAAGAACAACTCGCAGAAAGTCACATTCCAGGACGTCGCAGGCCTTTCAGAAGCAAAGACCGAGATCGAAGAAATCGTGGAATTCCTGAAAAATCCCAAACGTTACACCAACCTCGGCGGCAAGATACCCAAGGGAGCACTCCTCGTAGGCCCTCCCGGAACAGGCAAAACCCTTCTTGCCAAGGCCGTGGCAGGAGAAGCCGATGTTCCGTTCTTCTCCATGTCGGGTTCCGACTTCGTCGAAATGTTTGTCGGTGTCGGCGCCTCTCGTGTCCGCGACCTCTTCCGTCAGGCCAAGGAGAAAGCTCCGTGTATCGTATTTATCGATGAAATCGACGCCGTAGGCCGCGCACGCGGCAAAAACGCCAGCATGGGCGGAAACGACGAACGTGAGAACACCCTCAACCAGCTGCTCACCGAAATGGACGGTTTCGGAAGCAACAGCGGCGTAATCATTCTCGCCGCGACCAACCGCGCCGACATTCTCGACAAGGCCCTCATGCGTGCGGGTCGTTTCGACCGCCAGATCTACGTCGACCTTCCCGACCTCCCCGACCGCGTCGAGATATTCAAGGTCCATCTCCGCAAGGTCAAGACCGCTCCCGGCCTCGACATCGAGCTTCTGGCTCGTCAGACTCCCGGTTTTTCCGGTGCCGATATCGCCAACGTGTGCAACGAGGCGGCTCTGATCGCCGCCCGCGGCAACAAGGACTCTGTGACCAAAGAGGACTTCAACGCCGCCGTCGACCGTATCATCGGCGGTCTCGAAAAACGCAACAAGATACTCACCGACGACGAGAAACGCTCCATCGCCGTCCATGAGGCCGGACACGCCACTGTGTCATGGCACCTCCGCTACGGCAACCCCCTTGTCAAAGTCACCATCGTACCACGAGGCAAGGCCCTCGGAGCCGCATGGTATCTTCCCGAAGAACGCCAGATAGTGCCCTCTCAGGTCATTCTCGACGATATATGCTCACTTCTCGGCGGACGTGCGGCCGAAGAAGTCTTCCTCGGCCATATCTCGACCGGCGCCGCCAACGACCTCGAGCGTGTCACCAAGCAGGCCTACGCCATGATTGTCTACTACGGCATGAGCGACAAACTGCCAAACCTCAGCTATTACGACTCGACGGGACAGAACAGCATGTTCACCAACCCCTACAGCGACGAGCGCGCCAAGATAATCGACGAGGAAGTGAGCCGTATCATCGCCGAGCAGTACGAGCGCGCCAAATCCATTCTGCGCGAGCATGCCGAAGGCCATCACGAACTCGCCCAGACCCTCATATCGCGCGAAGTGATATTCACTGAAGACGTGGAGCGAATATTCGGCCCGCGCCAGTGGACTTCGCGCACCGACGAACTCTTCGGTCACAAGGATCTCAACCCCGACAAAAAATATGACGGGCCAATGCCTCCGCCAATCGATGATGTCGAGGCCACCGAAGCCGACAACGACAGCGACAAGAAAACAGAAGACGCTCCGGCTGCCGACGACAAATAACAGGCCCGGATGCATTCCTATAAGAACCGTTGTACGGCATGTAGCCCGTGCGGCGGTTCTATTCAAATAAAATGAGATATCAAACCAGTCATAATATGAAAAAAATACTAATCGCAGCTGCAATGGCATCTATGCTCGCCGCACCATCCTGCAAAAAGACCGAGACTACTCAGCCGCAGGAATTCGACTACGTGGTCGACCGCTTCGCCGACATCGAAGTGCTCCGCTACAAAGTTCCCGATTTCGAGAACCTTACCCTCAACCAGAAAAAGCTTGTCTACTTCCTCACCGAAGCCGCCCTATGGGGCCGCGACATACTCTGGGATCAGAACAACAGCAATAACCTCGCAATGCGCCGTCTCCTCGAAGCCGTCTACACCAACTATCAGGGCGACCGCAACAATCCCGACTTCAAGGCATTCGAGACATACATCAAGCAGGTATGGTTCGGGAACGGCATTCACCACCACTACTCTACCGATAAATTCGCGCCCGCTTTCAGCCGCGACTTCCTTGCGGCACAGATCGAGGCCCTTCCCGAAGGCACCGCACCCGAAAACACCGCCGAACTCGTCGAAGTCATCTTCAATCCGGCTCTCGATGCCAAGCGTGTCAATCAGGATGCATCCGTCGACCTCATAACCTCGTCGGCAAACAACATGTACGCTCCCGGCGTGACACAGGCCGAGGTCGAGGCTTACTACAACTCGATCCGCAAGCCCGACGATCTCACTCCGATATCATATGGACTCAATACACGCGTCGAACGCGGTGCCGACGGCAAAATCACCGAAAACGCCTATAAGATCGGCGGCCTCTACTCTTCGGCCATCGAGAAAATCGTCGAAAACCTCGACAGCGCACGCCAGTATGCCGAAAACGACGCCCAGCGTCAGATCATCGGCTCGCTCATCGACTTCTACACGACCGGCGATCTCGCCACATTCGACAAATATTCGATCGAATGGGCCGAAGACACCGTTTCGCAGGTCGACTTCATCAACGGCTTCATAGAAACCTATGGCGATCCTCTGGGCATGACAGGCTCATGGGAGTCTATCGTCAACTTCAAGAATATTCCCGCAAGTGCCCGCACCGAAACTCTCAGCGCCGAGGCACAGTGGTTCGAAGACAACTCGCCTGTCGACGCTGCTTTCAAAAAGGATAAAGTGAAGGGCGTGTCGGCCAAAGTGATAACTGCGGCAATACTCGCAGGCGACTCATATCCGGCAACACCTATCGGCATCAACCTCCCCAACGCCAACTGGATCCGCGCCGCCCACGGCTCGAAATCGGTTACAATCGAAAATATAACCCAGGCCTACGACGAAGCAAGCCATGGCAACGGCTTCAACGAAGAATTTGTCATCGACGAGCCCACTGCCAAACTTCTCGACGACTATCTCTTCATCACCGATAACCTCCACACCGACCTTCACGAATGCCTCGGCCACGGTTCAGGCAAGCTCATGCCCGGCAAGGAAGACGCTCTCAAGGAACACGGCTCGGCCATCGAGGAAGCTCGCGCCGATCTCTTCGCCCTCTACTATCTCGCCGATCCCAAACTCATCGAAATGGGTCTGCTCGACAATCCCGAAGCATACAAGGCCGAATACTATAAATATATTCTCAACGGAATGATGACTCAGCTGCAGCGTATCGAACCCGGCAAGGACGTCGAGGAAGCACACATGCGCAACCGCAAGCTCATCGCCGAATGGGCCTACGAGCACGGCAAGGATGCCAATGTCATCGAACTCGTGAAACGCGACGGTAAGACATTCATCAAAATCAACGACTATGAGGCTCTCCGCGGTCTCTTCGGCCAGCTCCTTGCCGAAATTCAGCGCGTCCGCTCGACCGGCGACTATGCCGCAGCCAACGAGCTTATCAATACCTATGCGGTCAAGATCGACCCCGAAATCCACCGCGAGATACTCGACCGTTACGCCACACTCAACATAGCTCCCTACAAAGGCTTCGTCAACCCCGTCTACACCGCCGTGCGCGACGAAAACGGCAACATAACCGACGTGACCGTCGACTACTCCGAAGGCTACACCGACCAGATGCTCCGCTATAGCCGCGAATATAACGGACTCCGATAAACAATTCCTTCCCGACATACCGGCCCCGAGTATTTTCCTGAGAAACTGCTCGGGGCCTGTTTTTCCCCGCTAAATGCCACCGATCATGCCTAAAACCTTATTTTCGCTTACCATATTTCTGCTTCTGGCATATATCGCGGCTGATGCAGCCGAAGTAATACCACGCGGCTCTGTCTACAGCCCGCTTACAGGAGTGCCGTCGGGCGAGAAAATTGCATCTTCTCCCGACCCGCTTGTCGCCTACCGCTGGAAAGCGACATCTGCCGACGACGACCTGCAGGCTTATACTCTCCGGCCCGTATCAATAAGCTACGATGAGCCCCGTAATGTTTCCGCCGGTAAATCTCACGACCTTACCATATCAGGGCCTTGCAACATCATGCTCGACTTCGGGCAGGTTAACGCCGGATGGCTCGAATTCGACTGCGGCGAACTCCCGGCGACTGTCGAATGCAGTATCAGCGAGTTCAACGAACCGGCCGTCTTCAATCTCGGATCAGAACACCCGCGCAAAACCGCTGTTCCCGTACGCCACGGCAACACATGGCGTCTTGAACTCAACCGGCAGCTTTATGAAGGCGTACGCTATGCATGGATACATGTCCCGGATGTAGAGCGCAAATTCAAAATCCGTAATGTGCGACTCGTATGTCAGACAAAACCAACCAATTACGAAGGCAGCTTCAAAACCAACGACGAACAACTCAACCGCATATGGTATACAGCGGCCTACACCGTTCGGCTCAATCTGCTGAAAGATTACTTCGGAGCAATCCTGATGGAACGAAGCGACCGTCATTCATGGACCGGCGATGCCCACACCTCCCAGGCTGCCGCCTTGGTCGCATTCGGCAACTATGACTTTATCAAAAAGAACATTCTCAATACCGCCGATCAATATAACGGCATTCTCAGCTATTCGCTGTATTGGGTGCAAAGTCTGATCGATTATTACCTCTATACCGGCGACAGAGCGCTTCTCGATTCCCTCTGCGATAATGTGTGCCATAAACTCGATCTCGCCTACAATCATTACGACAACAACCCTTCTGTCGTTTTTTACGGCTGGGACGAACGTCTCGGTGCCGGATTCGAAAAAGCCGACTGCCGTGAGACTGCCGTAGCATACAGAATGCTCTCGATCCAGACCTGGAAAATGTTTGCGAAGATCATGAAGGACTGCGGGCGCCATGATCTCGCAAAAAAATATGAATCCTATGCCGAAGAAAAACAGGACAGGTTACGATTCAGTCCCGGCTGGATGAAAGGCCTTGACATATTTGCCGCATCCGACGCAATCAATGCCGGAACGGTCGCACCCGAAGATACGGCGACACTATGGCGCGATGTTTTCGCCGACCGCTTACAGCGTGTATCATACTCTCCGTTCAACCAATTCTTCGTCCTGAACGCCATGGCACGTCTCGGACGTTATGGCGAAGCCATGAATACCATCGACGACTGTTGGGGCGGACAGCTGCGATACGGCGCGACCACCTTTTTCGAAGTCTTCCGTCCGTCATGGAATCATTGCAGCCTCGCCGAAAACGATGCTCCCGTCAACAACCAGTGCGGCTATACCAGCCTAACTCATCCCTGGAGCGCAGGCATAGCCAAATGGCTATCCGAAGAAATACTGGGAGTCCGTCCCGACTCCCCGGGATTCGCATCTTTTACTGTCTGCCCCCATCTCACCTCAGGACTTACAAGGGTCGAAGGATCAGTCCCGACGCCTCATGGTAAAGTGAGCGTTTCAATAGATACCGAAAAAGGAAAAGCCACACTGACAGTTCCGCCGGGCACAGTCGGCTCCATGGCCATACCGTTAATGCATGCTGATAATATCGAAATCAGCATGAACGGAAAAGCCATCCGGCCCGTTAAACGCGACGCGTCGCACGTCTATCTGCCTTCTCTCGGCGAGGGAACTTACAACTTCGATTTCTCATACAGCGGTTCTCCCCGCAGTCCGAAAACAGAAGAAATACTCGCTTATCGCTATCCCGCCTCTACCGTTACCGAAGATACTCTGACACAGGGCGACTGGAAGGGCAGATACGGCTCACGCGGATATATCCTCTTCAATTATGATGGCGAAGGCGCTCACAGAGTCCGACAGCCACGTGAATGCGAAAGCATGATCTGCAGTCGCGAAGAAAACATAAGCTACGCGAACACCGCCACCGATCCTCGAGCACTCATCTCGAATATAGAAGGCGACACAAGCCGGAGTCTCGGTGCTATTACTACTTTCGATCCTCAGGTGTGCCGCCAGACAATGACCGTTGATATTGATTACCATACCGACAAGCCTTACAAAATATCGCTCTACTTCGTCGATATGGAGAGTGCCGGACGCAGAAGCGCCATCGAGCTGTTTGACTTACAGACCAAACGCCTCCTGTCACCCGTCCATATGGTCCGCAATTACGAAAACGGACGGTATGTGACCTTTGAGGCCGACAGACCTGTCCGCATCCGCATATGTCAGGTTCGCGGCACAAATGCCGCATGCTCCGCCCTCTTCCTCGATTGACGACAAGGATGCAAAAGTTGCGTTATATTACAAACTTTATACTCTTTTATACTTCTTGCCGTGGGAAATTCACCGTCCCCGACGTTATGCTATTAAAAGATGAAAGAAAGATAGAACGCGAACTAAAATCATCCCTCGTCTGTCTTTCCGAGTAGTGATACTGGGGAAGATGGCTCTCATAAATAGTTGAAACGTGGAGAGCGCCCCGACCCGACAGCCGGGGCGCTCTTTTCGATGACGCCAAACCAGAAAAATTAGTTTCCGAGTAGGCCGCTTCCTGCGAAAAACCTAAAAATTCTGCGACAACAGGATTTTGCAGGAATTTATGCCGGTCTTTCTGATAATCTGCTGTCAATCGATGCATTTCATCAATGACTTCACCATGTTTTGATTCCGGTGTTTGGAGTAAACTATGATAATATTGGGAGCCTATGTTGCGGTCAAGGGTACGGACGCTCCAGTTCTCTCCGGCAGCCTCCCTCATATACCAATCACGCTCATCTTCATTCTTGATTCTCATCAGCCGTTCATAATGAGACCAAGACAAATTGGAGAGAAGCATTTTTGCTAACTCCAATTCGGCAGACACTGCCTGTCCTTTTATGGTCAGATCGTTCCCAGATTGGTCAGACATCGTCTGCCCAATTAGCAAATTGTTGAATGTCAGATAGAATTTCCTGAAACTCTTTATAGGGCCAGTAGAAAATTTTATCTCCATTTTTCTACTGGCCCTTCTTTTATCTACGATATGTATAATCAGAGTCCGGTAACCGGTATCCACTGCAGCAGACTCTTGACCGTTGTTGGCGCTACGGCGTCTTCCCCGCCCTCTGCGTCAAACAGCACAAGGTTGACAAGCAGACGGCCGTTCTCGATCTTGAGTTCGCTTCTCGGCACGGCTACTTCGGCAAGATAGCCGTTGTCGGTGTCACTGTTGTCGGCGATTGTGCCGTCATAAGCTGTTCTCACATCGACGGTCATGGCATGTTCCTGCCAGCCGCCGGCATACAGATCGGTGCTTTTCAGCCCGTAAGGCGCCACCTTTATACGACGTGCATCCGACGTGATCTTTCCTGTCGGGGTCTCCGGCGACAGAAGTATGTTCACATAGTCATCGCCGGATATATTCTCGTCGCGGACTTCAACGAGGAAGTAAATGTTGTCCTTGTCGGCCGAACAGCGCAGAGTGGCCTGCGCCTGGCATTTCGAACCGGCAAAAATAGCCTCGTCGCTGTCGGTCCAGTCGGTATTGTTGCCGTCTATCACGGGTGTGCGACCCGTCGCGGCGATGGCATGGTTGAGAAAATAACGGGCAATACCGATTTCACCCTTGCCTGAACCGCGCGGATGGGCAGCAAGTATGGAGTGAGGCGTTTCGAGATAGTTGGCGCCCCAGCTGCCCTTATACGACACGAGATAGGAGAATTCCTCGCCGAAAGAGCGGGCATCGGGAGCGCCTATCCGGCCTTTTCCTCCTTTGTTACCGTAATAAAGTATAACCTCGCCCGACGGAGCCTGCACTACCCACGGTGCCGCTCCTGTCCACACATTGATATCGCGGTCGGCCGGCCCTTCCTCCTCGGCACCCGTGATACGGGCGAAGCCTTCTGCTCCGGCATATCCGAGAGCGATGTTGAACTGCTGCGACTCGCCCGGATGAGCCATCGATTCGGTGACGGCGAAAAGATTGCCGCTTTCGTTAAGCTCTATCACACATGGCATCTGATCGGTCCAGCGCAGGGCACCGTTGGTCGGATCAAACCATTTATGACGCAGCACCGTATATGCCGCTTCGCCGAAATCAGGCTTCCATGTATGTCCGTTGTCATCGCTCCAGAGCATTGCGGTACCAGAATGGCTGCTGGCTATCTCAGGACGGCTCTGCGAGAAATAGATCTCTATGCGGCCGCTGCTGCGCAGGGTGAACGACGGTTCCCAGTTCGTGCCGCGGTATATGAGAGTCTCCTCGCTCCATGTACGCCCGTTGTCGGTGCTGCGCCGCAGTGATATGCCGTTGTCGGTCGGAGTGCGGGCATAGCCCTTGTTGGCACGGTAGGAGGTCGCGGTGAGAATATCACCGTTCGGCAGCACGATGGCATCGGTTGTCGTGTAGCGGCGCTCGTCGGCGCTCCCGAGAGCATTGGTTATCGGGAAACGCTGATGCAGGAACTGTGCCGGCTGCCAGTTTACGAGGTCATCGCTCGTCGTGTATTTCGTATCGGCGGCCTGGGCGCCGAGCTGGAAAAACAGTATATAGCGTCCGTCGGCCATCTGTTTCAGTCGCGGATAGTATGCCGATGTACCCCCGAGTATGCCCTCGGGAACACAGACTTCACTGCGGGCATCGAGCATAAGACTCGAATGCTCCCATTCGGCCGCATGAGAGTTCACGGCTCCTTTTGCCTTGTTGAGAGCGCCCATAGGAGTCAGATTCAATACCGTGGATTCGCCCGGATTCAACGACGGATCAATAGGTTCTCCTTCGTCGGAACAGGCACCGCCTACGGCACACAGCGCCAATGCGAGCGCCAGCGACAAAGACTTGTTTTTCATGCTTGTCATTTATTATAGAAATGGAAATCGGTTCGTGAATGATATTTTTCGCCCGGGCGAAGGACGGTGGAAGGGAATTTCGGATTGTTCGGCGAATCGGGAAAATGCAGCGTCTCGAGAAGCATGCCTCCGAATTTCTGCACCGGTCGGCCGCCCTTGCCGACCACACTGTCGTTGAACAGACGGCCCGTATACGTCAGCAATCCGGGTTCGGTGGTCGACAGTTCTATTCCTATGCCCGTTTCGGGCTGATAGAGATCGGCCACGCGCCGCAGAGTGCCGTCATAATCGCGGAGCACCCACGTAGTCGAGAAACCGCGCATCGTGTTGATGGCTTCGCTCGGAGTGTCTATCGCATGGTCGACCCGTGCTGGCTCGCGCATGTCGAAAGGAGTGCCTTCGACCGGCTCTTTAAGACCTATCGGAGTAAACCACGGCGTATTGGGCAGATACCAGTCGGCATCGACCTGCATTATGTTGTCCATCACATAGCCGGCATTGGCACCGCGGAGATTGAAATATGTGTGGTTCGACATATTCACTATCGTCGGCTTGTCGGTTGTCGCTTCGTAGACCGCCGACCACTTGCCGTCGTTATCCCACCAGTAGGTGACTGTGCAGTCCAGATTGCCGGGATAGCCCTCTTCGCCGTCGGGACTCAGGCGATGAAGACGCACTCCGGCGCGGTCACCCTCGCTCACGGCCTCGCCCTGCCACATAACGCGGTCGAAACCCTTCTCGCCACCGTGTATATGCCCCGGATGACCGGCGAGATTCTCGTTGAGCGACAACTGTACCAGCGAATCGCCCAGCATGAAACTGCCCTCGGCTATGCGGTTGCCGAAACGGCCTATGAGCGCACCGAAGAAACGCTCGGAGCCATGCTCGAAATCGTCTATATTGTCGTAGCCAGGCACCACGTCGACAAGATTGCCGTTGCGGTCCGGCACATGGATACCTACAATGCGGCAGCCATAATCGATAAGCTCGATATATGAGCCGCTGTCGTTAGTTATCCGGTAAAGAGTCACATCCTCGCCCGTCGACAGGCGTCCGAAAGGCCGCGTATCGACGCGAGGCGTGGCCGCCGTAGCCGATATGGCGCCCAGAAGAGCGCAGATACCTATTGTCTTATAAAGTTTCATAGTATTAGTAAGGGATATTTCCGGCAAAATACTGCCGGAAAATATCCCAAAGATAGCATTATTCGAGCGATTTAAGCATATTCACGGCCCAGAGATTGTCGCGTTTGAGCCTGACAGCCTCTGTAAGGTCGGCCCTGGCCACATCCTTGTTCCCGAGACCGATCTCGCCGAGGGCCTTGGTATAGAGGGCCTTGGTATTGATGGCCTCGACAGAGTTGCCTGTTGTTCCCTCGGCGCCATAGAAGCTCACATAATCGGTCACGATACCATCGGCTCCCTGACGGCGCAGAGCCTCGTAGAGAACCTTGGCCTTGTCGATGTCGCCGAGAGCCTCATGAGCCTTGGCCTGCCAGAAACGGTAGTCGGTCGAGGCCGTATTGACCTCTGTCGCCTTTTTATAGTATTTCCGGGCTTTGGCCTTGTTGCCTTTGGCGGCATGTGCCTCGGCAAGATAGCAGTATATCTGGGCATCGCGCGGTGTGCGGGTATCCACGAGGAACACCTGGTGGTTCTCGGGATATTCGAACGATTTCTCATAGAGTGCCACACCGTCGTCGAAACGGCCTTTGGCGATCTTGTCGGCACCGGCCATGAGGAGAGCGTCGACATAGATGTCGTGGAAATTGGCAACGCCTTCACGAGTCGGGAAATAGCAGTTCTCAAGAAGGTCGAGTGTATAGTCATAGTCGCCAGTGAAGATACCGGTGATGACCTCGGCGGCAAGAGGATAGTAGCGCTTCACGGCGGTGTCGTGCAGCCCCTTGAGCAGATCGTGACGTACGGCGGGGTCTTCACCCATAGCCTCGTAGACCTGATCTATTTCCTCGAGGAAAAGAGCCTGCTCGGGAGCAAGATCGATTGCCTTGCGGTAGTTGGCGGCGCTGAGTCTGTAGTCGGGTTTCTCTCCGACCCAGTATGCCCAGCCGAGATTGCGCCATGCCATCGGGAATGAAGGCTCCATGGCGGTCACACGGTTCCAGTATGCGATGGCCTTATCCTGGTTCTTGTCATACCACAGATTGCCGAGATAGTAAAGCGGTTTGTAGCTTTCGGGAAAATATTCGGCCGCGGTCTCGAGCACAGGCACTGTCTCAAGTCGGAACGGATTGCAATAGTCTGTCGGCATGGCAAGCGCATCGCCGTAGTATTTCCGCGCGCTCTGTGCGTCGCCTCCCTTATGGGCGAGATAAGCCAGCCACATTTTGACTGTCGGGTAGGCCTTGCGCGAGTCGATGGCGCCGAGAAGGTCGCAGGCGACGTCGGCATAGCCGTTGTGCAGGTATTTCAGGGCAAGCTCGATATATGATTCGGGATTATCGCGCATGAGAGCGTCGAAATCCGACGGTTCGCCGGCGAGTTTCAGTTCACAGGCGGCATAGGCGTCGAGAGGATTGACCGCAAGCACCTCTTTCGCGGCAGCGACAGCGCCTGATTTGTCGCCTGTCGTGCGCAGCAGGCTTGCCAGCAGGCATTTCGCTTCGAGATTGTTGCCGTTATAGGTTATGGCTTCGCCGAGACGCTCCAGTGCCATGCCGGTGTCGCCTATGTGGCTGTATATCCTGGCAAGCTGATAGTTGGCCGGAGAGTTATAAGTATAGTTCCACACGGCACGGTAGAGGGTATCGAGAGCGGCATCGATATTGCCCTCTTCCTTCAGGATCAGACCGAGATTGTAGAGAGCCTCCACATCGTCCGGACGCGTATAGTCCTTTGTCTGTCGGGCGATGGCACGGCGCAGATACATCTTAGCCTTCTCGTTGTCACCGCGCTGACGGTGCCATACGCCCATCTTGGTGTTGGAACGCACATCGGACGGGTCGCGGCGCAGAACCTCGAGGAAATAATCGGTCGGATCGACAAACGGATTATGGAACTGGAGATTGCGCAGTCCGACAAGATAGCATTCCTCGTTGTTGGCGATTTCAGCCGGACGCTTGGGCCGGTCTACGATCGCGGGAAGCTCCTTTTCGGAATCAAGCACAACAGGAGTATAGCTCAGCAGCCGCTTGCCCGAGGCGTCGGTCAGAGAAAGAGTGAAGTCGGTCTTCTCGCTGCCCTTGGGGATATCGACGGTGTGCACGTAGGGCTTCGACGGATCTATGTCGAGAGTCTTCTCGAACACCGGCTTACCTTTATCGGAGAGGGTAAGCTTCACATTTTCAGCCTTGCCGGTGCTGTTGAGGCCAATCAGCGCTTTGTTTTTGCCCGGGAAGTCGAGATTGATGGCAAAATCGCGGTCGCCGGTCTTTACACCGCCCATCTCGCGCAGTCCGTAGAAATAATGTGTGAACTTCTTCACCTCCTGCGGTGCTATCCATGTGTAGTCGGGCTGATTGTCGGAGTAGGCGCCTACCATCAGTTCGATGTAGTGACCCGAATTGTCGGTCAGAATCTTGGTGTCCCATTTAGAATTTGGTCCCCAGAGCCAGAACTTTCCGCCCTTCACGATATTATGGTTGCCCGTGATCATGGTGCCGGCATGTCGTCCGTGGTCGTACCCGGCAATGAAATCTTCCTTGCGGTCCCAGGCGAAAATCGAGTTTGACATGAAGTGGTTTTTCCACCATGATGCGTCCACATTGTTCTTGTAGCCCTCGATGCCGTTGAAAGCCTCGTGTGTCACAGGCCAGTGACAGAAGGTATTCTTGCAGTGGAAGGTGCCGAACTCGGTGCTCTGCGGGAAAATGATCTGATAGTTCTCGTCGACGAGAGTCGCAATATTGCTCCAGTAGAGCATCGAATTGTCGTCGGCGGTGGAATTGACAAGACGTCCGCTGACCTCGATATACGATCGGTCGGGGTGCAGGGTGACGCCTATGGCCCAGCTCATGCGGTGACGAAGCTCTGTCTCGCCGACCCATACCGTCTTGCTGCCGTCGGGATTATCTGTTATCTCATAGTCTACAGGCGCGTGGGAGGTTGCACGGTGATGATGGAACACGTTCCATTCCACGCCGCCCGATATCCATGCACCCGTCATGCCCACATTGGCCGGTTTCACCACATGGTTGTGATATACGATGTCGTAGCCGTTGGTCTTGTCGACGGCATAGAACAGGCGTCCTCCTATTTCGGGAAGAATGCATACCTCCACATAGTCGTTCTCGAGATAGAGCGCCTTGTATGTGGTCGAATCGCGCTTGGTGGTCATATTGTCGTTGAGCACGTAGGGATACACGCTCCGGCGTGCGCGCTGATACGACCAGTCGCGTTCGAAGATCGGCGCTGTTTCCGGTGCATTGAGTGTGTAGGAAGGCAGTGTCAGAGTACCCTCCCATGCCTTGACGCCTTCGGCCGAGGCATAGGCCGCACTGCCGGCGAGCAGTGCAGCCGCCAGGAATATCTTGTTATTCATCTGTTATAGTGTTTACTTAGAGATTGTTTAATACCAACCCGGATTCTGGGTCAAATTACTGTTTCGTTCCACTTCGTCGCGGGGAATAGGCCATACATCGTAGCCGTTTCCTCCCCATCCGTAGGCAAGGATAATCTCGCCCCAGATCTCTTTGCAGCCGTTTCCGTTGCCGAACTTGCGGTCTTTCCAGGTACCCCAGCGGAGTTCGTCCCAAAGCACCACTTCCTCACAGGCAAGTTCCCATAGATGTTCGTCGCGGATACGCTTGCGCAAATCGTCCTGACCGCTCACGGCCACCGCACTGTTGCCCGGCTGATTGAGAGGGGCCACTCCGGCACGCTCGCGCACTTGATTTACAAAAGCGACGGCCTCCGTGGTGCGGCCCTGTTCGTTGACGCACTCCGCAAGAGCAAGCAGAGCGCCCGCATAGCGGAACACAGGCACGTCGACAGGATTCTGGAGCACATTCTTATATTGGGTGCCTACGGTCACGAATTTTCTGATATTGTACTGGAAATTCTGTGTCTGTGTCGTCTTTATGTCGTTTTCCGAGGTCTCGTTGCGGAAGGGGAAACGGGGCGAATAGTTTGCCGCCGCGCCGCTCCAGCCGCCGACATACACCGAATAGGGCGTGATGACCGTTGCTGCCAGACGCGGATCGCGCCCTTCATACGCTTTTTTGATACGTGACTCGTTTCCGCTCTCGAGATACTGGTTCATATCGGCTCCATAGCTGCTCATGGTAGCCCGTTCGGCGGCTGTCATATTATCGCGTAGAAAGAATACGCTGCGCGCGCGGGGCGACATGTCACCGTAGCCTTCGATCACATCGTTCCAGTCGAACGGACGTCCGTCGGCCCACTGGTAGGAGTCGACGAAGTCGGGAGCCATATAAAGAGCGTTGTCGCCGTATCCCGCCGTGCAGCGGTTGCCGTAAGTGCGGCTGAACACATTGCCCTGTCCGGCCTGATCGACCATCGGGATTGAGAATATCATCTCGTCGCATCGCTCGTTGGCCTCGGTGAAAAGCTGCGCATAGCCACCCTTGAAAAGACTGTAGCCGCACTCCCCTACTTTCAGCAGATCGGCCTCGGCTTCGGCCCATTTCTGCTGCCACATGCGCACCTTGGCGCGCAGATAGTAGCATGCACCCTTGGCTATGCGGCCATAGTCGGAACTCGAGCCAGCTATACGATCGGGAAGCGAGGGCGTATTGATGGCGTCGGTCAGATCGGCCACACACTGCTCCCACACCTCGTCGACGGTCGAGCGCGGACGGGTATATTCGGCATCCGAAAGATTTTCAAGATAGATCGGCACACCCCTGAAGGCACAGTTGAGAAGATAGTACTCGTATGCACGTATGAACTTGCACTCGGCTATACGGCGCGCCTTCAGCGCATCGTCCATGCCTGGAGTGGCCGAGATGTTGTTTATCACGTCGTTGGCGCGGTTCACGCCCTCATAGAGCCGTTTCCACCGGTTGGAGAAAAGCGAGGTATTGCTCTGGGCGAGCCCGCGCAGATACATATAGGTCGTGTTGAGCTGCAATGTGGCCGGTTCCAGCACCGACGACAGGCCGTCCCAGTTGCAATAGGAGGCGCTCACATAGTCGGCGGTCAGATTGCTGTAGCAACCCGTGACGACAGACTCGGCCAGATCAGCGGTGGCGAAGACTGTGCTGCTGCTTATTTCGTCGTAGGGCGCACGGTCGAGGAAATCGTTACACCCGGTCAAAACCGACGCGGCGAGCACGGTTCCGAAAATTATATGCAGTTTTTTCATAATCTTAGAATTTGACGTTGAGACCGAACGCCCACTGCCGCAGGCTGGCGTAATAATTGTTTGTAGCACTGAATTCAGGATCCATGCCCGGATAGTCGGTGACGGTGAAAAGGTTCTCGCCGCTCACGAACACACGGATATTCTCGAAGCGGATTTTGCGGAGCACCGATTTCGGAAGTGTATAGCCCAGCGTTATGTTCTTGCATTTGAGATAGTCCGCCTTATACAGATACAGCGTCGAGGCTACAGATCCGCCGTTCTGCTCGCTGCCGTAGTTCATGGTCAGACGTCCGTTTTCAGCCCATAGATTGGTGCGGATATCGCCCGGATTCTCCGGATCATAGAAATAGTGGTTTTCAGCTATATGCAGCGGTATGGCCGTATCGGCACGTGTGGAAGTTGCATTGTAGCCCAGATAATACCACCAGCGGGAGAAACCGCCCGCACCGGCGAACTGGGCCGAGAAATCGAAACCCTTCCACGTCGCTCCGAGCTGGACGCCATAGTAGTATTTGGGTGTCTGCGACACATTCTGGAACGAATAGTCGTTGGCATCTCCGAATATTCCGTCGCCGTTGAGATCCTGGTAGATATAGTCGCCATACCAGATTCCTTTCTTGCCTACAGTCTTGTTCGGCAGGAACACATTGCCTTTCGCGATCATTGCCTCGAGCCACGCCATGTCTTCGGGCGTGCGGATCATGCCGTCGCGCGGGCCGCCGCCCGGATTGACAGAGCCGTCGCCGAAATAATAGATGCCGTCGCCTGCATAGGTGTTGAGCAGATAGAACTCGTTGATAAGCTTGCCTTCCATAGTGCGCGTGTTGGTGCCTGTGGAAACGTCGCCTATATTGCTCTTGTACACACGGTGTCCGAACTCGTCCTCGACCCATCCGGCCACAAGCGGCCCCTTGTATTTCGAAACTTTGTTCCAGTTGCGTGTGAAGTTGCCTTTCACATAATAGCTCACCTTACCGACGCGGTCGTTCCAGCCCAGAGTCAGTTCGACGCCCTTGTTGTCGACCTCGCAGAGGTTCTGATATGGCGCCGTCTTGTTGCCGACGGTGAGGTGCAGCGGAGCGCGGTAGAGAATACCCGACGTATGGCGGTCGTACCAGTCGATCTCGGCGGTCAGACGGTTGTTGAGGAAGCCGGCGTCGAGTCCGATGTCGGTGCTGCGTGTGGTTTCCCATTCCAGCAGATCGTTGCTCTGGGTGGCGACCATGCCGTTGCTGAGCGTTCCGCCGAATACATACTGGTAGCCCGTGGCATAGGTGGCGATATAGTCATAGTTGCCTATGGCGTTGTTGCCGAGCTTGCCCCACGATGCGCGGAGCTTGAGATTGCTCAGCCAGCCGCGGGTGCCCTCCATGAAATGCTCCTGATTGATACGCCAGCCGGCCGAGAACGACGGGAATGTGCCCCAGCGGCTCCGGCGCGAGAAACGGCTCGAACCGTCATAACGCAGATTGGCCTCGAAAAGATAGCGCTCGTCGTAGGCATAGTTGACACGGCCGAAGAACGAAGCCGATGCATAGTCGCTCTGTGTGCCCGATATGCTCTGCATGTTGGTGACAGTGTTCATTTCGGTGAGAATGCTCGACGAAAAACCTTTCTTGGCTGCGGCAAGATTGCTGTTGTTGTGGTATATTGCCTCGAAACCGGCCATTGCGCTCACATCGTGGCGCCCGAACGTACGGTTCCAGTTCAGATCGGCTTCGGCGGTCCACTGATAGGCGAAGCTGTTGCTCTGGCTCAGGTTGAGGTTGTCGAGATTATGATAGGCATATGCCGTCTCGCCTTTTCTGAATGAGAACGCATCGCCGGCACGCGTATGGGTTTTGCGCTCCGTATCGGTGCGGGTATAGTTGAACGAGGCATGCCCCGTGAACCCTGCCGGAAGATAGAGGTTGGTAAATACGGTGGCGTTGATATAGTTCAGGTTCTCTTTGCCCTGCAGACGGTTGATGAAGTAGAGATTATTGCGGGAATTGGCATGCGCCTCCGGATTCTCCATCCAGCCGTACTGACCGTCGTAGTAAGGATAGATTCCGGGTATGGCACGGCTCATGTAGGCCGATGCGCCGTCGAAGTCGTTCAACTCGCGGTCGCTGCGCCATCCCCAGATTTTCGTGCCTATTTCCACTATTTTGTTGAGCCTCGAAGTGATATTGGCGCGGAGCTGATAGCGCTTCATCGCCGTTCCATCGACAACGCCGGGATTGTCCTTGAAAGTGAACGATATGAGATAGCGGGTGCCGCCGCTGCTCCCTGTGGCCGACACATTATGATTCTGGAATAGCTGGTTTTTCTTGAACATGGCGTCCATCCAGTCGGTATTCGGATAGGCCACATAGTTGGGATAGCCCGACTCCGAAATGGCATTCGGATATTTCGACTTCTCGCGCCAGAGATCGATCATCGACTGCGAATACGGCAGCGGATTGTCGAGATTCTCGGCCGACTCGTTCATATACTGCATGTAGTCAGCATAGTTGCTCACAAGCTTGAAATGGTTTGCGGGCTCGTTGATCGACAGCGTGGCGTTATAGCTGAGTGTGAATTTACCGGCTGTGCTGTCCTTTGTGGTGATCAGCACAACGCCGTTGGCTCCGCGGTTGCCATAGATGGCGCACGAGGCTGCATCCTTGAGTATGGATATCGAGGCTATGTCGTCGGGATTGACCGCCGTTATAGGCGCCTCGAAACCGTCGACAAGAATCAGCGGCGCCGAGTTGTTGAGTGTGCCGATGCCGCGTATGCGGAGAGTGATGTCCTCGCTGCCGGGCTTGCCCGAGGCCGTGAGCACACTCACGCCCGCGCTTGCGCCGGCAAGAGCCTGCCCCGCCGTGGCGATAGGACGCGACTCGGCCTGTGCGGCGTAATCGACCGATGCGACCGAACCTGTGAGATTCACTTTCTTCTGCACGCCGTAGCCCACGACCACAACTTCATCGAGAGCCGTATCGGCGGCTTTAAGAGTTATTTTATAGTCGGTGGCCGTACCGATCTTCACATTTTCGGGCGTATAGCCGACGTAGCTCACACAAAGTGTCTGCCCCGGCGACGCCTGGATATTGAACCGACCGTCGATATCGGTGATGACACCGCCTGAAGCGCCTTCGACCACCACCGAAGCACCGATCAGAGGCTCGCCCTCTTCGTCGGAGACAGTGCCGGTCACTTTTCCCTGCGCCAGGGCCGTTAGCCCGACCATCAGCATCAGTGCCAGAATTATTGGTTTACATCGCGAATTCATAAATTACTTTTTCAATGGATTACTTGTAAGGTGCGGTACGAAAATTTTTGTGAGTTGTCACAAAATTAGGCCTAAATAAAAAAATGTGATATAACAAAAGACTCATAAATATGCTCCAAAAGCGTCTGCGGGCGCCTTTGACGCTTATGTCGGATTGTCGGGAGCCGCAGCGGCTCCCCCTTTGTACTCCGACGGCAGACAGCCGTAGACGCGCCGGAAACATTTGGCGAAATAGCTCGGCGTATTGAATCCGGCCGCATAGCACACTTCGTTTATCCGGCCGGCCGATTTCGTCAGCATTTCGGCGGCGAAGGCAAGGCGCTTTTTAAGTATATAGTCCTTCGGAGTGGTCGCAAGAGCCTTTTTGGTGCGCCGTATGAGCGTCGACTTGCTCATGCACATCTTGGCCGCAAGCTGTTCGTTGTCGAAATCGGCATCGGCGATATTTTCGGCTATTACGCGCTCAAGATCCTTGATGAAGCGCACATTCTCGTCGCTCACGGGCTGCACGGAGCCGTCGCCGGTGATCAGCAGCATGGAATCGGTGCCTGCCGTTCCGGCACGACGCACGGCCGCGCGCACGCACTCCTCGGCATATGCCGCATCATACGGCTTCTCGACCACCATAGCCGCCCCGGCCATCAATGCTTCCTTGCCCAGAGCATGATCGGATACACTCTCCGCGACTACCACTACAGGTACAGCGGCACTATGCGAACCTTCTGCTGCAAGATGACGGCAGATGCTGATACCCATCGGCTTGCGCACGCTTGCCTCGGCGACAACGGCACAATAGTGGTCGCGAAGCAGCAGATCGATGGCTACTACCGTCGACTGAACCGCCACGACACGGAACGAAGCCTCCAGACGTGTCTGTATTTCGCCGAGCGACCCGACCGACTCCTCTATGACGAGGACTGAGTCGGTTTTTACATTTTCATGATTATCCGCAGGTGTTTCTTTGCTTTCCGGAAGCAGCACGCGGAATGTATAGCTCTCTTCGTCGGGTTCGGCGAAGGTGAGTGATCCGCCGTGTATCTCGGCTATCAGTTTCACCATCGGCAAAGACGACCGCAGAAGCTCAGGCGACGAATCGTCCGTGCTCAGATAGGGCGAAAGCAGGGTCTTGGCACGTTCGGGATTCAATTCGAAATCACGGCAAAGCACATCCATCGCAACCATGCCTTCTCCGTTGTTCCATACCGATACAGCTACCTTTCCGCCCGACACCCCTACGGCCGTCGCCAGCAGAGCCTCGACAAGGCGGTCCAGACCGGACGGATCGGCGTCAACACATGCATTTCCGTCGCCGGAGAACTCTATGGCCGAGTCGGAATCGCCGGAAAGCTCCGATATCCTCCTCTCGACCGTATCGTAAAGCGACACCGGACGCTTATCGAGCACATAGCTGCAGCGGTCGGCATGAAAATCGGAAAATTCGCTGAGCAGACGCGACAGACGGTCGGCGCCGTTACTGATCACCATCAGATCGTTGGTCAGGTCGGCATTGTCGCGATGAGTTCTCATTATATTCTCCAGCGGATTGCGTATGAGCGCGAGAGGCGCCCTCAGACGGTTCACTACCGACGAGAAAAGAGCCATCTTCTCGTTGTATGCCTCTATTTCCTGCCGTTGCCTCAGTTCCTCGCGGGCTCGGCTGATATTGCGCTGATTTCGCCGGTTGGTATAGTTCCACATCACGTAAAGACCCGCACACAGAAGAACCGCATAAAGGCATATGGCCAAAGGAGTCTTGTAGAACATCTGCGCCACGTGCAGTTGCATCGGCGCATGAAACTCACTTACACTCCCGTCGGTATCGATCTCGCGGAACTGGAGCAGATGGTCGCCCGACGGCAGATAGGGAAAGACAAGACGCCAGTCGTCGGGCAGCCGCAGCCATTCGCCTTCGTCTCCGAGCCTGTAATATGCCTTCGCCGCGACATCGCCCGACAGCAATCCGGGGTCGGATATGTATATCTCTATGTTTCTGTCGCTTTCAGAGAAATCTATATGCGCCGCTATATCGGGACTTGAATCCACAGGCGATCCGGGCGCTCCCGCTTCTATACGTACACCGTCGACATAGATATCGGTAATGACCGGATAGTGGCTCCTCGCTTTGTTTTTGAATTCGAGCGGCTTGAAGGCAGTCACGCCGTCGGCCGAACAGAGATATATGCAGCCGTCGAGCGCACGGACGCCCCGCCGGTTTGAAAAATCGTCGTTGAGCAGTCCCTGCGCACTCGTATAGGTCACCGGATTGCCCGTGGCGGGGTCAAGAGCCACAAGCCCTTTGTTGGTAGTGATCCACATCTGCCCGAGGCCGTCTTCCAAAGCCTGGAAGGCCACATTGGCCGGGAAAGAACCGGCCGAGTTATTGCGGCTGAAAACCTTGAAAGTACCATTCTGACTCAGCCGCGCCACCCCTGAGCCGAAAGTAGAGGCCCATACACCGCCCTTGCTGTCGACCGCCACATCCATTATCTTGTTACACGGCAGCGAACCGGGCATGTCATCGTGCAGATAATCGGCTATGATACGCCGTTCCATCGGATCGTAGTGTATAAGCCCGTGGGCGAAAGTGGAAAGCCAGAGTTTCCCGTCGCCGTCGGCCGCTACTCCGGTTATATAGCACTTCGAAAGCCCCTCGTACGGATAAAAAGTGTCGGTAGCATAGTCATATCCGTATAAGCCCAGTGTGGTGCCTATCAGCAGTCTGTCGCCGGGCAGCGAGTAGAGTGTCGCAAGCCTTATCTCCTTCAGCGGTTCGGCTGGATTGATACGGTCGTAATGCCTCACTTCACGGGTGTTTCGGTTATAGCGGTAGAGACCGTCGAGCGACGTTGTCCACACACAGTCGCCGTTGGCCGAGACACTGAACAGCTCGGACGGGAGATCTGCTTCCACCCGCTGAACATTCTTACCGCCAGGCGACATCATATAGAGGCCGCCGCGGCGTGTGGCACACCATATGTGACCTTCGTCGTCGGCCGAAAGCGACGATGCCAAAGCCGGCATGCGGTCGGGGCCGTTCGTGAGGTATATCTTCCTGAAATTGCGGCCCGTCGGATTGGCATAGCTCACACCCGAACCGGCGGTGCCTATCCATGTACCCCCGTAGCTGTCGGCAAAAATGCAGCGCACAGTGTTTTCGGCAATGGAATGCTGGTCGTTTTCCTCGCTTCTGAATAGTTCGATGTCTCCGTTGAGCCTGTTGTAGCGGTAGGCTCCTTCGAGAGTCGCGAGCCAGAGATTATAGTTGGCGTCGGCCGACAGTGAATTCGGCTCGAACTCGCCTTCGGGCCTGAAAAGCGGATGAGGCACGCAGTCGGCATCTATCATCACAAGCCCACGGCTCGGACTGAGGCTGTAGACCGAGCCTGAAGGCCCCGGAAGAATACCGACGATATTGTCGCCCGCGAAATAAGGCACATTATCGGCCACGACAGCCGGCTCGAGCGACAGGCGCGTCCAGTCGACGGTATAGAGGCCCATATAGTACAGCCCGAGCAGACAGCGCCCATCGGGATAAAAATAGATAGTGCGCACGTTGGCAGGCAGTTTGTTGTCGGCCATGCCGAAGTAATTTGTGAGCGAGCCGTCGGCAGGACTATACCGGAAAAGGCCCTGTTCGTTCACGGCAAACCACACGGCGCCTTTGTTGTCGCGGGTGATGGCGGTCGCTTTTCCGGTGATTGAGGCCCCGGTGTCGCTTTTGCGGTCGAAATGCTCTATACGGTCAAGAGCGCGGTTATAGTACGCCACGCCACAATCCGTACCGATCCACATGCCCCCCTCGTCGGCCATCAGCGACACAATGAACGACGACGGCAACCCCGGCGAAGTCTTGTCGTAGATATGGAACCGCCGGCCGTCGTAACGATGCAGTCCTTCGGCCGTACCTATCCATACAAATCCCTGACTATCCTGCTCTATGGCCCATATATCATTGATAGATAGAGGGCTGTTTTCGGCCCTGATATTCTGAAAGCACAGAGCCTGTGCCTGAAGAGAAAGCAGAAAAACGGCCAGCAGGGCTGTCGCTATGCGCCCTGCCATGCCGTTTTTATTATGGAATCCGGTTTTCAAACCAAATATATAATTAAAGTTTCGCAAGTCTTCAAATTGCTCAACGTGAAAGGTGGATAGTGAAAAGTGAAGATAATAATTATTTATTATACTGAAGTATTATCTTCACTCAGGCGAAGCCTGAATTTTACTTTTCACTTTATTCACTTCAACTTGAGCTTGCGAAAGTTGAGTCATATAAGTGTCACATCAAGCCACTCGGCGGGATAATCGGTATTCTCGCCTTCGGCTTCTTCTATTGTCGCGCCGACAGGGCCTTCTTTGGCCGTTGTCTTGTAGTAATGGCGGATATGGGCCTTGATATTCTCGCCCTTGGCCGGAGCACCGCCGATCAGCTCCCACCGTATAGGGAAGCGGCCACCGAAACCGAGGTCGGTATCGGAAAGATCGTTCACTGTCCCGACAGTGGTGACGGGAACAGTACCGCTGTCGGCAAGAACCCACGACGTGCCTTCGAGGCGATACAGAGTATATGCGCCTTCGGCATTGACGGTGAACTTGTAGCTGTCGTAGTCGCCCGAGGCGTTGCGGCGCCCTATCAGCACTCCGACTGCATCGGAATTTTCAGGTGTATAGGCACGGATCTCATCATCGAAGAGATAGGCATCGATAATAAAAGCTTCGGGTGTATGTGCGAAATCCACAAACACCTGCGAAGGCTGCTCCTTGCCGAGGAACCAGAAACCGTTCTTTTCACGGTCGAAATCGGCCGGAGCGACGAAGCGGCCCGGTGCGCCCGCCTTTTTTGCATAATTTATGCGGCCTATGGCTGTCTTTGTCTTGCTTCGCTTGGCGCCGTTGTCCTTGTAGTCCTGTGTCACGGCCATCATCACGCGGTCATCGCCGATATAGTCGATGCAGCCCCAGTAGCCCTCGAAGGGCGATGTGGCGTTGCCGAAATTGTCGCCGTTGCGGTCGCCTACAAGCACCCATGCGCCGGGTTTTCCCTTATATCTGGCTCCTCCCGCAAGCACAAGTGGATGCCCCGAGGGAAGGCGGCATATATATGGCCCGTAGCCTGTCAGATCCTTGTTCACCTGCTTCTTCGCCGGATAATCCGGACCGCCTTTAGCGCGGATGCTCTGGTCGCTGCGCCAGTTTGTGGCAGCATCGGTCTTTATGATGACCGGGGTCTGGTCCATCTTGTGCACGCCGCTCCATACCTCGAGAGGCAGCAGGAGCGAACCGTCGTCGAGACGTACGGCACTTGCCATGCCGTCGTATGAGCCGCGGCTGTCGATGGTTCTCGATATTATTTCGCCGTCCTTATAGGTGCAGTGAGCCTTGCCCTGCCATGTGCGGCCGCCGTCGAACGAGCGTATCACCGTTGTGCATGGCTGCGAACGCTTGTATTTCACCTCGTTGCTGTCGGTTATATACATCTGGATCTCGCCCGACGGCAGCTGGAGCATGGCCGGCTCCCAGCATCGTCCGGTGTATATGCGCCGCGGTTCGGTCCATGTCGCGCCCCCGTCGGCCGAACTCATTATCTCGATGTAACAGTTCTCGTTGGTATGGGCAAGGTCGTTGTAGCCTTTTTTCCAGCGACGCTGATAGGCGAGAAGTATGGTGCCGTCGGCAAGCTGGATAAAATCGGGATTGACGATCACAAGATCATCGTCGCCGGCGCTCGAACGGCCCTTTACCTGCTCCACGAGGCGCGTGGCGCCTTGCCATGTGGCGCCGTTGTCGGTGCTGAATGCCACATATGGCTCCCAGCCGTAGGTATTGTTCATGAAGCTCATCATCAGGCGTCCGTCGGCAAGACGCTTTATGCGCGGATACATTATGTTCGTTTCGGTATATCCCTTGTTGACAACAGGTATCTCGGTGATGTCGCGCAAGGTGGCGTGGTCCCAGGCGATGCGTAGATCGCCTGCGGGAACGACAGCTGTCGCCGCCGACGCTATTATCGTGGCCGTAAAGGCCATATATATCTTTTTCATATCAGTCTAAAGAGAATTTAACGGAGGTAAGCTCGCCGGTGGTATCATAGAAATAGAAGGGTGCGCCATATGCCCCGCCGCTGGTCCAGGGAGCGCTGCGACGCGCGCACTTCGTGTCGGTATCGGCCTGCACGGCACCGTCGGCGACACGGAGGCGTATCTTGAGATGGCCGCTCTTGACGCCATGCTCATAGGGAAGAGGCTTGCGCACCAGGACTGCGCCGCGGATAGCGGTAAAGGTACACTCCATGCTGTACGACGGATCGTAGGCTTTCTTCTCGCTCAGATCGGCCGTCTTCCATTCGTCGCCGTCGAGATAGTCGATGTTCCAGAATACGGGTATCTGGCGTCCGTAGAGGGGGAAACTCATTGTGAGAACCGTTCCGGCGGCAAATTTCTTGACGGGTATGTCGAATTCGAAATAATCGTCTGTCCAGAGTCCCTTTATACCGACCGAACTGATTTTGCCGGAATTTACCGTCTCGAGAACCTGAACGGCGGTCTCGAGCGGATCGCTTTCCTTATGCCAGGCGCATATGGCCTGAGGCTGCGTGTCGCAGGTCCATATGCCCGACGAGATCCATAGCGGCTGGGTCGCGGTCGTGACAGGATGGCGGTTGTCTCCGCCGTGGCCGAGCAGCCATTCGACAGGGAAGGTCACCGGCACCACACCGTCGTTCTCGCGTCCGATCATCACCGATACCGTAGAGCCCGCGGCGAGTGAGGTGGCAGCCTCGCCTGCAAGAATATCGGTCTCGGAGCTTTCGCCGTCAATACCGGTCACCGTGACGGTAAGTCCTTCAGTCGGCACGGTCACCGGCGCCACTATGGCTCCGATTTTTGTATAGCTGTCGGTCAGCACGAGGCCATCGGCCCCGAAATCGACGGTCACCGAGCCTGACGACATAGCCGGATCGGGCGTGAACACACCGGAGGTAAGATCGTATCTGCCTCCGACGGCAAGATCCGTGCCTTCCGGAGCCGACACAGTAATGGAACGGAGCACCGACCGGCCTTCCTCGTCAAGAATATCGTCGGCTACATTAAGCTCAAGCACCGAAAAAATGGCCTTGAAGTCGAGAGCGACATCGGGCACTATCGTCGTAGGCTCTGCTCCGGCAACAAAGCATGAATATGCGGCCAGACCCCGGTTGTATTCCTGCACCGGAGATACCGCTACCGACAGCGCCGTGGGGTCGGTGATGCCGGGGCTGTAGGGGTAATAGGCGTAAAACTTATAATTATGGTCGGAGCGCAGTGCCTCGATCTCGTCGTCGGCCGTAGCTCCGGTAAGCAGCGAGAGGTCTTCGCCGCCTACGCGGTAGAGGCTGTTGCCGGCAAGAGAATATCCCGGGCTTTCATTGCGGGTGCATGTGGCAAAGATACCTACCGACGCATCCGGCTCCCATATGGTGCCTTCGATCGCGGCGGTAAAGTTGACCCTGAGCCTGTCGTAATCCAGCGGACGGTTGTCATCGTCGGAATTCGAGCATGAACCCAATGCCAGAATGGCTGCGGCGGCTATGCCGGCGCCGACACTCTTTCTATATGATCTCATGTATGAATCGATTGTCAAGGGTTAGAAAAAAGGAAATTCTGTTCTCATGGTTTTTTCGTACTGCACCGCAAATTTAAAAGAAAATTGCATTTCGCAATACTACAAAAGTCGCGATAGATGAAATAAAAGTTGCACGGAGCATGCTTCGTTACATCGATTGGGAGAATCGTTCCATTGATTCCTAAGTGAATAACATATCTTTGTTTCCAAGAACAAGGAATGTCACAAAGACCGATTCCCATAACTCCATAAAAATATAAACCATGAAAAAAACGAGACTATTCGCTGCTGCCGCCGCATTGCTTTCAGGCATTGCGCTGAATGCCGAGACCGTCGTTTTCATCAACGACACCGGCGCCGACACAAACGACGGAGCCACACCCGAGACCCCTGTCAAATCGCTTACCAAGGCACTCACCCTGATACCGACCGATGACGACGGAACAATAGTGTTCAACGGGAAATTTACCCAGCTGGCAAATTTCGAACCGAACATAGCCCGCACAGGCACCATAACCTATACCCAGAAATACGACGGCATCGACTACCGCGGCGACGACCACGACGCCAACGCATATACGCTCACAAAAGGCGTGCGCCTCGGCCTCACCACAGATGCCGTTTTCGAAAACATAACATTTCATCATACCGCCACCGGCTCGAACCCATACCTCCTTCTGATCGCCAACTACAATTCCGTCACTATAGGCGACGGCTGCGAGATGACAGGCACTTTCGGCTGGTCGCAGGTGGCGACATCGTTCACCATCCTCGGAGGCTGCCAGGATAATACCAACAAGGTAAAGGCCGACTGCGCCTACAACCCGAATATAACCATCAGATCGGGCCACGTATATCTCGTTGCCTTCAACCGCGGAGGCAAAGGCAACTCCTTCCCTGTGACGAAAGACAATCTCGCCACCGTCAATATCGAAGGCGGTATCCTTCAGGCGCTTTATCTCTGTTCGGTAGGCAGCGGAGCCTCCGGAAGCACCACGGTCAACATAACCGGCGGTGAGCTCGCCAAATACGGCACCATGCACGACGACGGACGCGTCTACGGCGACGGAAAGACAATGACGCTCAATCTGTCGGGCCTCGACCGCAACGGACAGTATGCCGCCCTGGAATATATCGACGTGCGCATGTTCGAAAAAGTGATGACAGATCTTACAATACCTGTCAATGTCTTCGAAAGCGCTTCGTATACCCTTGAGGACGGAACCGAAATGCCATACCGCGTATATCATACGCCGGCCGGGGGCGCCGACGACCCCAGACGTCTTGTACTCTATCTGCACGGCATGGGCTCCCGCGGCGACGACAACTCGCTGCAGCTCTCCAGCATGGGTGCGGCACCGGTCTACCCCATCACCAACGAAATCAGCAATGCCGTCATCATAGCGCCTCAGGTACCCTCGGGTGAACGCTGGGTGACCCTCACCGGCGGATACAGCTTTGAATCGGAACAGACAAAATGGCTCACCGGCGCACAGGAGCTCACAAAGAAACTGGCGGCCGAAAACGGAGTCGCACCTGAATATATGTATGCCGTAGGCTCGTCCAACGGAGCTGCCGCGATATGGGCCATGCTCAACAGCGACAACAACATGTTCGCACGCGTGATACCCATATCGGGCTACGGCGAGGAAAATCCCGAAACCGAAACGCTGATCGCCAGAATAGGCAGCACTCCGATGTGGGTGTTCCACGGCACAGACGACGCTACCGTGACCATAAACGGCATGCAGGCGCTCGCCCCGAAACTGGCCGCAGCGAATCCCAACTTCCGGTATACCGAAGTCGACGGCGCCGACCACTCCACAATCTGGCGTACCGCCTCCATGACTCCGGGATTCACCGAGTTTCTCACCGATCCGCAGCTGTCGTCTGGAGTCAGTTCTGTCGAGACAGGCGCCACAGCCGTAAAAGTCGACGGACGCACCGTTTCTGTCATGGCAAAGAATGCCTCCCTCTTCAACGTGGCAGGAATGGCCATTGAGGCAAAAACAGGCAATGACAACGAAAAAATATTCGAAGCCCCGGCGGCAGGAGTCTATATAGCCACCGCCGACGGTTCAGCCCGTAAAATATTGGTAAAATAGGTCAGGTATGCAAAAAAACGGCACCCGGAGATAATCCGAGGTGCCGTTTTTTTTATAGGTCGTAGGGCGCGGTGGTGGGCCCGTCGACAGAGAGGACTCCTGCAGAATCGATGGTTATGTGGTCGATCATGACCACGCGCTCGGCCGGATCGTCGGCCATGCGGGCGTGATAGACGGTATATAGCTCGCCCGAGGGCATTTCGATGACCATATTGTGGCCTGTGCATGTCACGTTGCCACGGCTGGAGAGCACGGGATTGCCCGCGTATTTCTCGAACGGCCCCAGAGGCGACCGCGATGTGGCATAGCCGACGGCATAGTGCGGCCCGTAATAGGCATTGGCGCTGTAAAGCATATAGTATGTGCTGTCGTGCCTGAAGATATAGGAACCCTCCGTCCAGCGGCGCCCGGCCTCGCCGGCAGTGACCGAACGGCTCTCCCACTCGGCCTGTCGGTCGGACATGGACTGCGGAGGCGCCAGAAGAAGACGGGGCTCGCCGACGATCCCCGAGAAATCGGGCGCGAGTTCCACACCGTAGATCCAGCTCTCCTCTATCGAGTCGTAGAGCTTTTCTTCGCGGGCCCATGCCGAGATCTCGCTTTCCACGGGGTGACCCGAGCAACAACGCGAAAAATAGAGATATGTCTTGCCCGAAGGCTCGTCGAAGAGCACATTGGCATCAATGACCGGATATTCGGAAGCAAAGAGCGGGCCGTCGTGAAGGTCGGTAAAGGGGCCGCCGGGATTGTCGGCCACGGCCACGCCTATCTGGAAGTTCTCCTTGTCGCCGGTATACTGACGGCGCGCGCTGGCGCTGTAAAAGAGATAGTAGCGGCCGTCGCGTTCATACACCTCGGGCGCCCAGAACTCGCTCACATTCCACGACGCGCTGTCGGCGCCCTTGTAGACCTGACCGCACGGAGTCCACTCCGTCAGATCTGAAGACACGAATGCCTCGAAACCGTCGTCGAGCGATGTGCCGTAGAGATAGAATTTGCCGTCGGAGGCATGGAGAAGAAACGGATCGCCGAATTTCACGGGCAAGGGATTGCACACTGTCAGCTGCGTCGGGGCGCCTTTCGGGCCGCACGACACAAGGGGCATCGCAGCCAGAAGAGCCGGAAAAACGAGAGCGGAAAAAAGATGTCTGTTCATAGTATCGGACATAAGATTGGTTTGTATGCAAAGATACTTATTCAGGACGTTCCGGACAAGCTGATAAATATCATTATTGGCAAATATAGAGCCAACAGGCATTTTGAGAAGCAATTTTTTTGTGATAATGACGAAATAATGTAATTTTGCCGTGATTTTCAAACGATATATGTCTTCCAAACGAGAATTTGCTTCAAAGATAGGCCTTGTCGCAGCAACCGTCGGCTCGGCCATCGGTCTCGGCAACGTATGGCGTTTTCCGGCCGAGACCCAGGCCAACGGAGGGGCCGCATTCCTCCTGCTCTATATCCTGTGTGTGCTTTGTCTCGGCGTGCCGGTAATGCTTGCCGAATTCTCGCTCGGACGTGCCGGGCGGTCAGACGCCATAGGCGCTTTCCGAAATCTGTCGCCGGGCAAACCCTGGTGGATAGTCGGCGCCATAGCCGTCCTCGCCTCCTACCTGATCATATGCTACTATATGGTAGTGGCCGGATGGACTCTCGAATATTTCTGGCAAAGCGTGGCCGGAGGTCTCTTCGACGGACTGCCGCAAGGTGAGGGAGCGCAGTTCCGAGGCTTCTTCAGCGGCAAGATGGAGGAATATATCGCCACCGACGCCGCGCCCCTCATTTTCACGTTCCTGATGATCGCCATCAACATCGGCGTACTTCTCGGAGGCGTCCAGAAAGGCATAGAGCGGCTGTCGAACGTGATGATGCCCCTGCTTTTCGTCATTCTCGTGGCCATGTGCGCGCTGTCGCTCACCCTCCCGGGTGCGGGCGAAGGCGTGGCCTACTTTCTGAAGCCCGATTTTTCGAAAATAAATGCCTCCGTAGTAGTCAACGCCCTCGGACAGGCATTTTTCAGCCTCAGCCTCGGCATGGGCATACTTGTGACCTACGCCTCCTATTATCCCGCCGACACCAAACTCGGAAAAACAGCCGTGACGGTAGCTCTGCTCAGCGTTATGGTCGCCGTGCTGATGGGCCTGGTCATATTCCCGGCCGTGAAAAGCTTCGGACTCGACGGCGAGGAGCTGCGCGGCGCCACACTCGTTTTCGTCACCCTTCCCGAAGTATTCGCCCAGCTGCCGCTGCCGCGCCTCTGGGCCGCCCTCTTCTTTTTCCTGCTCCTGGTAGCCGCTCTCACCTCTACCGTATCTATCGCCGAAGTATCGATAGCAATGTTCCAGGACCGCTGCCGCATGAGCCGACGCACGGCCACATTCACCGTCATGCTGCCCCTCTTCGTGCTGAGCGCGCTGTGCTCGCTATCGATGGGCAGTCTGTCGGAATACACCGTCTTCGGACTGAACTTCTTCGATCTTCTCGACAGCTTCACCACAAACTGTCTGCTCCCCGCCGTAGCGCTCGGCACATGCCTCTACATGGGCTGGTTCGCACCAAAGGGTCTCCTCGGCAAGGAACTGACCAACGGCGTCTCAATCGATAAAGCCGACACCCCGACCCGTACCGTCCTCTTCATCATCCGCTATATCGCCCCGATCCTCATCGTAGCCATCGTAGCCTTCTCCCTCTAAGAGGGTGTTTCATAATATCTGTTAAATCACAGATTGGTGTATTTTTGCTTAAATTGCACAT
>CAJKRG010000023.1 GCA_905202215.1 uncultured Porphyromonadaceae bacterium
GTCTGGTTTCATTTTGCAAAGATAACACTATACTCCGACATATCCCCACCCACCGGAAAAATCCGCTGACCCAGCATTATGCATACGGACGTTTCCGCCTCGATCGCAATAGTCTTATTGAATGAGAACGCTGTGTGACTATGAGCAAATTTGGAGGTATCCGATACAACTCTTTGTGGGATTGGTCTACATGGCTGATAATGGCTTTCAGTGTAGGGGTTTGTATATGGCCTCTGTTTCTTGACGATGACAGAACATGGCGCATTGTTCTGATAATACTGACATGCGTTTTTATAGCTTTTCTGCTTGTGCTGTTCAAAGGGATTTATTACCGGATAGATGGTAATAATCTTGTCGTTTATCAATTTTTTTTGCCGAATGTCTTTCCGATAGACAAGATAGAATCCGTCAAGCCTGTCAGGAGCATGCTTTCGGCTCCGGCGACATCCATCATCCACAGGATAGCGATAAAGTTTTCAGACAGAAAGGTTTTGAAAAGCTCAATGCCGTTGATAATATCACCGGTGCGTCAGGAAGAGTTCATAGCCAGGTTGCTTTCAGTCAATCCGGATATAAAAATCCCGGAGCACGGTTGCCGGGTTCCGGGGAAGTAATAGAAATAACAGGAAATCAGAAGTCTGTGTCGCCCCCGCCATCAATGGGGAGGATATTGCCGTCAGCGTCGTAGGTGATCTCACAGACCTTGAGACTGCGCAGCCATGATTTTCCGCCGGAAGGCACGCTGTCGTGGTGGAAGAGATACCATTTGCCTTTATATTCGATAATGCCGTGATGCGTAGTCCAGCCTACGACAGGCGTAAGTATCACTCCTTTGTACGTAAACGGCCCGTAGGGGTTATCGCCTACGGCGTAACATAGCAGATGGCTGTCGCCGGTGGAATATGAGAAATAATATTTACCATTGTATTTGTGCACCCAAGAGGCTTCGAAGAAGCGGTGTGGATCGCCGGCCTTTAGCGGATTCCCCTCTTCGTCGACAACTATGACGGGTTGTGGCTCTTCGGCAAACTGCATCATGTCTTTTGTAAGGCGTACACAGCGGCTCGGCAGAGCCGGTTCGTCGCCTTCGGGAAGATAAGCGTTTTCAAGTGCTTTGTTATCGGCATATCGCTGTAACTGGCCTCCCCATAGACCGCCGAAGTAGAGATAGTATTCACCTTCGTGTGGCAGCACGCAGATATCCATCGAGTAGCTTCCGCGGATAGGATCGGGCATTGCACGGAAGGGGCCTTCGGGATTGTCGGCCACAGCAACACCGATTCGGAAAATATCGTTTTTGTCTTTAAGAGGGAAATATAGATAGTATCGGCCGTCTTTCTCGGTGCAGTCGCAGTCCCATAGCTGTCGTCCGGCCCATGGTATGTCGGCGATATCGAGGGCCTTGCCGTGATCGGTGACGTTCCCTGTCATAGGGTCGCCGTCGATGGAAAGCACATGCATGTCTTTCATCACATACTGGTCGCCGTTGTCATTTTCGATATTTTCGCACTCCCAGTCGTGCGACGGGTAAATGTATATGCGTCCGTTGAACACATGCACGCTCGGATCGGCCATGTAGTCGTCGGGAAAGAGGTATCTTTTCTGAGGATTTGTAGGTTTCATTATCTTGTTTGTCTGGTCAGTTCTGTGAAAGAAGTTCGTCGGCGAAGGCCGGTTTAAGATTATAGTCTCTGTCGAAGGGGAGGGGATAGTCGGTACGTCCGATCATGGGCCAGTCGTTTCGCCACGACATTCCGTCGTAGGTACCCCACATCGAAACACGCGATATTACATCGGAATGACGCTTGAAGAGCGCTATCCATTGAGCGACGCGTTCGTTCCACTTGCGCGATATATCTTCGGGCAGGCCGTCGGGGTAGGGGTTATATCTGTCGTCGAGCTGCATGATTTCTTCTACATTGGCTCCGGTGAAAACTGTAGGAAGGACGGTAATATCCCATTCGGTAATCATTACCTGAGCACCGGTGTTTCCGAATGCTTCGATAGATTTTTCGAACTCGTTGATGTCGGGATAGTCCATGCCGATATGGGCCTGCATGCCGATGCCGTCGATACGTAGCCCGCGACTGCGCAGATCGTTGACAATTTTTACATAGCGTTCGCGTTTTCCGGGACTTGCCATCGAAAAGTCGTTGATATACAGCTCGGCATCGGGATCGGCCGCATGGGCATACTGAAAAGCGAGCGGTATGAATTCTTCGCCCAGAATATCATAGAACGGGCTTGGACGGTAGGATCCGTCATCGAGAATGGCCTCGTTGACGACATCCCATCCTTTGATACGACCTTTGTAGCGCGATACAAGGGTGGTAATATGTTTGCGCATGCGCTCCTTGAGCACTTCGGCCGACACGTAATTGCCTGTAGAGTCGAGTGGGAACCATGGCGCCAGTTGTGAATGCCAAATCAGCGCATGGCCTATTATGGCCATTCCGTTTCGCTCGCCATAGTCGACGAAAGCATCGGCATCATCCCAGAAGTAGACGCCTTCTGCCGGGTTTATCTTCTCGCTCTTCATGCAGTTTTCGGCCACAATAGCGTTGAAATGCAGTGTGACTATCGAATCGGCTTTCGGGTCGAGACCGTTGACATGGTCTACGGGAACGGCTGCTCCGATCAGAAAATCGTTTTTGAAATGGTCTTTCATTGTCGCTACAGGCTGCTCGCTGTGGCAAGCTGCTGTCACGATGGCCAGAGGAAGAATTAGACGGATATATTTATGCATTGCGGTGAGATATATGTTTTGTGGTTAAACTGTTTTTTCATTGTGGCGGCGCTCTATCTCGCGGTTGATGTTGTCGATCACGTCGTCTTCGAGTTCATATCTGGAGATGATGAACATCGCCAGGAGCAATAGTGCTGCGGGAATGACGGCAACCAGCCAGAGAATACCCTGTTGGGCGAAAGCGGTCTGTTCCGGAAGGGTCTTATCAAAACCTACAAAGGCAAGCACGAGGCCGGGTACCACGCCGCCCAGAGCCATGCCGGCTTTATAGAAAATTCCTGTGAGGGCATTGACGATGCCCGATATGCGACGGCCGTGGGTATACTCGCCGAAAGAAATCACCTCGGGTACGAGCGCCCACATATAGCCCGTTGCCACGATGATGCCGGTCGATTTTATGAACTGGGCCGTGTAGACCATCCACATATGCTCGCGCAGCGTTTCGATCATCGATATGGCATAAAGGAGGCCCATGCCGACAATGGCCGTTGCCAGAAAGATATAGAACATACCTTTTTTACCGACCATCTTCTTTATTGCCGGAATAAGCGGCATGAAGATAAACGCTGGAATCGATCCGAGACCCATGAAGACGGAGAGTTCCCCGGCAGAGCCGTGCAGGTTATAGTTGATATAATATGCGCCGGCTGAATTGCTGATGGCCATGAGTCCGAAAGCGGTGATGAAGAAGAATGCTATGATACGCAGCGGGCGGTTGTGCACGAATTCCATCCAGAGATCTGTAACTTTCACGTTTTCTGTCTCTTTGCTGTCCATGACCACACGCTCGCGGCTCTGCGTGAAGCAGAATACGAGGAGTCCGAGACCTACGAGACCATAGATTGTCATGGTGGCGAACCAGGCGCTGTCGCTCATCGACATATCTGTAGTTTCCGAAGGATCGAACAGCTTCAGGATTACAGGCAGACCCATGCCTACGGCCAGACCGCCGACATTGGCCATGAACATGCGCACCGAAGTCAGTTTGGTAATTTCGGCTGTGTCGCGGGTTAGAGAGGCATTAAGCGCACCGTATGGCACATTGACCAGAGTGTAACACATCGACAGGCCGACATATGTTATGTAGGCGTAGAGAAGCGAGCCTGAAAAACCGTTCCAGAAGCACAGGATCGCGAATCCCGTCAGCGGTACTCCGCCGAGGATGAGATATGAGCGGTATTTTCCCATGCGGGGATTGTGTTTGTCGACAAAGGCGCCTACGATAGGATCCCATATTACATCGACGATTCTCACAATGAGGAACATGATGGCGGCTACGGCCGGATCGAGACCGTAGACGTTGGTATAGAAGAACAGAAGATACATGCTCACAGTCTGGTAGATAAGATTCTGGGCAAGGTCTCCTGACCCGAATCCTATGCACTGGAGCATCGAAAGCTTGTAAAAGCCGTTGGAATTCTGCATGGTATTGTATTTTAGATTTATTTATTTACTCTGTTTGTAAGGACGAAGGCACCGTTACGGGGAATTGAGATGCGTATATGTCCTTTTTTGTCGGGTTTAACTGTCGCGGCAGATCCTTCGAGATTTGCTGTGTCGGAGTAAAGAGTCATTGTTTGTCCACGCATTTCCGACGGTATTTCGATATAGGTTTTCACCGGTTCGTCGGCCGCATTCACACCGGCTATGTAGCAGGTGTCGCCATGTCGCCGTTCCATAATAAGATATCGGCCGGGATAACCGTCGATGAAGCGGGTGTTGTCCCAGGTTGTCGGTACCGTTTTCATGAAATCTATGGCCCATGCAGGAGCGTCGGTGAGGTTATTGGGCGCCAGGGCGAAATGTTGCACCGGACTCTGGAAGAGTATTGCCGTAGCGAGGGCATAAACATCGGATGTGACACGCCGCGAACCGCCCGGCTCATTCTCGGGGCTATAGTATTTGTTGAGGGCGCTTCCTCCGAAATCCATGCTTCCGACGGTATTGCGAACCAGCGGATGAATGGTTGCATTAAAGGCTTCGGCATCGCAGCTGGCCTGCGAAAAATGGAGATTCTCGCTTGCGAGCACAGCTTCGGCGCTGGCGAAGTTGGGATACATGCGTTCCCAGCCACGGGGTAGTGTGCAGCCGTGGAATATTACAAGTATGCCGTGGTCGTTTGCATCGGCGAGAATGTCGTGGTAGAGGCGCATGGTTTCCTGCTTGTCTCCGCCGAAGAAGTCTACTTTTATGCCGCGTATGCCGTTCTGTTGCATCCATTTCATTTCGCGACGTCGGGCCACGATGTCGTTCATTATGCCGCGTGGGCCTTGAGGCGCGTCGTTCCAGCTGCCGTTCGAGTTATACCACAGGAAGAGGTCCACGCCGCGTGTCTTGCCGTATTCGGCGAGTTCGTCAATTTTGTCATGTCCTATCTGGGTGTCCCAGAGAGCATCTACAAGTACTGTGGAGTAGCCCATGTCGGCTGCGAAATCGATGTATCGTTTCTGTTCGTCGTAGTTGCAGCTCGGGTCCATCTTTATAATCCAGCTCCATACACCTTTGCCATATTTATACTGGTGCGACGGTTCGTAGAGCGGGCGTACCACATCGAAAGGTATGGTTGTCTCGGCAATTGGAGCGAGATTCTCGCCTACGGTGATGATGCGCCATGGTGTTAGGCCAGGGAGTGGTATGGACGCCGAAGTCGACCCGAATCCGTTTTGTTCGCCCGGTTGAGGATAGGCGATGGTGTAGAGGGCGCCATTGCCTCCTTCGAGATGTGATGCGCAGTAATTGCCGGCGATTCCGGTTTCCGATATCAGCGTCCAGCCCTTGTCGCCGTTGTGGAAAAGGCATGGGAAGGTGTAACCGTTGCCCCAGCCGTTTTCGCCTGTGGGAGCATCGGGCGTGTATGGAGTTTCATAGCTTGGCGACGTGCGGGCGAAACCTCCCATCGGGCCGCTCTGCGGGCATAGAAATGTAGTGGTGCCTTCGGGCATGACAAAGCCGGTGGCCTCGCTGTCGACGATGCAGCACAGTGTCTCGCCGCGGGGTTTGACCTGATAGCGGAATGCCACATTGTTATCGCTCACTTCGGCAATAATGTCGAAAACCACTCCGGTCGAGTCGGAAAAACTGTATACCCGACGTTTGGCGCGATAGTCGACACTGCTTTTTTTGATGTTGGGGAGCGAGTAGGAATCGTTTATTGATTCTATCGGCGATATGGCGCTTAGAGCCAGCTCTGAGGTGAAATCGCCGATATTAGTTCTGAGACCCAAAGGCGATGGCGCTATGAATTGTTGTCCTCCCAGCGACACGGTATATACGGGTTTTCCTTCGGTGCATTGTATGGAGAAAACTGTGCGGCCGTCGGGACTGATTATATCCGTGTTGCCGGCATGTACAGTCTGGGTTGCGGATGCGATCAGAGTCGCTGTAAATAATATTATCCCGGTATTTTTCATCTTACGAGTATTTTTTTGTCTCCGACTATATAGAAACCTCGGGCGAGGTCGCCGCAGGGCCATGAATCGGCCACTTTGCAGCCTGTGATGTCGTATACGCCGGAACATTGGGTGTCTGTGTCGGCCACCACATTACCGACACCCGAGAAAGGGTCGTTATTGGTGGCGAATACATGCTTGATACGTATGGGCTTGCCTCCGTAGGCCCAGAACCCTACACGGTATACCTGCGACGAATCGAGAGGTTTTATGCCGTCGGCTTCGTTTTTCATCATGCCGTTTATTTCGGCTACAATCAGCTTGCCACCGTTGAAATTACCCTCATATGACTTCTCCCAGTAGCTTGGTGTGTCGAATACACGCAACTGCACGCCATTGTTTTCTTCCTCCTCGAGTTCGGCCACAAGGTAGCGGTAGCCGGTCAGATCGATAGGACGGGTGTATTCCCAGCCGCCGAAGCCATATTGGCCGGCGATGAAAGTTTTTGTGGATGCGTCGAATGTGCCTTTTTCCCATATTGCGGGATTGAACGAGGCGAGATCGAATATGAAGTCACCTTCCGACGGGTTGGGTTGCGGGTCGAAGGGTATCTCTTCCGTATATTCCACTTTGGGATCGGTTATGCCCATAGTGGCGAGCATCTCTACGGCATAGCGGCATCCGAGTACGCGATATCCGTGGGCGGTAAAGTGTAGTCCGTCGCCCTTTTGCGGAAGATTGGCTGCCGATATAACGTGTGCCGTGGGGATAGTGCGGGGCAATTGGTTGATAATCGAATTCATGCCTCCGCATACACCGCCCTGTTCGGTGGTTACTACCTCTCCTGCGAGAAGGGGAACATCGGCGGCATTAAGACCGAGATCGGTCAGAAGGTCATCATAGATTTTCTTTACCTTGACGCACCATGTCGGGTCGCCGTTGTTGGTCTCTCCCTGATGGAGAAGAATCCCCTTAATCACACCGTCTTTCTGTGCTATGCGGGCGCATTCCAGCAGTCGTTTGTACGGTGCATTGTTATAAGCGGCCATGAATGCTTTGTACCAGTCGGCTTCGTTTGCTATGCTCGCCGGATCGAAGTCTTTATCGAGATGGACAATGTTGGCACCACCTATCGCCACCGGAACAACACCGACCCGTACGTCTTCAGGAAGATTGGCAACCAGTGTCCGGCCGAAATAATCCATGGGGGTAAGGCCGGTGTTCTGGCGTACCAGAGGCGGCATGGCGTCACACCACACGCCTTTGGTACGCGCGGGCGACGAAAAGTCGACTGTCGGCAGCAGTCGGAACCGGTCAGGGATATTCTGTCGGTCGACCGGCTCTATGGCGGCATTCCCTTCCATGTTCGACTGTCCGAAACAGAGATATATGTGAAAGTTGGGATCGGGTTGCGCCGAAGCCCGGAGGATGCCTGCTGCCACGGCCACAGATATCAGGATATGTGATAGTTTCATGACTTCTATGATTTATGGTAATACTGATACTTTGCGGCCACCGACAATGTATATGCCGGGAGCGAGGCCGTCAGTTGCCTCGTAACGATATATACCACTGCGGATTCTGCGACCGTAGAGATCGTATACCTCCACAGGCTGTTCGATTGTTTCGGCCTCGATATCGTCGATGCCCGAGGCATCGGAGGTCATTGCCGGGAATACATTACTGATACGGAACTGTCGACCACCCATGCTCCAGAAGCCTACTATATAGAGATGTGATTTATCCATTTGGCGCCCTTGTATACTCTTCATGTTGTCGAGATCTATCACAGCCCTTTTGGCGTTTCCGAAATCTGCCTGCGCCGGATCGCTCCAGTAATTGTTCTGGTCGAAGACGCGGAAGGACAGTCCGCAGTTGTTGTCGCCGTCGAGCTCGGCTATGAGATAGTGATATTCCGAGAGGTCGATACCGCTCGAATATTTCCATCCAGCAAAGCCATACTGGCCGGTAGTGATAGTGTGGGTAGCGCTGTCGAAAGTACCGGTTTCCCATATCGATGGATTGAAATAGCCGTCGAGGAATGGAAACGCCGTTGATGTAAAACTGAGCTGTACGCTCTCATTTTTGCCTCCGACCGTGTAGCCGACAGTGGCAGTAGCCTGTCCCTGACCGATGGCATGAAACGAACCGTTGTCCCAGCTTATAACCGATGAATTGTCGACTGCAACATCAAGATCCGTTTCTATCTGGCTTTCATAACCATTGTAGGACGCCACGACAGCCGGGGTAGAGCATGTGCCGGGCATCATCAGATGGTCGGTAGTGATATCGCCCGATCGTGGCGACAGAACCAGCGATACCGACGAGGCGGCCGGCATGTTGTCTCCTGCATATTCCTTGTACCAGTGGTATACGGGCCAGAGACATGCGTCGGGATCGTTATATAGAGTATATTTTCCCGTTGAACCGGCCTCTCCGTCGAATTTTGCGAGATGTTCGGGACCGGTGAATATCATCCAGCTTACGTTGCCGGTCTTGTCGGCAAGGTATTTGAAGTTCGCGCCGAAGCCTTCACCGAGCATACGGCCGGTGATGCTCTTGCCCCATGAGGCATTGTAGTCTTCCGGCGCCCAGTCCATTTCAGTGACAAGGATAGGCGCTATGGCTGCGGCGGGTTCTATCTGGTCGCGCCAGCCGGCAGCGAACGATTCATAACCACCGCCATAGTTGCCGCCGAGTTCCTGACTCGGTTTGATGGCATCGCTGCCATACCATCCGGGATATACATGCACCGCATAACCTATGTTTTGGCCCTGTATGGGATATTTGGCAAATCCGGCGTACTGCGACTGGTAGCCGGTACCGGGAATCCAGAGAATGTTGTTGCAGCCGTTACCGCGCATGAGATCCACAATTTCCTGGAAGAACTGGGTGAGATTCTTGTTGCAGCCGTCGGTATTGGAGCGGTACTGACCGTCGGTGTCCATTATATTGACAGGCTCATTGGCCAGTTCGAACATTATATGAGGATTGTCCTTCAGTCGTGCCTGCGACGATACGAACCCCCACACCCGTTTCAGATATTTATGATAGTTGTCGTCGACAGCTATTTCGTGAGGGCATACGCCCGGCGGACGCATTACCACGTATAGTCCTTTCGAGATGGCGTATTCGGCCATGGGGATGAACACCGAGTTGAGATATGTGCGGAAGCGGTTGAAATCGAAAGCCGAGATATCGTTTTCGCCTGTTGTCTGCGCACCTGGGGTGTTGGACCAGTAGGGATCCATATGAAGGCGCAGCCAGTTCATCTTCCAGCCGGCGGCAAGAATCTGGTCTATTTTTTCCTTGTTGTATTTCAGACAAGCCTCTACATCATAGTTGCTCCATTTGGAACCCTGTTCGTTGAACCATGGACTATAGGTCTGTCCGAAACCATGAAGGTTCACTATGTTATCGTCTGAATCCTTGAGGTAGCGGCCGTCGACGTGTAGCTCAGGCATGTCCATTCCCGGCCATGCATAGGCGCAGGCGGGTGCCAAAATGCCAATCAGAAGTGCGATAAGATTAAGGTTTAAGTTTCTCATGGATTTGGTCTATTTGAATATCCAGTAGTCAAAATTGAATAGTTCGGGGCCTTTACGGCCCGTGAATACGAAATAGAGATCGTGCACACCTGTAATTTCAGATTTTACCACGGTCTCGATCTGGCGCCATTTTTCCCATCCTCCGGTGGCAGGGACGTCGAGGATAGCGACCACAGGGCCATCTATGCTGTCGGTCCGGACTTCGATGGAGCCTCCACGGCGTCCAGAGGCGATTGACGCACCGAATTTTACAGGATGTCCGCCTCCGAAGTTCACGTTTTCGACCATGGTGAAGTCACCGTTATGTATATCGGACAGGTATACGCCTGTTTCATCGCTCTGGCGTGTGGTCACGCCCTCCGACCAGGCTATTGTCTCGGCTTCGTGGCGTCCGTAGGGATCGAAATATCCGATTGCTCGGACACCGTTGCGAGTAGGCTCGATGAGTGGGAATGTGCCGTCGGAATTGTAGTTGAACGCTTCTACCGCCACACTGCGTCCGAAGCCTCCGCCACCCGGCAGATTGCCTGTATGATAGAAGAAATAGGGCTGACCTTTATATTCGATTATACCGGCATGGTTGGTGAAAGAGTTTGTGCTGTCGGTCTGAGGCATTATCACGCCTTTATAGCTCCAGGGGCCGGTCGGACGGTCGCTCATGGAGTAAGATATGTTTTCAGGAATACCGCCTGCCGCATAGACCATATAGTATTTCCCGGTGCGTTTGTAGAACCACGGGCCTTCCGTATATGTCGATGTATACTTTTTATCGGCCTCCATCGGTACGAAACGTGGTTCGCCGAAGCCGGCCGGCGTCTGTTCGATTCGCTGCACGTCGCCTTCGAACGACACCATGTCGGGATTGAGCTTCACGTAGTATAGCTGGGGATTGCCCCAGTAGAGATAAGCCTGTCCGTCGTCATCGGTGAACACCGTCGGATCGATATAGTCCCAGCTGCCATCGACCAAAGGTTTCCCGAGGGCATCTCTGAACGGCCCTGTCGGCGTATCGCCCACGGCTACGCCTATTGCCATCGCTCCGCTGAGTTTAGAGTGCAGGGGAACGTAGAAATAAAATTTACCGCCGCGTTCCACGCATTGAGGCGCCCAGGCGCGGTCGTCGGCCCAGACAAAATCCTCTATTGCCAGCGGAGAGCCGTGGTCGGTCCAGTTAGCCATGTCGGTAGTAGAGTATACACGCCATTCCTGCATCCAGAAGAAGTCGGCATTATTTTCGTCGTGGCCGGTATAGATGTAGAGTGTGTCGTTGTGCACCATAGGCGCCGGGTCGGTGGTGTAGCAGGTCTGTACGACAGGATTGACTGCCGTGGCTCCAAGCGCCGGAAGCAATATCAGTGTCAGTGCGGCTATTTTTGTGTGCATGTTATTTATTGTGTGCTGCATCAGTTGTTATTGTCCTGTTTGAAGAGTAGAGGAAGAAATTTGTCGAGGCATCGGCGCCATGTGAGCCACTCGTGGTGTGTGCCTGGCGAAAGATAGAAAGTATGGCGTATGCCAGCATCGGCGAGCATGGCGCTTATTTTATCGCTGCCGAAGTTTTCTTCGCTGCCCATGCCGAGGAAGAGTGTGTGAACCTTGTTGTTGAAAGCATCGGCATTCTTGAAGACACCGTCGCATACATTATCCAGACCGTCGCCGAAGAAGAAGAGGGCGCCGCTGAACGAACCGATATGCGAGAATTTATCGAGATTGCGGAGTGTTATCTGGAATGTTTCGTGTCCGCCCCATGACAGGCCTGCCATGGCGCGGTTGTCGCGGTCGGTACGCGCCCTGAATGTCTTTTCGACGAAGGGGATAAGCTCGTTGAGCATGATAGGGGTGAATGATGCTCCGAATTCATCGCGAGTCTCGCCCGGACGTGTGCCGTGTATGTAGCCGCAGTTACCGTAGTCCATTACTACGATCATGGGAACGCATGTCCCCGCTGCGATATGATTGTCAAGTATATTCGCCATCTTGCCCTGTCGGTGCCATCCGCGCTCGTCTTCGCCCATGCCGTGCTGAAGGTAGAGGACAGGATAGGTCTTTTCGGGCGATGTTTCGTATTCGGCGGGAGTGTACACGTAGCAACGGCGTTGTCTTTGTTCCAGCTCGGACCAGTAGGGGCATTCGCGTACCTGTCCGTGCGGTATATCTTTGTTGAAAGTATAGTATGCGGCTTCTTCGGCGCTTTCGGGAATCTCGATGCCGGAGGCCTGGCGTCCGCAGCCATAGAATGTTTCGCTCGACGGATCGTTGACGGCTACACCGTCTATCAGAACGAAATAGTAATGGAACCCTTCTACCAGAGGGCCGGTGGTAACGCTCCAGTTCCCGTTGTCCTGGCGGATCATATCGTACTTCCGGCCGCATATGTCGATTTTGACATCCCTGGCTTCGGGCGCATAGACGCGGAATGTGGCTTTCGACAGGGAGTCGACGCAGGGATATACAGCTTCAGGTATATTGGTGACGGCAGATATGCCTTCTGCGGGAGAGGCTGCTGTGGCGGCTAAAGCTGCCATGGACATTATTAATGTGAGCGCTGTTTTTTTCATTTTTTCAAGAGAGTCAATGACCGGGCTTTTTTGTAATCCCGGCCATTGACTCGGATTACAGATTATCGATTCAGAATAGCTGTATTTTCATTGATGGTTAGTACCATAAGTATCATTCTTTGTCAGCGAGACCTTCAGCAATGCCGGCATATGCGGGTTTGCGGTTATAGCCGCTGTCCCAGATGCCTACGGGCTGGTTTGCGCGCCATCCCGAGTTCTCGGGAGCGTCGGTCTGGCACCAGAAGGTGATGCCGAACTGCTGGGCTACAGGCACGATCTCGAAATACTTGCGGATGATGAACTTGTAGTAGTCTGACATGAGTTTGTGCTGTTCGAGTGTTACTTCGGCAGTGGGGATGTCGTTGCCGTTTTCATCGACGAGACCCATGTCGAACTCGGTGATTCGCACCAGTTTGCCGGTGGCAGCCATAAGTTCGAGCATTTTCACTACATGTTCCGATTTGCTCTTCTGTGTCTCGGGATTCATGTAGTAGCTGATATGCAACTGTGAGCCTATACCGTCGATTTTGGTCATACCGTCGCTCTCCCACTGATTGATCCACTCGATGAGGCTCTTGAGCTTCTTGTTGTCGTCCCAGTCGCTTTCGAGGTTATAGTCGTTGATGAAGAGCTTGAGGTCATCGGGATTACCGCCGTTTTCCTCGAAGTACTGGCGGGCATACTTCACGGGTATACGCACGAAGTCATCGCCCAGATAGTCCTGCCAGTAGAACTTGGTGGATGCGTTGGGATCGTTGGCTGCATGCTGGAGGTCGTAGCGCGAACCGCCGCCGCCGGAGATAGCTTCGTTGACAACATCCCATGCCTTCACATAGCCGCGGGTGGCCGCCATCATGCCCTTGATCCAGCGTTCCATTTCGGCTTCGAGAATTTCGGCTTTTTCCTCAGGGGTCAGGGGTATCGTATTCATGCTTTCAACTTTGCAAACACGTACTGAACGCACGTCCAGAGTGGCGTCGCATGTCTGAGGCTTGAGGATAACGTCGTAGTCGCCGCCGACCAAGTCATTGAACTTAAGCCGGACGGTATTCTGACCCGCATTCACGGGGACACCCGTGCTGACAGACTGTGCATCGCCGCCCCAGCCGTTCTGGATGGTGAGCTGTATGCCCGATGATGCGTCTTTCGACGAAGTTATGTCTAGATAGAGCACATAGTTGCCTTCGGTCAGTTTGTTTTCTCCGCCGGGGAGAATGAAGAACTGATGCCAACCGCCGTCGGGCACATAGTGTATGCAGCCGTCTATTACCGGAGGCTCGCAGCCCATTGCGTAGAAGGGGAAGGGGCCGTCGGTATAGGTTTTGTTGGTCACTTCGTTCTCCACTTCGATAGCGGGAGCTTCTTCGTGGCTGATTTTCACCCATTCGATTTCGAGCTTGCCGTCGTAGGTGCCCGGCTGGAACACCGAGAAACCGTTCGACACACCCATGGGAGCCATCTTTACCGAAGCCTCGCTCCATTCGTCGGTGAATTCGAGTTTGCCTTCCTGGAGAGCGCCCCAGTTGCCGAGCTGTACGTTGAGCGAGCCGGGCTTGCTGCCACGTATTTTGGCTGTGACCTTATATTCGCGGCCTTCGACAAACTGCAGCCCGTCCGCTACGAAGAACTGATACCATCCGCCGGGGTATTCGGACACGGTAAGGATACCGTCGATTATTGCCGGCTCGTATCCCATTACGAAGTAGGGGAATTTGGTCATGCCTGCATATGTCTGCATGGCGTCTTCCACTTCGTTGCTTGCGTCGGGGTCGATTTCGAGTTCACGGTCCTTGATGAGGCGGTTAAGGTATTTCACATTCTGCTGTTCGTGCCAGCAGAATGTATGGCCATAGATCTGTATACCGGCCTTTTCGGCATTGTCCACGAACTCCGACACGGTGCTGAAATTCATCGAGCCGTCGTCGCCCACCACAGAGGCATACTTCATGGCATTGCCGGCGGTCATGATGTCGAAGTTGTTGTTGGTGAGCATATATACAAGACCTTTCTGATTGTAGTCGGCTACTCCGACTCCCGTGCCGAGAAGGAAGTTCGGATGCGCGCTGCGGTCGATATAGCTCTTCAGTTCGGCATAGTTGTCGAGATACTCATAGTCGGCGACGCTCTGGGGCTTCTCTACCTGGTATACGTCGATATCGGTATCGGCGCAACCGGCAAGGGCACCGGCGCCAAGGGCCATGGCAGCTATTATGTTATATTTTTTCATTTTAGGTCGGATTTTACTTTAAGGTAAATTTGAACTCCTCGAGTTTGTTCTGACGGCTCTGCATTACCATGCGCTCGTCGGACGACAGTTTATAGGTGGCATGCTGTCCGGTCTGGGCGTTGTACACATAGTCGATGGTGAATGTGTAGTTCAGCTCCAGAAGGTCGCGGTCCTTGTCGCCCCAGGCCTTGGGTTCTCCCTGGCGCACCCATTTGCCGCTGCCCGATGCGGTGCAGCCGGCACTTGTGGTGCTGACGGTGCAGGCACCCTGGTCGTTGATGTCGATCAGAAGTTCGCACAGGAGGTTGGTCTCGGTCTTTTTACCGGTCTCATCGATTACGGGGACGGTCGGCGCGAAGGTATATACCGATGTGGTGAGGCTCTTGGTAGTGAGGTAGCGCAGTGTGCCCTTTTCCCACAGCTCGGGCATGCGGGCCACAGTGCTTGTCTCGCCGTTGTTCTCGATCACGTCGGTACCCTTGCTGATCCAGCATCCGTGATAGGGATTCTTGTACTTGACCGCATAGAAGATGTAGTCTTTCGGCTGCACCGACCAGTGGTCGGGTACGAGGCGGTTGGGGTTTTCGATTCCGTCCTTGGCCTTGCCCTGGAGAATGGAGTCGGCTGAAGCGGTGAGCCGGATAGGTATCACGTAGCTCAGGCCTACGGCTTCGGGGTCGGCGAAGAAAGCGTCGGTAAGTTGCACCTCCACACCGCCTATTACTTCGCCGCGGTTGATAACCATTTTATCGCCTTTGATCTCGTAGTACGAGGCGGGCATGGCTTTCACCGGAGCGCCGTCTTCGAAATAGAGATTATCGCACATGGTGTTGTCGACCACGAAATCGGCCGAATGGGTGCTGGTGTTCACGTTGACACCGCCGAGAGCGGCCTTGATATAGAATTTGTGAGCGTTGTCGAGGCGTGTGTCGTTCTCGCCGTCGTCGCCCAGGGTAATGGTGCGGATGGGCGACTGTTTGGAGAAATACATTGTCTGGTACTCGAAATTGTCGAATTCGATGTCGCCGTTGTGGCAACCGGCCATCACAGTACCGAGGACAGCTATTATGAAAAGTGATTTTTTCATGAATCTTATCTGTTTTATTGATTTAGGGGTGGGCATTACCAGCCGGCGTTCTGTTTTAGTTCGCTGAATTTCAGAACTTCGGTGTATGGAATGGGCCCGTAGTACATGTAGTCGCGGTAGTTGCGTGTCTCTACGTCGAAAGGAGTATAGACGCCGTCGGTGATTTCCATGCCGCGGGCGGTCTCGTTGAGGTTTTCTTTCCACCGGCGCAGGTCGAAGAAGCGGAAACCTTCGAAGCAAAGCTCTATGCGGCGTTCGTTGCGGATGAGCTGACGCATTTTTTCGGGATCGCCCTTGCATTCCTCGAGGTAGGCGTCGCCGTTTTCAAGACCGATACCTGCACGCAGACGGATTTCCTTGATTACGTCGTAGGCCGAGAAACCGTTGTTGCCCGATCCGGTGGGACCCCAGGCTTCGTTGGCAGCTTCTGCATAGTTGAGGAAGAACTCGGTGTAGCGCATGCGGGCCATGTAGTGTGCGTTGCCCTGGTTGGCGTTGGGATCGCAGTTCACGTCCTGGCGCAGGTGCTTCTTCATGTAGTAGCCGGTGCGCGTCGAAGTCGAGATTTTGTTGAGGGCGTCGTTGTCGGTGCCGTCGGCGGCTGTGTTTATCACTTTGTTGTTGTGACCGGCGGTGGCTCCGTTATAGAGAATGTAGAGCGACAGACGCGGGTCGCGATCGGCATAGGGATTCTGATCGGAGTAGTTGCCCTTGGGGTCGGTGATGGGGTAGCCGTTGGCCATGGGGAAAGCGTCGACAAGATTCTGGGTCGGGTTGATGCGTCCGTTGCCATAGAGTGTGGGCGGGAAGTTCTCTTTTTCCAGATCGTTGCTGGTGGCGTTGCGTTCGCCGCGCCATATTACTTCGGCAGGGCTTTCAAAGTCCGAAAGTTTCTCGATGTTGGGGTCGCAGTACCATGTGGCACCGTTGGGATCGAGGCTGTTTACGCCGCCTGCGTATTTCACGATTTTGGCATTGGCGTTGGCGGCCTGTTCCCATGTGCAGCCCGAGGCAGCATAGGCGGGGCTGGCGGCCATCAGAGCCAGGCGGCCCAGGAATGCCTCGACGATTTCGCCGCTGATACGGCCGGTGAATTTGGCACCGTACACGCGTTCGAGCTGGCCGTCGGTTATGCCGGGGTGCTTGGCGCGGATTTCGTCGAAGCATGAGGAGCCGTAGCGTGTGGGAAGTCCATCGAGCGCGATATTGGCGTCGCGCTGTATGGCTTCGAGGCATTCTGTGAATGTATTGCGTGGAACGTTGAAGTTGCTTTCGCTGTTTTCAGACACTTCAATCACAGGGACACCCAGAAGGTTGCCCGACGCATCGATGCCGGCATGCGACTGCAGGAGGTAGAACATGTGAATGGCGCGGAGGCCGTGAGCCTCGGCTTTGAAACGCTCGGCGAAGAGTTTGTTCACCTCTTCGTCTTTCGACCAGGTGACGCGGTCCATATTCTCGAGGAATATGTTGCAGTACTGGATTGCCGAGCGGCAGCCTTCCCAGCGGTTGATGGGATTGTTCTGGGCTGTCCAGCGGCCCGAGGCCATGATGCGGTAGCCGTTGTTGGCGTCGTTGCTCACGGCGTCGTCGGTGGCCACTTCGTTGTAGGGGAAAGAGCCGTTGTTGGGCAGATAGACGTATACTGCACCGAGCATATTCTCGGCGTAGGTGGAGTTATCCTCGAGAAAATCCAGCGGCAGATTGTTCTCGGGTGCCGGTACGAACACATCGTCGCAGCCGGTGAGTGAGGCTGTCAATGCGAGGAGAGCCGGTATTATTATCTTTTTCATATCGTGTGTCTCTGATGATATTAGAAATTGATTTTCACGCCGAGGTTGTAGGAACGCATCTGCGGAGCCATGCCGACGTTGGTCTCGCGGTATTTGCGGTGGCTGCATGCCATCAGCAGGTTGTTGCCGTTCACATACACGTCGAGGCCTTTGACGAATTTGTCGCGGAACCATCGGGCGGGGAAATTATAGGTGAGCTGCACCTGGTTGAGATAGAAAGCGTCCGACGAGAATGTCCAGAAGTCGGAGGTAACGAAGTTGAGGTCGCCGCTCTGGGTGGTGAGTCGGGGATAGGTGGCTGTGGCGGCAGTCTCGGGAGTCCAGCGTCCGCGGACGATATCGGAGTATTTGCGGTCGCCGTAGACCCATGCGTAGGTGTTGTCCATCACCGCTGTGCCGCCGGCGTTGCCCGAACCGGCCACGAAGAGGGTGAAGCCCTTGTATTCGGCGGTGAAGTTGAAACCGTAGGTCCAGGGAGCGCCCCAGCGTCCGATCACAACCTGGTCGCGCGAGTCGATGATACCGTCTTTGTTGACGTCCTCGTATTTGAGGTCGCCGGGCTTGGTATTGTTGTTGATTACGGCGGAGGTGGCGATTTCGGCTTCGTCCTTGAAGAATCCGAGACAGCGGTAGCCGCGCATGGCGTCGACAGCCGCACCTTCGCTGCGCTGCCAGTCGTATTCCACGGTTTCGCTCACACGGATGTTTTTGGCAGTGGTGTACATGACATTGGCGCCGAGCGACAGAGTGACATCGCCGAAGCGGTGTTTTGCTGCCAGACCGAGGTCGAAACCGGTGCGGCGCTGCTTGCCGTAGTTGATCCAGGGCACGAATGAGCTGTTGGGCCAGCCGGTAAAGAGGTAGCTGGGATAGAATTCGGTGGCTCTGACGGGAAGACCGTCGGTGTCGATAGTGAAGAATTCGGCGGTTGCCTTGAGGGTGCCGTTCCAGAGCGAGGTTTCCAGACCGGCATTGAACTCTTTGCGTTTCACGAATGTGAGGTCCGGGTTTGCACCCTGGCGCGATACAAAGGTCTGGATGCCTTTGTGGGCGTCGTTCCATCCCCACCAGTCGCCGTCGGCGGTAAATTTATTGTCGTAGAGATAATAGCCGTCGATGTCAATATCCTGAAGGATTTTGCCGTATGTCACGTTGAGACGCAGTTCGTCGACCACAGGAGAGTCTCTGAGGAAGTCTTCCTGGCTGATTCTCCATCCGAGGCTGCCCACAGGCGAGAAACCATTGCGGTGGCCGGGAGCGAATTTTGCCGAGTGGTTGATGGCGCCGTTGAATTCGGCATAGTATCGACTGTCGTAGTTGTAGGCGGCACGCAGAGCCAGCGAAGCGTTGGTGGTGCGGTGGTACTGGCCGGTGATGGTGCGCTTGTAGCCGTGGGCTATGAGGTTGGCTTCGACACCGTGAACGTCGTTGAAGCGGTTCTTATAGTCGAACTGGCCGGAGAACATGAGGGTCTGGCGTTCGGCCGAATTGCTGATGTTCTGCACACCGCTGCTGAGGTCGTTGCCGAATTTGGTGATGTCTGTGATCATGTCCTTGCCGTTGTAGTGCGACCACGAGGCCTGATATGTGGCATAGGTGTTGTTGATCGAAGTGGTGTAGCTGGTGTTGTAGTCGACAGCACCGCGGGCCACGAAGCGCAGACCGGGCAGGAGTTTGTCGAGACCCAGACGGATACCGGCATCGAACTGCAGCTGACGGCTGGTCCACTTGGAGTAGCCGCCCACATACATTGCGGCGAAGGGGTTGGTCTGGTGCAGCTGTGTGCCGCCGAGCAGATATCGGCCGTCGACGACATAACGCGAGTTGTTCACCAGAATCCACGAGTTTTCATCGCCTTCCTCGATGGCATCCAGGGGGATGAGCGGTACCAGAGGAGCGGCACCGGGAACGGTAGGACGCATTGTGGACGATTCGCTCCAGTAGTTGGACAGATCGCTGCGGTTGTCGTAGAAGGTAGCGCTGGTGTTAACCCAGCCGGTCACCCAGTCGTTGAGGCGCAGATCGATGTTGCCGCGCACATTGAGTCGGGTGGTGCCGTTGTTCTTGCCTTCGCCGAAGTTGAGGATATCGTCGCTGTGATAGAGACCTACCAGCGCATAGAAAGTGGCGAATTTGCCGCCGCCGGTGAACTGTGCCTGGCCTTCGTAGCGCCACGAGTGATTGCGCAGATAATCGTCGGAGAAGAAGTTGATGTCGGGATAGCGCCAGGGATTCTTGCCCGATGCGTAGTTGTATATGTCGGTATCGGTGAAAGCCGGCGAAAGACCGTCGTTCCTGCGGGCCTCGTTATAGAGGGTCATATATTCGGCTGCGCCGAGATATTTGGGATAGCTCTTGGGAGTGTAGAGGCTCACGTCGCCGCGCACCGACACCTCGAGGGCGGCATTGCGTCCGCGCTTGGTGGAGATTAGGATTGCGCCGTTCGAGGCGGTGCTGCCGTAGAGCACCACTGCCTGCGCACCCTTGAGGAAGGTGATGGTCTCTATTTCCTCGGGTATTACATTGTCGGCGTCGCGGGGTACACCGTCGACAAGCACAAGCGCTGCGCCCATGTTCCAGAGCTGGCCGTTGTAGCCGGGTACGAGGCTCTGCATGTTGGAGAGGCTGTATGTGGTGTAGCTTTTCTTCTGAAGCTCCTGGACGTTCACCTGCGAAACACCGCCGAAGATGTCTTCGGGCGAAGCGCTCCGGAATGCCAGCTGCACTTCGTTGCCGAGAGTGTCGGCTACCGCGGTGTTGTCGTCATCGGCCATCGCGCTTGCGGGCGAGAGCATTATGGCGGCTGCCAGGGCAGAATATATCAGTTTGTGAATTTTTTCCATTGATGTGATTCTTTAATTGGTTTATCACCAGCCGGGATTCTGGCCGAATTCAACATACATTTTCGAGTCGTTGACCTTTAGCGGCAGCCACCAGTGTTTTTCGGTGAAATTTCGGGTGAGGATCACTTCCTCGTGGAAACCGATTACTTCGTTTTCCCGGGGATTCTTGGTGTCAACGCCTTTGGAGGAGTCTTTGTCGATACCGTTGAGGTCGCCGACACGTTGGAATTCCTGCGAGGTCTTGATATTGTAGGGATACTTGTCGAGGAGGAGCCAGCGGCGAAGGTCGTTGAAGCGGTGAGCCTCGAAAGCGAGTTCGACGGCACGCTCGCGGCGTACTTCGCTCATGAAAGCGTCGAGAGAGCCTGTATACTTGGCGTTGACGGGATCTACGCCTGCTCGGGCACGGATGGTATTGATGGCGTCGATTGCCGAGAGAACGCAGTTCGACGATTTGCCTGTAGGCACGCTTGTGGCCTCGGCGGCAGCTTCGGCATACATCAGGTAGATGTCGGCCAGTCGCATGTAGGGGATGAGAAGGTGGTTGTTGGCGCCCCAGTTTGCGGCACCGCCCTTGTCCCATTGGTTGAAATCGTCGCGGACGAACTTATAGTTGAGATAGCCCGTGCGGCTGCCTTTGATCTGGTCGCGCATCTTGCCGTCGGTGTAGAGGGGGGCGTAGCGGACGTCGTCGGCGCCCTTGTCGCCACCGAGTTCCAGGCGGCAGCCGTCGAAGCGGATGTCGTGATAGAAACGCGGGTCGCGGTCTTTCCACGGGTGTGATTTGTCGAAGTGCGAGTCGGGATCGTCGAGAGGCAGACCGTTTGCCATGCCGTAGTAGTTCACGTAGTTGGCAGTGGGAAGGAATATGATACCGCCTTCGGGGTCGAGGAACTGTGTGCCGTAGCAGCGGGTCTGGCCCCAGTTCGAGCGGTTCCATTCGATAACGGGGTTGCGGAAGATTGCTTCGGTCGAACCGGGCATGAGACCGCTCTTGCCGTGGGTGAGGAAGTTTTCCTTATAGTCTTCGAAGGGCACGAGGGCATACTGTGTGCGGCCGCTTTCGACGAGAGAGAGGAGCTCGCCGAAGGCTTCGGCTGCACGGCGGCAGTAGTCGGAGTTGTAGGTCTGAGAGCCGGTGGATTCCCAGTTCATCAGAGGGCTGCCGGCCCAGAGGAGGTTTTTGCCGAGATATCCGAGTGCCATGATCTTATTGATGCGAAGATCATTGTTGCCGCGTGTGGGTGCACCGGTCGATGTCTCGTCCCAGTTTACGGGCAGAAGGTCGGCAGCTTCGCGGAGGTCGGCGGCAGCCTTGTCGGCGCATTCGTGGTAGGAGAGACGGGGCAGTGTGAGCTTGCCGCCGGCGAGTACTTCTTCGATATAGGGCAGACCGCCGAAGTACTGCATGAGCTGGAAGTGGAAGAAACCGCGGAAGAAAAGGAGCTGGCCGCGGATTATGTTCTTCTGTTCCTGTGTGGCGTCGGTGAGATATTCGAGGTTTGCCAGACCGATGTTGGCCTTGCGGATGGCATACCACGCGCCCTGCCACAGGGTGGGACGGTTGGCTACCTGATCGGGAGCATAGTCGGTGGTAAAAGCATTGATGTCCATGAAGCCGCACTGCCAGCCGTCGTGTTCGGACTGCCAGCCCCAGAAGTCGCCCTGGTCTACCTTATAGCCCATGAAGTAGTCTTTTCCGACGTTGATGATTTCGTCTTCGCCCCAGTTGAAGGAGTTGTTCCAGTAGCCGGTGGTGAAGTTGGGCACGCAGAAGTACATTTCCTCTACAAACCCCTGGAAGTTATGGAAATTCTTGAAAGCCTCGTCGGCCGAGATTTCGCTCTCGGGTGCTTTGTCGAGATAGTCGGTGCAGCCCGGCAATACTGTCACGGCAAGGGAGGCGACCAGAATCGAGACTATATGTTTTTTGAATTTTTTCATTTTTCCGATGGTATTAGATGTCAAATCTTAAACCGATGTTGAAACGGCGTACGGTCGGGTATGCGCCCTGGCTGGCGTTGCCTGTGCCGGCGAAGTTCGACTCGCGGTCGTCGGGCATCTTCGACCATACCCAGAGGTTGTTGCCGTTGAAGTAGAGTTTGAGCGACGAGAGGCCGAGGTGTTTGATCCAGCTGTTGCTTGTCCAGGTGTAGGCGATCTCGGCATTCTTCAGGCGCACGTACGAGCCGTCGTAGTGGTTGTAGCGGTTGTCCCATCCGTTGTAGTATGCGGGAGTGGAGTTCCAAACGGGCAGAGGACGGTCGATGTCGGTGCCGTTGGGCGACCAGAAGTTCACGCCTGCGAAAAGTGTGTTGAGTTTGCCGCGGTAGGATTCGAATACTACGGTGCGGTTGACATTTGTCACGCCGTAGAACTGAAGATAGATGCTCCAGCCTTTCCAGTCCCAGCCGATGGTGGCGTTGTAGGTATTCTGGGGTGTGCCGCTGTAGCCGTAGGGTGCGCTGTCGGCCGAGTCGATGATACCGTCGCCGTTGTAGTCGACCATGATGGGTTGGCCGGGAAGGCGCTGGTCGTCGGATGAGTTGTGGGGAGTCATGGCAATGACATCGTCCCATGTGTTGGCATAGCCGGCGTCGTAGATGATATGGTCCTGACCGATGGCGAAGCCTGTGGTCTTGCGGTACGATTCGAGAAGCTGGGGATCGTCGAAGTCGAGAACTTTGTTCTCGGCATGAGTCATGCTGAAGTTACCCCACAGGTGCATGCCATTGCCGAAAGTCTTGTTGATGCGGAGTTCGATTTCGAAACCTTTGCTTGACACACGGCCGAGGTTGGCGGTAGGAGCCGAACCGCCGAAGTAGGAGGGAATGGCGCGGCGGCCACCGTCTACAAGAATGTCGCTGCGGCGTTCCTTGAAGAGTTCGACAGTACCTGCCACGAGCGATCTCATGAACGAGAAGTCGATACCGAGGTTCTGTTTGAGCGATTTTTCCCAGTGGATGTCGGGGTTACCGATCTGAGATTCCTTATACCATGTATAGGGCGATTTCTGGCCGGGAGTGGTTGAGAAACCGAGGGCGTCGTGTGTAGCCCACTGTGTGGCGTAGATCCATCGCTGCCAAATATTGTCGTCGCCGACCTGGCCGATAGAGTAGCGTACCTTGAGGTTGTCGAGCCAGTTGCGGCTGAACTTCATGAATTTTTCCTCGCTTATGCGCCAGCCCACGGCACCGGAGTTGAAGAACTCGAAGCGGTGACGGCGGTCGAATTTTTCGGAACCGTTGTATGCGCCGTTATATTCGACAAAGTAGCGGTCGGCGTAGTTGTATGTGGCGCGGAACGCCCAGTCCTCGCGGTAGTGGGGGAACTCGCTGCCGGTAGCGCGCTGGTTGCGGTTGAACACACCCATGAGGCTCACATCGTGGTCGCCGAAACGACGGCCCCAGTTGATCTGGCCCTGATAGAAGATGTTTCGCTGGGTTGCCCGGTTGCGGGCTTCGCCTTCGCGGATGCTCCATTTCATGTCTTCCGAGAAGTCGAGACCGTTGGTCTGGGTCTGTTCTTTCCAGATAGTTTCGCCGGTTGCAGGATCAATCCATTTATACTGGGGCGAATACCAGTTTTCGCAAATACCGCGGTTGGCTTCAACGAAAACGTTATCCCACGATACTGTGGCGCTTGCACGCAGACCCTGTGTGATGAAGGAAAGGTCCTGTTCGAGGGTGAAGTCGGTGTTGATGCGGGTAGTGGTGGTGTATTCCACACCTCCGGTAGCAAGGTTCTGCATGGAGTTGGGAGCGCCCTGTGTGTTGGAGGGATAGTAGCCCCATGTGCCGTCGGAATATTTGGGGATGAATGCGTCGGCGGGAGCACCGTAGGCGGCCTGCCACATCTGTGTCGCACCGAAAGAGTCGTCGGCTACGTTGTAGGGCGATTTCTTTTCGCCGTGCGAGCCCGAGATGTTCATTTTGAAGACTGTCGACTTGGTAATCTGGAAGTCGAGGTTGGAGCGGACGTTCACGCGGTTGAAGCCGTAGCCGCCCTGATAGCCGCGGCCGGTTTCATATTCGCGGAAAAGGTCGCCTTCGTGCAGGAAGTCGATTGCAGCGAAGTATTTTACCACTTTTGTACCGCCGCTGATGTTGATGTTGGGGTTGTAGGCCATTGCGGTCTTCTTGAAGAGAGCGTCGGCCCAGTCGATGTTGGGATAGCGTTCGGCTTCTTCGAGATTGGCGGGATTGCGGTATTTTTCGATTACGCTGATGGGAGTGATGCTGAGCCAGGATTCGGGCTTGAGACCGAGTTCGCGCTCGATAACGCGGTTACGCATATAGAGGGCCTCGGGCGAACCTTCCGTGCCGGGCAGCTGCGAGGCTGCCTTGACAGTCATGTTGACTCCTACGGAAATCTTGGCGCGTCCTTCGCTACCGCGCTTGGTGGTGATGAGGATTACGCCGTTGGCGCCTTTCACACCGTAGACTGCGGTTGCGGATGCGTCCTTGAGTACGGATACCGACTGTACGGAACCGATGTCGACCGATGACATGGGGCGTTCGATACCGTCGACGAGAACGAGAGGGTCGCTGCCGTTCCACGATGTCTGGCCGCGGATTACGATTTTGGGGTCTTCGTCGCCGGGCATACCGCTCGACTGCATTGTCACTACGCCGGGGAGGTTACCGGTGAGTGCGGCACCCACGCTCGACACACCGCCCGTGCGGGCCAGTGTCTCTCCGGTTGCCTGTGTGATAGCACCGACGACTGAAGCTTTCTTCTGCTGGCCGTAGCCTACGACTACGACTTCCTCGAAAGATTCGACTGCCGATGTCATCGTCACATTGATGACGTCGCGGCCGTTGACCTTTATGCTTTCGGTCTTCATGCCGGTATATGAGAACGTGAGCACTGCCTTGGCTGGGTCAGGGACATCGATGCGGTATTCACCGTCGATATTCGTCACCACGCCTACACGGCTTCCCTCCAGTCTGATTGATACGCCGATCAGCAGCTCGCCGGTGTCGTCGACGACTGTACCGCTGACGATACTGGCCCTGGAGGCCGACGTACCGACAAGGCACATCACAAGCAGCAGGAGAATGTAATGAATTCTTTTCTTTACATTTTTCATTGCGTTGGATTTAGATTTAATAGATGATATTGAATTGGTCTTATATAAGGATAAGGATTAGTTCCGTTGTATCCGATCAGTTTGAGGCACCGGAGGCGTACAGCCCGACAGTGGTGCCGGTGAAACCGCCGGCGCGTGCCGTGGACATGAAGCCGGCGTCGAGACCCGATGCAAGAGTTTCCCAGGTGTTGCCGTTGTCGAGAGAGTACTTGAAATCGAGATTGAGACCCTGTGATTCGATCATCAGGTTTACCGATTTATTGTCGGGGTCGAGTTCCTTGGCGGCGATTTCCTCGTTGCCGTTCTCGGTGATGCGGCGGAGCACCATACGCTGACGGCTGTCCTTGCTGTCTTTGCCGAGGAAATACTGGTGAACCTCGTCTTTGAACAGAAGCATGCCGGCGCATTCGCTGTCGTTTTCGGGTACGAAAGTGAGCTTGGTGCCGGCAGTGTATTTATGGTGCTGTATGCGACGGCCGACATAGGGCAGCACAGCCTTGTCGGTCGACTTGACGTCGGCGCATTTGATGGTGAGATGTCCGGGGTTGGCGGTGAGAGAGTAGTATTCGGTGGCGGGGCCGCGGAGAGTATGCCAGTTCTGTGCAAGCACGCTGTCGGTGAAGTTGTCGGTGTGTGCGAAGTTGCCGAATGTGGCGTTTTCGCTGCGGCACAGACCTTTTTTGGTTAGCTGAAGAGGCACTTCCTCGCCTTCGCGGGTCATATAGGGCCATCCGTCTTCGGTCCATTTCACCGGCATCAGGAAAGTCTCGCGGCCGAGGTTCTCCATATCGTTTTCGATAGGACGGCAGGCAAGGAACACGCCCCACCAGTCGCCGTCGGGACCCTGAACGATGTCGGCATGGCCGGCGCATGTCACGGGGTTTGTGCGCGATTTGTCGAGCGTACGCTGTGTGAGGATAGGATTGCCTTCCCAGGGAGTGAAAGGGCCCATGGGCGAATCGCCGCGGTATATTACCTCGCTGTGCCAGGTGCTTGTGCCGCCTTCGGCTGTCATAAGGTAGTATTTGCCGTTTATCTTGTAGATGTGGGGGCCTTCGCACCATATGGGTTTTTCTTCGGGGCGGACACCTTTGTTGACAACGATTTTGCGCTCGCCCACGCAGCGGTCGGTCTCGGTGTCGAATTCGACTACACGCACGGTGCGGTGTCCGGGATATTCTGGAGCGCCGTTGGGAGCGTCATCGTTGTTGACGATGTAGGCTTTGCCGTCTTCATCGAAGAAGAATGCCGGGTCGATGCCCTGTACTTCGGGAAGCATTACAGGATCACTCCATTCGCCGGTCGGATTCTGGGTCTTGACGAAGAAGTTGCCCGAGCCGACATTGGTCGTGATCATGTAGTAGGTCTTGTTGGCCGGATTGTAGGCGATGTCGGGCGCGAAGATGCCGCCGCTCACATGCTGCTTTTCCATGTTCTGGAGCTGTGAGGGGCGGGTGAGTACATGGCCCTTCTGTTCCCAGTTGACAAGGTCGCGGCTGTGGAATATGGGCACACCGGGGAAATAAGTGAAAGTGGAAGTCACAAGATAATAGTCGCCTTCACCATTTGTGCATATGGAAGGGTCGGAATACCATCCCGGAAGAACGGGATTGTAGAACGAACTGTCCGATGCGAGGGGATTTTCGGCGTAGTAATCGTCGTTGCCCTCATAGGTGAAAGAGCTGAAAATCGCATGCGACTTCTGCGGTTCGATGTCGGCCGATGCGGAGGCGCAGCTTGCAGCCGCAGCCACGAGGGCGGCAGATACCGGAATAAGGCAGTGCTTGGTTTTCATGGGTTTTTGTGATTTACTTTGCAAATGTATTTAATTGTACTTTTAACTAATTTTTATAATTTTTCCTTTTGATTCATATATGTATCGCAGCGTACCGAATGATGTATCATTCACGTTCGAATTTGTAACACAATGTTAATAAGGAGTTGATCAGTAATTGATTGAGGAATGGAGCGGATCTGCAGTCCGCTCTTCCCTCAATCGATCCCGAAAACAATCAATCTTACTTCTATCTCTATTTCTTCTGGTAGTCGAATTCGTCTACGTCGATGTATCCGCCGTCACCGGTTGTGGAATAGTTGAAGATGGCGAAACGTGTTCCCATGAAGAACCGGCGGTAGTCGAACTGCATTTTAAACGGTTTTCCGATTTCGGTCCATTTCAGGCCGTCGGTGCTGTAGGAGAATGTGGCCAGGTCCTTTCCGGGGCGGAAGTCGGCGTTGATGCGGAGCCATATATCGTTGCCGTCGAGCGCTACCGATTCGATGTCGGCAGACTCCACGCCTGTGACGCTGTGACCCGGGTCGCCCAGGGCCACCGACGCTGTCTGAGCTATAAGATTACGTTTGCCGTCGCCCATGTCGGCCACGGTGAGAAGACCGGCATCGCCGTTCCAGGCCGCGAATCCGGCGCGGTCGCCGGCTTTCATGCCCGATATGTCGATCTTGACAGTGCCTGTGCATTCGGGGCCTTCCATGCGCTGGCTTATGGTGTTGCGGGCCACGAACACGTTGTCGGCTTTGGCGCCGGTATGCAGGCGCAGCCATCCCGGGCGCTCTGTGAGCGACCACAGTTCATCGACCGGATTATGGTTCCATTCCCACAGTATATTTTTGCGGCCGTTGCTGAAATCGTCGGAGAGAACAACGCCGGCGTTTTCGAGCGGAACAATCTTTTTCTCTATTGTCGCGGGCACTTTTCCGAGGCTGTCGCCGAGCATGGGCCATCCGTCGGTCCATGTGGCGGGGTTCAGCGTAAGAACACGGCCTACGCCTCCTCGGTCCTGAAATATCACTCCCCACCAGTTGCCGTCGGGATCGTCTACAAGACAGCCTTGTCCTACATAGGGGAAGCCACCGAATTCCGATTCGAGGACTACCATCTTTTCATAGGGGCCGGTGATATTGTCGGCGCGATAGCACAGCTGACGTCGCGGACGCCCTGCGGGCCAGGATATGACGAAGGCGTAGTACTTGCCGTTGTGCTTGATTACGCGGCTGCCTTCGTGCAGACCTGTTTCTGTCGCGTCGTGAGGTATGGCTACCGCGTCTATGCCGTCGGCTTTCACTCCGCTGAGATCGGGTTCGAGCTCACGAAGACGGATATCGCCGCCGCCGTGGAACACGTAGGCGCGGCCATCGTCGTCGAGAAGCAGCGATGCGTCGTGGAAATGGTCGGAGCGGCTCACGAGATTCCATTTACCGGCCGGGTCGGTGGTGGAATAGATGTATGAGCGGTAGGGCTGGTCGTTGGGCGAGAACAGCACGTAGAACACTCCGTCGCGGTAGCGTAGTGATGTCGCCCATTGTCCTTTGCCGTAGACGGTGCCGTTTTCGAGGTCATACCGCGGTGTGTCCTCGAGCTTGTCGAATACATAGCCGATGGTTTCCCAGTTGACAAGATCTTTGGAGTGCATCACCGGGCATCCGGGCATCAGATGCATGGTGGTGCTCACCATATAGAAATCGTCGCCGACGCGGATTACGTCGGGATCGGGGACGTCGGCCCAGATTATAGGATTTTCGGCTGTAGCTGTGGCTGCTTCCTGATTGGTCGTTTGCCTGTCACTACATCCGGCGGGAACGAAAAACACTCCCGATGCGAGAAAAACGGTTATTGCAAGAATGGTTTTTTTCATGGTTTCTGTGTATGGTTGGATGTGTGCAAAATTAGATTAACAGGAGCAGAGCAGGGTTCACCGGAGTAACATGTAGGCATGAAAAACGAAACGCAACCGTAGATTTACGTCACAGTTGCGTTCGTATTTGTATCATAAACGGTGTCAGGAGGCTATCTGGGTGTGGAAAGGATGGCCTCGGCGCTGCGTCGGCCCGGTGTTTTCTTGTCGCGGGGATGGATATCGTTCCACTCGCCTATATCGCCGTTTTTTATCCAATATGCACGGTCGGTTTCTTCGGCGGCCTGTCGCTGGGCGTCGCGCATCTGTTGCCATGCGGCACGGCCTCTGGTGTCGGACGGATGCAGGAAATCGGCCAGTTCGACGATGTAGAACGGCAGTTGCGGATTATCGAATGTATCGCGCCAGTCGGCTATGAGAGTCTTCATCAGACCGCAGTATGCATTACGGATATCAATATCCGACTCTCCCTGATACCAGACTACGCCGCGGAATGGTAACGGAGCCATGGGGGCTATGAGACCGTTGTAGAGTGTGGCCGGATTCTGAAAGAAATCCGTATGAGCCGGAGTCTGCGGCATGAGTGCGCCGGGTGCATGTTTCCATTTGCCTTCGAGCGATATTTCGCTGTCGTCGTCGAATATGAATTTATGAGGTTTTTCCGGTACGAAATGCGGTGTGCCTGCGTTGCTGACAACTCTTACGGTCACGTTGTTGAGGCCTGGCCGAAGTACGTTCGCCGGTACGGTATAAATGCGAGGTGGGTACTGATAGGCCGTGAATCCGACAAATTTGCCGTTCACCCAGACCGAGTCGGCATCAACAATGCAGCCGAGACGTAGTTCTGCCGCTTTTCCGGCATGATCGGCGTCGACTTCGAATGTGCGTCGCAGCCAATGCGAGCCGTTTGCAGCTTTGCCGTCGGCTGTACCCCATTCCCGACCGAGAAGCTCGACATCGTGCCATGCGCTGTCGTCAAACGACGGTGAGGCACGATGGATTCCCTTATATCCCGGATCGGTTGATATCATGGTGGTATACCATAGATATGATGCGCGGTCTTCGGCTTTGCTGACGAGGGCGCGGTATTGATCGTCTTCAACGAGCCTGAGGCGTACAGCCATCTCAGGATAGTTTTCCACAGCTTTTTCGCTGAGCCATGTCTCTATTTTCGAGCCTCCCCAGCTTGAATTGACAATACCTACAGGTACATGGCCGGTGCGTTCATACAGTTCCCGGGCCATGAAATAAACCAGAGCACCGAACTGTTCGGCTTCGCCGGGATGCGCTTTTTTCCATCGAGATGGCCTCACATCGGTACGGGGGCCGTGGAAGGCGTATTCTTTCGGGGTCTTGAATTCGCGTATGCAGTCGTTGGAGTAGTTGGCTACTTCGTCGCGAAAGAAATCCATCACACGGCTTACGGGAAGTTCCATATTGCTCTGTCCCGAACATAAATACAGGTCGCCGAAGAGAACGTCGTTCACACGCAGATCGTTGACTTCGAGTGTATACGGACCGCCGGCCTTAACAGCTTTGAGGGATACGCTCCATGTGCTGTCGGATGCAGTGACAGTCGATGCCTTGCGTCCGGCAAGGCTTACGTCTACCTTTTCGCCGGGGGAGGCCTTTCCCCATATTTTTACAGGACAGTCGCGTTGCAGTATGACTCCGTCGGATAGCACGGAAGGCAGGCTGACGGCAGCATGTGCCGCGGTAGCCGCAACCAGAGCGCAGCAAGAGAAAAAGCTCTTCAATATATTTTTCATAGTCGTTCTATTGGATTTTCCGGTGCGGGCGGAACGTCGCCATGCAGACATCGCTGACGGTATTCTGTCGGCGAAAAGCCGGTATATCGTTTGAATGCAGTCGAGAAATGGGGCTGAGAGGAGAATCCGACAGCATAGGCAACCTGCGTGACGTCTACATCGGGTTTCTGCAGTAGTGTGCATGCGCGTTTGAGCCTTATGTTGCGTATGAAATCGCTCGGAGTCATGCCGATTATGTCCTTGAGCTTGCGGTGGAGCTGCACACGGCTTATGCCCACGCTTCGCCCGAGCATCTCGACGTTGAGATCGGGATTGTCGATCTGACTGTTGATGATGCTCATTATCTTCTCCATCAGAGCCTCGTCGTTGCCCTTGAGTTCTGGGGCTGCCTTGGATGCGTCGACATTCTGAGCGCCTGAGAATTTTCCTTTGAGTTTCAATCGGTTGCCTATGAGATTGTCGATGAGTGTATCGAGTTCCTCGATGTTGAACGGTTTACCCAGATATCCGTCGGCGCCTTTGTCCCAGCCCTCGATGCGGTCGGCGATTTCGTTTTTGGACGACAGCATGATTACGGGGATATGGTGTGTGTCGACATTCGATTTCATCAGACGGAGGAATGTGAGACCGTCCATTACAGGCATTTTCACATCGCATATCACGAGGTCGATATTGCCTTCGTTGATGATTTTGAGGGCATCGGCGCCATTGTCGGCTGTAGTAATCTTATAGCCCGATTCTTCGAGCTGACGGCGGATATAGTCGCGCAGTTCCTTATCGTCGTCTACGAAAAGTATGCGCCGGGAGGCTGCAACGCGTTTCCGCTTGGGCTTATCAACAATGTCTTTGCGGTCTATGTTACTTATAATCAAATGCTTATCGGGGGGGGTATTGCTGGGGCCGACGTTTTTTCTGATAAGCTCAGTGGGAGCATAGGCCGATTCGGCAAGCGGGATACGGACTGAGAACACGCTTCCGCCGACGCCATCGGTGCGGTTAGAACCTGATATTGAGCCATGGTGAAGTAGCGTGAGCTGGCGGCACAGATCGAGGCCTATACCGACTCCGGCGATACCGGCAGAGTGGTTTTCCCGTGCGCGATAGAAGCGGGCGAATATCTGCTCCTGAGTCTTGTTGCCGAGTCCGATACCCGTATCGACAACACTTACCTGAGCGCATGATCCGAGAACGTCATCTTCCACACGTTTTAGGATCACTTCTATCTGTCCGCCGTCGGGAGTATATTTGATTGCGTTGGAGATGATATTGACGAGTATTTTATCGAAGTTGTCGCGATCGACCCATGCTTCGTCCGGCACACCTCCGTCGTTGCGGAATTCCAGGCTGATTTTCTTGTCGGCAGCCTGAGGCTTGAACATGTCGACGAGTTCTTCGATGAATACAGCCAGATTTGTCGGACGGCAGAGCAGGCGCATGCCTCCTTTTTCGATTTTACGCAGGTCAAGAAGCTGGTTTACGAGCGAGAGAATACGCTGTCCGTTTCGATACATGGTACGTAACTTCTCATTGACGGCCGGAGGAAACGGCTCTTTGAGAAGCGATTCGAGTGGTGTGAGAATGAGGGTGATCGGCGACCGGATATCGTGCGATACGTCGATGAAGAAACGTATCTTGGCTTCGCTGATCTTCTCGCCCCGCTTTTTCTCCATCACGACTATAGATAATATGATAAGCACCAGAATGATTACGACATAAAGCGCTTTGGCTGCTCCTGTCATGTACCATGGTGTCGAGATCACTATTGTGATCACGGTCTCGTCGGAAGCGACATTATTGTCGGTAGCTTTGAGAAAGAGACGGTATGTCCCGGGATCAAGATGAGGCAGGTATATCACATTTTCGCCCGGAGCCGTGATTGTCCAGTCCTCGGACAGACCGGAGATGCGCCATATGTATCGGACGTTGGCTGCGTCGCGGAAGTCGAGGGTCGAGAGCTTGAGCGTCAGAGAGTTGTCTTTGTATGGCAGATTGAGTTGCAGCGATTCGTCGTCGGACATCACCGGATTGCCGTCGATGGTTGTGGAGCGGTTGATGCGCTGTCCGTTGAGAATGATGGCTGTAGCCTCGATGTGTCGGTCGAACCCCATGGCCGGTATGGAATCGGGATGGAAAATCGTCAGTCCCAGATCGCTTCCGAGTATCATGCTGTTGTCGGAAGTAACGCCGCTATAAGGGAACGTTTTCTCAAAGAGTCCATAACCGCCGTAGTAGACCACAATACTGTCGCCATCTGGCTTGAGGTATGTGAGACCTCGCTTGGTGCCTATCCAGCTTCCTCCATGGCTATCTACCGACACAGAACGCACGTCATTATCGGTAAGGCCGTCGGCGGCTGTATATTTGCGCCTGACGTTTCCGTCGGCGTCGCAGTATATCAGGCCATGACTTGTCCCGGCAAGCACGCTGCCGTCGGGACGCGTGGCCAGGGCATAGGTAGCACCTTTGATAAAAGGCATCTGGTCGAGGATGCGCAGTTCGTCGTTGGCGATGTCGTAGCAGGATATGCCTCCGTATAGTCCGATCCATACATGCGATGAATCGGGCGACATTTTCATGGATGCGAAAAACGGATTGTTGAGCCGTCCTCCCTCGGGATCGAACTCATACCATTTTTTTGCGCCTGTGGCCCGGTTGTATTTCAGCAGACCTACTCCGTGGAAACCGATAAGATATTCTTCTCCGGGGAGACGGCACATGACTAGGGTGGGGTATTTTCCCGGCTGGTCGAGCATTTTGTGGAGTCTGCCGGAAGTCCATGTATATTCCCAGATACCGTCGTTTGCCAGCCCGACGAGCAGTTTGTCGTCCGACAGCGGGATTATGGATCGAATGATGCCGCGGGTTGGTATGGCCGCACGCGACACGAGCTTGCCTTCGGTGGTGAGTATGGCCAGTTTGTTGCCGTAGCCTATGGCAACTTTATCGTCGAAAACGGCAAAACCGTCGATTCCGCCCTTAAAGTCGGAGACGGCGTCGGAGATCAGGTGATAGTTGAAAGGAATGGAATTGTAGGGTATGCATGCAAGACCCTTATAGAGGCAGCCTATCCACAGATTACCTTCGCTGTCGGCATAGGCTGCACCGAGTTTTGCACATGAGAGGTCGATCGACGGCAGATATAGTGTGGTACATGGTTTTATTGCCGTTTTTCCAGGTTCGATCTTCCACATGCCGCTTGATGAGGTGGAGAAATATACAGTATCGTCGATTCCGCGGGTGAAATTGTTTGTATTCATCTCTATCCTGTCGGCCGACCAAAGAGGCTCCACCCGGTTGTCGGCAGTGTGGATGCGGTAGATGTCGCTGACGGAACTGACAAGAATATTGCCATCCGATTCATTTATTATGTCTGTAATGTATCCGTTGGCGACATTGATGCATGTGGGGCTTCCGTTGGGGCTGATGGAATATACCTTGCCGCTTCGTGTGCCGGTGTAGAGGCGTCCGTTCGGATTTTGGATTACGCATTCGTGCTCGTTTTCGTCGGGGCAGTTCAGCAGATATTTCACAGCTGTCGGTTTGCCATGGGTTTCGTCGACCACATAGAGACCTTTGCCGGCTACGATAAATGTGATTGTTCCGTCGTCCTGCTCTGTAATGTCGATGATGTAGCCGCCGTAGTTCATCGACGGCAGGCTGATATGCCTGAAAGAATCGGTGTCTTCATCATAAAGATTCAGGCCGTTTGCGGTGGCGGCCCATATGCGCCCGCGGGAGTCGGACATCACTCCCAGCATGCGGCTGTCGCTCAGCGACGACGGATTGTTTTCGTCGTGGCGGTATAATATGTAGTTGTTGCCGTCGAACTTCAGAAGGCCACTCTCGGTAGCTATCCATAGGAAACCGTCGGAATTCCGACAAAAGCCAACATATGTTCCCGAATCGAATGCCGGATCGGAGAACATTCGTCCCGTGCGGATCGCTGATGCATTTAAGAAGCAGCACAGCGCGGCTGTCAGAAGTATGAACCGGTATATGAGATAAAGTCGTTTAATCATGGTTTAGATTAAAATTCCTATATTCTTTCGAATGTCATCGAATTTTTTCGGGAACAAAGTTACAATCCTTTTAGTCATTTTTGCACAGGAAGAGGCTAAAAGTTTTTGGTGTATACAAAAATGAATGGCATTGTTACATCGATGAAAGTTGTGATACATTGTTAAATATGCGCAATACAATTGATCGGGCTGTATATAAACTGAATAGTCTAATTTTGCACCAGTCATTATATATCACTTTATCACATGCCATGAAGTATAGAATAAAGCAGGCCTTGTGCCGTGTCGTAGCCGTGATATCGCTTGGTACTTCGGTCGCGATGTCCGGTTTCGCTCTTGATAATCCATCTGCGGCAACCGATGCCTCCAGAGATCCGTTTGTAGTAATCGCTCCTGACGGAGAGATCGGCAAGCCGTTATCCATTCTGCTTGATGAATCAGATTACAAAGGAGTGTGGATAGCCGCCGAAAATCTTTCTGCCGATTTCAAACGTGTATGCGGTCAAGCTGCTGAGCTGACGGTCGTGCCGAATTCCCGACGGGTGATAATAGTAGGTTCGTACGCCAGTCCGATAGTGTCGAAACTGATGGATGAAGGCAAGATTGACCGCGGTGAACTGAAAGACAAACAGGAAAAGTACATAATGACTACTGTTGCATCGCCACTGCCCGGTGTCGATGAGGCTCTGGTGATAGCCGGAAGCGACATGAGAGGTACAATATATGGTATTTACGAACTGTCAGAGATGATAGGCGTGTCGCCATGGTACGACTGGGCCGATGTGCCGCCGGTACACCGCGACAGTTTCGCCATAAAACGCGGAACATACACTGCCGGAGAACCGGCCGTGCGCTATCGCGGTATTTTTCTCAACGACGAAGGCCCATGTCTTATGGAGTGGGTCAAAAATACGTATGGAACCAATTACGGCGATCACCGATTCTATACCCGTGTTTTCGAACTGATTCTGCGCCTGCGAGGCAACTTCCTGTGGCCTGCGATGTGGGATTGGGCTTTTTATGGTGATGATCCTGAAAACAGCCGAACAGCAGCCGAGATGGGTGTGATAATCGGTACTTCACATCATGAACCGATGGGTCGCAACCATAAGGAATGGGTGCGCCGCAAACATGAATACGGCCAGTGGAACTACCGGACCAACCGGAAGGTTCTTGACAAGTTTTTTGCCGAAGGTGTACGGCGCATCAAGGATACCGAAGACATAATTACTATAGGTATGCGCGGAGACGGCGACGAGGCAATGAGTGAGGAGGCCGATGTGAAACTGCTTGAAAACATAATTGCCAACCAGCGCAAAATTATTAGGAAGGAAACCGGACGCCCTGCATCGGAGACTCCTCAGGTGTGGGCCTTATATAAAGAGGTGCTCGATTACTATGATAAGGGGCTGCGTGTGCCTGACGATGTCACACTGTTGCTGTGCGATGATAACTGGGGCAATGTACGGCGCCTGCCGAATGAGAAAGAGCGGCTTCATCCCGGAGGCTGGGGCATGTACTATCATGTGGACTATGTAGGTGCGCCCCGAAACAGCAAACTGCTTAACTGTACACCTATACAGAATCTTTGGGAACAGATGAGGCTTGCCTACGACTATGGAATCGAAAAAATGTGGATTCTGAATGTTGGCGACCTTAAACCTATGGAATATCCCATTACCTTGTTTCTGGATATGGCCTGGAATCCGGAGGCTTTCACAAACGAGAATCTGCTTGAGCACACACGGCGCTTTTTCGAGCAGCAGTTCGGCTCCGCGCAGGCTGCCGAGGCTGCACGTATTTTCAATCTGCTATGCAAATACAACGGACGCTGTACGCCCGAACTGCTGGATGCCGATACCTATTCTCTTGCGAACGGAGAGTGGAAAAAAGTCAGAGACGAATATATGTTGCTTGAAGCGGAGGCCCTAAGGCAGTATACAGCGCTTGATGAGCGTTATCATGATGCCTATATGGAGCTTATTCTCTTCCCACTGCAGCTCATGGCCAATCTTCACGATATGTATTACTCCGTGGCCATGAACCGCAGCGCGTATGCCGCCAATATGCCCGACGCTTCTTTATGGGCCGACAGAGCCGAAAAATGCTTTGCCCGCGACGCCGCCCTCATGACGATGTACAACAAGGATATTGCCGGCGGAAAATGGGACGGTATGATGATACAGAAGCATATCGGCTACACCGACTGGCACGATAATTTCCCTTGTGACGTTCTTCCCGATGTTTACCGTATTGATGATGGAGATCGGTTAGGCGGCTATATCTTTACAGAACCTTCCGACTGTGTGGTGATGGAGGCTGAGCATTTCAACCGTGCGACAGCGCCGGCCGGAGGAGGGGAGTGGACAGTTCTTCTCTATGTTGGACGCACGCTCAGCGGTGTGGCCGTGATGCCGTATACGGTGTCGGCCGAAGGTGCCCGACTCGATTACTCTCTTCGCCTGCCTGCCGGCACCGACAGTGTCGAAGTGCATGTTGTCACTAAGTCGACACTCGCATTCGCCCGCAGCGAGGGGCACCGCTATTCCGTAGGCTTCGAAGGTGTCGAGCCCATAGTGGTGAATTTCAACGGCAATCTTAACGAGGCTCCCGAGAATATACATACCGTATACTATCCGACTGTAGCCAGGCGTGTTATCGAGAAGATCGTTAAACTGCCTGTGCCAGCTCCGGCGGCCGACGGAAGCGTGGTTCTGTCGCTCTCGCCGCTCGATCCGGGAGTGGTATTTGAAAAAATAGTTGTGGATGCCGGAGGCTACGAAAAATCTTATCTTTTCGGAGACGAATCTCCTGTAGTACGCAAATAAAGTATGAAAAAGTTGATATTCCTGTTTCCGCTCGGACTCGGTGTCATAGCCATGACGGCCGGCAATCCCTATCCGCTCGTGCAGACAAGCTATACCGCCGATCCGGCACCGATGGTATACAACGATACCGTGTATCTCTATACCACCCACGACGAGGATGATGCCGACGGATTCAAGATGTACGACTGGCTCCTGTATACATCTACCGACATGGTCAACTGGACCGACCACGGAGCGGTTGCATCGCTGAAGGATTTTAAATGGACTCCCCGCGACAACGGCGCATGGGCCGCTCAGGTGGTCGAACGCGACGGAAAATTCTATATGTACTGCCCGATACACGGCAACGGTATCGGCGTGCTTGTGGCCGACAGTCCGTACGGACCGTTTACCGATCCTATCGGTAAACCGCTGGTGTGGCAGAAAGAACACTGGAACGACATCGATCCGACTGTGTTGATCGACGACGCCGGACAGGCATATATGTACTGGGGTAATCCCGATCTTTACTGTGTTCGTCTGAACCGTGATATGGTCTCCACCTCAGGCGACATCATCATGTTTCCGAGGATAAGCGATTATCAGGAAGGCCCTTGGGCATGGAAACGCGGAGGAAGGTATTATATGGCTTTTGCCTCGACATGTTGCCCCGAAGGAATCGCCTATGCCATGAGCGACAGTCCGCTCGGCCCATGGGAGTATAAGGGACATATTATGGATCATACCGAGAGGACCCGCGGCAACCATCCCGGCATAATAGAATACAAAGGTAAAAATTATGTTTTCGGCCACAGCTACGACGTGCTGCGACGCCAGACACCCGATCATCATGAACGTCGCAGTGCCGAAGCCGCCGAGATGAGTTATAATGCCGACGGAACCATAGCTGAGGTGCCTTACTGGCGCGACGCTGAACTGGCTCCATGCGGTACCATCGACCCCTATCGCCGTGTCGAGGCTGAAACCATGGCATGGGGTTACGGTCTGAAAAACGGACGTATTGACAGTCGTAATCTTTATGTCGGAAATATAGATGACGGAGAATATATACTTGTCCGGAACGTCGATTTCGGGGATATGGGTCCAAAGAGATTCGAGGTCAGCGCTGCGGCTGTGAAGAAGGGTGGCGAGATAGGGCTCCGGATCGGAGCACCCGACGGAACACTTATCGGCAAGGTAAAGCTCAAAGAAAATGGCTCGGACAGCAAATATGCTGTCAACACAGCAAAAGTCAAGAACATAAAAGGTGTCTGCGATCTGTATCTTGTATTTCGTGGAAACGATACTTCAGACGATTTATTCAGACTTGACTGGTGGAAATTTATCAGATAAACTTATAAAACAAATATAATTCAAGATATATCAAAAACAGAATCATGTATTTATTAGGATACGACATAGGAAGTTCTTCGGTCAAGGCTGCTCTCGTGGATGCCTCGACAGGAGCTTGCGTGGCCTCTGATTTCTTTCCCAAGAGCGAGGCACCGATCAAGGCTTTGCGTCCGGGCTGGGCTGAGCAGAATCCCGAAAGCTGGTGGAATTATCTTTCAGAAGCCACGGCCTCGGTACTCAGTGCCTCAGGTGTTGATTCATCCGATATCAAGGCTATCGGCATTTCCTATCAGATGCACGGTCTTGTGCTTCTCGACAAAGAGCGCAAGGTGCTTCGAGATGCAATTATATGGTGCGACTCGCGAGGTGTGCCATTCGGCGAAAAAGCTTTCGAGGATCTTGGAAGCGAGCATACGCTTTCGCGTCTTCTTAACTCTCCGGGTAACTTCACTGCGGCCAAACTGCAGTGGGTGAAACAGAACGAGCCCGAAATATTTGAGAAAACCGACAAGATAATGCTGCCCGGCGACTATATAGCCATGCGGCTGACGGGTGAGGTATGCACAACTCCTTCGGGCCTTTCGGAGATGATGCTGTGGGATTTTCAGACTAATGCTCCGGCGCGTTTCCTGATGGATTATTTCGGCTACAGCGAGTCTATAATTCCCGAAATCAAAGCCACATTCTGCGAACAGGGCCGTCTTACCCCCGAAGCTGCGGCCGAACTCGGCCTCGCCGCCGGTACACCGGTTACTTATCGTGCCGGTGACCAGCCAAATAATGCATTGTCGCTCAATGTATTCAATCCCGGCGAAGTGGCCTCGACAGCAGGTACGTCGGGCGTTGTCTATGGTATCAACGGTACGGTAGACTACGATCCACGCTCCAGGGTGAACAATTTCGCTCATGTAAATCACTCTGCAGATCAGACCCGCATAGGAGTGATGACATGCATAAGCGGTACGGGCATTCTTAACTCATGGTGCAAGCGTAATATCGCACCCGAAGGAATTTCATATGCTGCCATGAATGATCTTGCAGCGCAGGCTCCTGTCGGATCGGCGGGTGCGACTGTACTTCCTTTCGGCAATGGTGCCGAGCGCGTGCTCGAGAACAGACAGACCGGATGCTCTTTCCATGGCATTAATTTCAATATTCATAACCGCAGTCACATGCTACGTGCCGCACAGGAGGGTATTGTATTTTCATTCATGTACGGAATGGAGGTGATGGAGAGTATTGGAATGAAGATAAACCGGATTCATGCCGGACATGCCAATATGTTCCTTAGTCCGATTTTCCGCGATACACTTGCCGGCGTATCGGGCGCCACAATCGATCTTTATGACACAGATGGCGCAGTCGGTGCAGCCAAGGGTGCAGGAATCGGTGCGGGAATCTACCGGGACAATACCGAGGCTTTCGCATCACTGGTTAAACTCGACGAAATACATCCCGCTTCAGACCGCACTCCATATATCGATGCTTACGCCCGTTGGAAGAAATGTCTTCAGGCAACTTTAAATCAGTAAAAATATAAAATAAATACAAACCACATAACAACATTAGAAAGATGGCACAGAAAGAGTATTTTCCTAACATCAGCAAAATTAAATTCGAGGGTACCGACAGCTACAATCCCCTCGTATACCGCTACTATGACGCCGAGCGTGTCGTTCTCGGCAAACCGATGAAAGAATGG
>CAJKRG010000024.1 GCA_905202215.1 uncultured Porphyromonadaceae bacterium
CGCAGTATATCTCCACGGTGTCGGCGTCATAGAGAATGACCACACGTTTGCCGACGTGTTCTCTGGGTACGCTGTAGTGATGCTTGAAAAGCGACACATAGCAGTTCTTCCCGACAGTCATCAGCTTGCGTTCCTTCACTGTGAAGCGCCGCTCGGGCAGCGGACGCAGCATGTCTTTTTCCATACGGTTGAACATCTGCACCCGTGAGACGTCCCGCCCGGCCATTGTCTTTTCGTTGAAATCGAGCAACGAGATATGGATGGCGGTGTTAAGCTCGTCAAGGCTGCCGAACGTCATTCCCTCGATATCGGCATAGACGGATTTGTAAGAGGTTGTTTAATAAGATATGTGAATTCACAGGCCAAAAAGTCAGAGATGGATTTATATCTGAGTTGAAGGAGCATAGCGGTGGCTATGTGACTGAAACGAAGGTATAAAGACACTCTGAATTTTTGGAGGCGAAGCCTTTGTTTTCATAATAATGGGGGTTATTGGGTCTGTCTGATTGTGGCCGTTTTTTAACATTAGTACAGTCTTGGTGTCTTTTTGTTAACTTGCCCGTTGCTCATCGGTCACATAGCAACCGCTATGCTCCCTCTTCACAATGTGCAATTTAAGCAAAAATACACCAACCTGTGGATTCACATATGTTATTAAACGACCTCTAATCCTGATCTCCCGATCTCCTGAAATCGTTTCCCGCCGGAGTCTGGAACATCCGCAGACCGAACTCGGCTACGACGGCATATACATGGTCGAAAATATCGCTCTGTATATGCTCGAACGCCTTCCATTCGACGGTGCTTGTGAAGAAATAGAGCTGAAGCGGCAGCCCGGAGGGCGTAGGCTCCATCTGACGCACCATTGCGATCATGTCGTGATTTATGTCGGGGTGATGCTCGAGATAGTGCTCGAGGTAGCGGCGCAGAAGGTTGAGATTGACCGTACGGACGGCGTCGGCTATGTCGAGGCCTTCGAGCCAGCCGCGCTGCCCGAGCTTCTGAAGCTCTTCAGACGTGCAGAACCGCACCGAATTGATGTCGATATATATCGGACGCTCCACGCGCCTGCCGCCCGACTCGCGCATTGCCTGATAGTTGCGGAATGAGTCGGCCACGAGAGAGTAGGGCGGTATGGTGCTTATCGAGTTGTCCCAGTTTCTCACTTTTACGGCCGTGAGGGTTATTTCGAGCACTTCGCCGTTGGCGCCGTATTTATCGGCCACGATCCAGTCGCCGATATGAAGCATTTTGTTGACCGTGAGCTGCACCGAAGCCACGAAACCGAGAATGGTATCCTTGAACACCAACATCATGATACCTGCCGTGGCGCCCAGGGCGGTGAGTATGGCCAGCGGACCGCGTCCGAAAAGGATACTGCAGCAGATGAGCACGCCGACGCATATCGCTATCACCTTGATGGTCTGGAAGAGACCCCGCACGGCCCATATCTTATATCGCTGACGTGCCTTGACGGCCTCATAGAGATTGTCGGCCAGAATCATTATGATATATATGTACGTGCCCAGGATGTAGAGCGCCGTGATGATGCCGAGCCAGTGTATGCCGTCTGTGCCCTGGCTGAAGAATCCCGGCAGCAGCCAGTTGACTATCAGTGCCGGCACAAGCTGTGCTATGGCGTTCAGCATGCGGGTATTGAGGATATCGTCGTCCCACTCGGTCTTGCTTACATTGACTATGTAGTGCTCGATATGCGGGATTATGAACTTGGCCAGTTTGTACGACAGATAGGCCACAAGGGCGATTCCGGCCAGAAGTATGGCCGTGATGATGTTGGAGGAGTATGGTGTGCCGATGTTTTCGGCAAGAAAGGTTTTGACAGTCTCGAACATTGGGCCGGAGGTGAGAAGTAAAGATGGGTGAAAAGAGAAAGGAATAAGCAATAAGGCTTGATGGCGGCTTGCCAGATCCTTATTACTTATTCCTTGTTATTTATGGCTTAAAAAGCGTGTGCTTATTTTTCGAATTTCTTCACGATTACGGTGGCATTGTGGCCGCCGAAACCGAAGGAATTCGAGAGTGCGGCGCGCACGGTGCGCTTCTGGGCGCGGTCGAAGGTGAAGTTGAGGGTGTAGTCGATTTCCTCGTCTTTGTCTTCGGGATCGTGGTTGATCGTGGGAGGAACGATGTCTTCCTCAACTGCCTTGATGCTGAATACTGCTTCGAGAGCGCCTGTGGCTCCGAGGAGGTGTCCGGTCATCGACTTGGTCGAGGATATGTTGAGTTTGTGTGCTGCCTCGCCGAAGAGTTCTACGATGGCTTTCACTTCGGAAACGTCGCCCACGGGTGTCGATGTGCCGTGTACGTTGATGTAGTCGATGTCTTCGGGCTTCATGCCGGCATCGTCGAGAGCGCTCTGCATTGCGAGCTTGGCGCCGAGGCCGTCGGGGTGGGTGGCGGTGAGGTGGTATGCATCGGCCGAAAGACCGCCGCCTGCAACCTCGCAGTATATTTTGGCGCCGCGGGCAAGGGCGTGTTCGAGCTCTTCAAGTACGAGCACTGCCGAGCCTTCGCCCATCACGAAGCCGTCGCGGCTCTTGCTGAAGGGACGCGATGCGGTCTGGGGGCTGTCGTTGCGGGTCGACAGGGCGTGCATGGAGTTGAAGCCGCCCACGCCGGCCGGGAAGATGGCTGCTTCGGCACCGCCGGTGATCATCACGTCGGCTTTGCCAAGACGGATGAGGTTGAATGCGTCGATAATGGCGTTGTTGCTCGAAGCGCAGGCCGAAACGACACCATAGTTGGGGCCATGATAGCCGTACTCCATCGAGATGTGGCCGCTTGCGATGTCGGCGATCATCTTGGGGATGAAGAAGGGATTGTATTTGGGGCCCTTGTCGGCGTTCATGGCGTAATATCCGGCTTCTTCCTCGAAGGTATGGAGGCCACCGATACCGGCTGCCACGATCACGCCTACGCGGTTCTTGTCGATATTCTTGCCTTCTTCGGCCTCGATTCCGGCGTCGGCCACGGCCTGACGGGCTGCGACCAGCGCATACTGTGCGTACAGGTCGAGCTGACGGGCCTTGCGGCGGTCGAAATGATCCTCGGCTTTGAAACCTTTTACTTCGCAGGCGAACTGGGTTTTGAACAGGCTGGCATCGAAATGGGTGATGGGGCCGGCACCGCTCACGCCTGCTTTGGCGTTCTCCCAGGTGGTGGCAACATCGTTGCCGAGCGGGGTGATAGCTCCAAGGCCGGTAACTACGACTCTTTTAAGTTCCATTATACGTGTGGGTGTTTGGTTCAGTTTGTGAAGAGAGAGGGGGAGGTATACATAGTAAAAACCGCCGTGCTCTTTCACTGTGGAAATTCGCGGCGGCTGTATTGTGCTTGTGTCGTGTCCTTACTTCGCGTTGGCCTCAACGAAAGCAACGGCGTCGCCGACGGTTTTGATTTTTTCAGCTTCTTCGTCGGGAATGGTGATACCGAATTCTTTTTCGAAGTCCATGATGAGTTCTACGGTATCGAGGGAGTCTGCGCCGAGGTCGGTGATGAAGCCTGCGCTTTCGGTTACTTTTTCGGGTTCAACGCCGAGCTTGTCAACTACGATGTTTTTTACGCGATCTGCAATTTCTGACATGATAGTATAGTTTTAAATTTTAGTAAATTCACGTTTTGCGGTGCAAAGTAAGCAATTTTTCTTCAAAATAGGAAATTAAATGGTGTGTATTTTACACACCGTGCCTCCTGCAGAGGAGCTGAAACGCCTCTACAGAGTGCTCTGGCACTGTTTTGGTCTCAACGGTGAAAAAATGTTAAGCCTCCCCGCGGTCAGGCTTTTAGCCTTAAATCCTTGCGTGAAAGGAAATAAATTTGGAAAAGGCGCGGCATTTTCGTATCTTTGCGCGATTTTACGACGTAACATACATTTTTTATAATTTTATGAATCCCATCAAAAAAACCATCGAACTGCCCGACGGCCGCACGATCACCATCGAGACCGGCAAGTTGGCAAAGCAGGCCGATGGAGCGGTAGAAGTGCGCATGGGCAACACCATGCTCCTCGCCACTGTCGTTTCTGCTAAGGAAGCGGGCGAAGGAGTCGATTTCATGCCACTGCAGGTTGAATACAAAGAGAAATTCTCCGCTGCCGGTCGTTTCCCCGGCGGCTTCCTCAAACGCGAAGGACGTGCGAGCGACTATGAAATCCTCACCGCCCGTCTGGTCGACCGCGTGCTCCGTCCCCTCTTCCCGGACAACTATCACGCCGACACCTTCGTCAATATCATCCTCTTCTCGGCCGACGGAGTCGACGCCCCCGACTGTCTCGCCGGTCTTGCGGCTTCGGCTGCCATCGCTGTCAGCGATATCCCCTTCAACGGCCCCATCTCCGAAGTGCGTGTGGCCCGTGTCGACGGTAAATTCGTAATCGACCCGACCTTCGAAGAACTCCAGAAAGCCGACATGGAACTCATGGTCGGCGCTACCTACGACAACATCATGATGGTCGAAGGCGAAATGGACGAAGTGAGCGAGGCCGAGCTTCTCGCCGCTCTCCGTGCCGCACACGACGCCATCAAGGCTCAGTGCAAGGTACAGATGGAACTTGCCGAGGCCGTCGGCAAGGCAAAACGCGAATATTGCCACGAAGTCAACGACGAAGCCCTCCGTGCCGACGTGCACGAGAAGTGCTATGACCGCGCATATGCCATCGCGAAAGCCGGCTGCGCCGACAAACACTGGCGTCAGGACAGCTTCGACGCCATCTGCGACGAATATATCGAATCGCTTCCCGAAGAAGAGCGCGACGAAAAGGCTCCTCTCGTAAAGCGTTACTATCACGACGTGGAGAAAGAGGCCGTGCGCCGCTGCATTCTCGACGAGGGCATACGTCTCGACGGCCGCAAGACCACCGAGATCCGTCCTATCTGGATCGAGACAGACTATCTTCCCGGCCCCCACGGATCCGCTGTCTTCACCCGCGGCGAGACCCAGGCCCTCGCTACCGTGACCCTGGGTACAAAACTCGACGAGAAGATCCTCGACGACGTTCTCAATCAGGGCCGCGAGCGCTTCCTCCTCCACTATAACTTCCCTCCTTTCTCCACCGGCGAAGCCAAGGCTCAGCGCGGCGTAGGCCGTCGCGAGGTAGGCCACGGCAACCTCGCCCACCGCGCCCTCAAGCGCATGTTCCCCAAAGATTTCCCCTACGTATGCCGCGTAGTGAGCGATATCCTCGAAAGTAACGGCTCGTCTTCGATGGCCACCGTCTGCGCCGGCACTCTGGCGCTTCTCGACGCCGGCGTCAAGATGCGCAAGCCCGTCAGCGGTATCGCCATGGGTCTTATCACCGACACCGCTTCCGGCAAATATGCCGTGCTCAGCGATATCCTCGGCGACGAAGACCACCTCGGCGACATGGACTTCAAGGTGACCGGTACCGCCGACGGCATTACCGCAACCCAGATGGACATCAAGTGCGACGGCCTCAGCTATGAGATCCTCGAGAAAGCCCTTCTCCAGGCCCGCGACGGTCGTCTCCATATCCTCAACCTCATCAACGAAGCTATCCCCGCACCCCGCGAGGACTACAAGCCCAATGTGCCCCGTATCGTCACCATGCTCATTCCCAAAGAGCTTATCGGTGCTGTTATCGGCCCGGGCGGAAAGATCATCCAGGGTATACAGGAAGAAAGCGGCGCTACCGTTTCCATCGACGAAATCGAGGAAGGCGGATACATCGAGGTGGCTGCCCCCAACCGCGATGCCATCGACAAGGCTCTCGCCATGATCAACGCCATCGTCGAGCTGCCTGAAGAAGGTAAGGTTTACGACGGCACAGTCCGCTCCATCATGGACTTCGGCGCATTCGTCGAATTCATGCCCCACCGCGACGGTCTCCTCCACATCAGCGAAATCGCATGGGAACGTCTCGACGACATGGCCGCCTCCGGTCTCAAGGAAGGCGACAAGGTTCAGGTGAAGCTCATCGAAATCGACAAGAAGACCGGCAAATACCGCCTCTCGATGCGTGCCCTTCTGCCCAAACCCGAAGGCTACGTTGAGCCTCAGCGCGCTCCCCGTGGCGAACGCGGCCCGCGCCGTGAGGGTGGCGACCGTCCCCGTCGCGAAGGCGGCGACCGTCCGCGCCGTGAAGGCGACCGCGGTCCCCGTCGCGAACCCCGCGCACCCAAGAAAGACTAATTGAACCCTATGCATAAAAAATCGCCGGAAGCGCTGCTCCCGGCGATTTTTTAGTGCAAATATTTGTAAATGTAAAAAAAATCAGTATATTTGCGCATCGACACAATCCTAACAGCTATTACTATGAAAAAAATTACTGCATTTTTGATTGTCGCATATGTGTTTGCGGCTTGTGCTGATTTAGATGAAGTGTCTGTACAAGAGTCGCTTAATGACATCGCGCATGTGTTGGCGGTTGTCGAACCAGAACCTGATACAATAAACGTTAATCAATTTGAAATTCAACGAGTGCTAAACTACTTGAATCGGAATGATGATAAACCTGGTTCACGCTATGCGGTAACATATGAAACATCAACGATATGCGATTCCGAAGGCAATGAAGCCTTATATATTGTAAATTATCCTGAAAGCGGAGGCTTTTACATAATTAGCGCACGCAAGGACGGTTGTCCGGTTCTTGCATTCAGTACGGAAGGCAATTTTAATGTTTCTGATTTTAAAGAGTCTGATTTGTTGACATGGCTTGAAACGAGTGCACATCAAGTGACGCACATGCAAGCGATATCGCCTGATAGTGCGGCGCTCAATAGAAAGCGTTGGACGCAGTTTGAAAAACCAATGCATTCAAATCTCAATAGCGTATCAAGCCGGGCTCTTGATTCAGGCGAATTGCAGCGACTAACTGGGATAATGATGAATAAAACATGTGAATGGATGACGCAGAATGAAACAGAATTTTATGACTATCAGTCTTTCAGAACGCGTTATCCTGATAAGGCTGAATATTATGACGAGGTGCTTCCTGGCGGAATGATATATCTATCATATTATGAGGATTATGAACAGCTCACAATGTTTGTGGAATATACGGAGACTACTAAATTTGGGAATGATTATAATGCTTATAGCATAGCTTGGGGTCAGAAGCAGGATTTCGCAAAATTATTTCCTATATGGCAATATGATTCATATGGTAATCCGATATATTATGCTCCAGGTTGTACAACGATTGCAGCTGCTCAAATAATGAGGGAATACCAATGGCCCGAGTACTTGCCGTGGGATAAGATGCCAAAAAAATCGGCAACGCCAGAAATATGTAGTTTTTTGTATGATCTTGCAAGCGTCTCTAATCCAAATTACAATCCTGAAACTGGAGAAACGGGTATTTTTTTGGAAGACATGGCCCGAACCTTGAAAAGTTATGGCTATAAAGCTAAATACCATAGTAAGTTTAGTGGAAATAATATGGAGTTTCCATGCGTAGTTCATAGCGCATTTAAAGCTAAGAGCACAGGTGGAGCAACTGAGCATGCATGGTATGTAGATGGTACCTATGGTTGGGTTAGTGAACGATTTCTTGAAGTCTGGAGTTTTCCACAGCCCAATGAGTTCAGATGTGTTGATAAAATATCTTTATCTGAATATCCTGAATCCTCACCGGTATTTCATTATGTGAATTGGGGGTGGGGTGAAAATGAGGGTAATGGCTGGTATTATAATATCGAGAATATTGCGCCGCCAGGACAGACGAATATCGGCATGAGATGCATGATAACCGGGATACGACCTAATGTCAAATAAATAAAAGATCTGCGAATGAAAGTATTGAGTAAAATCATTGTCTTTATATTGCTGCTCGGTGTTTTTTCGGGCTGCCATGATGAAGAAGAGGTGCTACCTCCTGGTTCAAGTTCATATTACTACTATGTAACTGTAACCGATGCCTCCGGCAACGATATGTTGGATCCAGATAATCAGTCGAATGTAATCAACTGCTTAAGTCTTGTCATTGACGGCATAAAATCACCGGTATATACGGTGAAACCGGAAGATACACCGTCAAAGTATGGGTTGATACAGACTCTCGATGGCGGTTTTAGCGCTTTAGGTGTCGGACCCTTTCAGACGTTCTCCAGACGTGATAAAAACATAGAGCTGAATATCAGTGGCACGACATACAATATTAAATCTGAAGTTCGCATAGAGGCTGTGGAAGAAGGCTCTGGCCAATTTATTTATGATGATATTTATTTGAATGGTGAACTGTTGGAATTTATGAAGGCCCCTGTTGTAATTCCCATTACTATATAAGTGTGATGTGGGTTTAGCGACCCTAAGAAAGGCTTTCCTTAATAATTTATATGCATAAAAAATCGCCGGAAGCGCTGCTCCCGGCGATTTTTTTGTGTTTTCGAGTTATTCGTAGCTGGTCTCAACCTCGATGAAGCTGTCGACGGTGGGCGTGCCGAATTCGATGGCGCCCATCTCTTCGTTGGAATTTATGACAAGACTGTAGATGTAGTGGCAACCGGGCTGCCATGCCGAAAACTTGCTTGTAGGCAGCGGGAACTTGAGAATGCCGTCGCCGAAGGTTGAGCCCTGCACGATATTCTCTTCGGGTGTGTTCTCGTTAGGCCACAGTTTGGTGCCGGTCGAGGCATCGTATATTACGCACATCACGCCTATGTAATTGTCGGCGCCGTTGCCGTTGCTGCGGTAGGAGAGGGGCTGTGGCATTGCAAACACAGTGCCTCCGCGGCCAAGGCCGGCGGTCGGTATCACGGTGGGTGTCGAGGTGAGGTCGAGGAGCTCGTCGGCGGCCTGCGACCAGAGCAGCACATAGTTCTGGGGTGTATTCTGGTCTGTCCACGTGCCTACATTGTCGGCCGATGCCGTCTCCGATGTCGAGCCCGAGGGGAATGTGAAGTTGCCCTTGGTCATTATGCTCGACAGAGCCACGTTCGAAACACGCACCTTGAGATTCTCGTTGGAGGAACTCAGCTTCACGGTCACTTTCGACAACGCATGCCTGAAATTGAACACAACCTGGGCGTTGGGCTGTCCGGCAGCTCCGCGCAGGTTGGGCGCCACGGCATAGACAATATCTTCGGTGCCGCCGGTGGCATCATAAGGCACAGGTGTCAGAGGGCCACCAGAACCGACCCATGACGCAGGCGCGAAGGCGTAGAAATCCACGTTCTCATTGGCCGGCCAGTATTTGACCGGCGAATAAGTCCAGGTATTGCCCGAAGTTTTTGTGACCTCTACATTGTCCATAAACAGATTGGCGGCCGCGGGCGTGCCCGTGTATGCATACACATTGAAGGCCGTCAGGTTATTGGTTGTGATGTCGCCCGCGCGCGACGACTCCGTGTTGGCCGCAAATCGTATTTCGCCCGAAGCCTCCTTGGCCGGTCCTGAATAGCTTTCGTCGCTCGAACATGCGCCCAGAGCGGCAGCGCCTGCCACCGCCGAAGCGATGATTAGTAAGTTCTGTCTGTTCATATATTCTTGAATTTGTTATGTTTAGACATTGTATTCGAGGTCTATTTCTATGGTCGTCCAGCCATCTACGATTACGTCGATGTCGCCCACGTCGGAGCCCGGCGTGTCGCCTTCGGGAATCTCAAGTCCTTTTATTTCAATAAAAACATGTCTTGGAGATATTGGGTTCATCATTTCCGCGGTGAGATCGAAACTTTTTGAGAAACTTTTGCCGTCGGTGCGTGTCACTGCGATGGTGAGTGTCGACGGCTCGCCGGGATCCGTGGGGGTGAATGCGTTCGCCGAAGCGGTCATGAGTCTGTCGGAAGCCGATATTTCCATCGGAGCGTAGAGGCGGTCTCCGTGTGTTTCGCTTATCATCGGGCCGAGCCTGAGCGACGAGGCTGTGCCCGAAAGAGCGGCGTATGCCTTTTTCACGCCTCCGATTCCTTTGATGTCGCTCACTCTGATGTCGTAGACAGTACACACGGAGTCGGGACAAGCCCTCACTATGCTTTTGGGACATTCCTTGCACGAACCGTCGCCGGTCATGTAGTTTACGCCGCAGGGAGTCACTTCGAGATGCTCCACCTCGGCCCGGTAGAGCATTCCGGTGGTGCCGAACATGTCCTTGTCCGTATTTCGGGCTGAGGCGGTCATGGCGTCGAACGACTGTGTGTCGGTGATCCGTACCGAATGGTCGTCGTTGTTGAATGCGATCATGCGGTATGTGCCTGTCGGAATCTTCACGCCGCCGCCCCCGGGGCCGGCGATGTCGAAACGCCACACCTGCTCATGGATGCCGAGTGGAAAGAATATCAGCGTCATGCCTTCGGGATCGGCTTCCGGCGCTTTGGTCCAGTCGAAGACTACGTCGATATCACGTACCTCCGCTCCCGGGCAAGCTATATCCTTGTGGCTGCACGACATCAGGGTCGCGCCCAGAAGGCCGACGGCCGCAATCACTGTTTTTATCGCTGCTGTCATGGTGGTACGCCTTTATTTTTTCGTGTGTCCGCCCGGAAACCACACCAGACTCACCGACAGGCCCGTAAGACCGAAATAGCGGTGAAACGAATGGCTCGTGCATACATAGCTGCCGCACTGAGGCTTATATTTTATCAGCGTTCCTCCCGAATAGCCGGCTCTCACGCCGAAATCCAGATTGAGATTGCGGCTGATTTTCATGGAATAGCCGTATGAAATGCCTGCCCCGAATGTGGCGTCGGGCGATTGCCACCCGCGGCCGCCGAATTCGAAATCATAATCGTATAGCGAAACATATATGCCCGCATGATGTCCTGTCAGGATTCGGCACTGTGCGCAGGCGCCGAACCAGTAGCGTATCTCCGCCACACCCATTCTGATACGCCAGTAGCGGTGCCGGCTGTCATTGCTCCACCACGCATACGTGCCTGTCAGTGAAGCCGAAAAATTTGCGGGAAGAGCCACCTCTATGCCAAGGTCGGGCGTCAGAAGGGCGTCGTGCAGCAGATTTGTCTTCAATGCTATGTCAGGACAGTCGCAGTCGGCCGGCCCTGCCCATGCGCCATGGGAGGAAAGCGCGGCTGCCGCCGCGCAGACAAAAATCGATGCGGTATGAATCACTCCCTTCATAGGATACAGGCCCGGTAATTCGGTTCTTACTGACAATCAAACGGCCATTCCCCGCCATTTGTTCATCTCTCATAAACGCACGTCTTCTTTGTCGGCTAAATGTCCGGTATGTCCAAAACTTTGCGGTCAACAAAAAAATGATTAATTTTGTTTCTTAATTGATTGCGCGCCCGTGTGGGCGTCGCTCTGCGTTCAACTGTCATGAAGAAACTGTTCTATATCATAGCATTGGCTGCCACATTGGCCGGCGTCTCTGCTCTGGCCGCGACACCGGCTGCCGCACGTAAGGATGATTTCGCCCGCAAACTCCGCACATTCAATTCAATCGTCAAGGAGCTGCAGGTCAACTATGTCGATACGCTCGACGCCAACGATATCATGGACAAGACCATAGGCGCCTTGCTCTATCAGATCGATCCATACACCGAATACTATCCGGCCGGTGACCAGGACGAGCTTCTGTCGATCTCGCAGGGACAGTATGCCGGCATCGGCTCCACGATTGTCAAGCGCGGCAACGAGGTGCTTGTCAGCGAGCCGCAGTGGGAATCGCCCGCCCGCCTCACGGGCCTGCGTCCCGGCGACGTCATTCTCGCTGTCGACGGCGACACCGTGCGCCCCTCCACGCAGATAGGCGATGTCAGCCGGCGCCTGCGCGGTCAGGCCGGCACTATCGTACACGTCGATGTACGCCGCCCCTATGTGCAGGATTCGCTTCTGTCATTCGATATCACCCGTGCCGACATCAAGGTCAATCCATTGCCCTATTATGGCGTCGACAAAGACGGCACAGGCTTCATACGTCTCACGACATTTAACGAGAGCAGCGCCCGCCATGTGAAAGACGCTGTCGCCGACATGCTCCGCAATCCGGCTCTTAAAGGCATCGTGCTCGACCTCCGCGGAAACGGCGGCGGTCTTCTCGAGAGTGCGGTGCAGATTGTCGGTAACTTTGTGCCTAAAGGAACCGAAGTCGTCCGTACCCGCGGGCGCGACCGTCGCGGCGAGAAGGTCTATAAGACCACCCGCCAGCCCCTCGATGCAAACATACCTCTCGTAGTCCTCACCGACGACGGTACCGCCTCGGCCTCCGAGATCGTGGCCGGATCGCTTCAGGATCTTGACCGCGCCGTCATCGTGGGCCAGCGCTCATTCGGCAAGGGACTCGTGCAGACCACGCGCCCGCTGCCTTTCGACGATATAATGAAGCTGACGACAGGCCGTTATTATATCCCTTCGGGCCGTCTGATACAGGCTCTCGACTATTCGCACCGTAATCCCGACGGCACTCCGGCCCGCACTCCCGACAGCCTTACAAATGAGTTCCGGACCCGCGCCGGGCGTGTCGTGCGCGACGGCGGTGGCATCACCCCCGATGTAACGGTCGAAACCAAGGAAATGAACCGTCTCATATACAATATAATCGCCGACATGTGGGCTTTCGACTATGCCAACCGTTATTATGCCGCCCATCCCGATGCTGTTCCTCTGGCCGATTTCAGAATCACCGACAGTATCTTCGACGATTTCAAAGCATTTATCGATCCTGCCCGATTCAAGTATGACCGCCAGTGCGAGTCGGCTCTCGACTATCTCCGGACGGCGGCCAGAAACGAGGGTTATATGACCGATTCGGTCGCCGCTCAGTTCGATATACTTTCGGCTATGCTGAAGCATGATCTCGACCATGATCTCAACATCAACCGCGAAGATATAATGGATATACTCCGCGACGAGATCGCAGGCCGTTATTACGGCGACGCCGACCGAGTGCTTATCACCCTTCCCGGCGACAGCACATATCTTCGTGCGGCCGCCATCATAGCCGACCCCGCCGAATACAAACGCCTTCTCACTCCCGCGAAATGAAAGATCTCCGTGCCGTGCGCGGAGCCTCCCTGATCCATACCCTCATCGCCCAGGGCGAACATGAGCATCAGGATTTCAAATTTGCCATTTCCGACGCACGCAAGATAGCGCGCTCAATATCCGCCTTCGCCAACAACGACGGCGGCCGGCTCCTTATCGGCGTCAAGGACAACGGTGTTGTCGCCGGCGTCCGGAACGAGGAAGACATCTACGTTGTCGAACAGGCTGCCGAACGATACTGCCGCCCGGCCGTACCGGTGGAGTTCAAGGGGTATAAGGTAGACGGAACCCTTCTTGTCATAGTGGCCGAGATCGCGGCTTCCGCGGATCGTCCGGTGATGGCCTCCGAGCCCGACGGCACATGGCGCGCCTACTATCGTGTCGCCGACGAGAACATCGCCGCACATCCCCTCATGGTCGAGGCCTGGCGCCGAAGCTCGCGGGCGGTCGCTTTCGGATCGCTGCACGGCGCCGTAGTCGCCTTCGTCGGGGCGGCCGAAACGCCTGTCGAAATCCGCGATATCGCTCTCGGACTTCATGTCAGCACCCTGCGTGCCGAGGACACTGTCGCCGATCTCGCGGCCTCGGGTCTGCTCCGCTTCGTCTACCACCGCGGCACTTTCCGCATAATCGGCTACTGACCAAACAGAATGCGTCGTTCATTGTTATATAGCTAAGAGGTCGTCGTACAAATGCACGGCCTCTAAAAAGCTATACGAAAATGAAAGGACGCAATCTGCTTCTGATGGCTGTGGGCACCCTCGCCGTCGGTATTCTGATGATTCTGTTCCGCAACGCTCTGGCCAGCTATGGTGTGGTGATAGGTTGCGGCATATTGTTCATACTCGCCGGAGTGGCCAATGTCACTGTCTTTCTCGGCGCCCGCGACAGAAACGGTCATGCCCGTATGGGCGCCGTCGGAACTGCCATCGGCTGGCTCGCCAGCGCCGCCGCTGTCGTGCTCGGTGTTGTCATGGTGCTTTTCCGCACCGTCTTCGAGACCATGGTCGGCTACATGTTCGCCATTTTACTCCTGTTCGGCGCTATTTTTCAGTTCTGCCTCCTTCTCTTCGGATCGCGTCCCGTGAAGCTGTCGAGCTGGTTCTTTCTCGTACCTATGGCTCTGTGCGGGGCCGCTGTCTTCATCTTCATGCAGCAGCCCGGACAGTCGGACTACACCATCATGCTCACCACAGGCTGCTCTCTCGCGTTCTTCGGGCTTATGACTCTCGTGGAGGCGGCCGCCATAAGTTCGGGCAACCGTGCGCTCCGAAAATCTCCCCGGATCTCCGGCACCACCCCGCCCACGCTGCCATCCGAGACCTCTGCCGGGACTGGCGACGAACATGCTTCCGAGGCCACGAAAACCGAATGAAGTGTCTCCGGAGCTATCCAAAAAGGCTCGAAAATGCGCTTTTTCGCTATCATTGAGGCTAAAAAATGCATTTTTGAGCCTTGCTTTGATGCGTAAATCAAAAATAATCACGATATTTGCACCTGCAAAACGCGCAGGACCCTCCGGCGCTGCCGTTGTTTGTCCCATAAATATACAACCAACCATATAAATCGCACAAAAATGACTAAAGCCGACATTGTCAACGAAATCTACAAGTCGACCGGCCTTGACAAAGCCGCAGTGCTCACTACCATCGAGCGTTTCATGGAAGTCGTTAAGGATTCCCTCGCCAACGGCGAAAACGTATATCTCCGTGGCTTCGGTAGCTTTATCGTGAAGACCCGCTCCGAAAAAACCGCACGCAACATCTCCAAGAATACCACCATCATCATTCCCGAACACAAGATCCCCGCTTTCAAGCCTGCCCGCGTGTTCATGGATGAGGTAAAAGGCGAATAATACTCCTCTCCGGCGTCCGTCGGGACGTCTTAAATCAACATATCCCTAACCTCCAAAAAAGCGTTCGAAAATGCCCAGCGGAAAGAAAAGAAAAGGCCACAAGATGGCTACGCACAAGCGCAAAAAACGTCTGAGAAAGAACCGCCACAAGAAGAAATAAGCCCGGCTTATTTCATGTGGCCGCACTACAGCGCGCATACAACAAAACAAGCTTGGGCGCCCGGGAGGTAAAGTCCTCCCGGTGCGGCAGGTTTGTTTTTGTTTTTTTGTTGGGCGGCGGAAGATCATCGGTCTTCCTGCGGCTCAAATGCCTCCACAATTCTTTTAACCATCCTTTATATCCAGCCCTCCTTTGATGAAAAGTGAATTAATAGTAGACGTACAGGCATCCGAGGTGTCGATAGCCCTTCTCGAAGAGGGTCGGCTCGTCTCGCTTCAGAAGGAAGCGCGAAACCTCGCCTATGCCGTGGGCGACATCTATCTGGCCAAAGTCAAGAAACTGATGCCGGGCCTGAATGCCGCCTTTGTAAACGTGGGCTATGAAAAGGATGCATTCCTCCATTATCTTGATCTCGGCTCGCATTTCTCTTCCTACGAGCAGTTTGTATCGCAGTTGCTCGCCGACAGGAAGCGTCTGCCGCGCCTGCCGCAGATGAAACAGCTCCCCGAAATCGACAAACACGGCTCCGTGGCCGACGTGCTCGCTCCCGGCAAGGAGCTTCTGGTGCAGATCGTCAAGGAGCCCATATCGTCGAAGGGTCCGCGCCTTACCACTGAAATCAGCTTTACCGGACGCTATCTGGTGCTTACGCCTTTCTGCGACAAGATATCCATCTCGCAGAAAATCAAGTCGTCCGAAGAAAAGCTTCGTCTATATCAGCTCGTCGAGAGCATCAAGCCCCGCAACTATGGCGTCATCATACGCACATCGGCCGAGGGCAAGCGTGTCGCCGAGCTCAACCACGAACTCAAGACGCTCATACAGTCGTTCGAGGACGCATGCCGCAAGGCCCAGCAGTCCGTCGCCCCCGCTCTCGTTTTCGAGGAAGAAAACCGTGTCGTGGGTATGCTCCGCGACGTCTTCAGCCCTTCTTTCGAGAGCATACATGTCAACGATCCCGAGATCTACCGCCAGATTCTCAAATATGTGAATCTCATAGCCCCCGAGCGCGCCGACATCGTGAAACTCTATGAAAAGGACGAACCGATTTTCGACCATTTCAGCATCACGCGCCAGATCAAATCATCGTTCGGCAAGACGGTATCGTTCAAATCGGGAGCATACATCATCATCGAGCACACCGAGGCGCTTCATGTCATCGATGTGAACTCCGGCAACCGCTCAAAGGCCACCAACGACCAGGAAAGCAACGCCCTTGAGGTAAATCTGCGTGCCGCCGACGAGATCGCCCGCCAGCTCCGTCTGCGCGATATGGGCGGCATTATCGTGGTCGATTTCATCGATATGGCCAAACCGGAGCACCGCCAGGAGCTCTACGACCACATGCGCGAGATCATGGCCAACGACCGTGCACGGCACAATATTCTGCCCCTTAGCAAGTTCGGGCTCATGCAGATCACCCGTCAGCGTGTCCGTCCGGTGCTCGACATCACCGTCGACGAAGAGTGTCCCTCCTGTCTCGGCAAAGGCCGGGTCAACCCCTCTATCCTGTTTACCGACACACTGTTCGAGAAACTCGAATACATGGTGCGCGACCTCGGTCTGCGCGATTTCATACTCTACGTCCACCCCTACGTCGACGCATATCTGAAAAAAGGTCTCTTCTCGACCATGTACGGCAAATGGCGCCGTACTCTCGGCCGATGCTTCAAGATCCTTCCTGACGAGAGCCTGGCATACCTTCAGTATCGGGCTGTCGGCAAGGATAGGAAGGAAATACCCCTCCGCGACGAGAAAGACAGCGGCAGAAGCTCCGATAACAAGAAGGCCCTCAAGGCCCGCACACGCGGACAGGACACCGATGCCGGGGCCGAGCAGCCCAAAGAGCAGCCAAAGCCCCAGAAGCCTGCCAAGGCCAAGGAACAGCCCAAGCCTAAAGAACAGCCGAAGGAAAAAGAGCTGCCCGCGGACAAGACGCAGCCTGCACCGGAGAAGCCTAAAGACCAGGATCCCGTAGAGCAGCCCGCGGCACGGCCTAAGCCAAAGACTCAGAAGCCCAAACCGCAGCCTAAACCCGCTGCTGCCGAAGAGAACGCCGACCGGCAGGCGCCGTCTCCGCTTCCGGCGGAAAGCCCTGATGTCGAGGCTATGCTTCCGGCTGTGATCGTTGAGACTCCGTCGCTTGAGCTGCCTTCCGACGAAAGCGTTCCTGCTCCCGCCGCAAAGCGGCGGCGTCGCCGTCGTCGTCCGAAAGCTGCCGAGGCCGGCCAGGAGACCGGCGTGTCTTCCGAACCCGAAGACACCACAACCGAGGAATGACTCCAAGCCCATAACTCCCGACGGTGCGTGTGTCTGACAAAGACCGCGCACCGTTTTTTTCTTCTCTCCCGTCAAACCTTGACGCGCAATCTGCGTTACTCTTTTGAAGAATATTTCAACCCTTTTTTTAACTAACATAAACCATTATGGATTTTTTGACTCAAGACAAGCTTGTCATCGTCGGCGCAGCCGGTATGATCGGCTCCAACATGGCACAGACCGCCATGATGATGCGTCTTACCCCGAACATCTGCCTCTACGACCCCTACGCACCTGCTCTTGAAGGTGTTGCCGAAGAACTTTATGCATGCGCTTTCGAGGGTGTCAACCTCACCTTCACCTCCGACATAAAAGAGGCCCTCACCGGTGCCAAATATATTGTCAACAGCGGTGGTGCGGCACGTAAGGCCGGTATGACCCGCGAAGACCTCCTCAAGGGCAACGCTCAGATCGCCGAGCAGTTCGGCAAGGACGTGCGCGCATATTGCCCCGACGTAAAGCACGTTGTCGTAATCTTCAATCCCGCCGACATCACAGGTCTGATCACTCTCCTGTATTCTGGTCTGAAGCCTTCGCAGGTATCGACCCTTGCCGCTCTCGACAGCACCCGTCTGCAGCATGAGCTGGTAAAATGGTTCAATATTCCGGCCGAACGCATCGTCAACTGCCGCACTTATGGCGGACATGGCGAGCAGATGGCGGTCTTCGCTTCGACAACAACTGTCGACGGCAAGCCTCTGACCGAAATCATCGGCACCGAAGCTCTTCCCGCCGACGAATGGGAAGCGATGAAAGTACGCGTCATCCAGGGCGGCAAGCACATCATCGATCTCCGCGGACGTTCGTCCTTCCAGAGCCCGGCCTATCTCTCGATAGAGATGATCGCGGCCACCATGGGCGGCAAGCCTTTCCGCTGGCCTGTCGGCACATATGTCAACAACGACCGCTTCCAGCACATCATGATGGCTATGGAGACCACCGTAGATGCCGATGGCGTACACGTAAAACCCGTCGAAGGCAACAAGGTCGAGCAGGCCGAACTCGAGAAGAGCTACGAGCACCTCTGCGAGCTTCGCGACGAAGTGATAAAACTCGGCGTAATGCCTCCTATCGACCAGTGGTCGACCCTCAACAAGAATCTTTGATGTAGCCCGATGTCCTGATCAGGCATCCGTCTATCACTACTTTACCGCCGGAAGAAATTAGTTCTCTCGGCGGTTTTTTCGTAAATTTGCGCTATTAACAACATCTCCGTGATATGAAAATAGCAGTCATAGTGGCCATGGACAAGGAGCTGGCGCTCCTCAGGCCCCATATAGAGAACGAAAGCACCGTCGAGGCCAACGGATTCACATATTATTGCGGCAGCATGGGCGGCCGCGACGTCGTTGTCGGCAAATGCGGCATCGGCAAGGTCAATGCCGCCGTAGGCGCCATGACCCTCATCGATACCTTCCATCCCGCGATGGTGGTCAACACCGGAGTGGCCGGAGGCACGGGTGCCGGAAATCCTCCTGCCCGTGTGCTCGACCTCGTGCTTGCCTCCGAGATAGCATACCACGACGTATGGTGCGGCCCGGGCACCGAGCGCGGCCAGGCGGCAGGGTTTCCGGCACGTTTCGCATGTCCGCTGCCGGCCGACATACGTCGCAGCCTCGGCGCGCGCGAGGGGCTCCTCGCCTCAGGCGATATTTTCGTCGACGATCCCGCCGACCTGCGCCGTATCCTCGCGCTTTATCCCGATGCGATAGCCGTCGATATGGAATCGGCCGCAATAGCGCAGGTCTGCGCTCTCAAGGACGTGCCTTTCGTCTGCCTCCGTGTGGTCAGCGACACCCCCGGAGCCGAAGGAAACATGGCCGCTTATACCGACTTCTGGAATGCCGCTCCCGAGCGCACATTCGAGTCGGTGGTACGCCTCCTTCAATTACTTTGAGCCCTCTGGGCCGATATTGAGAAAAATTTTGTAATTTAGCGATTTGAAACCAACAGACTCTATAATGGACAAGAGAGACCACCGGTATTGCGTCATAATGTGCGGCGGCATCGGAAGCCGCTTCTGGCCTTATAGCCGCACCAGACTGCCCAAACAATTTATCGATTTCTTAGGCACAGGCCGCACGCTCCTTCAGATGAGCTTCGACCGTATCAGCTCCCTGATACCGCCTCAAAACATTGTAATCATGACCAACGAGCGCTATGCCGACGAGGTGGCCGCCCAGCTCCCCGAGCTGGCTCGCGACCAGATTCTCTTCGAGCCGGCGCGCCGCAACACCGCCCCGTGCGTGGCCTGGGCCGCATGGCATATCGCCGCACGCGACCCCGAGGCCTCCATAATAGTGACACCCGCCGACCATGTGATTACCCGCGATGCCGATTTCAACAAGAGCATCCTCGCGGGCTTCGATTTCGTCGAGACTCACGATGCACTGCTCACGCTCGGCATTACTCCCACCCGTCCCGAGACCGGATACGGCTATATTCAGGTCGGAGAGCATATCGAGGGCGACTTCAACAAGGTGAAAACCTTTACCGAGAAGCCCGATCTCGAGCTGGCCAAGGTATTTATCGCCACCGGCGAGTTTTTCTGGAATTCAGGCATTTTCCTCTGGAGTGTCGAGGCTATCCGGAACGCTATCCGCCGATATGTGCCCGACATCGCCCAGGTTTTCGACTCGACTCCAGCCGCCACATACCGCTCGCCCGAGGCCGAGCGCGATTTCATCAATGCGGTATTCCCCTCCTGCATGAGCATTTCGATAGACTTCTCGGTCATGGAGAAGGCCGACAATGTATATGTCGAGACCGTGCACTTCGGCTGGAACGACCTCGGCACCTGGAGCGCTCTCTACGATCTGTCGCCCAAAAACAGCGACACCAACGTGACCCAGAACTGCAACGTGCTCAGCTATAACTCCAAAGGCAATATATTCGCGGTGCGTGGCGAGAAACTCATCGTTGTCGACAGCCTCGAGGACTATATCGTGGCCGATGCCGAAGATGTGCTCCTCATCTGTCCCAAGGCACGCGAGCAGGAAATCAAGCGTATGGTCAACGATGCGCGACTCCGCTTCGGCGACAAATACGAATGATCGCCGGCCATCAGATAAAATAAGACTCCTCGCTCCTCGCCCCTAAAAGAAACTACCATGCAGATAGACAAGATCATAGCAGAAGATGCCGCCAAGGCCGTCAAGGCCCTCTACGGCATCGATACCGATCCGGCGGCGATAGTGCCGCAGGCAACCCGTAAGGAATTCGAAGGCAACCTCACCATCGTGGTCTTCCCCTGGGTCAAGGCTGCCCGCAAGGCTCCCGAGGCTGTCGGAAACGAGATAGGGCAGTGGCTTGTAGACAACGAGCCTGCCGTGTCAGCTTTCAACGTCGTCAAGGGCTTCCTCAATCTGGTCATCACACCGACGTACTGGAACGGTGTCCTCGCGGCAATCGAGGCCGATCCCTCCTACGGCGTCACGGCCGCCACGCCCGAAAGCCCGCTGGTGATGGTCGAGTACTCCTCGCCTAACACCAACAAACCCCTCCACCTGGGTCATCTCCGCAATATACTCCTCGGTGCCAGCCTCAGCAATATCCTTGCTGCTTGCGGCAACAAGGTGGTGAAAACCAATATCGTCAACGACCGCGGCATTCACATCTGCAAGTCCATGCTCGCATGGCAGCGCTGGTTCGACGGAGCGACACCCGAAAGCACGGGCGCCAAGGGCGACCACCTTGTCGGCGACTGCTACGTCGCTTTCGACAAGCACTATAAGGCCGAACTCGCCGAACTTCAGGCCAAAGGCATGACAAAAGAGGAGGCAGAGGCCGCATCGACCGTCATGGCCGACGCACGCGCAATGCTCCGCGGCTGGGAAGAGGGCGACCCTGAAGTGCGTGCCCTCTGGGAGCGCATGAACCGCTGGGTTTACGACGGATTCGACGCCACATACAAGCGCATGGGCGTAGGATTCGATAAAATCTACTATGAGTCGCAGACATATCTCGACGGCAAGAAGAAAGTGCTCGAAGGCCTCGAGAAAGGCGTGCTCTACCGCCGTGAGGACGGTTCTGTCTGGGCCGATCTCACCGCCGACGGCCTCGACGAGAAGCTCCTGCTCCGTTCCGACGGCACTTCGGTCTACATGACCCAGGACATCGGCACCGCCAAGCAGCGCTTCGACGATTATCCCATCGACAAGATGATATACGTCGTAGGCAACGAGCAGAACTACCACTTCCAGGTGCTCTCCATACTCCTCGACCGCCTCGGCTTCAGCTGGGGAAAAGACCTCGTGCATTTCAGCTACGGCATGGTCGAGTTGCCCGAGGGTAAGATGAAGAGCCGCGAGGGCACCGTCGTCGACGCCGACGACCTCATGGCCGAGATGGTGAACACCGCCCGCGAGGTCTCCGCATCGCTCGGCAAACTCGACGGCCTCGACGAGACCGAGATCGACGCCGTGGCCGAGACCGTAGGCATGGGCGCCCTCAAATATTTCCTCCTCAAGGTCGATCCCCGCAAGAACATGACCTTCAATCCCCGCGAGAGCATTGATTTCAACGGCAATACAGGGCCTTTCATACAATATACCTACGCCCGTATCCGCTCAGTGCTCCGCCGTGCGGCCGAGGCAGGTGCCGGTGGCGCCGACTACGCCGCCGTGGTGCCCAACGAGAAAGAAATTGCGCTCATACAGCGTCTGAGCGACTTCCCCGCAGTGGTCCGCGAGGCCGGACGCACCTATTCGCCCGCGCTCATCGCCAACTACTGCTACGATCTTGTCAAGGAATACAACCAGTTCTATCACGACTGCTCGATTCTCCGCGAGAACGATCCCGCCGTGCAGTCGCTGCGCCTTGCCATCTCCGACGCCACCGCCCGCACAGTCCGCACTGGCATGGGGCTTCTGGGCATAAACGTTCCCGAACGCATGTAAGACACCTGTTCTCCGCGGGTTTCACTGCCCGCGAAGAACAAAGCCTGATGTTTAAGGGTTTAAGGTTAGTATAATCATCAGATAACTCCTCACTTCCAACTCCTAATTTCTAACTGATTAAAATGGATAACTACAATTACAACTCCTATAATAGTCCCCGCCACGACGCAATGTCGATAGGCTCGACTGTCAACAGTGTCATGAAGCGTGTCTACCTCAAGATGTTTCTCGCTCTTGTGGTGACGGCGCTCACATCGCTCTTTGCCGCCTCGTCGGCCTCATACATGACCTTCCTTATCACCCACTCGTGGTTCATGTGGGTGCTCGTCATCGCCGAACTCGGCATGGTCTTCGCTCTTTCGGGCGCTATCAGCAAGCTAAGCTCCGGTGTCGCCTCCCTCATGTTCTATATCTTCGCTGTCGTCAACGGCCTCATGCTGTGTACGATCTTCTATGCCTATAGTCCGGGCGCCATCGTGAAGACATTCTTCATCACCGCAGCCACATTCGGCGCAATGAGCATCTATGGCTATTTCACCTCCAACGACCTCTCCAAATTCGGCAATTATCTCTTCTATGCCCTTATCGGTCTGGTGATTGCATCTGTTGTAAATATATTCATGCACAGCAGCACCCTCGACTGGATCGTGTCTATCGCCGGTGTAATCATTTTCGTAGGCCTCACCGCATGGGATACCCAGCAGGTCAAGCAGATGGCCATGGTCACACCCGGCGGTATGGTCGGACGTCTCGCCACCCTCGGCGCCCTTACACTCTATCTCGACTTCATCAATCTCTTCCTCTTCCTTCTCCGCATTTTCGGCGGAAACCGCGATTAGTTTAAAATTAGAAGTTAGTAGTTACAAGTTAAACTTCTAATTCCTGACCCAAAGAAATGACTTACGCCGAGGCATACCGATCTATTGCCAGGCTGGCCTTTCCCCTCTTTTTAGGCCAGCTCGGCAATATTGCTGTCGGTTTCGCCGACAATATCATGGTCGGGCACTACTCGACCGATGCCCTCGCCTCGGCCTCGTTCGTCAACAATTTCTTTAACATCGCCATCTTCGCCTGCGTGGGCTTCACTTTCGGCCTCACGCCTGTCGTAGGAGCCATGTATGCCCGCGGCGAGAACGACCGCATAGGCCGTGCCGTGCGCGTCGGCCTGAGGGTCAATACGATATTCACCGTCGTCGTAAGCCTGGTCATGCTCGGTGTCTACTTCAATCTGCACCGCCTCGGGCAGCCCGCGCACCTCATGCCCCTCATAAAGCCCTATTATCTGATAGTGCTTTCGGGCATGATCCCTGTGGCGGTCTTCAATGTGCTGGCGCAGTGGAGTTTCGGACGGAACGACACCGGACTCCCCACGTGGATAGTCCTTGCCTGCAATGCCGTGAACATATTCGGCAACTATGTGCTCATCTACGGCAATTTCGGCGCGCCCGAGCTTGGTCTGACCGGCGCGGGTATCAGTACTTTTGCATCGCGTGTGCTCTGTATGGCCGCAATGGTATGGGTCTTTTTCCGCACACGCCGCGGGAGTCCTTATCTCCGGGGATTTTTCCACGGAGCGCGTCCCGGCGACGGAATGACACGCACCGTCATCGCGACCGGCTTTCCCGTGTCGGCACAGATGACCTTCGAAACGGCATCTTTCTCAGGCTCCGCAATCATGGCCGGATGGATAGGCGCCATTTCCCTGGCAGCATTCCAGATTGTGGTCATCAGCGGCATGTTCGGCTTCTGTATCTATTACAGCATAGGCAATGCCATGGCCATACCCGTGAGCCATGCGGCCGGATCGGCCGACTGCCGGACGATGAGGCGCTACGCCTGGGCCGGATATCATCTCATTCTCGCCGCCATGGTACTCGTGTGCATGCTCTTCATCTTCGGCGGCCGGCATGTCATGGGGCTGTTCTCCAACGATGCCGAAGTCATAGCCGCAGCCGTGACGCTGATTGTGCCGATGGCGCTGTATCAGTTCGGCGATGCCACGCAGATCACTTTCGCAAATGCCCTGCGCGGCACCTCGAAAGTCATGCCGATGCTCTTCATAGCCCTTGTTAGCTATATAATCGTCGGCCTGCCGTGCACATATGTCTTCGCCTTTCCCGCAGGCCTCGGCCTCTACGGCATAGTGCTCAGTTTCTCGGTATGCCTGCTCCTTGCGGCCGTCCTCTACCTGTATTTCTTTCTTAAGGCGACAAAAAGCCGTATATTACGCTAACCATTAACCGCTAATCACTAATCCAAACCTCATAATGGAACCAAAATACAGAAGAATACTCCTCAAACTCAGCGGCGAATCGCTGATGGGCCATCAGGGCTACGGCATCGATCCCGAACGCCTCGGCAGCTATGCCGAACAGATATCAGCACTCGTCGATGCCGGTGTGGAAGTCGGCATAGTTATAGGAGGCGGAAATATATTCCGCGGTCTCTCGGGCGCGGCAAAAGGCTTCGACCGTGTCAAAGGCGACCAGATGGGCATGCTCGCCACGGTAATCAACTCTCTAGCGCTCAGTTCGGCCCTCGAAGCCCTCGGTCGACGCGCCCGTGTGCTCACCTCCATAGGCATGTTCCCCGTCGGTGAGCCGTACAGCCCCATGCGCGCCCTCGAGACTCTGGCCGCCGGCACTGTAGCCATCATAGCAGGTGGTACCGGCAACCCCTTCTTCACCACCGATACAGCGGCCGCTCTCCGCGCTGTCGAGATCAAGGCCGACGTCATGCTCAAAGGCACTCGCGTGGACGGTATCTACACCGCCGACCCCGAGAAAGACCCGACGGCGACAAAATTCGACAGCATCAGCTACGACGAAATCTACAACCGCGGCCTTAAGATCATGGATCTCACCGCAACAACCCTCTGCCGCGAGAACGGCATGAAGATCGTGGTGTTCGACATGGATACCCCCGGAAACCTCGCCAAAGTCCTCTCCGGCGAGAATATCGGCACTCTCGTATATTGATTAAACCTCCAAAAATATGACAGATCCTAAAACTTACATCGGCCCTGCCGAAGAGAAAATGGAAATGGCCGTGGCCTATCTCGACGAAACTCTGGCGCGCATACGCGCCGGCAAGGCTAACGCAAAGATCCTCGACGGTGTGCGCGTAGAGTACTACGGCAGCATGGTACCCGTCTCGAACGTGGCTAACATCAGCGTTCCCGATGCCCGTACAATCGCTATCACACCCTGGGAGAAAGCCATGTTCAAGGCTATCGAGAAAGCCATCATCAACTCAGAGGTCGGCATTACTCCCGAAAACAACGGCGAGGTGATCCGTCTCTCCATCCCCCCCCTGACCGAAGACCGCCGCAAGGCCCTCGTGAAGCAGTGCAAGGCCGAGGCCGAGAATGCCAAGGTTTCTGTGCGTAACGCACGCCGCGACGCCATCGACGGTCTCAAGAAAGCCGTGAAGCAGGGCATGCCCGAAGACGTAGAGAAAGACGCCGAGGCCAACGTCCAGAAGATTCACGACAAATACCTCAAGAAGATCGATGACATCTTCGCCGCAAAAGAAAAAGAAATCCTTACCGTCTGAAAGATTAGACTATTAGGCTGTTAGGATATTAATTTATTAGGCGCGTAGCGCTTGAATTTACATAACCCCAGGTAATCGTACCGATTGGCAACGTTGTCAGGGGTTATGTAAATTCAAGCGCTACGGCGGTTTTTATAATGCGTATATAAAGATGCACAATAACATGATACACCTATTGTATTGTATATTGAAAGCTCATATATAATTTTGTTGTCGTAAATAAAAAAGCATATTATATGGCTATACAAAAAAACATAGGCGAACTTATCGAAGAAGAGGTCCGTAGACAGAGCATTCCAATTGTTGACTTTGCTGAACGCATTAATTGTCAGCGAAACAATGTGTATGATCTTTTCAAGAGGAATAAAATTGATATCATACAGCTAAAACGTATTTCAGAAGTATTAAATCGCAATTTCTTCAAGGAACTTGCAGAGGACTTGGAATTGATAAATAATTGTGACGAATCTGAGGTGGAAAGATATAGGCGTAAGGCAATATCCCAATTCTATGAGATTGTTCCACGCGTACTCCATAAATTGGGTAGGAATACAACGATAATTTTCGATAACCCAGATGTCGCTGAATACGGCGGTCCCATTCCGGATTTTTGTTTACCGGATTATTTGATAACGTTTACTATTGGCGAGACATTAGAAGAACGTATGAACTACAATTCGCTTCTTTCATTTTCTAATGTTTCGAATAGTAGTGGGAGTGTTGTAGAAATCTGTTTTAATAAGATTTATGGTACTAAATCTATAAATGTCAAGTTGGACTACAAGACTGAAGACCAGTGGTATTACGTTTTGGCTCTGGCATTTGAGGTTTATGAAAATTTCAGAAGGAGATAAGTAATGGATAATATATCTATGCTTAATGTATATTCAGAGATTAAAACATGTGTGTATAAAGGAGAACTTTATTCCGTTCGTGATAATGGTTCTATATTTCGCCATGTACGTATGGGTAAGCGTAAACGAAAAGATGATGATGTATGGACGTTTGGAAAACCGAATGTGAGAACGGGCTATATGGAGATTGGCTCTGAGAGAGTGCATCGTATTGTTGCTTTTGCTTTCCTTGGAGAACCGCCGACACCACAGCATGTAGTAGATCATATTGATACCAATCGTAGAAATAATAGGCCGGAGAATCTTAGATGGTTGACAAAACTGGAGAATGTTTTGAACAATCCGATAACACGAATGAAAATAGAATATCTTTGTGGTAGTATAGAAGCATTTGTTAATGATCCGTCAATTATCCAGGAATTTGCCAATGACAATCCTAATTTTGAATGGATGAGGACTGTAACGCAGGAAGAGGCTAAAGCATCCTACGAGAGATTGTGTGCCTGGGCTAAACTAAAGGATAAAGAGAGATCGTCAAAGGGAACTATAGGAGAATGGATTTATACACAACCGAGAAGGGTAGATTTTAAAGAAGAGAATTCTAATCTTAAACCAAGTCATTATGATTATATACATCCGCGCCAAATTGAAAGTGTAAATTTAGAAGAATCGCGTAATAATGGTTTAACAAAATCTCTAACAGCAAATTCTATGCAAAGGAATTGGTATACTCCGACTGAATTCCTGCTCTGTCCTGCTGAAATAGAAGATAAACCTCTCATCAGTTATTTTAATAAACTTAAAAAGGGATTGGCAATAACAAAAAATAAATATGGCACACATTTTATTGATGATTTTGCTCTATGTGCCGAAGATCTTTTGGTAATAACAACACATACTGATGATGGAATAAAAAAGTTTTCCATGATTTCCATAACATTTGAAAATGGAAAATACATTCATGAAGCTAGAACTTTTTTTGAGAGACAAGGTGCTCAAAAAGCTATTACTTTAGCTCAGGGCTTAGAATGGGAAGGCGAAGATGGGTTAGATGATTACTGTTGATTATTCGTTGTTAAGACTATATGTAAATAGAAATTGAAGGACGATCGATATGCAGACTATGGCTGATCTAAGTATAAGATGGATATATATTGACTAATAAGTCTTGTATTATGACATAGTTTTATATCAACACTTAAAATTTGTTCCGTGGAATATATGTTATCGCGCCGCCTCTGCCAAATGGGTAGTCTGTTACATCTTTATTCAGATAGGGAGAATCCGGAATAATGTCGCCCACAAATGCGAAGCGTGGCTTTTTGAAAACAGTTCCGTCTTCAGCAACCGTACAAATGGATTTATCTTTAACGTCAATGACAATACGCACAATCCCTCTATAGATACCTAAAATATAATCTATTTTATCAGCTTTGTCTGGCGATATAGCCCAGTATTTACGTGCTATCTCATAGTAGTTGGCTCGGTGATATACTCCGGACGCCTTTGATTGATCGTAGCTTTTATTCAGGCTGACTAAAAGTAGTCTCTCACCCGGTACAGGCTCAAGCTTGGGACAGTCGTATAGTATATTGATTTCTTCATCAGTTTTAATGCCTTCGTCCCACTGATGGTGCCCGCTAACAATATTGGTTAAGATATTTTTCTTGTTGAATGCGTGGTAAGTTAGTAAGTCGATTATTGATGATTCGATAATATATGCCTCATGGTCTGTCAAGTTATGCCGAATAATGTAATACTTTACTTCCAAACTGAGATTTTGGATTTCTCGGATAGTAGATAGTTTTAGGCTTTGTGAATTATCATCAATTGCAGCCTGAGCATGCTGATAGACTCGGTTACCACTACCTTTTCCCACATAAAAGATGCAATTATCGCGTGGATCTACAAGTACATAAACATAATATTTTAGTCCTTCTATTACATTTTGTTTAAAAGATTTTTTCATGCTTAGTTGGTATTAGTGTAATTTTGAGGCTTTTTATAGTTGCCTTTGAACCAATAAATTAAATCTTAATATCATGACATCCTAATCTCCTGACTTCCGGCTAAAGCAGCGGGAAGCGGAAGGCGCGGAGGCGCCTGGCAAGCTCGGTCTCGCGGCCCGAGCAGTAGGCGTCGCATATTTTGTGGAAGGCGGCCGAGTGGTTCATTTCCGAGAGGTGGGCCAGTTCGTGGAATATCACGAATTCGCGCAGTTCCGGAGGCAGAAAGATAAGGCGCGGACTCAGCGTGATTATGCCTTTCGACGAGCATGCTCCAAGCCGTGTCTTCGACTCCTTGACGGCCCAGCCGAGCGGACGGCGCCCTATGCGGGCGGCCAGTTCGCGCGCGTGCGGCACCACATATCGCCCCGTGGCCTCCTTGGCCCCCCATATCAGCAGCTTGTAGATATATTCCTGTACTTCGGCGCGCGCTATGTTTTCGACGGCTGCCGTGGTCAGATGTATGTAATAATTCTTGAATTTATGCCGCTGCGGGCTTTTTTCGACCATCGTCATGAATATGTCGCCCTTGTCGGTTTCCCATGCCTCGACAATGCTGAAATCGACCTCACCGGCGTCGATCACTTGTCCGACATGATATTTCGGTGCGGGACGGTGATCGATGATCCACTCTCGCTTCTCGTTGAGGAAGCGGTCGAGTTCATAGGCCGGAAGATTTCGCGGTATGGTGATCCGCAGTTCCGTGCCGATCCACCGTGCCACGATATGACGCGCCCGGCCGTTTACGGTGATTTTTACGTCGCCGAAGTCGGCATGACGGTATCTGCACGACTGCACTATGGCGACGTTCCGCTCCATTTACGATATCCCCCAGTGTAGTTTTCCGCGCAGGGCGTCGGCAAAAGTATGGTCTGCCAGCTGCATTACCATTACCTTGAAAGGAGCCTTGCTCAGACATATGCGTGTGCCCATGTCGACATCGGCCGAGCGGCCGTCGAGCGCCAGACGCACACGGCTCGCGCGCCCGGAAGGCACTATCGATATTTCGGCCGAGCCGTCGACCACGAGCGGACGCATGGCCAGAGAATGCGCCGCCACGGGTGCTATCACATGCACGTCGACTGTAGGCTGCACTATAGGGCCGCCCACCGACAGATTGTAGGCCGTACTGCCCGTCGACGTGCATACCAGCAGTCCGTCGGCCCGGTAGTCGCCCAGATCAACGCCGTCGACACTCACTCGGGCCGAGATCATGGAGGCTGTATCCTCGCGCGTGAGGGCGAATTCGTTCAGCGCATAGGGATAGAAATGTTCGCCGAGGAAGGGCGCGTCGAGGCGTATCAGTCCGCGGCGTTCTATACGGAAGCGGTCGGCTCCTACCATGTCGAGCAGCGATGGCAGCTGGTCGATGGTGAGCGAGGTGAGATAGCCCAGATGGCCGGTATTGACGCCGACGATCGGTATCTGCTTGTCGCCGACCCACATGGCCGTGCGCAGGAAGGTGCCGTCGCCGCCGAGGCTCACGGCCATGTCGGCGTTGAAGCGGGGTGTCTCGGTGACGGAGCCTACGTTTGTCAGCGCCTCGGGAATCACTTCGAGCAGATGGCGGTAGAGTTTGCGGTGCATTACCACCTCGACGCCCCGGCTGTGCAGGGTCTCGAGAAATCTTGCCACTGTCGGGGCCGCATCCTGCTGGCGCCGGCTGCCGTATATCGCTATTCTCATGAGAAATATCTGAAGAAGTAGTCTATTCGCTCGCGGAACGTGTCGTCGTCGGCGCCGCGCGGAGCCTGGGCTTCGAGTACGGTATAGCCGTAGCGCTCGAGCGAGCGCATGATGCCGGCCGTGTCGCGGTGGCTCACGCGGATATCGAACACCACAGGGAATTTCGGGTCAGCGTCGGCGAAAGTCTGTTGGCTGTCGCTTTCGCCGGGACCGCCGAGAGAGGTCACGTTGAGATTGAGAAGATGGGCATTGCAGTCTTCCACGGCACGGGCTATGCGCGAGGCGCTGTAATCCTCCCGGCGGCAACCCACAAGAAGTCGCGAGCTGTCGGCCACGGGAGGATAGAGATACTCGTTTTCCGGGAATTTTATCTTATTTGAAGCCAAATTCTTTCGTTGTTTTGTTATTTCTGAGTACTTTTGCATATCTTAAGCGCCATTTTGGCGGCAAAACACTCTGAAGTACTACCACAAATTTACGAACAATTCCGCGATTTTTACATATAGATGACCAATTTAAGCGTTAATATAAACAAAATAGCCACCCTGCGCAACGCACGCGGCGAAAACAACCCCGATGTATGCGCCGTCGCACTCGACATCGAAAGTTTCGGTGCCGACGGCATAACCGTGCATCCGCGCCCCGACGAGCGTCATATCAGGCGCGACGACGTATACAAGCTCAGGCCACTGCTGCGGAGCGAATTCAACATGGAAGGGTATCCCGACAAGCGCTTCGTCGACATGGCCCTGGCTGTGCGTCCAACACAGGTCACTCTTGTGCCCGACGCTCCCGATGCCCTCACATCGTCGGCCGGCTGGAATGTCGCCGCAAACGCAGAACTTCTGTCGCAGCTTGTCGATACTTTCAAGGAGGCCGGAATACGCACCTCTATCTTCGTCGATCCCGATGTGGATACCGTGAAGGCTGCCGCCGCAACCGGAGCCGACCGTGTCGAACTTTATACCAAGCCTTACGCCGATCTTTATCCTTCAGATCCCGAAAAAGCCGTGGCGCCCTATGTGGAGGCTGCCGAGGCTGCAAGGCGTCTCGGGCTCGGTGTCAACGCCGGCCACGATCTCAGCCTCGAGAACCTCGCGTTCTTCCACAGCCGCATACCCTTCCTGAGCGAGGTGTCGATTGGCCATGCCCTCATCTGCGATGCCCTCTACCTCGGCCTCGCCGAAACCGTAAAGCGCTACAAGTCACAATTATGAATTATGGATTATGAATTATGGGCAGACTGTAAAATATCATTCATAATTCATGATTCGGAAGAAATACATCATTCATAATTCATAATTAAAAAAAGTGTCTCTAAGGTCATAATTCATCATTCATAATTCATAATTAAGAAAAGTGTCTCTAAGGTCATAATTCATCATTCATAATTCATAATTAAAAAAGTGTCTCTCTGGAATCTTTGCCTCGAAGGAGGCTGGACAATGGTGCCCCTTGCCGCGCTGCTGCTCCTGTGCATATATGTCTTCACCGAACGCTGCATTGTCATAGCGCGTGCGTCGAAGGAAGACGATAATTTCATGAACCGTATCAAGACCTATATCCACAGCGGTGAGCTTGAGAGCGCCCTCAACCTGTGCCGCCTCACGTCTACGCCCGAAGCCGCTCTCATAGCCAAGGGAATATCGCGTATCGGACGGCCCATGAACGATGTCCTCGTCGCTATCGAGAATACCGGCAACCTCGAGATCGCCACTCTAAGCCGCGGACTGCCATGGCTCGCCACAATAGCCGCAGGCGCTCCGATGATAGGCTTCCTCGGAACGGTCATAGGCATGGTGCAGGCTTTCTACGCCATCGCCCAGGCCGGAAGCTCGGCTACCATCGACTCTTTCGCCGACGGTATCTATGCGGCCCTTGTGACCACCGTCGCCGGTCTTATCGTCGGCATTGTGGCCCTTTTCGCATACAACTATCTCGTGGCCCGTATCAACAAGATCATGAACCGTCTCGAAGCCCGCACCATGGACTTCATGGACCTTCTTAACGAGCCTGCCTGACGCCATGGCACTGAAACGACAACAGGAAATGCTGGCCACGTTCTCGATGGCCTCGATGACCGACGTGGTCTTCCTTCTGTTAGTGTTCTTCATGGTCACTTCGGCTTTCGTCTTCCCCACCGCCCTTGAGGTCGATCTTCCCGAAAGCTCACAGCAGACGCCCCTCAAGCCCTCGACACGCATGTTTATCGACGCCGAAGGCGCCTATTATGTCTCGGCCGAAGGCGCCGACCCCGTGCCCGTGCAGCCCGACTCGCTCGCCATGTTCATTCAGTCCATAGCTCCTGCCGACTCGCTCGGGGCTGTCGCCGTGTATGCCGATGCCGCCGTGCCCTACGGAAAAGTGGTCGAAGTGCTCAATATCGGCGCCGACAACGCAATCAAGATGGTGCTCGCCACCAAGCCGGCCTCTCCCTCCAAAACTCCCGAGCCATGACACCGCGCCGACAGGCCGCGGCGGCCACTGTAATCGCCGCAGTGCTTCTTGCCGTGTTCCTGTGCATGGTTCACCTGTCTGCGCCCGGCAAGGACTCGCCTGCGCCGCGTCCGGTTGCCGAAGTGGTCGAGATCGACGAGGAGTTCGTCGATCTTCTCGACATGGCCTACGGCCCCTCCGACCCGTCGCCTGCCTATGCGCCCGAGCCGGTGAGGCGCGATTCCAAAGCCGCCGAAGCCTCCGGTCAGGACAAGGTGGATGCCGGAAAAGCCGCCGCCCCGGCGCCGGACGTCACATCGGAGCGTCCTTCGCCTGTGACGCGTCCGGAAAAGCCCGCGCCGCCCGAGACCGGCCCCGACAAGACTAAAATAGCCGAGGAGGAGGCTCGCCGCAAAGCACGAAAGGGCGTCGGCGATGCTTTCAGGAATACTTCGGAGACTCCGGACAACACTTCGTCACGTGGCGAAGAAAAAGGCGACAGCGGAACCCCCGACGGCGGACGCTCCGACGCCAACGGTACTGGCAGCGGTACGGTCGGAGGCGGATGGACCATGCCGCGCTACGCGCGCGTGCCATCCGAGGTCACCGGAAGCATTATCCTCACCGCCATAGTCGGTTCCGACGGCAATGTGATATCCGTCGAACTCACAGGCGGCAAGTCGCCTGCCGCCGCCGACCGCGCTCTTGTGCAGGCATGTATGGCCGAAGTGCGCCGCCGCCGATTTACCCGCAACGACGACAAGGCTCCCGAGCGCTCGACAGCCCGCATCACATATACCTTCCGCTGACACCCGTTCCAAAAAAATTTGCAGGAATGGCATTTATGAGCTAATTTTGTGGCGAAATTAACCCATAATCATTTGTTTCAAGTATGTCTGTTTCCCGCCGTGCCCTTACCGAGGGCGAGATCAGAATCCTCGAAAGCCGAGGATGCTCCGCGCAGGACTGGAGCAAAGTCACAGTAGCCGACGGTTTCGATCCGTTGAGAATCAAGAATGTCACATTTTCGGGTGAGGTGTCGCTCGGTCGTTTCGACGGTGTGTTCCACCGTCCCGGCGGTCTGGAGCGTCCGGCCGGAATCACCGATGCCACTCTCCACAATGTAAGTGTCGGCGACGGTGTATATATCTCCAAGGTATCCAATTATATAGCGAACTACGACATTGCCGACGGCGTATATATCGACAATATCGGGCTGCTTGTCGGCACGCTCGACTCCACTTTCGGTATCGGTACCGAGGTGTCTGTGCTCAACGAGACCGGAGGCCGCGAGGTGCCTGTCTACGAGCGCATGTCGGCCCAGACGGCCTATCTGGTCGCTATGTACCGTCACCGCAGCGAGATGGTGCGCCGCCTCGTGACCATGGTCAAGGTGCATGCCGACCGCGGTTTCGGCCGCAGAGGCACCATCGGGCGCTGCTGCGAGATTGTCAATGCCGGAGCCATCAATAATGTCAATATCGGCGAATATGCCCGTATCAAGGGCGTTGCGCGCCTCACCGACGGCACCATATCGTCGGTAAAGGCCGATCCCGTCTTCGTGGGCCGCGATGTTATTGCCGAAGGATTCATATTCGCTTCCGGCGCCAAGGTCGACGACGGCGCCGTAATCACGCATTGCTTCGTAGGCCAGGCTTCGCAGCTGTCGCATCTGTTTTCGGCCCACGACTCGCTCTTCTTTGCCAACTGCGCATGCGAGAACGGCGAGGCCGCCGCGATATTCGGCGGACCCTATACGGTGACGATGCATAAGTCGAGCCTCCTCATAGCCGGTATGTTCTCATTCCTCAACGCCGGTTCAGGCTCCAACCAGAGCAACCACATGTACAAGCTCGGCCCGATACATCAGGGCGTCGTGGAGCGCGGCTCGAAAACCACCAGCGACTCATATATCCTCTGGCCGGCCAAGATCGGCGCATTCTCCCTTGTCATGGGCAGACATGTCAATCACCCCGACACATCGCGCCTGCCGTTCTCCTATCTCATCGAGAGTCACGGCGATTCATTCCTTGTGCCGGGCGTCAACCTGCGCAGCGTAGGCACCATACGCGACGCCCAGAAGTGGCCGCGCCGCGACAAGCGCCATGATCCCGATCTGCTCGACAGTATCAACTTCAACCTCCTCAGTCCCTACACCGTCGGCAAGATGATGGGCGGCATAAAGCTGCTCGACGAACTCGAGCGTACCGCCGGTCTGACCGCTAACCGCTTCGCATTCCAGACCATGACCATCGAGGCCCACGCCCTCCGCAAGGGTCGCGACTACTACCGCATGGCTATCGACAAGTTCATGGGCAATTCGGTGATACACCGCCTCGGCAAGACGCCCGTAGGCAGCGACGAGGAGCTGCGCGCACGTCTCCGTCCCACCCATCCGGCCGGCGAAGGCAAATGGGTGGACATATGCGGCCTTTTTGCTCCGAAGTCGGAAATCGACCGCCTCTGTGCCGAGATTGCCGACGGAACTGTCGCCGATCTCGATACTCTCGAGCTGAGATGGAAACAGCTGCATGCCGATTACTACGACATGGAATGGACATGGGTGGCCTCGCATCTGGAGCGCTGGTGCGGAAAGGCTGTCGACGAACTGACTCGCGCCGATGTGGCCGCCATCGTCACACGCTGGCTCGAGAGCGTGACCGATCTCGACCGCATGCTCCTCGATGATGCCGCAAAGGAATACTCTCTTACTTCGCGCACGGGCTTCGGTATCGACAATCCCGACGAGGATGCCGACGAAGACTTCATGAAAGTACGCGGCGAATTCGGCTCCGATCCCTTCGTAAAGATGGTAAAAGAGCATATCGAGAAAAAAAGCGCCCTCGGTGCCGACGCTCTCGGCCTGCTGGGCTTCTGATAAGCTAATAGCCCGGTCGCCCGTCAGCCTGATCTCATCGGCCGCGCTGCGCGTTGTTGCTGCCCCCGCTGTTGAGAGCGGGGGTGGAAGGAACGGGTGCCGACGGCATTCCGCCGTTTCCCGGACGTTGCACGCCGTTAGGTGCCGTTGTCGGTATGCCGTTCATCGGAGGACGTATCTGGGGGCGGTTGTTGTTCTGAGGGGGCAATGCCGGCCCCGGGTTTCCGCCTATCATGGGCGGCCGTGGGGGAGGGGCTACGGGAGGAGTGTAGAGCGGATAGTCCCAGTCCCAGCCCATGTTGCCCCAGGGCGAGCCGTAATATCCGTTTCCGTAGTAGTAAGGATTGTATACTCCTGAATCTACGTCTACTCCGAAGCCGAGATCGGCACATGCCGCGACGCCTATTGCCGCTATTGCCGTGAGTATGATTTTCGCTTTCATGATTGCATGTCTGTATAGTTATATATAAGTAACAATCGTGAAGGCGTTTTGGTGGAGGCGAAATAAATTGCTAATTTTGCAATCTATGGAACAACCTGAAATTTCCAATCCATCCTTGTGGCGGTTGCTGCTGCTGATAGACGGCACGGCCATACGGGCCGTAGCCCTCAGCACTGTCGACGACGTACAGACTCTGGCTTTCAGCGTGCCTTTCGATCCGACAGCCTCGGGTGGCCTGCTTGCCGCGGTCGAGGAAGCGGTCTACGCCGTACCCTTGCTGACAGCCGATTTTGCTGCTGTCGATGTCCTTGTCGATACCCCTCACTACCTTGTGGCCCCCTCCGAGATCGGGCCGGAGGCTCTTGAAGCGAGTGCCCGTTACTGCTGCCTCGCCGACGAGGGCGAAACTCTGCTCACCGACGGGGCCGTAGGGCAGGGCGCAGCCGTCGTCTGGCCATGTCCCGAAGATCTATCCAATTTTCTTGCCCGTACATTCCGCAATCCGCGGGTAAGTTGCCGCATAACGCCCCTTCTGAGATATATCAGCGCTAAAAACGCTGGAGGGAACGGTGCCAAGCTCTATGCACACCTCACCGGAGGCGTCCGTGCCGCTGTCGACATACTTGCTTTCGGCCGCGACGGCTCGTTGCTGCTGTGTACTACCAAGGATGCCCCGACCGTCGCCGATGCCGCCTACTGGGTCATGGCGGCCGCGCGCGAGGCCGGTCTCGATCCGGCGGCCGACAGCATATATCTGTGCGGCGATACGTCGGCTCGCCTTGCCCTCGCCCCCGAACTGGCCCGCTATGCGGCCAATGTGCTGCCATACATCTTCCCCTCGGCCGCTCTCCGCGGCGGTCACGATGCCATCAAGGCCCCCTTCCCATTGATTCTGATACCACTATGCGAATAATACGAGGTAAATATGGCCGTCGGCGTTTCGACGTGCCTACAAATATCACCGCTCGCCCGACTACCGATTTCGCCCGCGAGAATATATTCAATGTCATCGAGAACATAGCCGATATCGAAGGCGCCGACACGCTCGACCTCTTCGCCGGTACGGGCGCGGTCACTTTCGAGTTTCTCAGCCGCGACTGCCGCACCGCCACGGCTGTCGAAAAGGCGTCGACACAGCAGCGATTCATTCAGAAAGTGGCGAAAGAGCTTGGCGCGGACAATCTCAACCTCGTGCGCGACGACGTGCTCCGCTATCTCGAAGGCGCCTCCCGCGGATTCGACATCGTTTTTGCCGATCCTCCCTACGATATGCCCGGCTTCGCCGAGATTCCGGGTCGGATTCTGGCATCGAAAGTGGTCAGGCCGGGAACTCTCGTTATCGTCGAGCATTCGAAAAATCACGATTTTTCGTCCTTGCCCGGCTTTTTCGACCATCGCGTCTACGGTTCTGTCAATTTCTCCCTCTTCCGTGTTCCGGAACAGGAGTAAACTTTCAGCAGCCTGAAAGCGTTATATTTACAAAGCCGGAGATTTGATGCCTGATGGCATCGCGGGATAGTAATCCCATACTCTCGGAAGGCTGAAAGTGCCACCGGCGGTTCCTCTCTCCAAGTCTCGCGGCCGCAATTTAAGAGGTTGTTTAATAACATATGTGAAATCACAGGTTGGTGTATTTTTGCTTAAATTGCACATTATGAAGAGGGAACATAGCGGTGGCTATGTGACCGATGAGTGATGGGCAAGTTAACAAAAAGACGCCAGGACTGCACTAATGTTAAAAACGCCTCATCAAAATCTTCTTAAAAAACACTGTCAGCATGAAAACAAAGGCTTCGCCTCCAAAAATTCGGAGTGTCTTTATCTCTTCGACTCAGTCACATAGCCACCGCTATGCTCCTTCGTCTCAGATATAAAGTCATCTCCGACTTTTTGGCCTGTGCTTTCACATATGTTATTAAACAACCTCTAAATACGTCAAGCGCCCGGAGCTGTCAGAACAGCTCCGGACGCTTGCGTTTTTGGGGTTGGCGGTCAGTGGGAGGGGAGGATGTGTCGCGTCAGCCTGACCGCCCGGCCTCACTCCTTGGTGCCGTAGGCGAGGTCGCCGGCGTCGCCCAGGCCGGGCACGATATAGCTGTGGGCGTTGATCTGATCGTCGATCACGCCGACCCATAGCTCTGCTTCGGCCGGCATTACGGTCTGAAGATAGTCCACGGCCTGACGCGAGGCTATGACCGACGCCACATGCAGCTTCGCCGGAGTGCCTTTGGTGAGCAGAGCCTTGTAGCTCAGTTCCATCGAGGCGCCTGTAGCAAGCATGGGGTCGCAGAGTATCAGAGTTTTGCCGTCGAGGCGCGGCGAGGCAAGATATTCTATCAGAATATCGAAATTCTCTTTTTCCTTATATTTGCGGTAGGCCGATACGAAGGCGTTTTCGGCGTTGTCGAAATAGCGCAGGAAGCCCTGGTGGAAAGGCACCCCGGCGCGGAAGATTGTGGCGAGAACCAGCGGCTCGCTTATCACCTGGCATGATGCCTCGACGCCCAGCGGAGTGGTGATCTGTTCGGTCTTGTATTCGAGGCCCTTGCTGATCTCGTAGGCGAAGATTTCGCCGAGTCGCTCAAGATTTCGGCGGAAGCGCAGGCGGTCGCCCTGCACATTGATGTCGCGCATTTCGGCCAGATACTGGCTCACCAGCGACGGTTGTTCGGCAAAATTATGTACTTTCATAGTATTATGTCAACATTAAGAAGTTTTCTAAAGTTTAAAGAGTTAAGACAATCAGTCGCAAGTACTATTGTCTTAACTCTTTAAACTTTAGACTCTAATAAAATTATAGCCCGTCTTTAGCAGCCCGCTTCTCCATGCGCTCTATGCGCTTGTCGAGTTCGGGGTGAGTGGAGAAGAGCTGATTGATTTTTGAGGTCTTGGAGGCGCCTGCTTCCTGCTCCATCTGCTGGAGTTTCTTGAAAGCCAGAGCCATTGCCAGCGGGTTCTTGCCGTGTGACTTCAGGAACTCATAGCCGTAGTCGTCGGCTTCGTCTTCGTGCTTGCGCGAATATTTGGCACTGGCAAGGCTTTCGCCAAGTACTCCGAGCTGCGAGTCGGTGAGTGTGGCGACCTTGTTGCTCGACGATGCCACGGCGTCTTTGAGCGCGGAAGTAAGCAGAGCCTGTTTCATGGAGCTCTTGGAGTGTTTTTTGGCGATGTGGCCTATTTCATGGCCGATGACACCGAGAAGTTCGTCGTCGGTCATTATGTCCATCAGCGACGAAAACACGCGGATGCTGCCGTCGGGGCATGCGAAAGCGTTGACGTCGACCACGTCGTATACCTTGAAGTTGAGCGGCGTACCCTCTACGGAAGTCATTCCGGCGGTAATGGAGTCGAGGCGTTTGGTATAGGGATTATCGGCCGCAGTGACAGGATTGTTCTTGTCCATCCAGTCGATATATTCCTTTACATACTGGGCCATGTCGGCGTCGGAGAGAGTGAGAGCCTGGGCGGCTTTGCTTACGGCCTTGAGACCGCGGTTGAGATTGAACTGTGCGTTTGCCGTAAGCGGAAATGCCATCGCAACTACCGCGGCAAGCGCAAATATAAGAGGGCGTTTCATAATATCTGTTAAATCACAGATTGGTGTATTTTTGCTTAAATTGCACAT
>CAJKRG010000025.1 GCA_905202215.1 uncultured Porphyromonadaceae bacterium
ACTCGCCTACGAAGACTTCCTCAACAACCCAATGAGAGCCGAACGCTGAAAGAGAAGATCGATTATCTACAGATAGCGGCCACAATCGCCTGACGATTGTGGCCGCTGTCGTTTTATATGAAAAAAATCAGGCCGTCTCCGATGATTCGGGACGGCCTGTCTTTCAAGGTTAGGATGCAAATTTAATACGGAAAAGGCGTCTCGCCTACATATATTCTGAAATTCTTGATTGCGCCCGGTACTTCGCTTTCCATACGCGGCAGATACTGTATAGCGCTGATATTATGGCTTGCGCCAAGATCTATCTGGATTGCATGTGGGAACGGTGTGCCCGGGACAGTGCTCCAGTATGTTGATTCCTGAAGGTCGAATGTCTTGTCGGCAGAGCGGTTCACGCCTTTCATATCCTCGCTGTCAGCGTAGAGCACAGTCCATGGTTCGCGGGACAGACGCTCGCCTTTGTCATCGAGCACATACATTTCGGCAATAGCGGCAACATCCTTGCCGTCGATGGCATCAAGAGCCTCCACCACGATATATCGGCCTTTGACAGGAGCTTTGAGATCGGCCTGTTGCCAGCCGTTGCCCGGCTTGAATGAACCTGAGAGGACGGGCTTGGCTCCGCTGAGATCAAGATTCTCGCCTTCGTTGCGGTGAGTAAGAGGCTTCTGAACAAGAAGCTGGTCGAGCAGAGGCTGTTTAAGACCTTCGGAGCGCGCTTCTTTCGGGCCGAGAATGTCGAATACTACGACTTCGTTCTCACCTTTCTTAAGCCAGCATCCCGGCATATAGAGCGTCTGTTGCGGACCGATTTCCCAGATTCGGCCGAGAGGATATCCGTTGACATATACAAGTCCTTTGCCCCAGGTTTCGAAGTTGAGGAAGGTGTCGGACGGCTTGTTGACAGTGAAGGTTCCGCGGTACACACCGCGTGGAAGTCGACCGTCTGCACTTTTCTCTACAGAAGCGACCGGTACAAAATTCATGGAAGTATAAGTGTCAAGTTCGTCCTCGATATTGAATACCTGCCAATTCTTAAGGTCGCATACGAAAGTATGGCCGTCGCGGTTTTCAGTAATGGTTACTTTATCGGTGATGCCTTTGAAGTCTTTGATGGCGCGGCCGAAATTGATACGTCCCATAGCTTCTACAAATATATCGAGAGTGGCGCCCTTCTTGCAGGACGGAAGCGTGAGTTCTTTTTCTCCGTTCCGGCGGTCGAGTTTGCCAATGTATTTGCCGTCAACAAATACCTGGGCGAAGTCGTGGGCATCATTCACGGTCAGGAGGGCCGGTTTTTCGAGTGCGGGGAGAGTAGTGCGGTAAAGTATGCTGCCGAATCCCTGATCGTATTCTTCCATGGTTTTGATATCGACATCTTCTTTGGGTTCGGGGAGATTATCGAATATCGGAGCAACTTCTGTGAACTCGAACGATTTCACTGCAATCGGTTTGATTGTGGCCGGAACGGCTGCCTGCTTTTTGCCGTTCATATATTTGGCCAGGGTCTTGCGGAGTTCCCAGTATTTGGGTGTGGTCTGCCCCGATTCGCTCAGAGGAGCATCATAGTCGTATGATGTCACATCGGGTGCGAAGCCCGGCGAGTTCGCTCCGGCCCAATGCCCCCAGTTGGTGCCTCCGTGAGTCATGTAAAGGCTGAATGAAATGTTCTTGGAAAGCATTTCGTCAATCCCTGCAATCATGTCGGCGGCCGGACGAGTCTCGTGGTTGGCTCCCCATTTATCGAACCAGCCGCTCCAGAATTCAGAGCACATGAGAGGGCTGTCAGGGCGTACTTCCTTAAGCTTTTCAAACTGTTGGTCGATATTCGCGCCTGTACCGAAATTCATAGTCCAGACAAGATCGTCGAGACCGTTGTTGAGGAAATTCGACGACCAATCGCACTGGAAGAGTGTCACATCATTGCCGAAATTCTTGCGGAGCATGTCGCGTATCTGGGCTACATAAGGCTTGTCGATACCGTATGAGCCATATTCGTTTTCGACCTGTACCATGATGATAGGGCCGCCGTCGGCTATTGTCATTCCTCCGACCTGATCGGCTACTGCTTTCTGGAATTTGTCGACACGTTCGATGAAGTAGGGATCCGATTCGCGCAGTTTTATATCTTTTTTCTTGAGCAACCACCAGGGCAGACCGCCCATTTCCCATTCGGCACATACATATGGACCCGGGCGCAGAATTACATACATACCGTTTTCTTTACAGAGACGTACGAATTCAGCAAGATCATTCTGGCCCGTAAAATCGAACTGATCGGGCTTAGGCTCATGAGCATTCCAGAATACATACAGGCATACGGTATTCATGCCGAGCGCCTTGCACATTTTGATGCGCTGATCCCAATACTGGCGGGGAATACGGGGGTAGTGAAGCTCGGCTGCCTTGACTACGAATGGCTCGCCGTTGAGCATAAACGAGCCTTTGCCGGCTTCGAAGGTGCCCTTGGCGGTTTCGGCTGTCTGAGCCGGTGCTGCGCCTGCCGTCATACCGGCCATGAGCAGCGATAGGGCTAAGATAAATGGCTTCATTTATATGGATTGTGTTGGTTGGTATTAGAAAGATATCTTCACAAAGGTAATAAATAAAAGGCACACGAATGTTTCGTGCGCCAATAATATCGGTGAAAAGTGTAATTTTGACACAATAGCGACCGGCTGTGAATTATTTGTCCCCCCACCGGCTCCGATGGCGTTGAAGCATAATATCTTCGGCCGGATTGCTACCTGCATTCCAGAATTTTTTATCTGCTATGGCATCGGGTCGGAATTGTTGAACCACGAAGTTGCCGGGATAGTCGTGAGCATACAGATAATTCTGCCCGTAGCCCATTTTTTTCATGAGAGTGGTCGGTGCATTGCGCAGGTGTAGCGGTACAGGAAGATTGCCGCTCCGTTCTACCTCGGCGAGCGCCGAGTCTATGGCCATGTATGCCGAGTTGCTTTTTGCCGAAAGAGCGAGATAGATCGTACACTCCGACAGAGGGATTCGTCCTTCGGGCATTCCGATTTTACGTATTGCATCGAATGTGGCGTTTGCGATAAGCAATGCGGTAGGATTTGCGAGACCAATGTCTTCAGAAGCCACAATCACCAGTCGCCGCGCTATGAATTCGGGATCTTCACCTCCGGCAATCATGCGGGCGAGCCAGTAGACTGCCGCATCAGGATCGCTGCCTCGTATGCTTTTTATGAATGCCGAAATTATATCGTAGTGCATTTCGCCGTTTTTGTCGTAGGCCTGGGGATTTTCCTGAAGGCGTTCGGTGACGACACGGTCGTTGATCACTATCTCCTCGCCGTGCGGTGTCGACTGTTCGAGAAGGTCAAGTATATTCAGCAGTTTGCGGGCATCGCCTCCGCTATAACGGAAAAGAGCGCTTGTTTCTTCCACTCTTACCGGATTGCGCGACAGCACGGAGTCTTCTCTGACAGCTCTATCGAGCAGGGTCTGCAGATCGGCATCGTCGAGAGGCTTGAGTGTGTAGACCTGAGCCCGTGACAGGAGCGGCCTTATGACTTCGAACGACGGATTTTCTGTCGTAGCTCCGATAAGTGTTACCGTACCGTTTTCAACTGCTCCGAGAAGGCTGTCCTGCTGGCTCTTGCTGAAGCGGTGTATTTCATCGATAAACAGAATCGGTCGTCCGGCCCCGAACATGTTTCCTGATTCTGCACGGCAACGGTCGATGACCTCGCGCACGTCTTTTACTCCCGAAGTCACAGCCGATAGGGTGTAGAAAGGACTGTCCGTTGCGTTGGCTATGATTTTTGCAAGTGTCGTCTTGCCGACTCCGGGCGGTCCCCACAGTATGAACGAGGCTATCTTTCCGGATTCGATCATACGGCGCAGGATTGAGCCCGGGCCTACGAGATGTTGTTGTCCTATGTATTGATCGAGCGTTTTCGGACGCATCCGCTCGGCGAGAGGTGGTGTCATGAAATTTCGATTATTGAAAAACGAGAGCCTCAGGGACGACCCGAAGCTCTCGTGTTGTATATTTTAAGAAGCGTCTTTACTGAGCAGCTCCGGGATTGAGGAGCTTGTTGACATTGTTGTATTTCTCAATAAATTCTTTCAGCTTCTCTTCATTCTTCTGAGCGCTGTAGTATGCCTGTTCGAATGCGTAGGCATTCTTATAGAGATTGAGCTGGTTGTTGGGATTCTGAGGATCCATGTTTGCAGGATCGGCATCAAGAAGTTCGATCATTTTGTCGAGAGCGGCTACGGCCTCGGCATTGGGGCGCTTGTTGTTTCCTGCGATATTGAGGAATGCAAGGCGCTGATAGAACTGGGGGATAGGCTTGATATTGGGGTTTTCGATAACCTTGTTGATGTATACGATACCCTTCTGGGCAAGTTCTTTCTGCTGGATAGTGTCGGTTGCTGCACCGGCTGCCTGAAGGTAGCGGGTTGCCATACCATAGAAATCGTCGGGAGTAGGATTTTCCTGAAGTTCAAGATATGCGGCATAGGCATCGGCTCCGCGTGCATACTGCTTGTTCTTGTTGTATACCGAGCTGATTTCCTTGAGAAGTTCGTCGTTGCCGGGGAATTTCTTCACGGCTTCTTCATATTTCAGCACTGCGAGAGAGTCCTGACCGATACCGCTGAGCGCGGCGGCAAAGGTGGTATAGTCGTTTACGTTGAAGTTGCCGTTAGGGTTGGAACTGAAGAATTTCTCAGCATCCTTGACAGCCTGCTCATAGTTGCCCATAGCATTTTCTGTCAGGAAAAGCACTCGCTGGGTCTGGAAATTGGTCGGATCGGATGCGAGGATTTCTTTAGCGGTTGTGATAGCCTCGGGATAGCGTTCACCCCAGTAGAGGAGTACGGCATAGCGCGACTTGTCTTCGGGGAAGCTGTTGGGGTTCTGGATGTATTTGCCGTAAAGTTCGGATGCTGCGCGCCAGCGGTCGGCCTTGAAGTATTTTTCGGCAAGCTCACGCTGAACCATAGCCGATTCGGGGTGCTGTGCGAGATACTCTTCGAGTTTCTTGATCGCATAGTCTTTATTCACAAAGAAATATGCGTTAGCATACTTCACATAGCCTTCGGGATTGTTGGGGTCGAATGTGATGGCGCTTTCGTAGCGGCCGGCGGCATCTCCGTAATTCTGCTGGTCAACAAGCATGTCGCCTTCGAGAACGTAGATGGCCGGATCCTGGCTTTTGGAGTCTTTGCGGGCTTTCACCATCGCCTTGTCGATTTCCTTTGCATATTTCACAGGATCGGCGTTGTAGTAAGCGCGTGCGATCGCAACTGAAACTTCGGCATCTTTTTTTGCGAATTTCTGGGCGTTCTTGAAGTTTTCTGCGGCTGCTGATGCATTGCCGTTGAGGAGATCGAGAGCTCCGAGACCTACGTAGTTGTAAGCATTGTCGGAGTCAAGAGACATACCTTTGTCAAAGTAGGTCTTGGCCTGGGCCTTGTCGCCTTTTGCGAGAGCTATCTGGCCGAGATAATAGTTGGCGAGAGCTTTGTCGGTGGCACCGTCGTTGATGGTGCGGTCGAGGATTGTCTTGGCGTTATCGTACTGGCCGGCTTTGTAGTATTCAATGCCGTCCTTATAGCCCTGGTGCTGAGCCGCACCTACAAGGCTGCCGGCAAGCAGCAATGACAGGAACAGTTTGATTCTCATTGTTTAATTAGATGATGATTTATTTGTTTATTACTTTTTCCATTTCAGTGGTCAGCGTTCCGGCAGTTCAACCTGCTGGATGTTGACACGGGCAGGCATAATACCTGTCTTCATTATTATTTTTTGTCCGATAGGCCCGGTGACAAAAGAATAGAAACCACCGGCAACATTCGATGTAGAAGCTGTGGTTATCATATATATCTGACGGAACAAAGGATAGCTTCCGTCGAATATATATTGCTGATAAGGCTTGTAAGCCCGGAATTCATCGTCGCGGTAAACCTTAAGCACTTTTACGCGCTGGGTGAGGGTAGCGCCTTCGACAGCATCGTCGCCAAGAACGCTTTCGGCAAGTTCCTGCGGACTGACATCGGCAGAATCCATGTCCGATGTAATCCAGCTCACACCGAGGACACCTATGGCGTCGGGATTGTTTTCAACGATCTCGAATACCTTGGGAATGGAGCCGGCTCCGAATACCGTCGGGCCGAGTGGCTCGCCGTGCAGGAGCGAGTCCGTGAGATATGTGGCAAGGCTGGATCCGGTCTGGTCGAGAATCACGCGGATTTTGCCGCGGTCTGAGGGCTGGATTTCATTCCAGCTGGTTGTGCGGCCCGAGAGGATATCCGATATCTCACTCACAGTGAGTTTCTCACAGTTGTTTTTTGGATTTACTATGAGAGCGACTGCGTCTACAGCAATCATGGCCGAGCGGACGTTGACATTGGCATCCCTCTCGTTTTTGTATTTTGCCTTGAGGGCGCGTTTTTCCTCGGGAGTAATGTCGCGGGCCGCCACGATGGTACGTGTATTCATTGTAAACAATGAATCGAAGGCTTCCTGCTGGGTGGCATACCGCACAAGGATATGCGCGTCGGGATATTGATATTCGAAAACATCTACTTCCTGAGCGAAAATATTCTCGAAAGTGTTGTCACATACCATTGTAGTCGTGCCGGAAGTCGAGGTATTCGTCTTCTTCTCATATTTCATGCAACCAGTCATGGTTCCCGCAACGAGTGCGAGAACCATGACGGCTGCTATATTATTTATGTTGAATCTCATGCTGCAGGAAGTTTGGTAGATAAATCAGTCGATTCCTTTGACTTGTCGGTAGGCGCGCCACAGACCATAGATAATCAGGACGATGCCCACAACATAGCGTGTCCAGGCCCAGTCACCTCCCCAACCGAAGAAGTTGATGAGAAGGAGCACGCCCATGCCTACATAGACTATGATCATGATGATTCCGAAAATCGAACGCATCACTTTGTTTGCGCCATTGCTGCCGCTTTCTTCCATACGCTGGCGACGGCGCTCTTCTGGAGTGGGAATGTTGTTGTCCATATTCGTTTCTTTATAGGTTAAATGTTTTTGTCTTCGAACCGTAGCGCCATGGCCCGGTCTTTAGAAATTAACATTTAGATCCCATTAAAGTTCGATAAACCGGTGTCGTTGAAGCGGACTTCGGTTTATTAGCCGTAAAATTACTAAAAAAGGCGCTAACTGATATGTCTTGATGTGTGAAATATGCAAAATTCGAAAAAAATACTGTTAAAACAGCTATTCGAAAGAGGGTAGGGTGCCGTCTGAATCCGTATGGAGACCCCGGACAAAATCCGGTGCTGGCATCGCCTTTTTACCTGCTGGCTGTACGGTATCGAGTATGATGGTGTGTCCGTCGCCGCAGCCGCAGATTACTTCTCGGTTGATTACAGAGATCTCTCCTATTCTGAGTCCGGAAGACTCTGTATCGGGAATCCGAGTCTTCAATATTTTTACAGACAGGAGGTTGCCGTCGTTCTGACGGAGTTCGGTCCAGGCTCCAGGGTGCGGCGAGAGGCCGCGAACATGATTATGAATCTCCGTTGCTCCCCGCTGCCAGTCTATACGGCAGTCTTCCTTGAAGATTTTAGGGGCTGCAGTCGGTTCAACATCGTTCATTTTAATCTGTGGAACAGCTTCTACGCCTCCTTTTGCAATCATTTCGACAGTGCGGCATGTCAGATCTGCGCCTATTCCCATCAGGCGGTCGTAGACAGACCCGGCGTTTTCATCGGGGCCTATGGCGATTTTTTCCTGACCTATTATATCGCCGGTATCGATTTCGTGTTTGAGGAAGAATGTTGTTACACCTGTTTCAGTCTCGCCATTCATCACAGCCCTGTTGATAGGGGCTGCTCCGCGATATTTTGGAAGAAGCGAGCCATGAAGGTTGAACGTGCCCATCGGTGGCATTGTCCATACGATTTCAGGCAACATTCTGAATGCGATGACAATGAAAAGGTCGGCTCCGATAGCGCGTAGCGCTTCGATAAACTGCGGATCTTTTAACTTCTCAGGCTGTAACAATGGCAGATCATGTGCCTCTGCATATTCCTTGACAGCCGAACGGATCACTTTGTGACCGCGTCCGCCGATTTTGTCGGGCATTGTCACGACTGCGGCGACATCGAAACCATGGCTGATAAGACGGTCGAGACTCGCTACTGCAAATTCAGGTGTCCCGAAAAAAACTATCTTAAGATTTTTCTTTTCCATTATTCGGATCGGGTTGCTCCCTCCTCAAGGGCTTTCCAGAGAGAATCGCCGGAGGGTACGGGTGCTGTTATGTCGATTTCTTTTTTAGATACCGGGTGCACAAAGCGTATGCGGCGTGCGTGTAGCGATATGCTTCCGTCGGGATTGCTGCGTTTAGCTCCGTATTTCAGGTCGCCTTTCACGGGACAGCCTATTGACGACAACTGTACGCGGATCTGATGTTTGCGTCCTGTCATCAGATTAACCTCAAGAAGATTGTAGCGTTCAGTTGAGGCGATGAGTCTGTATGTCAGACGTGCTTCTTTCGCACCGGGACGTGGCGTCGGCGAGGCATAGGATTTATTGTTGCGTTCGGTGGTGGTGATGTAGTGAGTCAGAATCGCTTCCGGTTCGGCGGGAGTACCGCCGGTAACGGCCCAGTAGGTTTTATGCACATCTCCGGAAGCAAACATGGCATTAAGCCTTGCGAGAGCTTTGGATGTTTTTGCGAATACCACAACCCCTGATACAGGACGGTCAAGCCGATGTGCCACACCGATAAAAACATTGCCGGGTTTGGCGTCTCGTTCCTTTATGAATCGTTTCAGAGTTTCCGACAGAGGCTCGTCGCCGGTTTTGTCGCCTTGTACGATTTCTCCGGAACATTTGTTGACTATGATGATATGATTGTCTTCGTAGAGTATCTCCATATTTTCAGGTAAGTTGCAACAAAGATACGCAAAAAGCCGTATTCGAGCAAATACACCTGTCGACGTACGCGACAAATTGGCGCATCCCATCCTGTTGGCACGGATTTTGCAATATGGGTTGATGAGACGGCCAAACCAAACGGCTGCGTCGCTTGTTAAAGTTATTAAATTGTCAATAACGAGAAATAACATTCATCTCTACTCATATATATTATGAACTTCAATAATTTCACCATCAAATCGCAGGAGGCTATCCAGAAAGCCGTCGAGATTACCCGCGGAGCCGGTACGCAGGCGATAGAGCCGGTGTGTCTGCTCAAGGGCATTATCGAGGAGGGCGAGTCGGTGGTAAACTTCATCTTTCAGAAAATCGGTGCTAATCCAGCCGCAGTGGTGCGACAGGTCGATTCTGAAATCGCCGCACTGCCTAAGGTCTCGGGTCAGGAACCATATCTGAGCCGAAGTTCCAACGATGTTCTGCAGAAAGCTCTCGACATAGCCAAGAAAATGGGCGATGAGTACGTGACCCTCGAGGCCTTGCTCATGGCTATCTTCGAAATAAATTCTCCGGCTTCTACCATTCTTAAAAATGCCGGTCTTGGCAAAAAAGAACTTGAAGCTGCCATTGAGGAATTGCGTAAAGGCCGTAAGGCGACCGATCAGGGCGCTGAAGAGACTTATAATGCTCTTTCCAAATATGCCATAAACCTCAATGAACGCGCGCGGGCCGGTAAACTCGACCCTGTTATCGGACGTGACGAGGAAATCCGTCGAGTGCTCCAGATCCTCAGTCGCCGTACAAAAAACAATCCTATGCTTATCGGTGAGCCGGGAACCGGAAAGACAGCCATAGCCGAAGGCCTTGCTCATCGAATTGTCCGCGGTGATGTGCCCGAAAATCTCCGCACAAAGCAGATATATTCACTCGATATGGGTGCCCTCGTCGCCGGTGCGAAGTATAAAGGCGAATTCGAAGAGCGTCTTAAGGCAATTGTCAATGAGGTGACAGGAGCCGACGGCGAGATCATACTTTTTATCGACGAAATCCACACCCTCGTGGGTGCCGGTAAAGGCGAAGGCGCTATGGATGCTGCAAACATCCTCAAGCCGGCTCTCGCACGCGGCGAACTCCGCAGCATTGGCGCGACTACCCTCGACGAATATCAGAAATATTTTGAAAAAGACAAGGCTCTCGAGCGTCGTTTCCAGAAAGTGATGGTCAACGAGCCCGACGAGACGAGTGCCATAGCCATACTCCGCGGCCTCAAGGAACGCTACGAGAACCACCATAAAGTCCGTATCAAAGACGAGGCGATTATTGCTGCCGTGCAACTCTCCGAACGCTATATCACCGACCGTTTCCTTCCCGACAAGGCCATAGATCTTATCGACGAGGCGGCATCCAAACTCAAACTCGAGATCGACTCCGTGCCGCAGGCTCTCGACGATATAACACGCCGTATAGCCCAGATGGAAATCGAGCGGGAAGCCATCAAGCGCGAGGGTATGGACGACCGTGTGAAGGAAATAGAGCGCCAGATAGCCGAACTGCGCGAGGAAGAAAAAGAATATTCCGCCAAGTGGCAGGCCGAGCGCGATCTCATTGCTCGCATACAGCAGAATAAGATCGACATCGAACAGCTCAATTTCGAGGCTGACAAGGCCGAACGCGAGGGAGATTACGCCCGGGTGGCAGAGATCAGGTATTCAAAGATCGCTCAGAAGCAGACAGAAATAGAGACCACGCAGGAACAGCTCCGCATGATGCAGGGCGAGCGCGCTCTCATAAAGGAAGAAGTCGATGCCGAAGATATTGCCGACGTTGTTTCGCGTTGGACAGGTATTCCCGTCAACAAGATGGTGCAGAGCGAGAAAGACAAACTTCTCCATCTTGAGGAAGAACTTCATTCGCGTGTTGTCGGTCAGGAAGAGGCTATAGCAGCAATCGCCGATGCCGTGCGTCGCAGCCGTGCCGGCCTCAACGACCCGAAGCGCCCCATAGGCTCTTTTATATTCCTGGGTACTACCGGTGTGGGCAAGACCGAGCTTGCCAAGGCCCTTGCCGAATATCTTTTCGATGACGAGAATATGATGACACGTATCGACATGAGCGAGTATCAGGAGAAACACTCTGTGTCGCGACTTGTCGGAGCGCCTCCGGGATATGTAGGCTATGACGAAGGCGGCCAGCTTACCGAGGCCGTGCGCCGCAAGCCATATTCAGTAGTGCTCTTCGATGAGATCGAGAAGGCTCATCCCGACGTCTTCAATATTCTTCTTCAGGTGCTCGACGACGGTCATCTTACTGACAATAAAGGACGCAGTGTCAATTTCAAGAACACGATAATCATCATGACTTCCAACATGGGTTCGAGTCTGATCCGCGATAATTTCGCCAAGATGACCGAAGAAAACCGTGTGGAGACAGTCGAAAAGACCAAACAGCAGGTGCTCGACATGCTGAAACAGACTATTAGGCCCGAGTTCCTCAACCGTATCGACGAGATTATCATGTTCACGCCTCTCAACCGTCGGGAAATCGAGGAAATAGTCGGTCTTCAGCTCAAGGGCATACAGAAGATGCTCCGTCACAGTTCCGGCATAGAACTGGAAGTTACGCCTGCGGCTCTGAGCTATCTTGCCGACGAAGGCTTCGACCCGGAATTCGGCGCCCGTCCTGTAAAGAGGGCTATACACCGTCTTGTGCTCAATCAGTTGTCGAAAGATATTCTGGCTCAGAAGGTGGATCGTACTCATCCCATCGTTATCGATGTGGACGGCGATGAGCTCGTATTCAGAAACGGTAATTAAAATTACAGATATGTGCAACTATAAAAACAAAACAAGAATCATGAAAAAGTATCTCCTCTTCCTGCTGGCTCTTCTGCCGATGACCCTTGCGTTTACAGCATGTAGCGACGATGACGATTTGCCTGATGTGGATTTCGATATCACTTATGAAGGCGCTACCAGCGTTGATGGCGTTCTCTATGTGGTCCAGGGTACTCCGTTCGAAATTACAGGCATTACCGTCACCAACCGCGAAGAAGGCAAAGGTGCCGGTATCAGCGCTGCCGACTATTACTGGGATTATGTCTATGTAGGTACTTCGATCCAGCCTCCCTATGGCTTTGAATTCGATGTTACAGAAAATACTCCTGTCGGACGCCATCAACTCGATATACAGAGCACCGTCTTCGCCGTTGACAAGACCATCGCGCAGGCTGTATGCTCCTTCCAGGTTCAGGTTGTGGCTTCTGCCGACGATATTCCTGCAGGCGGTGAGTCTACCACACATGTGACTCCGAAAGTCACTACGACTACAGACAAATAAAGAAAACGTTCAGGATTAGACACTCTAAAATGGCCCGTCGGTATTTCCGGCAGGCCATTTTTTTTCTGTAATTTTTATTGAGAGGACTTTTGCAGGTATTTCATACTGCTTTTTTTGTATGCAGGAATTTATTCGAGAGCCAATCGCGGACGGGTATGTCATAAACTTTGACACTTGCATATGCAATGGCAACGGCAGCAATGAAAATACTTACGGCTACCCATATGTGGGTGCCCAGAGGCGCGTCCGCATGTTGGGCGGCCCAGTTCATCTGTACATAAATCATCGGATAGTGAGTTATGTACAGAGGATATGAGATCATGCCGAGAAATTTGCAGACGGCTGTTGTTCTTTTACCTTTGAGTTCGCTTCCCGCTCCGGCTGCGACTATTGCCGGGTATATGAGTAATATTACGACCGCACAGTAAAGACCATTGATCCATTGGTGGGCTTCACCTCCGATATGCGGAATAACAAGTGTGACAGCGACTGCGAGTGAACACCACAGCATGGCGCCACGTTTTAAGCAGATACGCCATTTGCCAAGGCGATATAGAAGCAGGCCTCCGAAGAAAGGATAGAGCAGACGGCATATACCTATGTATATCTGATCGGGAGTAAGACCAAAACCGCCGATGACTGTGTATTTTGCATATTCCCGTATCTCAAGCAGTCCTGTCACGTCGAGATTCATTGTCAGATCTATGGTCAGGAACGCTGAAAGAAAAACGAACACCGCGAGAACGAGCGTACTGAATCTGCGAATGAGAAGGGCGTATAGGATATTGGCTATATATTCCCATAAGAGTGACCACTGCGCCCCATTGAGGGAGTTAATTTCTTTCCAGCCGCGAATGTCCATAGATGGAGGTGTCGGAAACATTATGCATCCGAGCACGAGTATAAGAAGCAGTTTCCACCAAGGGGTCTGCATTACAAGTTCGAACCCCGGAGCACCGCTGAAGTAGAACCAGAATGCCCCGATAAGAGATCCGAGTATTACCATCGGCTGGAGACGGATCAGACGGCGTTTAAAAAAGTCGCAGGTACTCATCTTGTTCCAGCGGTCGTCGTAGGCATATCCTATTACGAAGCCAGAAAGAACAAAAAAGAAATCTACTGCAAGATATCCGTGGTTGAATATCTGGTCGTTCGGGCCGCTTGAATATGTCTCAAAGAGGTGGAATGCCACAACTATCATGGCAGCCACTCCTCGGAGTCCGTCGAGGATTTCAAATCTTGGTTTTGAGGACAGCGGAATTATTTCTGAGTTCATGCAAGTCTGTGTTTTTGACTGCAAAATTACTGTTCTTATATTTCATCGTATTTGTATATATTTCAAAATAATTGAACTATATTTGCAGATACAATGAAGAATACCGCATTCATCTACGACTATGTGTGTCTGCCTCCCGCTCGGCAAATAGGAGAGCATTCCCAGCCGACATGGGAACTTGTAGGGGTGGTGTGCGGTGCCGGAACTCGCACAGTCGGAGATCAGACAGAGCCAATGACCGTCGGAGAAATCATTCTGATCCCACCCTATATCCCGCATGTGTGGAGGTTTGATCCGTCGGTGACCGATGCGGACGGCAATATCGCAAATATGGCGGTATTTTTCGAATCATCTGTTCTCGATGGTCTCGAGATGATTTTTCCAGAGGTGAGACCGTCTGTGAATCGGCTGAAATCGTTGAACCGGGCTGTGGCCTATACCGGAAAAATTAAAAGGCGTATATATGAGCTGCTTTATGCGATGCGCGATCTGACGTCGGAGGCACGTTTGCCCATGATGATCGAACTTCTGTTATTGGCATCAAATACCGATAACTGTTCGGTTGTGGGCTGTCATAAGGTTATTCGCAAGTCGGAACAGCGTATGGAAAATATACGTGTGTTTTGTTCTTGTAATTATGCCCGTAGTATAAGCCTTGATGAAATTGCCTCATATGTGGGTATGAATAAATCGGCCTTTTGCACTTTCATGCGGCGTCATGCCGGCAAATCTTTTTCGGAGTATATTAATTGCTATCGTCTTGAGAAGGCATTTGAACGGTTAAAGCATACAGATGACGATATTGCAGCCATTGCATACGACACAGGCTTTGCAAATGTGTCGTATTTCAATCGTCTGTTCAAGTCTAAATACGGGTGTACTCCACGGAATGTCAGAAAGTATAAAGATTCGCAATGATTTATGAGATATATTATAGCGGAAATGCATTCCGGTTGTGAAAAATTCTTGCTGAAATAATATGAGTATAGAGGAAGTAAGAGAATATTGTCTTTCATTGCCGTATGTTACTGAGGATATGGCATTCGGAGAAGAGCATGTATTGTTTCGGATATTCGGAAAGATATTTGTCTGTATATCGCTGGATAGAAGCGAATATGTTACGGTCAAGTGCGAGCCGGTCTATGCGCTTGATCTTCGCGACAGATATGAAGAGATCGAACCTGCATGGCACTGGAACAAGAAATATTGGAATCAGATCTGTCTGCGCGGAAATCTTTCCGGTGAGTTTATTCGCTCTCTTGTGCGTCACAGCTATAGTGAGGTCGTCAAGAAGTTTACAAAAAAGACAATATCCCAGTATCCGGAATTGCTTGAAATAATAGAATGAATCACCCTGTCGGAAATCTGATATTTGATTTTGACGGTACTCTTGCCGATACAAGCCGACTCATTGTCGCTACAATGCAGGATGCCATCGGAAAACTTCGGTTGCCGCCTCGCTCCGAAGCGGAGTGTCGGGCTACTATAGGCTTGCGTCTGGAAGAAATCCCTGCTGTATTGTGGCCCGGAATATCCGACCTTAGTGTGGAATATGCCCGATGTTATCGGCGTTGTTTCGAGGAACTCAAAAGCCGGATTTCTATAGATTGCTTTCCGGGAGTGGCCGGGACGTTGGATCGCCTTTGGTCTGCAGGATATAGGATGGCAGTGGCGAGCAGCCGTAGTCATAAGTCATTGGCAGAATATAGCGTATGGTTCGGGTTCGAGAAATATTTCTGTATGTTGGTCGGTGGAGATGATGTCGCTCATGGAAAACCGTCGCCTGAACCTGTTGTCACAATTTTGAAGGCATGCGGCTGGAGCCCTGAAGAAACTCTCGTCATCGGAGACGCCGCTGTTGATATTAGGATGGGACGTGCGGCCGCATGTCGTACATGTGGCGTGACATACGGAAACGGAACCGTCGCGGAATTGCGCGAAGCCGGTGCCGACATGATCATCGACTCATTTGAAGATATAGAGGGTGTCTCATAATTTATCGGTCGTTAAATAATATGTAAGTGAATCTACGTCAAGGTAATAATGCGCATTTTGTCGTGCGATGGTCGTACTTTGTCGACAAAGTCCGTTTCTATAGAAGTGCCCAAGAGCTTCAGCGTCGGCTGGGTTCAAAAAGTGATGGTCGACGGCAAACAGGTTGCTGAAATCTGCCGTGAATATATTAAATCCATTACCGCTCAGCGCGATGTCATATATCCTTGCGATGAAAACGGCCGTGCCGACCTTACGAAAGGCGTGACTACTCTCGGAGAGACAGTCGTATGGGATCTCACTGCCAATACCGCCACAGTGGAAGGGTCTCCGGCTTCGGAAGCCGCTGTTACCGTATATTACAACGATGGTGAGATTACTCTCGCTGAAGTCGAAGGCGCGGCATCCGCTACTGTAACTCCTGATGTTATCAGCGACCGCCGAGGAACAGAGCTAAATACTTATACTATCGTGAAAATCGGCACTCAGTACTGGATGGCTGAAAATCTGCGTGCTACAAAATTTACCGACGGCACGGCTATCGAGGCCATCTCTGAATCAGGCACCGATGCATGGAAGGCCAACACCACCGGTGCATATCTTACGGACGCCGATGCCGACTGGGTGAAAATGGCCGGTTATCTTTATAACGGTTACTGTGTGACATCCGACCATGGTATCGCTCCTGAAGGCTGGGCTGTACCGACAAAAGCCGAACTGACAAAACTTCGTACAGCGGGTGGCACGGCTGCCAAAAATTTCAAATCCTCTGATCCCGGCACATGGGCTGTAGGGAATACCGGCACTAATATCAACGGCTTTACAGCTATCGCTAACGGCTATTACTCGACTGCTACCAATCTGACCGGCATGCAGACCGAAGCATATTATTGGAGCTCGACCACCTTCTCTGACTGGTTGACCCGTCAGACAGGTCTTGAAACTCTGCGTATCAACGGAACGGCCACCAATGTTGCTGTCAGCAACGAGTCCGGTCATGCGTTGCCTTTCGGTCATAGCATACGCTGCATTCGCAAATAAAGATCCTATACTTAAAAAAACATGCGCTCCTGATTTAAAAACATGGGCGCATGTTTTTTTATTTGATGGAATCATAATGCTGAATCTTAAATGTTAAATAAATTAAAATAGTTTACATCTAATTGTAAAATATTTGCAAATGGTATTAAAAAAATGCTATATTGCAGCCGAAAAAGATCGTAGACCAATGGTGGATATATCTGACGGTTGAGCCAAATTCTCTGTAAACAGGAAAGAGTTGATAATCAATAACTATAAGTGAGTATGAAAGTAATAATCAAGGCAATAATGATATTGTCGTTGGTAGCCGTTATCCTGCCGTTGACATCTTGTGAAGAAACTTATGGAAATTGTGAACCAATTTCGTGGCGTATAGTTTCTGTCAGCGATGATAATGCGATAAAAGCTGCCGTTAACAAGGCGATCGCCAATGTGACTTGCGGGCCTTCCGGAGGTGTAGTCCTGCTTAAAACATCAGCTTTTAACATGGTAATGTATACCGAATCTATTGAAAATCTTGAGATGGATGAATATGGCCGCGGTATATCCTACCGGAATGACTGGTGTGAGATAACAAGAGAGCTCGCAGAGGACGGTACTGTTTTCAGAATCTGTTTCAGTGAGTATAAGCCGGAAAAGGATACTGAACTTCATCTGGACTTATCTGATTATCAGGGCGGTTTTGGATATGGAGATATCTATCTGCGCCGGATTCCATGAGATTTGGAGCAAATGAAAAAAAACAGGCGTTCTCCGTGATTTCGGAGGGCGCCTGTTTTTTGATTATGGAACGACATTTCAGAACATCTTGAGGGCAAGATCGGTGAGCCATATCCACAGCGGGCAGAAACCGATGAAGAGTATTACCGACAGAGTAAGAGACGATGTACCTGTTGCTACATAGGTGTCGTATTCGTCGGCGATGATGATACCCGAGAAAGCCGGTGGCAGGGCTGCCGCTACGACAAGCATTTTGAGGTTGAGAGGATCCATATGGCAGCACAGGCCCATGATGAGGATTACGAGCGGCATCATCACCATCTTGAGGATAGAACCGAGCACAGCCTGCCAGTTGATCTGGATTTTGATTGCTGAAAGAGTTATACCGGCTGAGAAGACGGCCATAGAAGCATTGGCGCCTTTGATAAGGTTGAACGACGGGCTTGCCCAGTCAGGCCAGGGTATACCGACGAGCACCCAGATTACGGCAAGGATAGGAGCCCAGGCCACAGGTTGCTCCAATGCATGGATCACAGGCTTCCAGGCGCTTTGCTTTTTGCCGGTAGGGTGTTGTTTTTCGAGCGAGGCATTCATGAGTGACAGACCGACGGGAATTCCGACGGCATTCACCACAATACCTACGATAGCTACTACGAGGGCGACCGAAGGATTTGTGCCGAAGATAGGTTCGAGCACGGCGAATCCGAGGAAGCCGATAGTCGGGGAGCCGCTGATAAGGGCCGATACGGCGGCATCAGCGCCGGTGTTCTTTTTGAACATCAGGAACACGAAGTAGACAATCATGAAGCAGAGCATGATGCCTATCAGTGACACGAGAGACAGCTTGATGTCTTTTGCGAGCATTTCGCGGCTCGCCTGGGCGATAGAAACGAAAAGGGCTGCCGGCAATGCATAGTCAAGCACTACCTTGTTGAACTTCTTGGCGTCCTCGCCTGTGAAGACACCCTTCTTGCCCGATATGTACCCTGCCAGCATTACCACGATGATAGGGACAATTGCGTATAGAATAATGTGTTCCATAAATAATTGAAATTAGTTGGATATGTTTTCTGCGGTTTAAAAACATTTCATTCGGAAAGTCAGGATAATACCTCCTGCGGCAGTTCAAGTCTCAGAGCTATTATCCTGACTTTTTCGACTTCTTAAACCTTGGGCTTGCTTCAGACAGTGATTGTCTCGAGCGGGGTAGGATTGAGGTATCCTATATGACCCGATTCCTTGCCGGAGTCGGCGGCGAGCTGCACGTCGATCAGAGCCGGGCCTTTGAGGGCTATGGCTTCCTTGAATGCTGTTTCAAGCTCCTGAGGGGTAGACACGTAGTAGGTTGTGGCTCCGAAGGCATCACCGAGCTTGTCGTAGCGTGCATGGATGTCGAGTGTTGTAGGAGCCGGATCTCCGTCTTTGCCCATATTCACGCCGATACCGTTGTAAATGCCTCCGTTGTTGAATATTACCACGGTTACCGGCAGTTTGAAGCGGCATATGGTCGAGAAATCCATGCCCGAGAAACCGAATGCACTGTCGCCTTCGATGGCGACTACTCTCTGGCCTGTGGCGACAGCGGCACCGATTGCCGAGCCCATGCCCATGCCCATGATGGCCCATGTGGCACAGTCTACGCGATGACGCGGTTTCGACATATCAATGCAGTCGCGGGTATCGTCGAGTGTATTGGCGCCTTCGTTCACAAGTATGATGTCGTCGTTGGCCTCCAGTATCGGTTTGATTACGCCGAGGGCTGTCCAGTGATCCATAGGCAGCGTGTCGGCATTTGCCTTGAGGCGTTCGGCGAATTTGGCGTTCTTTACGGCGGTCTCTTTCTGCAGTTCGGGCACCCATGTGGGATCCATGCTAATCTTCACCTTGTCGAGACCGGCGAGAATGGCGTCGAGAGAACTTGCGAGATCTCCTACTACAGGAGCTGCGATGGGGCGGTTGCTGTCAATTTCTTCAGGATCGATATCGATCTGGATAAACTTGGTGTCGGGACTCCATTTGCCATGTCCGCGCGACAGAAGCCAGTTGAGGCGTGCGCCGGCAAGGATAACGACGTCGGCCTCCTCCATGATGGTGGTGCGGCACGACAATGCGCTCAGAGGGCCGTTGTCGGGCATTACGCCCTTGCCCATTGACATGGGGAAGTAAGGAATGCCGGTCTTGTCTATAAGAGCCTTGATCTTGTCTTCGACTTTAGCGTATGCGGCGCCTTTGCCTATGATGATGGCCGGTTTCTTCGCTCCGGCGAGGAGAGAGACTGCACGGTCTACGGCAGTCTGGGCCGGCGGCATGATCGGGCACAGGTCTACGGGCTGATAGAACAGCTTGTCGGCATCTTCGGCATTCATGATTGCGCCCATGCATGGAGTGGTGACATCGAGATATACGCCGCCAGGACGTCCGGAAATTGCGGCGCGGTATGCGCGCACCACAGCAGTGGGTATGTCTTCCGGTTTATTTACACGGTATGCCGCCTTGACGAGTGGTTTGGCGGCATTGAGTTGGTCGAGACCTTCGTATGTGCCTTGTTCCAGATCGATAGGCTCGCGTACGCTCGAGCCGCTTATCTGAATCATCGGGTAGCAGTTTACGGTCGCGTTTACGGTCGCGGTCAGACCGTTGAGGAAGCCGAGCGACGATACGGTCAGGAGTACGCCAGGCTTGCCGGTAAGGTAGCCGTGTGTGGCGGCTGCCATGCCTGCCTGCTGCTCGTGGCGGAAGCTTATGAAGCGGATGCCGCGTCCCTGGGCTATATAGGCAAATTCAGTCACGGGAATTCCGACCAGACCGTACATTGTGTCTATGCCGACCATGCGGAGCGCGCGTGCGAGAATATCCATGCCCGTAACCTGAGCGGGATATGAGGGCTTTGCCGGAGTTGTATTTGTAGTTGCCATATGGTTAGATATTTGATACGTTTATAAAAATTAAAAAGTCAAGATAATAGTTCGATTTCAGATTTGTTCCTCGCAAACCATTATCTCAACTTTTTATTTTTTATCGGTTTTGTGGTTTCGGTCTATTTGGTAGGCGACGATGTCTTTGGCATCGGGGCCGTGGTGCCGTTAGCTTTGAAGCGGGCCATATCTTCGGCTGTATATCCCAGCGATGCAAGAACTTCGTCTGTGTTTCCGCCAAGGGTAGGACACGGGCCGTAAGTAGGCTGATAGTTCGAAAGGGTGAAAGGCACACCGACAGTCACGAATTCGCCGATATTGCCGCCCTGGTTGATCTTGACGAGTGTGTTGCCGTCGTAAAGGCTCTGGTCGCTCATGATCTCTTTGGTCGACAGTACAGGGGCTACCGGTACGCCTGCCTTCGAAAGGAGTTCTGTGACTTCGAATTTGGTCTTGTCGATACAGAACTGCTGTACGCGGGCGTAGATTTCCTGTTTGTGACGGTCGCGGGCATCGGCTGTGTTGAAGTCGGGGTTGGTGAGCCAGTCTTCGAAACCGAGAGCCTTGCAGGCAAGTTCGAATTCTTTGGCTCCACGCTGCAGGATGACGTATGCATATGCGTTAGGATCGGTTTCCCATCCTTTGCACTTGTAGGTCCAGCCGAGAACGCCGGAACCTTCCTGGTTGCCGGAGCGTGGCACGAAGTCGCCGAATTTCTGGTTTGGATACTGCGGGAACTGCGTAAGGTATCCGATACGGTCGAGGGTAAGCTGGTCGCGGGTCTTGATACGGCAGAGGTTGAGGCAGGCGTTATGCATGGACTGATATACATACACTCCTTCTCCGGTCTTTTCACGCTGCATCAGTGCGGCAAGAAGACCGATGGCGAGGTGCATGCCGGTGTTTGAGTCGCCGAGGGCGGCACCGCTCTGTGTCGGCACGTCATTGTCGCCTTCCCACCATCCTGTGGTGGAGGCCGCGCCGGCCGTAACCTGTGCGACAGGCTCGTATGCTTTCAGGTTTGCGTACTGAGACGAAACCGGAAAGCCTTTGATGGTGCCATAAATACATCTCGGGTTCAGTTTGTGAACTTCTTCCCAGCTGAAACCAAGTTTATCCATGGCTCCCGGGTGGAGGTTTTCAACGAATATATCGCAGCCCTGAATCAGCTTGGTAAGAATTTCTTTACCGTCGGGGGTTGCGGCATCAAGTGCAAGCGATTTTTTGTCGGAGTTGAGCTGAAGGAAATAGTAACTCGGTTCGTTCGGGTCGAACTGGAGTTCTTTACGAGTCGCGTCGCCGGTACCGGGACGTTCGATTTTGATGACATCGGCGCCGAGCCATGCCAGAAGCTGTGTACACGAAGGACCTGACTGCACTGCGGTGAAGTCCACAATCTTGATTCCTTGAAGAGGAGCGTAGTTCATATCTTTTTGAATTTTGGGTTAACGGTTGTGATTTTCATATGCGTTTGTCCCGCATATTTTGATAATCAAACATTCCCAAATCCAAAAAGGTTCAGTATACAGGTACAGATGAATCAGTGTTCTGTCGTGTTCAATGAATCCTGAGCCACTGGGCCGGATCAAGCTTTTCTTTTTCGTGCCGTACCTCAAAATGAAGTCGTGTGCGGTTGCCGTCGGCGCTGTCAACAAATACCGTGCCGATCCGGTCGCCGGCGTTCAGATGCTGCCCTTTGCGTACAGCCAGATCCGAAAGCCCGGCATAGACCGTAAGATATTCGCCGTGACGTACGAGCACAACATTGTGATAGCCCTCCATTACTATGATCATGGACACTGTGCCTTCGTGGACGGCTCGTGCCGAAGCTCCCGGTTCGGTCTCAAAGTCGATACCGTTGTTTTGCATCTTGACTTTCGAATATTCAGCATGAGTCTGCAGGCCGAATGGCACTGCTACCGTCGCACTGCGGTCTACAGGTAATGGCAATCGACCTTTCATGCTGGCGAACGGCTTGCCGGGTTCCACCGTAGCGACAGGTTCCCGTGTTTGTTTCGGTGGAGCCGGTGATTTGGTTGGAGAAGATTCCTGCCGTTTTTTGCGTTCGGCTTCCTCCTGTTCTTTTTTTCGTCGAGCTTCTTCGGCCGCACGTCGCGCTTCTTCTTCGATAAGACGATTCAGTTCGCGGTCGAGTTTTTCGGCCTGACGCTGCTGTTCCTTCAACACCTTTTCGAGATTGCGGCCCTGACGTTTCAGCGATGCCACGACGGTCTTTGCCTCCCGGCTGTTCTGTTCAAGTTTGAGACGCTCTTCCGAGAGATTGTCGAGGTTGGATTTCAGTATTTTGCGTACCGAGTCGAGCGATGCTCGTTTCATATCGAGCGCCTTGGCTTCCCGTGCGAGTGCAAAGGCCGTGCTGTCCTGCCATCGGGCAAGATCCCGCAGATATGACGCTCTTCTCATAGCCTGACGGAAAGATTCCGATGAAAAAATAAAAGCTGTTGTCGAGCCTGCTGTCTGACGTTGCCGGCGCGCGGCTCTCAGAGCCGAGGCACGCGAACGTTTCAGACGTTCGACTCTTGCTGTTGCCTGCGCGACACTGTCCGCAAGAATTTTCGTCCGGTGCCTCAGGGAGTCGTTTCGTGACGAGAGACGGGCTATTCGTGCGTCATTGCTGCGTATATCGCCTTCGAGCGACGTCAGGCGGTTGAGTTCACGACGTGTGTCATCGAGGTTTGAAGTGATCTGACGACGCGTATCTTTTATCTTCCGTTCAGTGGCCTGTCGTTCGCGTCTGATGTCCTTGGAGGTCCGACGGCAGTATACCGTGGAAGTCAAGGTGATAAAAGCGAGAATTACAACAAGCAGACGGCGCATGGCGACAGGATTCACAGCTTTTTGAGCAATTCGAGAAGACCTTTTGTTGTCAGACGGTTGTAGCTGGAAGAAATTTTTGGTGCGGCTGAACTTATCCCTTTATTCCATTCGGCGCGGTCGAAGTTCCAGATGATGTTCAGTTTGAGGGAGCGTTTGCTCATCGTGGCCGAGAGATTTACTTCCGACGCAACAATGCCGGCCGAGGTGTCGGCATGCTCACCGAATATGGCCGAAAGCGGCTTCATGGCTGACGGATTCACAATCAGGGCCTGCAATATGGCGGCCAGGCCTTCCTCTGCCTGTGGATTTCTTCCCTCAAAATGCCACGAGACGTTTCGAGGCGTCTGGGCAGGTTTGAAAATCCATTCCTCGGCGTTTTCGCTTTGCTGGAGGCGGAAATTACGCTCTTCAGATAATGTCAAGGTACCTTTGCCCGGCACGAATGCCTGTCCTAAAAGAAGACTCTGTATATCCTCGAGGGTGAATCCGAAATTTCTGGAGAAGAAATCGAGAGATTCTACATAAGCCATACGTTGCATTTTCGATACTATGTAGATCGAGTCCTGATCCACATATATCGCTCCCAGTTCCATGCCCAGTATCCGCAGTGATATATTGACGGATTTGCCATGGACCATACTTGCTTTACCGCTGATCGAAAAGCGTTTCGGTTCTTTAAGTTCGAGTTTGACAGGCAGCGATACGTCCGTCCAGGGTTTATATGAGTTTGCCAGAGATGAGAATGCTCTTTTCAGAGGGTCTTTGGTCGTCTGTGTTTGTTCTGCGGAGGATTCGTATCCCGGTCGTGTGGCGGCTTTTTTGCTTCCGCAAGATGCGAGCAACAGCATGCAGAATACCGTTACCGCCGCAGCGGTTGTTCTTACAATATATTTTTTCATATCCTATTATTCGAAGAAATATGTGCGGTGTGTCACCTTTTTCTTGATTGCCTCGTTGTCGGGGGCCAGATTCAGTGCTTCTTTCCAGAATTCCACTGCCTCGTTATGGTCGCCAGTCATGAAGTAGATATCGCCGGCATGGTCGTATATTTCGGCGGAGGGTGCGTTTTCCGGATTCGCATTTTCGGTCATGACAGAATCGGAGGGTGTGATTCCGCTTAGCTGTAGAACTTTATCCATGATCTCGCGGGCCTTTTTATATTCCTTCTTCTTGAAGTATACCCATGCCTGGGTGTCGAGATATGTCACATTCTCGGGATCTGCCGCTGTAGCGATAGAGGCATACAGTTCGGCTGTGGTGAGATCAGTGCCGCGTTCGCTCATGAAGTATGCCGCATTGTTCATCGCCATATAATTCTGCGGATTGAGCTCTATCGCACGCCTGTAGTCGGCAAAGGCGCTGTCGGCCATTCCGACGGAATAAAGTATGTCACCTCTGGTGCCATATACAAGCGATCTTACATTGTCGTCGGTACGGCTCATGTCGATGGTGTCGAGTGTGAGAAGCGCCTCATCGGTTCGTTTGAGCTGAGAAAGGGCCGCGGCGGCCGAAAGCGGGAAATAAGGTGTATCTGCGAACCTGTGAGTTGCTTTCTGAGCGGTCTCTGCCATTTTCTCCAGTTCTTCGAGCTGCCCATATATACCGGTGAGATTCTGCCAGGTCTGTTCATTGTCGGGCTCGAGGTCTATGCTGTAGCTGTATTGTTCGGCAGCTCCGGCGAGATCGCCTATCGTGGCTTTGTAGTCGCCGTAGAAGGCATGGAGCACACCTTCACCCGGATTTACCTCCTGAAGCACTTCGAACATATGGTCGATCCGCGGACGCAGAGTGGAGTCTGCATAGAGTTTTATTACATAGTCGGATAATAGCTCGAATTTGGGCGCGAATTCGAGTTCCGGAGATTCGAGCGCACGGAATACCTCGCGGTCGTAGGCGGCGCTGTCGCCGCGGGTCTGGAAGAATGATGCCCGGGTTAGGTAGACCAGGCCGTTGGTCGAATCGGTCTCGCAGGCGCGGTCAAAGAAGCGCATGGCTGAGTCGGGCATCGACAGAGAGTGATATACCGTTCCGATGAAAAGAGCGGCCTGAATGTCGGCCGGGGCGTCGGCATACAGTTTCTTCAGTTCGGCGACAATGCGGGCCGTATCGCTTTTTGCCGCGAGCGCGTTGATTTTGCGGGATATAAGCTGTACGTTGCCTTTAAGACCCTTCTCGAGCCGGTTGTAGATTTCAAGAGCACGGTTTATGTCGGAGGTATCGGGCTTTGTGCTTCCTCTGGCTACAAGAGCCGAGGCCAGATTCATAGCCGGATCGGTACGGTCGGGCAGCAGACTGTCGAGAGTTTCCCATACATATATTACATCGTCGATACGCCCGGCGCTTTTTGCCACGGAGGCAAAGACGGTGGCATTGTTTTCGTCCGAAGGGTTGGCGAGCCAGCGTCGTTCGAGATCGCGGTAAGCGCCCTCCATAGTCAGGGAGTCGCTTGTGCTGTTGGCGAGCTTGATTTCGGCGAGTGCTCCGGCAATAAACGGATCGGAAGGATCAAGAGCCGCCGCGCGGTTCAGAAGCATGAAGTAGTCGTCGTATCTTGCTTCGGTGTATGCGTTGGCAGCCTCAAGGAACAGATATTCGGCCTTGCGTCTGTCTGCATCCGTCGTTGCTGCCGGTTTTGCCGCGAAGGAAAGCAGTGTACCGGCAGCTATGAGTAGCGTCAGAATATATGATGTGTATTTTCTGTCCATTTTTTAACCTATTTGACTCCGCTGTGGCCGAAGCCTCCCTCGGCACGTTCGGTGGCGTCGAGTGTGTCGCATTTTTCCCATACCGCATGGACTACCGGAGCTATCACCGCCTGACAGATTCTGTCGCCGTTATTGATTGTGAAAGGTTCATCTCCGAGATTTGCTATTATTACACCGATCTCGCCGCGGTAGTCGGCATCGATGGTTCCGGGTGTGTTAAGTAGAGTTATTCCGTTTTTGAAGGCCAGCCCGCTGCGGGGACGGAGTTGCATTTCGTAGCCGTCGGGTATTGCTACCTTCAGACCTGTGGGAACTATGGCACGTTTACCCGGATTGACAGTCATGGGAGCGGCGAGCATGGCGCGCACGTCCATGCCGGCTGCCGATGGGGTGGCATATGCGGGAAGTGGATTGGCCGAAGTGTTGACCACTTTTATTCTTATAGTGTCGAAACTCATTGGGTCGGTATGTTTGTATGTAGCGTCTTGGTTGTGGTACCGGCGCGGAATGTCTTGAGATTATAACGCACGAGACATCGTTAAAGATTGATGCGGTGCGTCGCGGTATCGGTCTTAAGTATATATACGCCGCGTGTGCCGAGAGTCAGCCGTACGGTGCCGGGCGATATTTTTCGTTTTGTAATCAGCTGACCTAAAATTGAATATACGCTGATCTCGACTGGCCGTCCTGTCGTGATATATATCTGTCGGTCACGGGTGGTGACTTCTATCGGGTCGCTCTCTCCGGAAGGTGATTCGTCGCGCACCTCCACCGTCTCCCATTGCGGCACACGAGCGGGGGCCCCGGCCGAAGGTATAGCGGCCAGAGTGAGGATTATAATCATCAGCGCCAGAATCCGTTTCATGATTTTGTGTCTGACAGACTCATTTCTCCTGCAATCGACTGCGTGAGCCGTTTCGATACTTCCTGCGCATCATATCCTTGTCCGAAAAGGAACATCATTTTGGTGATGGCGGCCTCGAAAGTCAGATCGTCGCCGGACACAACTCCGCATTCGGCCAGTATATTGCCGGCCACGTATCGTTGGGGATGAACGCCTCCGTTGAGGCATTGTGTGACGTTGAGAATCACACGTCCGCTGGCTATGCATTCGCGCACGGCGTCGATAAACCATTGGGCTGTCGGGGCATTTCCGGCTCCGTAGGTACGCAGGACTATGCCCTTTACTCCTGGGGTAAACAGCTGATGCCGCAGTATCTCGGCGCTGAGCCCCGGAAAGAGATCTATCGGCATTACATTGGTGTCGAGAGTGAAATGCGGCTTTAGCGGCAACTCTTCAGACACTTTATGGAGTACGTCATGGTTGAACTGTATGCCCAGTCCTATTTTGGCGAGTTCGGGATAATTGTTGCTTTTGAATGCGTTGAAATTGTCTGCGCTGCGCTTTGTCGATCTGTTGCCTCTCCACAGATAGTTTTCGAAAAGGATCGCCACCTCACGTACGGTCGGCTTACCGTCGGGATCGCGGTCGGCGGCTATCTGCAGGGCTGTGATGAGGTTCTCTTCGCCATCGGTGCGCACTTCGCCGATCGGTAGCTGCGAACCGGTGATAATTACCGGTTTATGCAGATTCTCGAGCATAAAAGAGAGAGCCGATGCGGTATAGGCCATAGTGTCGGTGCCGTGAAGTATCACGAATCCGTCGTAATCGTCGTAGTTGTCGGCTATGGCATGACATATCTGATCCCAATGGCCTACATTCATATCCGACGAGTCGATGGGCTGTGCGAACTGGATATGGTCTATTTCGTAATCCAACATCTTCACTTTCGGCACATTTTCTATCAGATGGTCGAAATTGAAAGGGCGCAGTGCCTTGGTGATCGGATCTTCGATCATACCGATGGTTCCGCCTGTGTAGACTATGAGTATTCTGGGCTTCATCAAGGAAAAGACTTATCTGGGTTTGCATAGAGTCCGGAGAATCGATCCGGACTCTATAAAACTGTGCTATTTGACTTGTGCGCCTGGTGTGGCTTCTGTCGAAGGGGAGGCGACGGTGAGGCTTCCGTCGGCATTCAGTGCCGACAGAATCATGCCTTGCGATTCGATTCCACGTATTTTGGCCGGTGCGAGGTTGGCTACGAATATTACCTGCTTTCCGACCAGAGCTTCGGGTTCATAGTGGCGCGCTATGCCCGATACTATGGTGCGCGGTGTGCCTGTACCGTCGTCAATGCTGAATTTCAGAAGTTTGTCGGCTTTCTTCACTCGTTCGCATGTTATGACGGTTCCTACACGGAGGTCCATTTTGCCGAACTCGTCGATTGTGATTTCAGACTGTACGGGTGCCGGTTTGAAGTTGCGTATGTCATTCTGGCGTTTGGTTTCCACCAGACGGTCGATCTGTGCCTGAATTGTTGCATCGTCGATTTTCTCGAACAGGAATTCGGGCTTGCCGACGGTGGTACCTGCGGCTACGGGTTTCTCTCCGATCATATCCCAGCTGAGTTTGCCGAGTCCGAGGATTTTGCTCAGTTTCTCGCTCATGAAAGGCATGAACGGCTCCATGACTACAGCGAGCGAGGCGCATACCTGTAAGCAGACATTGAGCACGGTCTCCACTCTGGCCGGATTTTCTTTCCAGACTTTCCACGGTTCTGTTTCCTGAAGGTATTTGTTGCCGGCACGGGCGAATGCCATGGCATCTTTCAGGGCTTCGCGGAAGTGGAATGTTTCCAGATTGTCGGTCAACGACTTCTTAAGGCTGTCCATTTCGGCAAAGAGAGCCTTGTCGATGTCTTCGAGCTGTCCTTCGGCAGGGACAATGCCGTCGAAATATTTGTGCGTGAGCACTATGACTCGGTTGATGAAGTTGCCGAGAATGGCCACCAGCTCGTTGTTGTTTCGGGCCTGGAAATCGCGCCATGTGAAGTCGTTGTCTTTCGTCTCGGGAGCGTTGGCTGTGAGGACGTAGCGCAGCACATCCTGTTTGCCGGGGAAGTCGGCCAGATATTCGTGGAGCCATACGGCCCAGTTGCGCGATGTGGATATCTTGTCGCCTTCGAGGTTGAGGAATTCATTGGCAGGAACATTGTCGGGGAGCTGAAAGTTGTCGCCGTAGGCCATGAGCATGGCCGGGAACACAATGCAGTGGAAAACGATATTGTCCTTGCCGATAAAATTGATAATACGGGTCTCGGGGTCTTTCCACCATGTCTCCCAACTGTCGGGATAGAGTTCCTTGGTGTTCGAGATATAGCCGATGGGTGCGTCGAACCACACGTAGAGCACTTTGCCCTCCGCGCCTTCAACAGGCACAGGAACACCCCACGACAGGTCGCGGCTCACGGCGCGGGGCTGCAGACCCATGTCGAGCCACGATTTGCACTGGCCGTAGACATTGCTTTTCCACTCTTTGTGTCCTTCGAGAATCCATTCGCGTAGTGCCGGCTCCCAGCGGTCGAGGGGCAGATACCAGTGGCGTGTCGGGCGTAGCTCGGGCACGCTACCGGTTATGGCGCTTCGCGGGTTGATGAGGTCGGTGGCGTTGAGCGAAGTGCCGCATGCCTCGCACTGGTCGCCATATGCCTTGGGGTTATGGCAGTGGGGGCATTCTCCGGTCACATAGCGGTCGGCGAGGAACTGCCCGGCCTCGGCGTCGTAGAGCTGCATCGATTCTTTCTCAATGAACTGGCCGTTCTCATAGAGGCGAGTGAAGAATTCCGAAGCTGTCTCGGAGTGTATGTCGGATGTAGTGCGCGAATATACATCGAAGGAAATACCCAGCCCCTCGAACGATTTCTTGATAAGGGCGTGGTAGCGGTCGACGATGTCCTGCGGGGTCACACCCTCGGCGCGTGCCTTGAGGGTGATGGGCACACCGTGCTCGTCGCTGCCGCCGACAAGTGTCACCGGGCGGCCTGCCAGACGCAGGTAACGTGCATAAATATCGGCCGGTACGTACACGCCGGCGAGGTGCCCGATGTGCACGGGACCGTTGGTGTAGGGGAGTGCTGTGGTTATCAGCGTTCGCTTATATTCTTTGCTCATTTTCGATCGGTTACTTTGAGGGTCGGAATGCACCCTCGTTGAAACCGCAAATTTACAAAAAAATACGAAATGCGCAAAGCCGTAGGCGAGCCGCCCTGTTGCATAGCATTGAAAAAGTTGATTTCAAGTAGGAAAGCCATGAATTTATGATGTTATATATGTAGGCTTTTTTGTATTTTTGTGGGAGAATATGATAAAAGATATTGAACTGAGGCGCGAGGATGTGACGCGCTATATAATGCCTCTTCGCGAGGGCGGATCGTTGCCGGCCCTCGCCGAAGCGGCCGATGGTTTCCGCTACGTTCTGAAATTCCGTGGCGGCGGCCACGGCTCGAAGACCCTTGTGTCGGAACTTATAGGCGGCGAAGTCGCGCGCCGAGTCGGTCTGCGTGTGCCCGAACTCGTTTTTCTGGATCTTGACGAAGATTTCGGTCGTACCGAGGGCGATGAGGAGATTCAGGATCTTCTTCAGGCCAGCCGTGGACTTAATCTTGGCTTGCATTTTCTGAACGGTGCTTTTGCATGGGACGTAACTGTCAACAGGCCCGAGTCGTTTGAGGCGTCGAAAATCGTATGGCTCGATGCGTTTCTGACCAATGTAGACCGAACTGCCCGCAATACCAATATGTTGCTGTGGAATCGTGAATTATGGCTTATAGATCACGGTTCGTCGCTTTATTTCCATCACAACTGGACTGGCTGGGAGAGCGCTGCCGTGTCGCCGTTTCCTTATATAAAGGATCATGCATTGCTTCCTCATGCCACAATGATGGCCGAGGCCGATGCATATATGCGTTCCCGTATCGACGACGGGTTTATAGACTCTCTTGTCGCATCAGTGCCTGACGAATGGCTTATTCAGGCCTCGTCCGAAATATCTGTTTCGGAGCAGAAGGCGGTTTATTCCGCTTTTTTGAAACAACGTCTTGCCAACTCTGAAATATTTGTAGACGATGCCGTTGAAGTCCGGAAAAAACTTGTTTGAATATGCCGTGGTGCGTTATGTCCCCGACATAGAGCGCGGTGAGTTTATAAATGTCGGATTAGTGATGATGTGTAAGCGCAGACGCTGGCTGCAGTGCCGCATGCATATTGCCGCCGATCGGATCGTGGCATTGTTTCCTGAGGCTGATCTGGAGTTGCTCGGCCTCCAGCTGGACTCTTTCCGGAAAGTATCTGAGGGCGATTCATCGCCGATAGGATCGCTCGAGGCTCATGAACGTTTCAGGTGGCTCACGGCTGTACGTAGCGCGTGTATATCTACGTCCCGACCGCATCCTGGTGTTGCGGAAGACCTTGATTCTGCGTTCGACACTCTTTTTAACGTGCTTGTTCTATGAAATCTGTCGAATTTTCGCTAATTTTGTGAGGTTTTTTCATGATTATATGCGATTCTCCAAAGATATTCCGTCATTTCATCTGCGTGGGCTGCTCGCCCTTTCTCCTGCAATAGTTTTTCTGTCTTTATATCTCGGGTCATCATTACTGCTCGGAGATTTCTATGCGGTGCCTATATCTGTGGCGCTTATTGCGGCGTCGGTATGGAGCATAGTGGTATTCCGCGGGCAAAATCTTGTCGGGCGTGTAAAAGTGTTTTCCGAGGCCGCAGGCCGGGAAAACATATTGTATATGGTGTGGATTTTTATCCTTGCCGGAGCTTTTGCTTCTCTCGCCAAAGGCATGGGAGCTGTCGATGCGACCGTTCGGCTTACACTGCATATCTTTCCGCCCGGTTTCGTGCTTCCGGCTGTTTTTATAGCGGCTTGTCTTATCAGCATGTCGATCGGTACGTCGGTCGGTACGGTGGTGGCGCTTACTCCTCTGGTGGTCGAGCTTGCCGTGAATTCGGGTTCGGAGGTCGCACTCTATCTTGCGGCGGTACTGGGGGGAGCCTTCTTCGGAGACAATCTTTCCTTTATATCCGATACCACTATTGCGGCCACACGCTCGCAGGGATGCGAGATGGCCGACAAGTTCAAGGCAAATCTGCGTATAGCCCTTCCGGCCGCTCTTATCACTTTGGCAATATATACATTCATAGGTTTTGGTGGCAGTCAGTCGGTTGATGCCGGGATGCTTTCGTGGTCCGATATACGTCTTGTCGCACCCTATATTCTTGTCATAGGCATGGCTGCCGCCGGGGTAAATGTCATAATGGTACTTGTGAGCGGTATCGCGCTCGCTTTGTTGTGCTCAATTCCTTTCGGCATGCCGCTTCTCGAGGCCGTATCTCTGCTTGGGTCGGGGATAAGCGGTATGAGCGAGCTCATAGTCATAACTCTTCTGGCTGCCGGAATGCTCGGGGTGATCAAATCAGCCGGAGGTATAGATTATCTTCTCGGAGCCATTTCGAGTCGTGGCCTCGGATATCGAGGTGCCCAGGTCGCCATGTGCGTCATTACCGGGGCTGTAAACATGTGTACGGCCAACAATACTGTCGCCATACTTACAACCGGATCCCTGTGCCGCAGTCTTGCAGAGCGATACGGAATATCGCCGAAACGTGCGGCATCGCTTCTCGATACGTCAAGCTGCATCATGCAGTGTCTTATTCCCTTCGGGGCGCAGACTCTCCTTGCCACAGGAATGGCCGGGGTATCTCCTGCGGCACCGTGGCCGTGGCTTTTCTATCCGTGGGCCTTGTGTATCTGCGTAGCGGGTGCGATAATGATCGGACGTCCCCGTCACAAGATCGCCCCTGTTTCCGATCTCTGATGTGGCGTTTCTGAACCAATTCAGGCATGTGTGTGTTGTCTTGATACTAACATATTTCAACTATTGTTATGATCAGGAAATTTATCGTATGCCTTGTAGCGGTTTTCGCGACACTCGGCCTCTCGGCCCAGAAAGCCGAAATCACAGCTTCTTACGGAGCTTACACACAGATGGACGCCACCAACATGCACGACAGCTGGAAGCATGTCAATACCGCGTGGGGCGCTTTGAATCTCGGTGTTAATTTCAAAGTGGCGCCGAAAATATGGATCGGGCCGTCCTATACTTTTTCATCGACCAGTACGAAAGGTCCCGACGCCAGCCATATCGCGTATCATGCCGTTATGTTCAATGGCCGCTATGAGTATTATCGCAACAGCATTGTAAAACTCTATGCCAAACTCGGACTCGGAGTTGAATTCTCGTATATGCAGCCTAAAGGCGGTGACAATTATACAAAGTCGTATTGTGCCTTCCAGATCGTGCCGATCGGAGCTCAGGTCGATCTTTCACGAAGTGTCGGAATGTTTGCTGAAGCCGGTTTTGGCGCTCAGGGTATGTTCCAGTTCGGATTCCGTTTTAAAATTTAACATTTTGAAAAACGCTATACTTTAACCAGTTGCAAAAAATGTGAAATTTTACAGTAAAAAAACTTGCTGAAAAATTTGCACGGAATCAAAAAAGTGCCTACCTTTGCAACGCTTTTGAGAAACACGGGGTGTAGCTCAGTTGGTTAGAGTACGCGTCTGGGGGGCGTGAGGTCGCTAGTTCGAGTCTAGTCACCCCGACAAAAACAAAAGCACAGAGAGCCTGATTCGTTGAGTCAGGCTCTCTGTTTTATCTCTCTGTAATACTTGTTGAATGGTTCGGAAAATAATACATATCGACATGGATGCGTTCTACGCTTCGGTCGAACAGCGCGACAATCCTGCTCTCAAGGGCAAGCCTTTGGCTGTCGGGCAGGCCGACGGCCGCGGTGTTGTGGCAGCGGCAAGCTATGAGGCGCGGCGCTATGGCGTGCGCTCGGCCATGTCGTCGTCTAAGGCACGGCGCATATGTCCCGGTCTGATATTTGTCGACTGCAGGTTCGATGTCTATAAGGCAGTGTCGGCACAGATTCATGAGATTTTTCATGAGTATACCGATACTATCGAACCCATTTCTCTCGACGAGGCTTTTCTTGACGTTACTGAAAATTTTACCGGACATGAATTCGCTGTCGACATTGCCCGGGAGATAAAACAGAAAATCCGCAGCCGTCTCGGACTGATCGCCTCGGCCGGAGTGTCGTATAATAAGTTTCTTGCAAAGATAGCCTCGGATTATCGCAAGCCCGACGGGCTGTGTGTTATCGCGCCTCAGCATGCGATCGATTTTATAGCCCGTATGCCGGTCGAAAGTTTCTGGGGCGTCGGGCCGGTCACCGCCTCCAAGATGCATGCGCTCGGCATTTATACCGGAGCTGATCTCCATAAATTTTCGCAACCCGAATTGCGACTTCATTTCGGCAAGGCCGGCCCCCTTTTCTACAATTTCGCACGTGGTGTAGACGAACGTCCTGTCGAGGCATACCGTATACGCAAATCCGTAGGGTGTGAGCGAACCCTTAAGGACGATATAAGTGCCGATGCCGATATCCGGGCAATGCTTGAGAGTGTAGTAGGTGAATTGTCGGAGCGTATTGCCCGCAAGAGTTTTAAAGGCAATACATTGACATTGAAGGTGCGTTATACGGACTTCACCAATATCTCCCGAAGCATTTCGGGAGTTGAGGACGACTATAGCCCCGAAGCACTGCTGCCTTACGCTCTTCAGCTCCTTGAGAAAGCTGAGATAGAGAAACCTGTCCGCCTCATGGGGCTTACGCTGTCGAGTTCGGTTAAAACCGAAGACTCGGGAGACTCGCGTCAGCTACTGCTCGATATTTAAAACAACATTTTCCTAATTTATATCAAACAAAAAGAGGCAGCCCGCTGCCTCTTTTTGTTTGATATAAATTAGTTCGTGGTACGTCACCGCACGACGACTTTCATACTGCGTAATCCTGCGCGTACAATATAAACACCGGGAGTGAGCGGGGTGGAGAAAGAACCGCTGGCCCTTGATGCAAGCTTTTTGCCTGTGGTGTCGAAAACCTCTACCGGAGAAGCGGCCGATACGGTAAGAACACCGTCGGCTGTACTTACATGCATATCGGAGCCGTTGGGAGTGATATTGTCGATTCCGGAAGTCTCCAGCGGTCGGATATCGGTGAATTTTGAACCCCAGGCAGTGCGATAAGATTCGACAGAATTTTCGGGAACATAGAGAACGCAAGAGGCGGGAACTTCATTGAAAGCTCCTTCCACATCATTTTCTTCCTCGACCATGCCGAGACATTTCGGAGGCTCAGGGTTCAATGATATGAGTTTGGTGAGAGCTGAGCAGCGGGTAAAAGCAAAGAGATCTATAGTCTGGAGATTTTTGTTGAGAGTGACTGTCTTTAGACCGCGGCAGCCATCGAAAGCGCCGCTTTCGATAGTGGTCACATTATCGGGAATAACGATCTCCTGTACGAGGCTGCCATAAGAATAGATGAAAGTACCGCTGAAAGCATAAGTGCCTATGCGGGTGAGCGTTGAAGGTAGATCGACTTTTTCAAGCATATAGCTTGACGCGAGTATGTGATCAGGCAGAACTGTCATGCCTTCAGGGAAACTTACCGTTTTCAGACTGCGGCAATTCTGCAAGACTGCGCTGCCGATGTTCTTGACGGTAGCTGGAATCTCGAAAGACCGCAGACGGGTATCCATGAAAGCTCCTTCGCCTATGCTTGTGATTTGTTCGGGAATATCGAATTGAGTCAGCCATACGCTGCAGAATGCATAGTCGCCTATGGATGTCACCGTTTCAGGAAGCTGGTAATTCCCGAAATCCTTGCTGTTGGGAAAACTCAGAATCGCTGACATGTCTTTGGTGTAGAGTATGCCGTCCAGGGCTGTGTATGCCGTACTTGCCGCATCTACGACAAATTCTTTCATTGTGCAGTAGAAGAATGCGTTGCCGGCAATTGATGTCAGAGTGGCGGGAAGCGTGATTTTGTCGCATTTCGAGCGGTAAAACGCTTCGTTGCCGATTCCTGTCACGGTATATGTGGTGCCGGTGGATTCATCGGTCACTTGCGCCGGGAGCACGAAGTCTCCTTGATAACCATCATCGATAGGCATAAGCGACACTGTCGCATTATTTTCGGCGTTGACCTGATAGCGGATGCCGTCGGTCTTGAATACGATCGGTTCGTTGGCTTCCTGCGCCAAAGCTGGAATAGTCGAGGTGGCAGAAAAGAGTAAACAGAGTAAAAGTCCTTTCATTCGAATGTGGAATTATAAAAAGTTGTTAATTAATTGATTGGCTGCGTTTGCTTTGTTTTATAAGGTTCGACAGATACAAAAGTAAGTTTTTTATTCTACAAAACGCATATTATTCTCTGTTTTTTGTTATCAGAAGCGGTCGCGGGTGGTTATGGTGTCAGGCCAATGATGATCTTTTGGGAACGGCTGTCCGCTCCATGCCTTCTGTGCGGTTCGGGGAAGTGCGGCATCGGTCCAGTACGGGTCGGTTGCGGGAAGTCCCAGAGGCAGGAATGCGAGAGAGGTCATATATAGAGAACCGTTGTTGGTATACCAGTCGGCGATGTTCGGCTGCCGCCCTGCGAAGCCGATGGTGAGGAATCCTGCTTCGTTGAAATTTTCTTTTCCGTCGAACATACGGTGCATCACGTCGGTAAGTGCTCCGCGTACTTGGCCCGGTGCAAGGCCTTCGGGGAGCCGTCGGTACCATGCAGTGAGCGCGAGAGGCTGCATTGCCGCCATACGGTATGGAATCGAGCGCCCGAACACGGGAAACGTTCCTTCAGGCGAAATAAGCCTTTCGAGTACTATGCTGTATTTCTGCGTCCGGCGCAGTGCGCGGTCGTAATATTTATTGTAATCTATTCGGCTGTACTTGCCAGAATCCTTCATATTCTGCAGAGTCTCGAGATACATCGGATGGAACACATAGCTGCTGTAGTAGTCGAATGCGAATTCGGGGCCGTCGGCATACCATCCGTCACCGGTATACCATTCCTCGACCTTGCGGATGGCCGAATTTACGCGATATTCGTCGAAGGGGGCACCGGCCTTTGCGAGAAAGCTTTCGATGGTCGATGAGAAGAGAAGCCAGTTGGTATAGGGCGGATCTATACGGCGCAGGCGTGTGAATTCGTCGATATAGCGCTGTTTCACAGTATCGTCGAGCGGTTTCCAGAGGGCATCGTATCCGCGTATGAAGGATTCGGCTATATAGGCCGCGTCTACAAGAGTCTGGCCTTCCTGACGCCAGAGAAGATAGTCCGGGTTGTCAGGATCGACGGCATTGGCATAGGCTTTCAGGGCCCATTCGCGGAGTTGTCGGCGTCTCGCGCCTTCGGCCGTATTGTCGTCGGGAAGGGAGAGCCATGGTGCTATGCCGGCCATAAGCCGTCCGAAGGTCTCCATGTAGGCTACCTTTATATTGCGGCCGTCCCAGTTTGGACTCACTTCGACAAGCATGTTTTTCTGAAGATTGCCTTCGGCCATGTTGCGGAGCACAGGCTCCGCCATCCTGTATGCCAGATCGGTCCAATAGTCGCGGTCTTCGTTGTTTTCTTTTTCCAGAAAACGCACATATTCACATGCGGCCAGCAGAAAGGCGCCTGTACCGAAGTTGGATACCGACTTGCGGTCTACGATCTGACCCGGAATGGCCTTTTCGCCGATTGGCTGCACATTGCCGACGGAGCCGTCTTTCTGTAGGGCTGTCTTGCTCAGATATTCCCATCCTTTGCGGGCGGCCGTAAGATATTTCTCATCTTTGAGCAGTCCGTTGTTGATACCCCATAGAAGACCGTAGGTGAAAAATGCCGTACCCGATGTCTCGGGGCCGGGAGCATGTTCGGCGTCGAGCATGGAGCGCGTCCAGTATCCTTCCAGTTGCTGCGAGGCTGTCACTGCATCGGCGAGCCTCACGAACTTTTCTTCGAAAAAGCGGCGCTGCTTATAATCGGCAGGGAGGTCTTTGAGAACCTTGGCAAGACCGGCGAGAACCCAGCCGTCGCCGCGTGCCCAGAAATCTTTTTTGCCGTTGGCGCTTTTGTGAGCCGGATATACATATTTGCCGTCGCGGTAGTATAGCCCGGTCTCCGGATCGAGCATAATGCTGTCGCTATATTGTATGTATTCGTACAGTTTGTCGAGATATCTGTCGTTGCCGGTTATATTGTAAAGTTTTGTCATTACGGGCATTACCATGTAGAGGCCGTCCGCCCACCACCAGTAGCCGTTTTCAGGAGTCGACATCTGGTATTCCATCACTTCGCGTGCGCGGCTTATCTTTCTGTCGTCCGGCAGCAGACGGTAAAGGTCGGCATATGTCTGGAAACAGATCTGCCAGTCGCCGAACATAACATGCTCGTCGTCTTCGCCGTATGTGGCAAATTGCCATTTGCTTTTGTCATCGCTTTTGGCTCCTTTCCACTGGTTATGCTCGGCCCAGCGTTCCGAGTAATCGCGCCAGGCCTCGTTTCCAGTAAGGAAATAGGCCTCCATGTTGCCGGTATGATAGGCGGCGTTGTCCCAGAAAGCCCATGTTTCGGCCGGATGGTCTGTCTGCCAGCGGTCGTTGACTCTGGCGATGATCTCACGCACCTGTTTTGATTCTTTTGTGGGAGCTGCAGGCAAGGCCGTCGGGAGCAATGTTGCGCAACATGCTAAAAGCAGATATTTTATTTTCATGATATTTGATAATATGTCGGTAAAAGTGAATCGTTTGCAAAGATAAATAAATGCATCGAATAAGCAAAACGCTTCGCTTTGCGGCGTTATAATCCAAGAGCTTATACATATAATAAAAACGGCCGCATGAGGCTCTTCCGATTGTCAGGAATGCTTCATGCGGCTGTTGGTGGCAGCTACCGGATCAGTGGCGCGGACGTTTGCCGTACTGGCCTCTTTCGCGGTTGGCGAGTGGCTTGGCGTCTTCGGTGAGTCTGAGTTCGCTGCCATTGGACAGTTCGATCTCATATCCGCCGCGTTTTCGCGATATCTCTACGATTTCCTGTCCGGCATAGTTTTCCTTTACATGGGCGGCAATGGCGGCAGGTACTACAGCGGCGGGTACAGTGCCGCCTTTGGCTGCCTTGATGTCTTTCCAAGAGCCGTCCTCGTTGAATTCGACTTCGGCGCCTCCGGTAAAATCGACTTCATATTCGGCCCCGCGGTGCCCCTGCTCCTTTTCCACTTTGCGGATATTTTCATCGTGATAGTACTTTGCAATGAAATTGCGGGCCTCTTTGGGAAGTTGATCCTGTTTGATGGGTGTGCCGGCATATGCAGCGGAGCATACGGCAGACAGGGCGATAAGAGCCGGGAGAATAATTTTCATTTTTGTATCGGTTTGTAGATTTCAAATATCATTAAGAATCCTCTTGGAGAAGGATTCGTTGTACTTTCGGCCGACAGGTATTGGGGCAGTGCGTCCTGTGATATAGATCTGGCGGTTAGAGAAACGTTCGATGGCTTCGATGGCCACGATATAAGATCGGTGTACTCTCGCGAATCTTTCCGGAGGTGGAAAAGTCGGTGCAGATTGACCCCTGTCGGCGGAAAAAAATTGACCCCCTCGTCAAAATAAGATTGACCCCTGAAAAGTCCTGGCGGCGGGGGTCAATTTAATTTTGTCGATTTTATATCCGGCTTACTTTTTAGCCTTGAGTTTTCGCATGCTTTCTCCGGAGAGTTCGATGGTATGGGCGGAGTGGACTATGCGGTCAAGGATAGCGTCGGCCACAGTCGGATCCCC